>NZ_JAGGKM010000001.1:0-600000 GCF_017873715.1 Cytobacillus luteolus
AGAATCTTGGAGGTAGAGCACTGATTGGACTAGGGGCCCTCATCGGGTTACCGAATTCAGTCAAACTCCGAATGCCAAAGATTTATCCATGGGAGTCAGACTGCGAGTGATAAGATCCGTAGTCAAGAGGGAAACAGCCCAGACCACCAGCTAAGGTCCCAAAGTATACGTTAAGTGGCAAAGGATGTGGAGTTGCTTAGACAACCAGGATGTTGGCTTAGAAGCAGCCACCATTTAAAGAGTGCGTAATAGCTCACTGGTCGAGTGACTCTGCGCCGAAAATGTAACGGGGCTAAACGTATCACCGAAGCTGTGGATTGATCTAACGATCAATGGTAGGAGAGCGTTCTAAGTGCAGCGAAGTCAGACCGTAAGGACTGGTGGAGCGCTTAGAAGTGAGAATGCCGGTATGAGTAGCGAAAGACAAGTGAGAATCTTGTCCACCGAATGCCTAAGGTTTCCTGAGGAAGGCTCGTCCGCTCAGGGTAAGTCGGGACCTAAGCCGAGGCTGAAAAGCGTAGGCGATGGACAACAGGTTGAAATTCCTGTACCACCTCCTCACCGTTTGAGCAATGGGGGGACGCAGAAGGATAGGGTAAGCGCGCTGTTGGATATGCGCGTCCAAGCAGTAAGGCTGGAAAGTAGGCAAATCCGCTTTCCATAAGGCTGAGCTGTGATGGCGAGGGAAATATAGTACCGAAGTTCCTGATTTCACACTGCCAAGAAAAGCCTCTAGCGAGGTGAGAGGTGCCCGTACCGCAAACCGACACAGGTAGGCGAGGAGAGAATCCTAAGGTGATCGAGAGAACTCTCGTTAAGGAACTCGGCAAAATGACCCCGTAACTTCGGGAGAAGGGGTGCTTTTTAGGGTGAATAGCCCAGAAAAGCCGCAGTGAATAGGCCCAGGCGACTGTTTAGCAAAAACACAGGTCTCTGCGAAACCGCAAGGTGAAGTATAGGGGCTGACACCTGCCCGGTGCTGGAAGGTTAAGAGGAGGGGTTATCGCAAGAGAAGCTCTGAATCGAAGCCCCAGTAAACGGCGGCCGTAACTATAACGGTCCTAAGGTAGCGAAATTCCTTGTCGGGTAAGTTCCGACCCGCACGAAAGGTGTAACGATCTGGGCACTGTCTCAACGAGAGACTCGGTGAAATTATAGTACCTGTGAAGATGCAGGTTACCCGCGACAGGACGGAAAGACCCCGTGGAGCTTTACTGCAGCCTGATATTGAATTTTGGTACAGCTTGTACAGGATAGGTAGGAGCCGTAGAAGCCGGAGCGCCAGCTTCGGTGGAGGCATCGGTGGGATACTACCCTGGCTGTATTGAAATTCTAACCCTCATGCGTGATCCGCATGGGAGACAGTGTCAGGTGGGCAGTTTGACTGGGGCGGTCGCCTCCTAAAATGTAACGGAGGCGCCCAAAGGTTCCCTCAGAATGGTTGGAAATCATTCGCAGAGTGTAAAGGCACAAGGGAGCTTGACTGCGAGACCTACAAGTCGAGCAGGGACGAAAGTCGGGCTTAGTGATCCGGTGGTTCCGCATGGAAGGGCCATCGCTCAACGGATAAAAGCTACCCCGGGGATAACAGGCTTATCTCCCCCAAGAGTCCACATCGACGGGGAGGTTTGGCACCTCGATGTCGGCTCATCGCATCCTGGGGCTGTAGTCGGTCCCAAGGGTTGGGCTGTTCGCCCATTAAAGCGGTACGCGAGCTGGGTTCAGAACGTCGTGAGACAGTTCGGTCCCTATCCGTCGTGGGCGTAGGAAATTTGAGAGGAGCTGTCCTTAGTACGAGAGGACCGGGATGGACACACCGCTGGTGTACCAGTTGTTCTGCCAAGGGCATCGCTGGGTAGCTATGTGTGGAAGGGATAAGTGCTGAAAGCATCTAAGCATGAAGCCCCCCTCAAGATGAGATTTCCCATAGCGCAAGCTAGTAAGAACCCTGAAAGATGATCAGGTTGATAGGTCAGAGGTGGAAGCGCGGTGACGTGTGGAGCTGACTGATACTAATCGTTCGAGGACTTAACCACTTATTCTTTACTTGAATGTCTTATCGTTATCTAGTTTTGAAGGAACAAAAATTTCCTCTTGATAATTTCTATAAAGATATTATAATAGAAATTGTCTTATTAAATAAGTCTAGTGACAATGGCGAAGAGGTCACACCCGTTCCCATGCCGAACACGGAAGTTAAGCTCTTCAGCGCCGATGGTAGTTGGGGGTTTCCCCCTGTGAGAGTAGGACGTTGCTAGGCTTGTATTTTAATAAATAGTATTTCCTAATATTCCACAGTAGCTCAGTGGTAGAGCTATCGGCTGTTAACCGATCGGTCGCAGGTTCGAGTCCTGCCTGTGGAGCCATTCTGGAGAGCTGTCCGAGTGGTCGAAGGAGCACGATTGGAAATCGTGTAGGCGGTTACCACTGTCTCAAGGGTTCGAATCCCTTGCTCTCCGCCACTATAACTTATATATTGGCCCCTTGGTCAAGCGGTTAAGACACCGCCCTTTCACGGCGGTAACACGGGTTCGAATCCCGTAGGGGTCACCATTAAACACATCTGGAGGATTAGCTCAGCTGGGAGAGCACCTGCCTTACAAGCAGGGGGTCGGCGGTTCGATCCCGTCATCCTCCACCAACGTTTTTTCGCAAAGCGAAAATAACGTTTCATATTTATTATCGCGGGGTGGAGCAGTCCGGTAGCTCGTCGGGCTCATAACCCGAAGGTCGCAGGTTCAAATCCTGTCCCCGCAACCAAGGTCCCGTGGTGTAGCGGTTAACATGCCTGCCTGTCACGCAGGAGATCGCCGGTTCGATCCCGGTCGGGACCGCCATATGTTGGCTCAGTAGCTCAGTTGGTAGAGCAAAGGACTGAAAATCCTTGTGTCGGCGGTTCGATTCCGTCCTGAGCCACCATTTTTTAATACAAATTAATAATTTGCCGGTGTAGCTCAGTTGGTAGAGCAACTGACTTGTAATCAGTAGGTCGAGGGTTCGACTCCTTTCGCCGGCACCATTCCTTTTTTTGTGGAGGGGTAGCGAAGTGGCTAAACGCGGCGGACTGTAAATCCGCTCCCTCCGGGTTCGGCGGTTCGAATCCGTCCCCCTCCACCATTTTTTTTAAAACTTAATAGGGGCATAGTTTAACGGTAGAACAGAGGTCTCCAAAACCTCCGGTGTGGGTTCGATTCCTACTGCCCCTGCCAAATTTTTTTGTCTATGGCGGTTGTGGCGAAGTGGTTAACGCACCTGATTGTGGTTCAGGCATTCGTGGGTTCGATTCCCATCAGTCGCCCCATTTTATTTTAAATAATATTTTATCAATAGAGCTTCTTCATTGGGCTATAGCCAAGCGGTAAGGCAACGGACTTTGACTCCGTCATGCGTTGGTTCGAATCCAGCTAGCCCAGCCATTTTGCGGAAGTAGTTCAGTGGTAGAACACCACCTTGCCAAGGTGGGGGTCGCGGGTTCGAATCCCGTCTTCCGCTCCAGACGGCGGCATAGCCAAGTGGTAAGGCAGAGGTCTGCAAAACCTTTATCCCCGGTTCAAATCCGGGTGTCGCCTCCAAAAAAGACCATCCTTTTTATCATGCCGGGGTGGCGGAACTGGCAGACGCACAGGACTTAAAATCCTGCGGTAGGTGACTACCGTACCGGTTCGATTCCGGTCCTCGGCATATTTTCAACTTAGACATACGAATAATGGCAATATTTTGCCGGTGTGGCGGAATTGGCAGACGCGCACGACTCAAAATCGTGTTCCTCTGGAGTGCCGGTTCGACCCCGGCCACCGGTATTACTAGATAGCTAAAAACGCTGATAAATCAAGCTTCACACTTAATTGTGTGAGGTTTTTTTATGTTCTCATTTAACTATAACTGTTAGCTCAAATAATCAATGCATTCTACTCACATTCACTTTAAACCATCAATTACAATTTGGAAGAAACCTTTTATAAATTGTAACGTATAAGCTATTAGGACACTTATTTACATATTTTCTATCGAGTTTCTCGTTATTTTTTGAAATAGAGGTGACATTTAGTGAATGTTTTACGAATTAGTAAAAAGTTGTTAATGTTAATAATGCTACTGGTTGTAGCTGGATGTGCAAATGAAGAGAAGGTATTTAAAGAGGAAGTAGTGGAAGAGAAGATTATTGTCGGTGAAAATACTGAATATGAGTTAAATGGTACTTTAACCCTACCGAAAGATAATCAAGAGGCGCTTCCAGCTGTTGTTTTGATACACGGTTCAGGTCCGAGTGATCAGGATGAAACAGCATTTGCATATAAGCCTTTTCGTGATATTGCCTGGGGCCTTGCTCAACAGGGTATTGCTGTTATTCGTTATGATAAAAGGACGTATGCTCATGGTAATAAAATGGCACAGCAAATTAGTGAGATAACTGTATATGAGGAGACAGTCGAAGATGCAATTCGCGCAGCACAACTACTAAAAAAAGATAATCGTATAGATGAAAATAAGGTGTTTGTAGTCGGACATAGCCTTGGTGGAATGCTGGCTCCTCGAATAGATATGCAGGGTGGAAATTTTGCAGGTATTATTATGCTAGGTAGTTCTCCAAGACCATTATGGGAAATTGCCTATGACCAGAATATTGCTGCACTAAAGAAGCAGGAAATGCGTGAGTCTAGTAGAAAACAACAAGATAGGCTAATAGAGATAGAATTGGAAAAAGCACTTCTTTTACAAGAAATGACGGATAGCGAGGCAAATAGAACCACTGTATTTGGGATAGGTGGATATTACTTAAAGGAAATGGAGCAATTTAGTGCAAAATCTATAATCTTACAAGCAGAGAAGCCAATATTGATTATGCAAGGTGAAGACGACTTCCAAGTTTACTATGAGAAGGACTTTAAACTGTGGCAAGAATTATTAGAGGAACATAAGAATGTAACTCTAGTAAGCTATCCAAAGCTAAATCACTTTTTTGTTCAATATGAGGGACAAGAAAAAGGAACAATTGATGAGTATATGGTACCAGGCAACGTAGATCTAAATGTAATTAAGGATATTGGTGATTGGATATTAAAACAAAAATAAAGTTAAGGTGCAAACCAGCATCTTTTGTGGATAGACTTAAGACCGACTTAATAAAGTTGGTCTTTTTCCTGCTGTTTATAGTTTTATTTAATAATGATTTTCAGTATTTTCTCTACAACTAAATAGTTTATTCTACATAAAAGACCATATGACTAGAACCTGAAATATAATATTTAGAATTTTTTATATTTTCATATTGTTTTGTTATTTGTATTCGTTTATAATTTAAAAAAAGCTAACACTTCAAAATGAAATAAGAAATAAAGTGTAAACTTCTAAATATATATTGTACCCTGTGTGATATTGAATCCAAATTGGGGGTGTAGATAAGGAAAATGAATCAAATGAAAGCGATTACATATAAACGGATAGATCAGTTGGAGGATATTAATAAAGTAGTTGCGCTCCAAGTTGATATTTGGAGTCAAGATGTTGTTTCTCCTCAACCTCAATTAGTAGCTTCTATTAATCATGGCGGGTTAGTAATTGGAGCCTTTGCTGGAGAGCAATTAGTAGGATTTTGTTACGGATTTGCAGGCTTTAATGATGGAGAGGCCTATTTAGTTTCTCATATGACAGGTATTTTACCAGAATACCAGAATAGAGGAATTGGCTACGAACTTAAGATTAAGCAAAGAGAATGGGCAATAAATACAGGATATAAAAAAATTGTCTGGACGTATGACCCATTAGAAATAAGGAATGGCTATTTTAATCTCTGTAAGCTAGGAGCCTATTCTAAACGATATATTCCTTCTTACTATGGAGAAATGAAGGATAAATTGAACAAAGGACTTCCCACAGACCGATTGTTAATAGAATGGGATATTTGTTCAAAGCGTGTAGAAAACGCGATTTTTACCTCAGGAAGCAACCACACAAATAATGAATACCAATTACTTCTTAATTGGGAACATGGAATTGAATTTCCAACCCCACTACCCCTAGAGCATAATTTTGATTTGAGTCAAAACGGATACCGTGTTCCAGTACCTTCTAACATTCAATTCATTAAACAACACAATTCAGATGTCGCATTTGCCTGGAGATATGCAGTAAGAACTTCACTAAGTAATGCATTATCATGTGGCTATATCATCAAAAGAGTGCAAAAAGAGCAAGATGCAGATATTCATTTTTACGTAGTAGAAAATACATTAACGGAGGGATGACGTGATACATGCTATAAAAGATTGGGTGATGAAAAACGAGGAATCGATTAAATCAACTTATCATCATCTACATACGAATGCAGAAATAAGTTGGAAGGAAGTTGAGACTACTAAGTTTCTATGTTCGAAACTAGAACAACTAGGCATAACTTATAAAACTTTTAATAACCATACAGGAGTTGTTGGTTACTGGGGAAACAAAGAAGATGGACCAAAAATCGGAATCAGATCAGACATTGATGCTTTGTGGCAGCTTGTTGATGGAGAATGGAAGGCCAACCACTCTTGTGGACATGATGGACATATGACAATGGTTCTTCATGCTATCACATGTCTAAAGGAAATTGGCTTTGAACCAAAGGGCTTGATCAAGATTATCTTTCAACCAGCAGAAGAGTCTGGAAATGGAGCTAAAGCGATTATTGAAACAGGAGTAGTGGCAGGTCTTGATTACCTTATGGGTATTCATGTTCGTCCAATTCAGGAGATGCCATTTGGTGTAGCATCACCTGCTATCTATCATGGAGCAACGACTCTTTTAAAGGGTGAAGTTAAAGGTATACAGGCACATGGGTCGAGGCCTAACCTGGGCATTAATGTTGCTGATTCAATTGCGGCAATCATTCAAGCTGTAAATTCTATTAAAATTGACCCAACAGTTTCAGCATCAGCAAAGGTAACAATGGTCAAGGCAGGTGGAAATAACCTTAATATCATCCCAGATTTTGCGGAATTTGGTATTGATGTAAGAGCAGAGAATAATACTGTAATGACTGATTTACTTGAAAAAGTTCGTCACGCTACGATTACAGCAGGGTTAATCAACTATGCTAAAGTAAATCTTGAACCTCAAGCCTCGATGGTGGCTGCAGAACCAAGTCCTGAGATTGAGGAAGTGGTAAAAGAAGCAATAGTTGAAGCAATAGGGGAAGAAGGACTTGTACCAGCACCAGTTACACCAGGTGGAGAAGACTTTCATTTTTACAAACAGACGTATCCGAACTTACAGGCTACAATGGTAGGCTTAGGGACTGGACTATCACCAGGATTACATCATCCAAATATGAGCTTTAATCTGAATGCTCTCTTAAATGGAGTTAAAATTTTAAGCCTTTCACTTGTGAAGGTAATGGAGCAGAAAGAATAGTATTCGCAAAAGAAACAATTCCACTTCCTCACAGAAAGGATTCGTTAAATGGAACAATATAAAGATCGAATTAGAAAAAAATATAACGAGTTTACGAAACGACAAAAAGTAGTCGCAAAATACTTTATTGACTTTCCAAAAGAAGTTGCCTTTCAAACGGCAAAACAAATAGGGCAAGCATGTGGGGCGAGTGAAACAACCGTCATTCGCCTATGCTATATCCTAGAATACTCTGGATTCAGTGAACTGCAAAAGGAAATTCAATCAAGCTTACTAGAAGATACTTCATCAACGAACCCCATCGAGAATTTCCGAGAAATGTCCCACACTTTAAAGGATACAAACCTAATTCAATATGTAATAGAACAAGATAATGCCTATGTGAAAGCTACATTAGAGGATATTGATTTTAAGCAATATCAAATGGCCGTTGAAAAATTAATAAATGCCGACAATCGCATTGTGCTTGGGTTTCGTTCCTCTTATGGTCCAGCGAGTTGGTTTATGTTTGCTCTAAACATTGTTGTTGGAAATACGACACAGTACCGAGGAGAAATTGAGGATTCAAACTATTTGTTATCTAGGGTGAGTAAGGACACTGTAGTAGTTGCAATTTCCTTCCCCAGATACGTTCGGGAGACGCTTTCTTTTGTAAAGGCAGCAAAGGAGAAAGGCGCTTGTATTATTGCGATAACGGATGACAGACTATCCCCAATTGGACAATATGCTGATATTTTATTTAGAGTTATTGCACCAACGCCTATTCCGTTAAAAGGAATCACACCTACATTTTCTCTTTTAAACTTGCTAGTAACAAGTATTGCTGCATCTGATAACCCTATCGTTCATAAACACATGGCTGGCTATGACCAACATAGTAGTGAAAATTATGTATTTGCAATAAAAGGTACAAAAGATGTTGAGGTCAATCTTACTGAAGATGAGGTGAGTTCGTGAGTGTGCTACATAACAAATTAGTAATAGATGGCCATTTTGATCTATTAATGGATGTCCAAATCCAAAGAGAAAGAGGTAGAACAAAGGTAATTGAGACAGACTATTACCCACGTTTCATTGAAGGTGGTGTGAATGTCATTGTCGCGGCTTTATTTGTAGATAGTGGTTATTTACCAGAAATGGGGCTACGAAAAGCATTAAGTCAAATTAGTGCACTATATGAAGAAGTGAACGAATCACCTGATAAGTTAATGATTTGCTTTAATGGTGAAGACATGAATAAAGCGAAGCAATCCAACAAAATTGGCTTTCTCCTTTCGATAGAAGGAGCAGAACCCATCGGGACAGACCTTAGCTTGTTACGTGTTTTTTATGAGTTAGGAGTTCGAAATCTAGGATTAGTTTGGAGTCGACGAAACGCAGTAGCCGATGGCAGCTTCTTTCAGCCAACTAAGGAAGGGAAAAAAGGAGGGATTAGTAGCTTTGGTGTGAAGGTAATAGCGGAAGCCGAAAAACTAGGAATGACCATTGATGTTTCTCATTTAAATGATGAAGGGTTTTGGGATGTGATTGAAATGGCGACTAAGCCAGTTATCGCTTCTCATTCTAATGCTCGGTCACTCTGCTCTACGATGCGCAATTTAACCGATGAGCAAATAAAGGCAATAGCAAAGACGAATGGCGTGATTGGTGTGAATGCGGCCAGCATGCTCGTCGGGGATGAGGATAAAGATTCAACTTTGGAACAATTGATGAACCATCTTGATCATCTTGTAAAGGTGGCAGGTGTTGAACATGTGGCGCTAGGGCTTGACCTTTGTGAGGATTTTATGAAATATGTCTCTCCTGATGATTTAGCAAGTTTACCAAGGAAACCATTTGATATTGTTAAAGGTCATCAATCTATACCTCAGCTGTATGATGGCCTTGTGAATAGGGGGTATTCCCAAGTTGAACTTGAAGCCATATTAGGAGGAAATATTCAAAGAATCTTTATGAAGTAAGTTAGCTTTATTACTACAAGATAGAAGGAGGAGATAACATGACCCAAAAGACAATCTCCATTCGTGAAATAACTCTTCACCGTATGGTTATGCGTCTAAAGGATCCATTTACGACAAGCTTTGGAACCTTCAGTGATAAGGAGTTTTTCGTGGTTGAAATGGAGGATGAAACTGGTGCGATTGGATTTGGAGAGTCAGCTGCTTTTTCAAGCCCTTGGTACAGTGAGGAGACAGTTGAGACAAACAAGCATGTGATGGAGCAATTTTTGATTCCATTATTACTTGAATCACCAATCAACCATCCTGATGAAGTGTCGAAACGGTTCGAATTCATACGTAGAAACAATATGGCAAAGTCAGCATTAGAGGGTGCAGTTTGGGATTTATATGCTAAACGAAATGGTAACCCGTTATACAAAGAACTAGGTGGGACAAAGCAACAAATTGAGGTTGGAATCAGTATTGGGATTCAACCAACAGCAAAGGATCTTGTTTCAGTAGTCGAAGGTTATGTAAATGAAGGTTATAAACGAATGAAAGTTAAAATAAAGCCTGGTGCAGATTATGAAATGCTTAAGGAAGTAAGAAGACATTTTCCGAGTATCTTGCTAATGGCTGATGCTAACTCAGCTTACACATTAGATGATATTGACACTCTAAAAAAACTGGATGACTTAGACTTGATGATGATTGAACAGCCACTTGCACACGATGATATTATCGATCATGCAAAATTGCAATCAGAACTGGCTACTCCCATTTGCTTAGATGAAAGCATACATTCTTTCGAGGATGCTAGAAAAGCAATTGAGTTAGGTAGTTGTAAAATCATTAACATAAAAATTGGCCGTGTAGGTGGAATAACGGAATCTAAGAAAATCCATGATTATTGTGCACAGCAAGGAATTCCGGTCTGGTGTGGAGGAATGCTAGAAGCAGGTATTGGTCGCGCCCATAATGTTGCGATAACAACGCTGCCTCAGTTTGTAATACCGGGTGATACCGCAGGATCTTCTAGGTATTGGGAAAATGACATTATTGATCCTGAGGTAATAGTAGAAAATGGTGTGATTCATGTGCCTAATAAACCAGGTATTGGCTATGAAGTAAACCGAAAAGTACTTGAACATTACCGAGTAAGCAAGACGGTATTTTCAAATAAAAACATATTGGCCTGAATAGCAGGAAAAAGTTCACTTATTGCTTCAACGCTCTATCAATAAGGTTTTTAAAATAATGGTTGTAACTTGTACAAGACATACAAGTTTATAATAAAAAAATTAGGGAAAAGGGAGATGTTTTTAAATGACACAAAAAACAGTAACTCGAGAATTTGAACAATATTGCCAAGAGATTTGTGAGAAGTTTGATGTACCAGGCTTTTCAATTGGATTAGCAAAAGATGGTCAATTATTCTATGATAAAGGTTTTGGTTACCGCGATGTCGAAAACAAACTCCCATTGACAGCTGATACCGTTTTTGGAATCGGTTCAGTAACAAAAGCATTTACATGTGTAGCGATTATGCAGCTACACGAAACAGGAAAATTAAACGTACAAGATCCAGTTGTCAAATACTTACCAGAATTTAAAACCCCTAATGAAGAATACACAAAACAAATGACGATTCACCATTTCATGACACATTCAGCGGGGTTACCACCCTTACCGACTCTATATAAGGCGTTAAGTAAGAGTATTGCAAATGATCCGAAGTTTGAGGATGAAGGTCAAACGGAAGGTGATATAGGTACGGTTGAGAAAGCTGCATCAGAGCAGCAAAATGAAAGTGTTGATACGTTTGAGGAGTTAATGGCAGATATTGCAACTCAAGAATTTACGTTATTGGGAGCACCAGGAACAGAATTTAGCTATTCGAATGATAGCTATTCACTTTTAGGTGCAATTATTGAGAGAGTTAGTGGAATTACCTATGAACAGTATATGAAAGACTATATTTTGGATCCAGCTGGAATGAAAAATAGTGTATTCCATCTAGAAGAGTTAGTTGACCATGATGATGTATCATCACTCTACAACTCTCGTAAAAAAGACGGTGAAACGATTATCTTTGAATCGAATAACCCTTGGGATGCGCCATCCATGCGTGCAGCAGGATTTTTAAAATCAACTGTAAATGACATGCTTAAATATGCAGAAATCTATCGTAATAAAGGAAGAGTTGGAAATGCTCAAATTTTAACACCAGAGAGTGTTGAATTAATCACAACACCATTTATTGAGTGCGATAAAGGTCGTTACTATGGGTATGGTGTGATGGTTACGCCTGATTACTACGGATACAAGCTTGTTGAACATGGTGGCTCTCTTAAAGGAGTGGCAGCACAATTGAATATCCTTCCTGAACTAGGATTATCTGGAGTTTCTTTTGCAAATCTAGCAGGAGTACCGTCTACGAAACTACTAGAAACAGCATTTGCCGATCAGTTAGGAAAATCAGTCACTGACTCGTATTTATCTTACGAAGTAATAGACATTTCAGAAGCTGAGTTAAAGCAATATGAAGGAGAATATGCTTCAGGAGAGGGAACGAAATATGAGGTTGTTGTTGAAGACGGTAAACTCCAACTTAAAGCGGAAGGGCTAGAACTTTCACATATAAAGCCAATTGGCAATGATACATTTATGGTTGGGTTCAGAGAATCAGAGCTTTCCCTTCGTTTTGTAAAGGACGATAACAACCAAGTTGTCCGCGCTGCATTTGGATTTAGGCAAGTACCTAAAGTAAAATAGGAGGAACTAAAATGGCGATTAAAGCGATGAGTAAATCAATTTGGTTTTTTATGATGCTGGTTCTATCCTTGTTTATTATTGTTGGATGCAGTACTAACTCTACTTCTACACCCAGTGAAAATTCAGATAATTCATCAGATTCTGACAATACTAAACCTGAAGTAAGTTCTGAACCTCAGTCTGGTGGCACAATTACGATCGGTTCCATGGAAGAGCCTGATACGTTAGACGTTCATAAGACAGCGATGGCGGTTGCCAGTGCTATTACTCATCATCTTGGCGGAACACTGCTTGGGGTAAATCCAGAAACAAATGAATTAGAAGGAAATCTAGCAGAAAGTTATCAGGTTTCTGAAGATGGTAAAACAATTACATTAAAAATTCGCCAAGGAGTAACTTTCACAGATGGGACTCCTTTAACGGCTCAAGTGTTTAAAGACACGTATGACCGAATTTTAAATCCTGATACTGGTGCAACAGTAGCTGCAAGCCTTGTACCTGGCATTCAGTCAACATCTGCACCGGATGATCAAACATTTATAATTGAGCTTGCGGCTCCATCAGCACCGTTTTTACGAAATTTATCAAGTCGAGGCTACCTGCAGCCATTATCTATGGCAGCCATTGAAAAACACGGTGATAATTATGGTAGAAACCCAGTTGGTGCTGGACCATTTATTTTCAAAGAATGGGTAACAGGACAATCCATCACATTAGAAAGAAATGATGACTTTAACTGGCCACAAGCTTCTTTAGAAAACCAAGGGAAAGCATATCCTGATCAGCTTGTTTATAAATTTATTCAAGATCAGCAAACAATGCTTGCTGCACTTGATAGTGGTTCTATTGATGTTGCAATGAATGTTGCGCCAAAGGATGTTCAAAGATATCGTAATAACCCTGATTTCTATATTTTAGAAGCTGAACGCCAAGGTCTAGGTTTATTTTTAGAGATGAATCTTGAAAATGAAGTGCTTTCAGATCTAAATGTTAGAAAGGCAATCAATATGGCAGTCAATAAAGAAGCCATCATTAAGGCTGTCCTAAATGGTGAAGGTACACCTGCATATGGTCCCATTCCAGCAACTATTTTTGGTTATGATCCAAATGTGGAAAAATATGGTCATAAATTGAACCCTGATGAAGCAACAAATCTTTTAGAACAATCTGGTTATAGTACAAATGGTGATGGGGTTATGGAGAAAGATGGGGAGGAACTTACATTTGAACTGTTAGTCATGGCTCAGCATAATCAAGCAGCTCAGATGGTTCAAGGGATGCTTAAAGATATCGGAATCAAAGTAAATATCCAATCCATGGAAGCTGGAACGTTAATTGAAAAAGTATCACAGGGAGATTATGATATGTCATTCCTTGCCTACTCATACGGTGATCCTGACATCTTAACATTGTTATTCCATTCGAGTCAGATTGGTGGATTAAACCACGTTCGAGTAAAAAATAAAGAGTTAGACGATTATTTAGATATGGGTAGAACAACCATTGACCCAGAGGAAAGAAGAAAAGTGTATGCCCGTGTTCAAGAGATTGTTGTTGAAAACGCATATTGGGTACCAATTTACGCCGAGAAAGTTTTTTATGTTGTAAATAGTAGAGTGCAAGATGTGAAAATGAATAACGTTTATATTGAATTCCACGATAGCTGGGTGAAGCAGTAATGAAGCAGTTCATTATTAATCGGGTTTTATCCGGTATTCTAGTCATCTTTGGCATTTCCATCTTTTCATTCTTGTTAATTCATTTTATTCCGGGTGATCCTATTAAGATTATGCTTGGAATAAATGCAACACCTGAACAGGTTGCAAAATTAAATAACCACTTGGGGCTAGATAAGCCCCTTGTGGTTCAATACGGGCAATACATCACCAATGCACTTCAAGGAGATTTTGGAACGTCTCTAAAAACAGGTAGGCCTGTCTTGACCGAAATCATAGACCGTTTTCCTGAAACAGTGAAATTAGCAGTTTTTGGTTTGTTTGTTGCAGTAGTCATTGGGATAACTCTAGGAATATTAGCTGCTAGATTTAAAGATTCATTCATTGATAAACTTTGTACTGTTTTTGCTACTTTAGGTATATCGATTCCAAGCTTTTGGTTAGCAATTTTATTAGTGTTAGTGTTTTCAGTCAAACTTGGTTGGTTTCCGATTGCAAATGGTACAGGTTTACGAGACCTTATTCTACCGTCAATTACTCTCGGTGTCGTTGCATCAACAATGATTATGAGGCTGACTAGGAATGGTATGGTTGAAGTTCTATCAAATGAATACATTCGAACGGCAAGAGCAAAAGGACTTGATGATCGTCTTATTTTATTTCGACATGCGCTTCGAAATGTATTAATCCCTGTTGTAACAGTTGTCGGATTGCAGATGGCAGCTTTACTCGGCGGGACAGTTATTATTGAGCAAGTATTTAACTGGCCAGGTCTTGGTACTTTAGCACTTGGTGCAATCATGTCGAGAGACTTTCCTCTAATTCAAGGGATTGTTTTATTTATGGGTGTTGTGTATGTCAGTATGAATATTTTAGTAGATGTATTATACAGTATCATTGATCCTCGAGTGGAAATTGGGACAAAGGAGGCGTGATGAATGGCAAAAGTAAAACTAGAAACCTTCAAACCAATCCAAGCACGAATTACACATAAGTATCCAATAAAAATTAAGTCGGATACATTAAAAAAGTTAGCCAAAGATAAACGAGCATTTGTTTGCATTATCTTTCTATTCATCGTTGTCCTTATTGGAATATTCGCCCCAATACTCGCACCATTTGACCCAGAGAAGCAGTTTTATGAATCGATTTTACAAGCGCCGAATAAAGAGCATTTATTAGGAACAGATGCGATTGGAAGGGATGTTCTTTCACGTCTCATCTATGGTGTTCGTGTTACGATAAGCGTTTCCTTGTTAGCTGTATCAATAACGTTTTTCATTGGTACATTTCTAGGATTAGTAAGTGCCTATGTTGGAGGTTGGGTAGATAATGTGTTAATGCGAATTATGGATATTTTGCTAGCTTTACCAAGTATCATTTTAGCGTTAGCGATTGTTGCTATATTAGGACCAAGCCTAACAAATGCAATGATAGCAGTCGGTGTGGCATCAATACCGGGTTTTTCTAGATTGATAAGAGGAACAGCGCTATCAATAAAATCGTCTGAATTTGTGGAAGCTAGTCGTTCAATTGGCAGTTCACATAGTTGGATTTTACGAAGGCAGTTTCTACCTAACGTAGCGGGTGTACTGTTAGTGTATACAACACTTTTTATCGGAGTTGCGATTTTAGATACGGCAGCACTTAGCTTCATCGGTTTAGGTGCACAACCTCCAACTCCAGAATGGGGTACCATGCTTGCTGAAGGAAAAAACTATATGTATGATGCTTGGTGGTTGGCTACTTTTCCTGGTATAGCCATCACAATGGTAGTCTTTGCAGTCAATTTTTTAGGAGATGCATTGCGAGATATTTTTGACCCGAAATCATCACGATAAATGATCAGACATAAGGAGGTGGAAGAACAGATGTCAAATATACTTGAAGTAAATGGGTTGACTACTCAATTTGAAACGAAGAACGGTCCGCTAACGGTTGTCGATGATGTACATTTTTCGTTGAAAAAAGGCGAGGTTTTAGGAATTGTAGGGGAATCAGGATGTGGGAAAAGTGTTACTTCACTTTCTATCCTTCAGTTACTAGATAAGCATGGGAAAGTTTCAAGTGGAGAAGTACTATATAAAAATACGAATCTAGTAAGTAAAACAGAAAAAGAAATGAGGAAAATCAGAGGAAAAGAGATTTCTATGATTTTTCAGGATCCTATGACATCTTTAAACCCAGTTTTAACGATTGGAACACAAATTGGTGAAGTCATTGAAAAGCATGAAAAAATAAAGGGTACACAAGTAAAACAAAAGGTTGTGGAACTTCTAAATCTAGTTGGAATCCCAAGAGCAAATGAAATTTTTCATGAGTATCCTCATAGGTTATCGGGAGGGATGAAGCAGCGTGTCATGATTGCAATGGCCATTGCGTGTAAACCAACGATGCTTATTGCTGATGAACCAACAACAGCACTTGATGTGACAATCCAAGCTCAGATTTTAGATTTGTTACGTTCGTTAAAAGAAGATTTAGAGATGTCAATTCTACTGATAACACATGATTTAGGGGTGGTAGCAGAAATGTGTGACAGAGTCGTTGTCATGTATGCGGGCCAGGTTGTTGAAACAACAGATACAAGAACGTTACTGCGGAATCCAAGACACCCATATACAGTAGGCTTAATCCAGTCAACACCTCATCAATCAAAAGGGGAACGAAGATTGAAATCGATTGTCGGTCAGGTTCCAACTCCTGATGAGTACTCACCTGGTTGCCGATTTGTAGATCGCTGCCCACAAGCAATGGATATTTGCCGAAGTACAGTTCCTCCTCTTTTGGAAATTGAGGGGCAAACTGCCTGTCGATGCTGGTTATACGAGAGGAAGGAGGAGGTTATATGACAACGACTCTACTAGAACTTAAAAACATAGAAAAAAAGTTCAAAGCAAAATCAGCATGGTTTCAACCTAATCAATATGTCCATGCGGTTAATGGTGTAAGCTTGGAATTAAAAGAAAGAGAAACAATTGGAATTGTTGGTGAGTCAGGCTGTGGAAAATCAACAACTGGCCGCTGTGTGTTAAGGCTAATTGAACCTACAAGTGGTGAAGTGATTTTTCAAGGTAAAGATATCACGAAACTGTCTAAAAGGGAAATGAACAACATCCGTAAAGATATACAAATGGTCTTTCAGGATCCAATGGCCAGTATGAATTCGAAATTAACGATAAGGGAAATTTTATCAGAGCCATTAATTGCCCATAAGATTCCTCGGAGTGAGCACGAACATTTGTTAAGCGAAACAATGAAACTGGTAGGGTTATCAGAAAGTCATTTAACTCGTTTTCCACATCAAATGTCTGGAGGCCAACGTCAAAGAGTAGGCATTGCAAGAGCCATTATTTTAAGACCTAAAATTGTTGTTTTAGATGAGCCAGTATCTGCATTAGATGTTTCTGTTCAATCACAGATTTTGAACCTTTTACAAGATTTACAGGAAGAACTCGGTCTTTCTTATCTATTCATTTCACATGATTTAGGGGTAGTAGAACACATTGCCCACCGAGTAGGGGTGATGTATTTAGGGGAAATGGTTGAAGTGGCTGATAAAGATGAGTTATTTGAAAAACCTTTTCATCCGTATACCAAAGCCTTGATATCGGCTATTCCAAAAACCGATCCTGACGATGTAAAAGAACGGATCATTCTTAAGGGTGAGCTCCCATCACCAGCAAATCCACCCTCAGGATGTAAATTCCACCCTCGATGTACCTTCGCACAGGATATCTGTATATCAGCTAAGCCAGAGATTAGAAATGTTGAAGGTAGGCAAATCGCTTGCCATTTGGTGTGATGAAAGGGAGATGGACGGATTGAACATTCATTTATTCGACTTTGATTTATCAGCAGAGCAAGAGGCAAGAGCCAAACGGTTACATGAAGAAAGTATCATTATTGATATGCTCTTTCAAGGGCCTATGTCACCAGTCAATTTCACAGAAGAAGTAACAGAAGAATTGAAGAAAAGATGTGAAAGGTTTGTAAATGACCCAAGTGAATATGTGTTCCAGATTATGCTCGAATCATCTAACATGGCAGCCAGGGGTGAATTACCGGAGTTTAAGGAAAGCTGGCTACTTTCCGGAATAACGGCTGGAAATAGACAAATTTCAGGTGGCAAAGATAGTCGTTCTATGGAGGAATCAATTAAGTATTTAACTGCAGTTCAACAGCAATTTGACTCTTTTGACTGGCTTTTAAAAGCAACGAAAGGTGAACATATTCGTCAGGCCAAACGTGAAGGGAAAGTAGCAGGGATGGTGACGACCCAGGATACTGCGTGGCTTGGTACGAATTTAGATAATCTTGAAATGATGTATAAATTCGGGCTTAGAGTGGTTCAATTAACCTATAATATGCATAATCATGTTGGATCGGGCTGTACAGAGCGGAATGACGCCGGTATCTCTAATTTCGGTGTGAAATTTATAAAGAGAATGAATGAATTAGGAATTTTAGTTGATACAGGGCATACAGGTAGACAGTCTACTTTAGATGCTTGTGAAATTTCAGATGCACCAGTCATCGCCTCCCATACAGCATGTAAAGATGTAAGTGGACACGCTAGAGGTAAAGATGATTTCACTCTTGAAGCGATTGCAAAAACAGGTGGAGTCATAGGATTGGTGACAGTACCGCAATTTCTAAATCAGGAAAAAGAAAGACCAGATATGAATGACTTCTTAGATCATGTCGATCATTTAGTAAAGCTCGTCGGAGTAGAACATGTTGGGATTGGCACTGATTGGCCAATGAACATGCCATTATTTGTCCAAGAATTGATTGCAACAAAAATTGCACCAACCATCGGATTCCGAAAAGAAGACAAATTACCATCAACCGACTCTCTCTTAGGATTTGAACAATATATTGAAGCAATTAACATTACTAGAGGCTTAGTAAGCAGAGGGTACAAGGATGAGGAAATTAAACTGATTCTAGGTGAGAATTGGATGAGGGTGATAGAGAAGGTATGGTGAGGAACAGGGGGACAGGAAAGTCTTTCTAGCACTTTTGGAGCTGGATAAACCAAACCTGTCCCTTCTAGTATTACTCGAACAAATGGAAAGTACATGACCCTTGTCTTCGATAGCCCTCTCTGTTATCGCTTTGCCCGTATTATCGGTTTAAACCCACCTAACTCCACAACCACTTCTTCACCGTCAACCGTTACTAAATAGAAGTCTTCTCTATCGGTAAGTAAAATAGATTGAACAGTGTTACCTCGATCTTTGAAGAATTCATCTATCTCTCTGCGTGCTACTTCCGATACACTTCGAGCTTCCACTTTGTTCTCGTTTACTTCTAACGTTGCTGACGACCCTTGCTCTTTTAGAGTATCTATAACTGATCTTTTTGGTATACCTTGATTGTAAATTCCTTGTAGTAGCTTTATAACTTCAGAGAATCCGAAGAATACAATTCCCCATATGATACCGCTAACAAATAATGATAGACCTATTACGCCTCTTAGTTCACCTAATTCTTCCTGACTGCCATAACTGAATCCTGTTATCATTCCAACAACGATAGCCAAATAACCCACGATCATAAGTGCTTTTGCTACGGTATTTTCTTTACCTGTCACTTTTGAAACACCTCCCAAGTAATATTCTACCAAATAGTGGTATGATTTAAGGTGGTAGAATCGAAAATTTTATTCTACTGAAGTTTTGATGTGAGCTTGATTACCTGTGTTATAAGTTTGTATTTTGTTTTAAAACGTTAAAAATCCAAACTACAGAACATAATAATCTAGAGTTCTTATTAAAGAGAAAAGATAAATTTTTGGGGAGGGAAACAATGAAGATTATTCACAATCAACTAGTCGAATATGGGATGGATCCTAACTTTGCTGAGTATATGGCTGGTTTTCTATTGATTTTATTTGTAGTTATCCTTAGTATCGTTGCAAACTATATCACAAAAAAAATCGTCATGAGATTTATCACCCATTTTATTAAGAACAATAATTTCAAGTGGGATGATATATTTTTGGAGAGAAGGGTCTTTCATAGACTATCTCACATTGTGCCAGCCATTATTATTTATTACTTTGCAGGAAGTTTTCCAGAGCAGCAGTATTGGATTGAAAAAGGAGTTATTGCTTACATCATTATTGTGGGATTACTTGTGATTAATAACGTGTTAAATTCATTCAATGATATTTATAAAACGTTTGAAATCTCAAAAACCAAGCCGATTAAGGGATATATTCAGGTAGCTAAAATCATAATTTTCACCTTAGGTAGCATTCTCGTTATTGCCAACCTGATTGGTGAGAGTCCGTTTCTACTTCTCAGTGGATTTGGTGCTTTATCCGCTGTGCTCTTATTAATTTTTAAGGATTCAATCTTAGGGCTCGTAGCCGGAATCCAGCTTGCTGCTAATGATATGGTACGTGTTGGGGATTGGATTGAAATGCCGAAGTACGAAGCTGATGGAGACATTATTGATATCTCTTTAAATACCGTAAAGGTACAAAACTTTGATAAAACGATTACGACCATTCCTAGCTATGCTCTTGTATCTGATTCTTTTAAAAACTGGAGAGGGATGCAGGTGTCAGGTGGTCGCCGAATCAAGCGGTCCATTTTTATCGATACTAATACCATAAGTTTTTGCACGGAAGACATGATTGAGAAGTTCAAACATATACACTATCTTTCCACTTACATAACAACTAAACAACATGAAATCGCTGAATATAATACGAAACATGAGATAAACAGGAACAATCCGGTGAATGGCCGGGCACTTACAAATATCGGTGTGTTTCGTGCATATGTAACTCATTACCTCCAAAATCACAAAGGAATTAGAGATAACATGACCTTGCTCGTCAGACAATTGGCACCAACGGAACATGGCTTGCCAATCGAAATTTATGCATTTACAAGTGATATACGGTGGGATGTGTATGAATCCATTCAATCAGATATTTTTGATCACTTATTTGCAGTGGCACCTGAATTCGGATTGAGAGTATTCCAAAATCCTTCGGGGAATGATTTGAAAAGTATAGTAGGTGAAAAGATCATGGGTAGGGAAGTAGATTATTAACCTTTAAATTATGGGTAATAGGGGATGGACTTCGGTTAAAAACCCACAGTGGCCTTCCCCATGCCCCTTATTGTGTACGATATGAGAACGCAAGCGGTGTATTTTTTAAATAAGACTTTCCGAGTCGATAATAATGATCTACAATACTTCTGTTTAAATCTTTATGTTTTTCTGGGACAGGTGGTAATGCATCTGCGTCTTCTTGTTTCCATACAGACTGTCCGGGTGCAACAAAACGGTTATCAGCAATTTTCACACCGTTTGTAACGGTTGCTCCATGCATGATGACACAATCCCGACCAATTTTTGCATCGTAAATATTAGCATGCTGTCCGACAAATGTATTCCGACCAATAAATAATGGGCCATGAACACAGGCATGGTGAAGCACACTGTTTTCTCCTTCTAAAAATACTCCCCATTTCTGAGCACCAACTGTCACATGCTCTCTACCTGGATGTACATGCATTAAAACATTGTCCTGAATATTTGTATAAGGACCAACATAATAGGGATAGCCTGAATCCGCACGTAAGAGGTTTTTAAAGCCAATAAACACATCATCAGATATGGTGATGTTTCCAATGATCATAGAATCTGTTCCGATTACGGCCTTTGGACTAATGGTAGGATAACTAATGCTTGTAACCTCTTCAACTGGTGGATTAGCCATGATGACAGGATATTTATACATACGCCCACTCCTTTCAATTACATCCCATACTATGCTGGGTAATCGCCTAGTGTGAAAAAGAAAAAGACAGTCTCCTATAATGAGACTGTCTACAAGTAGTTTGCTTAGACTATCCTCTAGCATCCACTTTTGCAACAGCGCCACACTCTCTTGAATATGCATAATCCAAAGAGAAGAAAAGCAAGAAAGCCAATGATACCAATGATAAGGCTTATAGCTGCAACAATAATACCTCCGAGCCCTAGTAATCCCAAAAAGCCGGTAAGTGTTCCCAATACAGATAGTAGTAACCAAACCAAACCTGTTAAGAAACCAAGGAATAGTTCAAAAATGCTACATCTTGGTTGAACATTGTTCATAAAAATTCACCCCCTTTCAAGAAAGGAATGGTTGTTCAAAAATATAGTATGCTGACGTTTGAGAGTTTGCTTGAGTTTGTACAAAAAGAGGCTATAGTACGAGGGAATTGTATTTTTTTATTAGTCACGGAAAAAATAAATCAAAAAAATAATATAGTTAAATCTTTTTTCTACTCTACTTCGTCATAAATGGATGAGATTTTAAACTTGATAGCTATCAGGTAAAGTCAGGGTGGTCTCAAATAATAGACGAGGAGAGATTCTGTACATGCAGTTGTTAAAGTTTGAACTATATAAAATAGCCATACAAAAAAGTATCTATATTGCATATGTACTATTAATGGGAGTGCATGTTTTAGGAGCACTATGTTATTCGTTAGTAATAGTCCTCATTTCTTCTATTAGTAAAAATGCAATGATTGCGTTTGTCCCAAATTTATTAATGGTACAGCCCTTTTTCGTAGAAGCTACAATTGTTACTATTTTTGGTGTTAATCTCCTTTCTCCTGTTTTTGCATGTTTTCTAATGGTAGTGCTAGTTGGAATTTTCATTGTGTTAATCTATCAAATTATGAAGAAAAAAGAGATAACAGCTTAGCTACTATGTGTAATGAAAGAAATTAGGACTTAACCAATCAAGTTTAATCTTTTAACGGGAGTGAGGTGGGAAGTGTGGATGACCAACAGTTAATTAAAGAAATAAATAATGGAAGTGAAGCCGCAATGGAAGTGTTGACGAGGAAGTATTACAAGTCAATCTATGCATTTGTGTACCGGAAAGTAGGAAATAAGGAAAATGCATATGACCTTACTCAAGAAATATTTATTAAGGTTATCCAACGAATTTCATCCTATTCCCATAGAGGAACTTTCAAAAACTGGCTCTACACCATTGCAGTTAATCATTGTCGGGATTATTGGGGAAGTGCTCAATATCGGAACAATTTACTTCACACTGAGCTGCCTGAATCGTTGGAAAGTAAGGAGAAGAGTGTACCTTATATTTTTGAGCGAAAGGAAACAAGGGAGCGGGTAAGGAATGCTATTCATAGTCTTCCAGAGTATCAGAGGGAAGTGCTTATCCTCAAGTATTTTCACAGCATGAAAATAAAAGAGATTGCGGTCGTATCGAATACCAGTGTTCCAACAGTGAAATCGAGATTGAGACAGGGACTTGATAAATTAACTAAACTTTTAGGAAGGGGTGGAGACGATGAACAAGCACAGGACCGAAAAAAATGAGTGGGAGCTTGATGAGGATTTAGATGAAGAGCTTCAGGAGTTATTGAATAAGTTTGAATACGAATTAGATGATTATGATGTTGAGTATCCAAATGAGGCAGAATTTATGAAGACGATTGATACACTAAGACCTTATGTGCCAACAAAAATCAATAAATGGGAAACCTTTGTAACACGTACATCCTCAATCGCGAAGCAAGCTTTAACTGAAGTGTATTACATGAGTACACTTTTTTGGATAGCAAATATGGTGTTTATTATGATTGCACTTACTGCAGTGTTTTTAACGAAACAAAACCCATATACAGTTATCTTTTTTCTCGCTCCGATTCCTACCTTAACGGGGTTAATCGAAGTTTTGAAAAGTCGAAATGCTGGTATGTCTGAATTGGAATTGTCTTTTAAATATAATTTACAGGAAGTAATCCTATCTAAAATGGTTGTCGTTGGAGCATTCAACTTACTGATTAATATTGTAATAACCTTCATAATTTCGTTAGTCATTCGGGATGTACTTGTGTGGGAATTGATGCTTTATTGGATCGCGCCATTTACAGTTATTACCTCTATTGCACTTGCTATCGCAACTAGATTTAGGAAGACCTATACGGTCACAATAGCGCTTATCCTCTGGATCGTTATGGGGAACTTTTTAAGCAGAATATTTATCCTGGAAAGTGTCCCGAAGATCTTTTATATGATAATTACAGTCATGGCAGCTGCAGCCATTGTGTTCCAGATAAAAACGATTTATAGAAGGGGAATTTCGCATGAATTTAACCATTGATAATCTATCAAAAAGCTTCGGACAAAAGAAAGCACTTGATGAAGTAACAGTTGAGTTAACTACAGGTGTATACGGTATCCTTGGTTCGAATGGTTCTGGAAAAACAACATTGATGCGAATCCTTGCTAGTGTAATGAAACCATCATCGGGAACGATTTATTTAAATGGTCAAGATATTAATAAAATGGATCATCAATACCGGGAATTAATTGGCTATTTACCACAGCAGGTAGGACTTTATAAAAATTTTACCGCAGAAAAGCTATTAAAATATATTTCTGCTTTAAAAGGCCTAAGTAAAGAAGAGACAGATGACAAGGTAAAGGAAGTATTAGAGTTAGTTGGCTTAAGTAATGACAGGAAAGGAAAAGTAGGAAAATTTTCAGGTGGAATGAAGCGACGGATCGGCATTGCACAGGCATTGCTGAATGATCCTAAAATACTAATTGTTGATGAACCTACAGCAGGCCTTGACCCAAAGGAAAGGATTCGCTTTCGAAATCTTTTATCAAAAATATCGAAGGATCGGATTGTATTATTATCAACACACATTGTTTCGGATATTGAGTTTATTGCAAAGGAAATTTTGGTGCTTAAAGACGGAAAACTGATTTCACAAGAAACACCACAAAAATTACTAAAGGGTATTGAAGACAAGGTATGGTCAGTTTTAGTAACAGAAGAAGAAATTGTTCACTTTCAAAGTAACTATAAGGTCGGAAATATTAATCGTGTTCAAGATAAATTTCAACTACGAATTTTAAGTAACTCAATACCACATGAATCAGCAAAGCAAGAGGTACCTAATCTAGAAGACTTATATTTGCATTATTTCGACGAGGAGAATATAAATCGTGCAGCTACTTAAATTTGAGCTTTATAAAATATTTAAGCAAACCAGCGCATGGGTAACATTTATCATAATGTTGGGGATGTCGTATTTATCATTAAATTATCCATATGAATCAAAAGTAGAAAGAGAGATATATCAACAATGGGAAGGTCCACTTACAGAGGAAGTACTCGTACAAGCAAAGAATGAGTATGCAGCCTTAGTGAAGAAGGAGGAGCAACGTGTTAGCGGCGATGAGGAGGTCATTTTTTCAGATCTGGAGACAATGCAACTCTGGATGTATCAAAAGATTATCTTATCGGAGCATGTGGAGAAGGAAAATGAAAGAAGGCTAAATGAATTAAAAACAAAGAACACGAACTCAGCTGAAATGGAAATGAAAATGATTGAGGAAATTCGTGTAGATGACTTTGTTCATCATACAGGGCCTTCTCAAACCGTAGCCTTTGTCCAATTTGGGTCGTTTTTAGTCCTCGGGGTTATGTTGCTCATTGGACTTGCTCCAATCTACTCTAGGGAATATGCTACTGGAATGGATAACTATCTATTTAGTTCAAAAAAAGGACGAAAACCATTAGCTTTGGCGAAAATTTGGGCAGCACTCATTTACACTTTCCTTGTTGTCGTAGGTTGGGAAAGTTTTAACTTCATCCTTAATTACATCCTCCACGGCAAGGGAGGCTGGGAAACACCGATTCAATTTTATACCCTTTATATGGACCCAGCTTATGCGGATTCCCCATATGCGTTCACGATGTTTGAATATCACTTGATCCAACTAGGCATCCATCTTCTAGCTGGACTGTCATTTGCACTATTAATTGTCCTAATTTCATCTTTCTGTAAAAATGCGTTGATAACGTTCTTTCTAAGTGCAGCTATATTTATTGCACCAGAATTTTTGAGAATTGTAGAAAGCTTACAAACGATCTTATCATTTTCTTATCTTCAAGTTTCAAGGGTAGAGTTCTTATTTAATGATTTCAAAGCAATTGATGTTTTCGGATATCCAATTTTATACCCAGTTGCGGCTTGTATTATTATGGTTCTTTTAGGGACGGTTTGTGTGTTGGCGATTTTAAGAATTATTAACAAGAGGGAATTGTCGTCGTAGAGACACATTTTAAGCAAATACCAATATGAAGTTATCCTAATCGGAGCGTTTACATGGGGGAGAGGCACACTTCACTATGACTGTGATGTATTTTATAAAAAGCTAAACCGTGTAGATTATAGTGAGAAAGTGATCTGCTGCTTTGGATCAGGTGATCGGTCGTTTACTCAGTTTTGTGGAGCAGTTGATCTATTTCATGATAAGGTAAAAGAAAGAGGTGCAACAATTGTTTCACAAAATTTGAAGATACACTTAGAACCCGACACTGAGGAAGACATTGCGCGGTGCAATTTGTTTAGTCAGGAGTTCAAGCAGCTATTAGTAAGAACAAAGGCTGTTACTGTATCAATTTAATTTATCAATAATATGTGATAAGGTGGTTTGTACGGAAGGGGAATTATTAGCTGTATAACCTGGGAGTAATTTATGGAAATTAAGTATTTTAATCAATAAGTTAAGTATTTAGTTCAAAAAATTAAGTATTCTATCGTTTCTATTAAGTATTTAAGCATAATAGTTAAGTATTTGATTGAAGTAGTTAAGTATTTCAATAATTCACCCATTCTACTATCTGCCTGTAATGTCATCCATTAGTTGTAATTACTCTAAGTGAAATAAGCATCTATCCAAAGTGGGTAGATGCTATTTATATTATTTTTTCAGTTCATTTTGTACGATTTCCACGCTCTTTGTAACAAAATCCAGAATCGTTTGAAGTTCTCTTTCCGAATATTCCTTGTACAGATTGTCCATTGAGGCTCCAAGTGAGGAAAATAAAGGCCCAACTTCTTTAAATGCTTTTTCTTTGTTAGCTACAACAACTATCTTTCTACGGTCGTTCGGATCTTTTTCCCTGCGCGCTAGTTCCTTCGATTCAAGCCGATCAATTACTCCTGTAACCGCACCTGTTGTAAGACCAGTTAATTGTGCAAGGTCCCCTGCAGTCATATATTCATTTTTCATTATGAAGTCGAGGCATTTATGATCTGTAGGGTTCAAACCCAAATATTGAGCAATTCTTTGATGATAAAGAACGGTAGCGGTGCTCATTTCTTGCATTTTTATCCCTAGTGCTTCATGAATTTGACTAGATTCTTTAAAACCATCCCTTGACATGCTAAAAAACCTCCTCTATTATTTATCTTAGTTAACTAAGATATTTAATTAGGTAAGATAATTACTTTCTAAGTTATTTTTATATTATATCAATTTTAAAACAAAGAGTATATTCATGAAAGGGAGAGAGATTATGCACAAGAAGGCTATCATTATTGGAGGCGGGATTGCTGGCGCATCTATGGCATTGTTTTTGAATCGATTGAACATAGAGACAGAAATTTTTGAAGGATATGAAGAGAGATCAGATATTGGCGGAGGTTTTCAGATTGCGCCGAACGGAATGAAGGTATTGGCAGAGCTTGGCTTGGCGGATGTTGTTTTAAAAAAAGGTGTGGCAAGCTCAGAAATGTGTTTTCTAAACGAAAAAGGTAAAGTCCTAGCACATGTGAAACAAAATGGCGGGGAGAAATATGGTATACCGGCAGTTAATATAGCCAGAAGCACCTTTCACGAGATCCTTGTTGAAGAGGTGAGGAGAAAGGAAGTAGTTATCAATTACAATAAACGATTAAATAGAGTAGTAGAAAGCGAATCAGGAGTGACAGCTGTATTCGAGGACGGAACAGAAGCTCATGGATCTTTTCTTATCGGGGCAGACGGAGTCTATTCCAGAACGAGGGAGTATATTGTAGAAAATGGGCCGAAGCCTGTATACACCGGTCTTCAGAATGTTGGTGGATTCGCTCCCATTGAAGCACTTGAAAAAAATCTATCACTTTACGAATCTCCTACTTATTTAACCTTCGGGAGGAAAGGCTTCTTCGGATATTGCTTATGCAATAAAGGGCCAGGAGAAGAAGTGATGTGGTGGAGCAATATACCTGAACCTAGGGAATTATCTAAAAAACAACTTCGGGCACTAGGAACAGAAGACATCAGAAAAGAACTGCTTGAGCTTCATAAAAATTGGCATTCTCCGATTGAAAACATTATTAAGAAATCTCCCTTCATTTTTAAAAGTAATATTCACGACATAGACAGACTTCCAAACTGGTCAAGAAATAGAGTTGTTTTAATCGGTGATGCTGCCCATGCTATGAGTCCCCACGCAGGACAGGGAGCATCAGTTGCACTTGAGGATAGCATGTACCTTGCAAAGTTGCTCATGGAGTTGGATATTCCAATTGAAAGTATTTTCAAATGCTTTGAAGATGATCGGAAAGAACGTGCCGAAAAAATCATTAAAACGGCAAGAAGAAACGGAAGTGGGAAGAAGGAACTTAGCAAGGTTGCCTGCTGGTTCAGGGACAGATTCTTATCAATCCTTCTTCCGATTTTTGCAGGGAAAGGCCAGGAGTGGATTCACGGCTATGAAATTAAATGGAAAAGAAAAGATTAAGCCTCAAGTCTTATGAGAAATTACCACTTGCGTTCGTTACTATAAAACACAAAAAATATTATCCTAGTACAAGTACAAGAGCGAAACGAAGGGGGACAAAAGATGTCAATCGTAAAAAAAATTATTATATATATCGTGATTACAATCTTGGTAATAATAGGGGGAGCTGTAGGTTTTGTCATATGGTCACTAGCTGCTTCCAAAACATCTACTGTTGGGGAAATCACTTTTGAAAATTCGTTAAAGATCCCCGAATTGCTGGAATTTGAATTAGACAGTGAAGGAAGAAAAGTATTTGATTTGACATTTAATCAAGGTGAAGTCGAGTTTTTAAAAGGAAAATTGACTGAAACATGGGGATTGAATGACCCTTATTTATCTCCAACCATCAGAGCTTCAAATGGAGATAGCGTAGTAGTAAATGTGACTAATAAAGTTGGAGAAAAAACAACGTTGCACTGGCATGGAATGCTACTTCCATCTGAAATGGACGGTGGGCCACATCAAATGATTTATCCTGGGGAGACATGGTCACCACAATGGAAGGTAAATCAGCCTGCGTCTACGACCTGGTTCCATCCGCACCTTCACGGTGAGACAGAAGATCACGTTTACCGCGGAGCAGCTGGAATGTTTATTGTTGATGATGAAAATTCTAAGAGCCTTGAGCTTCCAAAGGAATATGGAGTAAATGATATACCTCTCATTATCCAGGATAAAAATTTCAACAATGATGGAAGCTTGTCTACAGGCAGTAAAATGTTCAGTAATGTGGGCATATTGGGTGATGAAATTCTAGTTAATGGTACACACAGCCCTTATTTTGAAGCCACTACAAACCTTGTTAGGTTCAGGGTTCTCAATGCATCAACTGCACGTGTGTATAATTTTAGTTTGGATGATAACCGCAGCTTTCATATGATAGCGACTGATTCAGGTTTGCTAGAATCTCCGGTAGAGTTGGAAGAGCTGATGCTATCTCCAGGAGAAAGAGCAGAAATTGTAGTAGAGGTAGTACCTGGAGAAACAGTAATTCTTCAAAGTAAAGATCCGAACCTTGGAGCTCCATTTTGGGGAGAAAGATACAATGGCGGAGACGATGAATTTGATATTCTTGAAATCAGAGCAAATCAAAAGCTGACACAGCTACCTGACCTACCAGAAAAATTAGCCACTATTAAACTTCCAAACAAAGACGAAGTTGTAGAAACTCGGTACTTTGAGCTAAACGGCTATGATCGAATCAATGGACAAGAAATGGACATGAATAGAGTGGATCATGTTATTACAGCAGGTTCAACTGAGATATGGGAAGTGTCCAACCCAAGAGAAGAAATGTATCATAACTTCCATGTCCATGGTATTCACTTTGAAGTCCTAGAAGTGAATGGCGAAAAAGCACCTGCCCATATGAGAGGATTGAAAGACACAGTTTACCTGGCTCCAAACAGCAAGGTAAAGCTGATTGCACGTTTCGAAACCTATTCAGATGCAAACTATCCTTACATGTACCACTGTCATATCTTATTACACGAAGACATGGGGATGATGGGGCAGTTTTTAGTCGTAGAACCTGGAGCAAATCCATCGAGAGAGTTAAAAGGACACGATAGGCATAGACATTAATTAACTTAAACTTTGGGACGGCCCTCATGTTTCTAAACAAAGCATATACTAGGGCCGTCTTTGATTTTAATAGAAATGATTCATGGGTGAAATTGGTATAAAGTGTTATAATCTACATAAAAGTAAGATCTAACGTGAAAAATGTGAGGTTAAGATGAAACAATTTATTATCCAAACAATAGGTTTAATGCTATTTTGGGGCTTGTATTTTGGTTATGAAGAGACAAATCTGTCTCCATATTCAATCATGATTTGTGCAGTAGTTATGACATTGTACTTTTTCCTAAAAGTAGCTCAAAAACCGTTTTATTTATTTAGTGTCATTTCAGGACTGTTATTGATCCTTGGAGTTGCAGAAGCAGATAATCCTTACATTTTATTACTATTACTATATACTGCTCTATTAGCCTCTCAACAACTGGATAGTGCCTATTTTAAAATACTCGTAATGATATCTGTAGCCTGCTTATTTTTATTCTTTTTGATAAATGTTATTAAGCTCTCTGCTTTTTGCTATTTTCTATTATTCTATTTTTTGGCCATACAGTTAAATGCGTTGTGGACGAAGAAACAAGAGCAGCGGGACTTGTATGAAGAATTGCTGGGTGAATATAGAAAGGTAAAGAGACTTGCGCTTGTAACCGAGGAGGAAGCACGCTATCAGGAACGGACGAAGATTGCAAGAGACATTCATGATTCTGTTGGACATAAGCTAACGGCGTTACTCATGCAACTAGAAATTCTCTCTATTCAAAATGGTGCTGAAAACTATCAAGAACTCAAGGAGATAGCAAAGGATAGTTTAGAAGAAACTCGATTTGCTGTTAGAACATTAAAGGACAAGGAATATGAGGGTATTGCTACGATATTGCAGCTCATTAAAAAGCTAGAGGCTGAAAGTCATATCATGGTTCACTTTACTACAAAGCAAGGAATTCTTTCAGACAGACTCACCAACGAACAAAGTGTTGTGCTATACCGAGTTATACAAGAAGGGTTAACAAATGCGATGCGTCATGCTCACTCACGCGAAGTACAGGTTGTCCTTGGTAAAACGGCAAATGGAAATATCGAGTTTGTAATTGCGAACCGAATCTATAAAAAGGAACCATTTCAGGAAGGCTTCGGATTACAAAATATGAGAAAGCGTGTGGAAGAGCTAAAAGGTACTCTAACAGTCTATCAAACGGATGAACAATTTATCATAAAAGGGATGATTCCATAGAAATGGAAAGGAGGATAACTGTATGTGGAATGTGTTAATTGTAGAAGACCAGTCCATTGTTAGGCAAGGTTTAAAGCTTATGCTAGAACAGGATAACCAAATCAAGGTAGTTGCCGAGGCGGAAAATGGAGAAGAGGCTATTAAGAAGATGGAGTCTCACGTCATTGATGTTGTGTTAATGGATATACGGATGCCTGTCATGAACGGACTTGAAGCGACAAGAAAAATAAAGAAACGATGGCCTCTTGTGAAAATTTTGATCCTAACCACATTTAATGATGATGAGTATGCAATACAGGCTTTGAAAGATGGTGCAAATGCATTTCTATTAAAGACCTCAGATAAGGATGTCTTACTTAATGCAGTCCATAGTTGCTTGCATGGAGGCTTGCCAATCCATGAAGAGGTTATGGCTAAGGTAATGCCCCGATTATTACATAGGGTAGAGAAAAAACTTGATATTCCTTTATCCTCTCGAGAGCTAGATATTACAAGATTAATAGGCGAAGGGAAAACTAATAAAGAAATCGCAGACGAATTATTTTTATCAGTTGGAACGGTTAAAAACCATATAACACAAGTTTTACATAAGTTAGAGCTTCGGGATCGCACGCAGCTTGCCATTTTTGCTGTAAAAAATGATATTACCTGACATTCAACGGGTGTCCAAGGGTCTAAATGGGCCTTATGGATAGCCCTTTTTCTTTTTAAAAATGACTTAGGTCATGTTTTTATACATCAACAAGTGACATCAGATAGTGTTGCTCTCAAATCAAAATAGCTATCATGAAACTATAAAGGAGGGGACGGTATGTTAGAGGTAACCAATTTATCGAAAAAATATAAACAAAACTATGCAACGCAGGGTGTTAATATGTTCTTGGAAAAGGGAGAGATTGTGGGGCTTCTTGGTCCGAATGGGGCAGGAAAATCAACTACAATCTCCATGCTATCTTCACTCGTTGTTCCAACGTCAGGTGATGTAAGACTCCTAAATGAGAGTGCAATTAAAAATCCACGGAACATCCGTAAAATTTTAGGGGTTGTTCCGCAAGAAATTGCACTTTATACAGATTTATCAGCAGAAGAGAATTTGCGTTTCTTCGGCGAGATTTATCGTTTAAAAGGTGCTGAATTGAAAAAAAGAATCGATGAGGTGTTGGAACAAGTTGGACTGACTGAACGTCGAAAGGATCTTGTCAAAACCTTTTCTGGTGGTATGAAAAGAAGGCTTAATATTGGAGTGGCTTTGCTGCATAATCCTGAAATCATCATCATGGATGAACCGACTGTGGGAATTGACCCACAATCTCGAAATTATATATTAGAAACCGTAAAGCGCCTCAACCAGGAGAGAGGGATGACTGTATTGTATACCAGCCATTACATGGAGGAAGTCGAGTTTTTATGTGACCGAATTTATATTATGGATAAAGGTCATATTATCGCATCTGGTACAAAGGAAGAATTAAAGAACATTCTTTCCTCCGAAAATACAATTTCAATAAAAGTTGAGAGAGTAAAAGAGGAGTTTATCAAACAACTTCAATCAGACGCTACGATTCGTCAAGTAAAAACACAGGATCATCACGTAACAATCATAGTTCCTAAGGAGTACAACCTGTTTAAGAAAATTTCACAGGTTGCCGAAGAAACCAATACAACTTTGATTTCAGTTGATGTTAAAGCTCCGACACTAGAGGACGTTTTCCTGCATCTAACAGGAAGGGCTCTAAGAGATTAGTAGGTGGTGAGCAGATGATTATTCCTTTTATTAAGAAAGATTTAGTAGTATTGCTTCGAAACCCCCAAGAACTAATGGTATTACTTCTGATGCCACTTTTGCTGATTACGATTCTTGGTTTTGCCTTAGGGGGTGTGATGGGGAAAGATGCACCTCCAATTTCAGCTAAGGTAGCATTCATTGACCATAGCGATGAGACTAAGGATATAGAAGCTTTTATGGAAAAGGTAAAAGCAAAAAGTCTACCAGTGGAGGCAGTAGAAAGTTTATCTCAAGGGGCAGATCAGCTTAAGCCAATTCAAATACTGGTAAACGAGGTGTTTGGAAATAAAGAGCTAAAAGAAATTGTTCAGCTTGAAAAGATAAACCAGGACCAGATTGATGCTGTTTTGAATGATGAAAGTTATGCTGCAGTCATTGAAATACCAGAAAATTTCACGTTGGATATCCTTTCTTCTGTTTTACTTGAAGAGCCAGCTTCCACTTCAATTACGTTATATAAAAATGAAGGGAAGGTGATTTCTACAAATATAGTGGAGGATGTTCTACTTCATTTTCAAAAGCAGCTTTCTACTATGACTGTCATTGGGAAAGCGGGTATTCTGCTAGAAGCTGTAGACAGCAAGGCATTTGGGGCAGTTGAAACTGTTTCGAAGCGGGATCCTATTAACTCCGTGCAATATTATACAGTAGGTATGAGTGTGATGTTTATTATGTTTATTGCATCAAATAGTAGCTCTTTTGCCTATCGAGAAAAGCAACTTCATGTATTTAATCGAATTATATTATCCAATACTTCTAGATGGTCGTATCTTACAGGTGTTTTCTTCTCGGTCATGCTCATTGCATTTATACAACAAATCATTCTATATGGCGTAACATCTCTAGTGTTTGATGTGGTATGGGAAGACATTCTAGGGTTCATAGTTGTCAATTTATCACTCTGCTTTGCGATTGGTGGTTTAGCAACGCTATTAACCTCGCTAAATTTCAGAATCAATTCAGAAGCTGTTTCTAGTTTTTTCGGGAATGTCATGGTCGCTATATTCGCATTTTTAGGTGGAAGCTTTACTCCAATTGGCGATTCATCCTCAGTAATAGGGTTTTTGGGGAATCTCACCCCAAATGGTGCAGGAATGAGTTCGTTGCTACAGTTGTTACAGGGAGCAGAGCTTTCAAGTATTTACAACCATATTCTCTTTTTGCTGGTATTTGGTTTGATTATGATGACAGTGGCAGTTGTTAGTTTTCCAAAAAGAGGTGATGCCATATGATAAGCATTCTAAGGGCGAAGTTTCAATTATTTAGTAGAAAGCCAATGCTTATGATTGGCATGACAGTGATGAGTATTCTCTTTGCAATACTATTAGGTAGTACAAATTATAAAACGATTCATGCACCCATTTTTACGGATATCAAGAATATTGAAGAAACGGCACTTTGGGAGGAGTTAACCCAATCTGAGGCATTTGAATTTGCGATCGTAACCGAAGAAGAAGCAAAGGAAATGGTGAGTGAAGGCGATGTGGAAGCAAGTGTGAAGGTTAATGAGGATTCGTATACAATTTTCATTGCAGCTGAAACAAAGAATCTACATTTACTAGAAAGCTATTTTCAATCTGTCTATGGCAACCTCTTATTGGAAAAAAGGATCGACGAGGCTGCGTCAGCATCCCCGGATATTGATAAGGAAGGACTAGTAAGTGAATTAAAGGAACGAGAGGAAAATCCATTGTTTCAGGTAGAGACTGCTTCTTTCCGTGGAGATGAATCAGTAATCATTGATAACCAAATGCAGACGATTTTCGGTTTTACACTCTTTTTCGTTATTTACACGATATCCTATAATGTTCACCATATTTTACAGGAAAGAACTTTGGGCGTATGGGACCGGATGATTTTATCGCCTCTTAAGAAGTGGCAAATGTATGCAGGGAACCTAACATATAGCTTCCTGATGGGATACTTTCAAGTTGCCTTAATCTTTTTCGTTTTCCGTTATGTACTAGATGCTAACTTTTATGGAGGATTTGGAAAAACGTTACTCGTCCTAGTTCCATATGTTTTTTCCATCGTAGCCTTAACGATGTTTTTAGTAAGTATTGTTAAAAGCACACAGCAATTTAATGCGATCATCTCTCTTGTTTCGGTCAGTATGTCGATGCTAGGTGGTGCCTACTGGCCATTGGAGATAGTCTCGTCCGACTTTTTGTTAATGATATCTGATTTTGTCCCAATTAAACATGCGATGGAAGGGTTAAAAGGTGCGACAATCTACGGTGAGTCAATAAGTGAATTGATGTATCCAATGAGTATTATGACCTTAATGGGTGTTGTGTTAATGGGGATTGGGATTAATGTGATGGAACGAAGGAATGCGTAATGAGTGAAAAGTAAGTATTTTAATTTATAAGAACTGAAGGTAAACATGGTGACGATTTCGCAGGTTTTTTAATAAATTGACCCTCTGGAATCGTTCACATGTTCTTATCATTTTTATGCCTCCATGGTGGGGGCCAACTATTTCGGAAGTACAGTTAAGCGCTGATAAAAAACTTACCCCGATAAAGGGATTACATGCCTCAAGCATCGCATTATATTCAGGATCAATATTTCGAAACATAGAAATAAACAATGATGGGCCGTTAAACTAGTAAAGGCTAATCCATAAACAACCCCAATTACCGGCATCCACTTCCACTTAACTTTTAAAAGCAAAATCGCAAATATAAGGGCAATTGCCATTTGAATCATATGAATGGGCGGAAGATGTCGCAAACAATAAACCCTGTAAATAAATTTGTTAAAACCTGAAGGAAGAGCACTCTACTTGCAAATATCGTGTACATATTAAGCATTACACTCCCTCTTTTCCTATTTTTTTCACCCTAAGCCTTTCCTCATCAGTCTATTTTCCTGTTTTAACATTATTAAAATAAAATGAAAAATAGACCATTAATGATAGATAAAGAGAGTAATTCAGTTGGCCGCTCATAAATAAAAAGGGTTCGAATTATGTAATAAGCTGAAAACTACAGTGAATGAGTGTGTACTAAAAAGATAATTATTGGTCAACATTATATACATCTCAATTTCAATACAACCTACTACCAATAAATGTTATATAATAATAGTAGATATAATTATACTAAGCCATAGTAAACATTACACAATCATCTTAGATATGAATGGGGTAGGGCCATATGGAGCAAAAAGACGTACATATACTTCAGCAGCAAGTAACTTTACTTAGGGCAGAAGGTAAATATAAAGAAACGATTGAGGCTGCTTATGATTTGATTAAGCTAGGTGTGGAAGTGAATAGCCATAAGTCTTTGTTAGTGGGTTATATAAATCTAGCAGCCTCATATTATTGTATAGGTGACATAGAGGAAGCATTTAATAGTATAGAAGCATATAGCGAGATTTGTAGGAATCAAGGAGATGAACCAGACTATTTACAGCTTTATAACGTGCTTTTTTTACTTTATGACTATAATAAAGATTACGAGCATGCGAAACAGACCTTGTCGAAAAGTATTGCGTTAGGAGAAAAGCTGAAGAAATACAATATAATCAGTAATGGATATAGTAATTTAGGTTATGTGCTAATCCGGGAAGAAAACTTCAAGGAAGCCTTAGAAATGGCTAAAAAAGGATTGGAAATGGCGAAGATACATACTCCAGAAAGTCCTATTTTAGAAATTCGTGTTAGTTTAAATATTGCTCATGCATATATTGGACTTGGAGAGATAGAGGTTGCTGATACACTCATTAACGAGATTACGAATCATCCAGTATTAGATTCATTTATTAGAGAGAAGTCTCAAAGTTATATTTTGAGAGGTAATTGGCATGTGAAGCAAAAGAATTGGAAGGAAGCAATGGAATCCTACAATTCTGCAAAAGAACTTGTAGAGAGCTACCAAGATCTAAATTTGCTTAAAACCATTCAAGAGAAACGTTGTAAAATCTGTGATGAAATGGGCGATATCCAACTTGGCTATCATATTCAAAAAGAGTATATTTCGCTATTAAATGAATTAAATAAAAGAGAACTCTCATTAAAAGGAGTTAAGCTTGAAGTAAAACATCATATTAAAGAAATGGAACAGAAGGCCAATACGGACTTTCTGTCAGGGGTTTATAACCGAAGTTACTTAGAAACAACGGCAAATGAATGGCTTCGTAAAGCGTATAAAGAAAAAGAAAACGTTGTGTGCATTGCATTTGATGTGGATGATTTCAAAACAATAAATGATAAGTACGGTCATTTATGTGGAGATGAAGTCATTAAACAAGTAGGTACGGTGTGTAAAAATTTAATGAAGGACAATGAGCTGTTTGGTCGCTACGGAGGAGATGAGTTTGTGATGCTTCTGTATGGCGGAACGATAGAAACGAGTAAGGAAAAAGCTGAAAAAATTAAGAAAGCTCTAGAGGAATTATACATTGATAGTCAAGGTAAATCCCTAACGATTAAAACAAGCATGGGTGTAGCGAACAACCAAAAAGGACTTGTAAAAGAATTTAAAGATCTTTTTCTCTTAGCTGACAAGAGCCTGTACCAGGCGAAGGAAAATGGTAAAAATCAAATTTTTGTGTATGAGAATAAAGTGTAAATAGAAACTGGTGCACTCTTTGTGGCAAGAGAATATAGTTTGGAAAGCAGAACATGAAGATGGTCCTCATGTTCTTTTCGTTGTGCGCTAAACGAAGCAATAACTAGGACCATCCTTTTGTTCCCATAAAGTAAGGGTTTATCAGAATTCTATGTTAATAGGTAAACATGTGGAAATGTATTGTATTTTATTGTTAATATTTATAAAATTATGGTTATTAATACCAAGCCTTTATTACCGTTTTTTATAACTACAAATATAGAATCATGGAGGTAGGGAGATGGATTTACAGAGTTTAAAAAGAGAATATGCGTTAAGTACGAATAAAGGAATTGCGATGTTTTACGGTGGTATGCTCATTTGGTTGATCCTTGGATTGGTAAGCTTTGTTTTACCGAAGGAATTAAATGCATATATTTATTTAGGAGCGACTGGTGTTTTCTTCCCAGTTGGGATACTAGTTTCTAAGGTATTGAAGATTGATTTTTTCGCCAAAAATAACCCACTATCCACTTTAGGTGGATTACTTGGTGCACTACAACTGTTTTTTGCTCCATTGCTTATCATGGTTGGATTTCAACACTATGAATGGGTTCCTTTTGTAGTAGGCGTGTTAACAGGGGCTCACTTTCTACCATTTATGTGGCTCTATGATAGTAAAGCCATGCTATTCCAAACCATTGTTACTGTTTTAGTATCTACACTAGTTGGATTACTATTTATCGAATCTGCTCTTACGCTAGTTCCTTTCTCACTAATGCTGGTTTATTTTATTACAGCCATGTTAATTAGAAAGGAAGTTGCAACTCTAAAAATACAAGCAGAACCATCTATAGCAGGATAAATAAAGATATTTCTGAAAAAAAGTGCCCGTCACAATAAGAGTGTGTAGAAAGGAGTGGTGTTTTGAAGCGGAAAAAAAGCATAATTATAATAGCCATTCCAATTCTTTTAGTTTTGATTTTTGCACTAACATACATCCCTCACAAGGTCGTGAATATAGAGGCATCTAACGTTTCGAAGATAATAGTTTTCGATGGGAACACAGGGTACGAAATGGAGATTACTGAAGAAAAAAAGATAGAGCATATAATCAATAATCTTAACGAAGTAACTTTTCAAAAAGGGAAGTCTTCATTTGGGTATATGGGTTATAGTTTTAACACAACCATTATTGATAAAAAAGGCAAAACTATTAAAGAGTTAATCATTAACTCAAATAACACAATAAGATACAGAGGTTTTTTCTACAAATCAGTAGATAATCCAATTGACTATGATTATATAGAAGAGTTAGTGCGAAAATGAGTTAATTATATGAATTGGAGAAAGTATCCTTTTAGATTCTAAAAGGATGATACGAGAATTAGAATAAAGTGTCTGTTACTTATCAAGTGACCGGCACTTTTTTTTATATGTTCCTATTCTTTTGCTAGGCTAGTTTATAATAATGGATAATAGACTCATAGTTTAATAGGAGAGTGCCTAGGGGACGGAGGTAAAGGCTTGGAAGGAAATCGTAGTAAGCTTAGTGGAGGATTTCACAACGATGTTTTTTTAATCGAAGGGGAAGACATAGTAGAGAGAATATCTGAATCAGGAAAAACAGAGGATATGGTTTTACAAGAGTTAGAGTGGATGAATTTCTTGTATGAAAGAGGGGTGGCTCTTCCTAAGCCACACATGCCTTTAATAGTAGAAGAAGGAAGAGTAAGGGCGTATTTTCAATATATTCGTGGTGAGCATATAGATGTAACGAACAAAGCACATTGGAATGTAACTACATTTAAACAACTTGGTAGAATTCTAGGGAAGATGCATTCTTTATCCAAAGAGTTTGAGATAGATAAGAAACATCGTCCAGTATGGACTGTTGAAAACCCAGATGTTTTTGGAATTAGAGAAAATCTGAGTCCTTGGATGGCTGAGAAGTACGATAGATTAATGGAGAGTTTAAATACATATGTTTGTACACCAGATACCTTTGGGCTAATTCATAATGACTTTCATCAAGGGAACGTAATGATCAATAAGGAAGGTAGACTCGTGACCATTGATTTTGATGAATGTTCTTTTAATTGGTTTGCCCAAGACATTGGGGTCATTTTCTATCATGCGTACTGGCAGCACAGCTCTTTCAATGGAGAGGCCGATACTTTTTCTAAGACATTTCTTGAGCATTTCTTTTTGGGATATCAAGAAGAAAATAACCTTCATAAGGATGTCATTAAGCAAATACCTACTTTTCTAAAATTACGAGAAATATTTTTGTATCAACTGTTCCATAAAAAGTGGGATATGGAAAACTTAGAGGAATGGCAAAGGTACACTATCCATGACTTAGAATACAAAATTACACATGACGTACCTTATGGAGGTATGACGGATTTTTAACACTATTATCATAAAGTGCCTGTCACTTGTCGTGTATGCACATGAACAATAATTTTCACTACAACCAACTTAATCAAACGCTTGATGAATCGACTTCAACCCAAGTCTGGCAACGGGTTGGAAAAAACAAATAAACGTTTGTTTGACTTTCGAACATAAAAAAGTAACCAGTAAGTAAGGGCGATTCCGATCGTCCGAGACCCGTGGTTCGAGTTGAAGTCCGAATCCAGGGTCATTTCAGACTTCGATTTTGTGGTTGTTCGAGTTGAAGTCCGAAAACACGCCTCATTCAGACTTTGATATCAGAATACAAAGCTCTTTTTCACTGGTCCCGGAGTCGCCCCTATTTTTTTCTTCCCACTCAAAGATCTTGGTGAAAGTAGCTCAGGCTACTTGACTATCATTAAATAAAAAGGGTTCTTACAAGAGATGGGGGCAGGCAATTTTCTATAAAAAAGAGAACATGGTCTTGGACGGAGCCCATATATTTCCTGTTTTTTTACCAATTGTTTTTGTATATAAAAATACCATTCAGGGCCGATTTTCGTTAAAATAAACATTGGCGATTATTACATTAGTTTTTCACAATATAAATGCCAAACGTATTTGTGTTTAATAATAAGTTAGTAAGCATGATATAGGGTATATCTTTTGAATTGTATCCATAGTGAGAGGATTTGAGTTTGATATGATAGATAATTTTTGGCGTGATTTACCACGACCATTTTTTGTACTTGCACCAATGGAAGATGTGACAGATGTTGTTTTTCGTCATGTAGTAGCTGAAGCCGGTCGTCCGGATGTGTTTTTCACTGAGTTTACAAATTCGGATAGTTATTGTCACCCAGAGGGTATGAAAAGTGTGCGTGGCCGATTGATTTTTACAGAAGATGAACAGCCAATGGTGGCACATATTTGGGGCGATAATCCCGAAAATTTCCGTCAAATGAGTATTGGTATGGCAGAACTAGGATTTAAAGGCATTGATATTAATATGGGCTGCCCTGTACCGAATGTGGCATCAAGAGGGAAAGGAAGTGGCCTTATTCTCCGTCCAGATGTGGCAGCAGAACTTATTCAAGCAGCAAAAGCGGGTGGACTGCCTGTCAGCGTGAAAACACGACTTGGCTTTAAGGAAGTAAGCGAGTGGGAGGCGTGGCTTACCCATATTTTACAACAGGATATTGCGAACCTTTCTATTCATTTACGTACTAGAAAGGAAATGAGCGAAGTAGATGCGCATTGGGAGCTAATTCCGGAAATCAAAAAATTACGTGACCGTATCGCACCTAATACGCTGCTCACAATTAATGGAGATATTCCTGACCGTCAAATTGGCCTTCAGCTTGCTGAACAATATGGTATTGATGGTGTTATGATTGGGAGAGGTATTTTTAAAAATCCATTTGCTTTTGAAAAAGAGCCCAAAGAGCATAGCAGTAAAGAATATCTTGATCTTTTAAGACTACAGCTTGATCTTCAAGATCAATATGCAGAAGTACTGCCACGTTCAATCACAGGGCTTCATCGCTTTTTCAAAATATATGTCAAAGGATTCCCTGGAGCGGCGGAATTAAGAAATCAATTGATGAACACGAAATCAACAGATGAAGTGCGTGCAATGCTTGATAACTTTCAAAAAGAATGTTAGGAGAAACAGAAACATGGGGACGGTCCTCATGTTTCTTTCGTTTCGCTAAACGAAGCAAACACTAGGACCGTCCCCGTGTTTTCCTAGTAAGGAAATAAAAAAAGTTTATCTAATGGGAACCAATTGTTGATTCAAAATCCTCTAATATATGTAAAACCTAAAAAAATTAAAAGTTTTTGATAACAGAGTAGGGGGTGAAGTAGTGGATAGTCAGATTGAATTGGATGTTATAAAAGCCCAGCAAGGTGATAAGGAAGCGTTTTGTCGCCTCATTAAAGAGATAGAGCCGAACCTTTATCGGATCGCTTCTTCCATCATGAGGTCAGAAGATGAATGTTTGGATGCTGCTCAAGAGGCTGTTATAAAAGCATATTTGTCCATTGAACAGCTCAAACAGCCACAGTTTTTTAAAACATGGATTACAAGGATATTAATAAGAGAATGTACCCGGTTACTGAAGAATCGAAATAAAATTATACCTATGAATACAATCGATATACTAGAGTCGCAGAATGAATCAAATTTAGAAGATAATTTTGAACTAAAAGAAGCTATTAGTAAATTAGAGAAGGATTACCGTATAGTTATTACTCTCTTTTATATTCAAGATTTATCTGTTAAAGAAATATCTGAAATAATAGAACAGCCCGAAGGAACAGTTAAATCTAGGTTAAGTCGTGCAAGGAAAAAATTGGCACAATTGTTAGAAGACAACATTCAAGTAGGGGGTATTAGATATGAACAAATTTAAATTGGACGAAGAAATAAAAAGTTTCGCAAACAAGGAAAAAACGAAGGACGTTCCATCTTTTTTCAGCAACGGCATTGATGATGCTTTATCAAAATTGCCTGAGCGAGCGATAGTGACAAAGAAAGAAAGAACTAAGAAGAAATGGGGCTGGCTATATGCAGTGGCGGCAACTGGAGTCCTTACTACAGGTATCTTAGGCTCTGGATTTGCTTCTCCAGCCATGGCTGAACTATTAACAAAAGTACCTGGACTAGGATATATATACCAAGCTACATACGAAGATGTATCTAGCCAGAAACCTATTCCAAACACAATATCAGGTTCACAATTCAGTTTTGGAGAAAAAGGTCCGTTTAATTCTGAAAACATTGAGGTAAAGACCTTTTCAGGATATACAGATCAACTCAAGAACTACATTAACTTCCAAATACCCGAACTAAGTCGAGAGAATGGTGAAGTATTCGTTAAGGTAGATAAATTTGGTGAAGGTCAATATGAAATTACAGCGTTTGGAGAAGTCGATAAAGAACCTGTCACTCTAGCTGTTATTCCTAATCCATTGAATCTTCCTACATTTGAAGGCTCAAGTATTGGACCTGTTGTTAAGGAGAATGTAGATATTCATGGCATCAAAGCCGATGTCCTTACTTATCAATTTAGTGAAACAGATGAAACCAACCAGACAAGTTACGTGGTATGGAAACGAGATGAAACGCTGTACATTTTAGCTAGTGCACTTACTAGTGATAAGCTAGTTGATTTTGCCAAAAAAGTTGACAATCAAGCCATAGCCATACAGCAAAAACAATAAACTCTTCCGTGTAGCAACGTATAGGTGCAACTATTTAAAAGTTGAATCAGCTCCCTTTGATAAACATGGGCCTTAGAAGCGATTCTAGAGGCCCGTTTCTCTTTCATTATTTTTCATTTTTAAATAGTTGGACTTTTTCAGCAGTCTCAACTCATCCCTGTGTTTTTCTCTTGTGTACCATTTAAGTCGGTTTCAAGTTCCCATGATTTAATGTGGTTTATTAGCCTCATAATATTAGAAATCCTCCATGAAGAGGCTTGCCTGAGTAGCAAGCCTTTTTATTTATCAAATTTCCCTTGACCTTAAAGTAACTTTAAGGTGTAACATTGAATGTAAAGGGGTGTGATGGTTTGAGTAAGTTCATGTCAATACAGACTTTCTCTGAAAGAACTGGTATTTCCAAAAGTACATTAAGATATTATGAGTCAACAAATTTACTTCGTCCAGCAGGTAGAAACACTAGCGGGTATCGAGTTTATTGTGAGACCCAAGTTGCAACCATTAAGTTAATCTCCAGTTTACGTTTAGCTAATGTACCGATTAAAGATATTCAAGCCTATTTAAAGGTAGACGATGATAAAACCCGACAAAAAATGATGGATAATTGGATTCAAATTATAAAGGAAAAGCTAGATATCTTGAATGTGAGTTTACGTTATTTAGAGAGTGATTCTACACATGAACAAATTTATTTGATAGAAAAAAACGCGGAAACTATTATTTGGTTTTCTGCTGAATCGAATGTAGGGCAATTCAAAGAACATTTTAGTAAGAGAATGAAAGAACTCGAGATATTAAATATTCCTATAAAAAGTTGTTATTTAAAATATTTATCAGGAACAGAATTGATTAAAGCACAAATTGGCTTTGGTCTACCATCTGACATACAAACAAACGAGCTCTCTGAAATTGCATTCATAGAACATATGGCTTCTTGTGTATGTATAGCAATGTCTTTTAATGAACCAATCACAAAAATACAAGAAGGCTATCGCAAATTAGTAAACTATGCAAGCGAAAACAAATGGGTTCCAACAGGTTCTATACTAGAATGGTATCGTGGTGAGGACTTTACAGATCTCGATTTAGTAATGCCTGTCACTCAAATCGGAATAAGGGGGAAATCGTGAATGTATAAAAATGAAGAGTTAATTGTAAGAATAGTAGATTTGAGAGGAAGCTATTATCAGTTTGGCTTAGAACAAGGTAAAGAATTAATGTCATTACCGATCTTAGAACAAATAGACGAACTAAGGCAACTTACTACTAATTCAAATGTAAAAATGGCGAAGGAAATAGTAAAGAATGTTTCACCGAATCTTTTTCAAGAACTAAGAGGCTTGGCAGAAGGATTTCAAATGGAATTAGATACGATCATTAAACTATTTAGTGGATATGATGTAGTGTTTCCGGAAATGGGGTGTACTACGTTGGTAAACGATGGCTTTTACGTGCGCAATTATGAATTTAGCCCAGAAATGTACGATGCAAGACTTGTATTTACCAACCCTACAGGTGGCTATGCGAGTGTAGGGTTTAGTCAGCAAGTAATTGGAAGACTTGATGGAATGAATGAAAAAGGGCTGGTAGTAGGATTACATTTTGTAAATAACGAACACAGGAAAGAGGGGTTTATTGCAACGACAATTGTTAGGATGCTACTTGAACAGTGCGCAAATGTTGAAGACGCAATAACCTTCATCACCAATATCCCCCATGGCTATTGCTATAATTACTCCATCACAGACCAAAGTGGAAAAAGTATAATAGTAGAGGCTTCCCCACAACAACAGGTTATAAACTTCACCAATCAGCTAATATGTACGAATCACTTTGAATCAGAAGTATTGAAAGAGAAAAATAGAGTAGAGGTACTAAGCTCAGTAAAACGTAAGGAGTATGCAAGTTCCTTATTAACAGAGAATCTATCCCCTATGGCAGCATATCATCATTTTAATGAAGGAAGTTCCCCGTTATTTTTTAAGTACTATAAAGAGTACTTTGGTACATTGCATACTGTTGTTTATTCTCCAAAAGAATTAAGTATGATAATTGGAGTTGGTGAGAATTGTGAACCGATGATGTTTTCTCTTAAAGCATATATGGAGGGGGCATTGATTCTCCCTGAGAATGTTAAGGGGATAATTACTCATGAAATATGAAACAAGGGTCCTCATGTTTCTTTCGTTTCGCTAAACGAAGCAAACACTAGGACTGTCCCCATATGTATTCTATACTTTTCCTGAATGTGGAAATCTCTCATCTGAAACTTTTCCATAAATTATTCGTAATAGATATATAGGTTTAATCGAAGGAGTGGTAGTATGGGCAATATTTATTTATTTTCACTTATCGTGGGATTAGCCTCTGCTCTTGTGCTGATTCCGTTTTCTAGTAACAACACGAAAGAGAAAGAGGGAAAGAAGTCCAAAACGGGAGCGCTGCTCTCTGGAATCGTTCTTATCGTTATTACAATCTTTTCTTTCTATTATTTAACGAACCTTGACCGAAACTTCTCGTCCTTATGGTTTTTAGCCATCCTAGTTACCCTTTCAGGGACAATCTTTGCCTCTGGAAAGGAACGAATGGTCAAAGGCGTATTATTTCTAGGAAGTTTAGTTGTTGGAGTGATGTTCTTATCAGCATTCCTTTTTAATGCGGATGAAAAATATGAAGTTGCCAACATGGCTTCGAAGACAGAAATTGAAACATTTGATGAAAAAGAGACGCCAGCAAGTGTCCCGCCAAAATTTGCTCGAAATAAGATGAAAAAGTCGTTTGGACAGGTTCCAGACACGAGCTATTACGAACTAGGAAACTTGCAAATCCAAAAAGTCAACGGAAACTATGTCTACATCGCACCTGTAGAATTTTCAGGATTTTTCAAATGGCTGAATGGGGGTACAACACCGGGTTATTTTACGATTAGTGCAACCAACTCTAGTGATAATCCGAAATTTATAAAGGCAGAAATGGAGTACACACCCTCGTCTTATTTTCATAAGAATCTTGAACGACAGATTAGGATGGATTATCCGAACCATATTTTCTACGGCGATGTTCAATTAGAAATTGATGATGAGGGCAAGCCTTATTATATTCAATCCTATGGACAATTTATTTCGGCTCGTAATGGTTTTGACGTCTTGGGGGTAATTATGGTAGATCCTAAGACGGGGGAAACAAAGGATTATCCTTTAAAAGAGATCCCGGAATTCATTGATGGTGCAGTGTCTCCAGAGGTTGTCAGTTTACAAAATAGTTACTTTGGTAATTATGTTCATGGATTTTGGAATAGCATATTTGGCAAAAAAGATGTAAGATTGCCGTCTGATGAAGGAACAGAAGCAAATGTGAGTCCTATTTTTGATGAAAATGGGGATATGTATTATTTCACTGATTTCACAAGTCCAAAAGAGGGCGTAGATTCCATGCTCGGCTATTCTCTTACGAATTCAAGAACAGGTGAAGCAACTTTCTACACCGGTAATCTGGAAGCATCCTATATGGATTCACAAGGTGCTTTGCAAATCATTGAAAAGAAATTTATTGAAAAGAAGTGGAATGGGGAAATGCCTGTCCTTTATAACTTTTATGGTGAAGCAAGCTGGCTAACTCCAGTACTTGATTCAAACGGTTTCCTTCAAAATTATTTCATTGTTTCCGCTGCGAACCCAGAAATTTCTGTGTACGCAAATACACCAAATGAAGCATTGAAGCACTACAAAACAGCCTTGCAAAGAGGTGGAGGTACCGTTGATGGAACTTCAAAAGCTGAGGAAAAACAAGTAAGTGGAATCGTTATTAGAGTATACAAGGAAAAAGTAGGCGATTTTACAAGTATCACCTTCTTATTGGACAACAAGAAAAGCTATGTCGTTTCATCTGAAAATAGCCCTCTCGCAATTTATTTACAAGAAGGCGATAAGGTGAAGGTGAACTATTTAGACACAGGCGAAGTATTTATGCCGGTTAAAGAGATGGTGATTGAAGGGCTGGAATAAGGGTCCTCATGAACATACTTCGATTTCTTAAAAATAAGGAGTGTTTGCAAAAACATACGGAAGTTCAGAAAATATCGTCATTCAATCGTTAAAAAGAGAACAGCGGGTGTTGTTCTCTTTTTTGTTGTGAGAAACAAAGGAGAAACCTAGGGGCTCTCATGTTTCTAGAATTTCAAACCGTCCCCGTTTACCATATGCTATACTCATAGAAAAATGGTTTTTAAGGAGGTAGTCGATTTGAGTATTCGTTTTGAAGTGAAAAGAACTTTCCAGGTGTCCCAAGAACAAGCTTACATGGCCTTACTTGATCTTGATTCTGCCAAACACTGGATGAAAGGGTTTGTGGGAATCGAGCGATTGGATGAGGGTCCGATACAGGTGGGGAGTCAGTGGAAGGAAACAAGAAAAATGTTTGGAAAAGAGGCTTCTGAACATTTTGAGATTATCGAACTCCATGAACCAGATAAAATTGTAATACGCGTTGATGGCACGAAAGGAACAACCGGTAAAGGAGAATACTTGTTTACATATCGTATTACATCTACAGGAAATACTTCGGAAGTTACATTACAAGGTGAGATAAAGGGCCTTACCGGCTTTACGAAATTATTTGGGAAATTGATAGCTGGTACTTTTAAAAAAGCCTGCGCAAAAGATTTGGATGCTTTAAAAAGCTATTTAGAGAAGTGATAACTTAATAGGTAAGTGTTAATCTAATCTAGTTATAAGTAACTGAGTAAAGGAGTATGTATGAAGACAATTATTGATAAATTAAATCTAAAAAAATATAAGAATGTGGCTGTGCTTAATCAACCAAGTGATTATGATATTTTTAATGGATATAAGAATGTATTAACACAAGACCATGATGCTATTTTTATTTTTGCCGAAACGATTGATGAAATGGTAAATCTGACTCAATTAATTATTAGTGAAGAAAAGTTGCTAGAAAATGGCTACCTATTTATTGCTTATCCGAAAAAAGGGAATAAGCGATACGATACATTCATACATAGAGATGATATATTTCCTGCAATGAAAGTAACCGAAGATGGATATGTAGGAAATAGCGATGTGAAATTTTCACGGATGGTTAGTATGGATGATACATATACTGTTGTAGGATTAAAGCGTGAAAAGAAGAAAGATAAAAAGTCATCTGCCGCGAGTCAATGTGTAGCTGATTACGAGGACAATGTTCAAGATTTAGAAAAGCTATTAACAGATCATCCAAATGAGCTAAAGTTTTATCAGGAACTTACTCCAGGCTACCAAAAGGATTGGGCGCGTTATATTTTTTCTGCTAAGCAACAGACTACACGTGATAAACGCCAAGCACAAATGGTAGATATCTTATCACAGGGTATTAAATCTATTGATTTGTATCGTCAAGTGAAGAAATAATATCATAATTTATAGGAAACATGGGGAAGAATCCTCATGTTTTTTCGTTTTGATAATGAAGTAAACATGAGGATTTTATCCTGTGTATTCGAGCAACAATTTTTCCTAACATCAACTTAATCAAACGTTTGATGAATCGACTTCAGCTCAAATACGCCAACGGGTTGAAAAAAACAAATAAACGTTTGTTTGAGTTACAATCATAAAAAAAATAGCCACCTTAAAACACGAGAACTATCAGAGACCACTGAAAAAGTAGTCATTTAAAAAAGTTGGACTTTTTCAGCGTGTTTTCTCGCAATTGTTCCAAGCTTGATAGAGGGAAAAGAAGGTGATTAATAGAATAAGTATAAGAAGTAGAATAGTACGATATACAAAAATATAAGTGGCAAGAGGAAGGGGTACATATGAGTAAAATCATTTTATCTACAGAAAGTGGAGCTGATTTACCAAAGGATTTAGCAGAAAAACATCGAGTTCAAGTAGTTCCTATGCACATTATTATGAATGGGGAGGACCATTTAGACGGTGTGTTACCGGTAACGGATATTTATGACTACCATACTCACACAAAACAAATTCCCTCTACAACAGCCACGAACATTCATGAGTACCAACAATTTTTCAAAAAAATCAAAGAAGACTTTCCTGATTGCATCATAATCCATATCGGTTATACGTCAAAAGCTTCTTCTTCTTTTCAAAATGCCGTCATAGCAGCTGAAGAATTTGATAATGTCATATTAATTGACGCTTTAAATGTAACCGGTGGTTTAGCCGCAATCGTCATGTTTGCTGCTACTTTACTAGACAAGAATCCTACGATAGAACCTGAGCACTTGTCCAAATTAATTCAAGAAAAAGTTCCAAAATCAAGGCTAGCTTTTGTTCCTGGAAACTTAGATTTCTTAAGAGCTGGTGGACGTGTAAGTAATGCGGCCTATTTCGGTGCAGCTTTGTTAAAAATAAAGCCTCGTATTGATTTGCTAGAAGGAAAACTGGTTTCTACGAAGAAGTATCGCGGTAACATGACTGCAGTGACAAAAAAGCTTATGAATGATTATTTGACTCAATACAACATTGATCGAGAGCAGCTTTATTTGATCTACTCCCTTGGCTTAGATGAAGAGATCAAGCAACAAATGGATAAAATGGCGAGAGACAATGGTTTCAAGCAGATTACATGGATACAAGCAGGGGCGATGATTTCAACACATGCAGGGCCAGGTGGGTTTGGAATTGCGGGTTTGGAGGTATAGATAAAGGAGAACAGTCCGAGACCACTGAAATAGTAGTCAATTTGAAAAAACACCTTATCTGAGGGGGGCACAAATGTCTCCCTTTGAAAAACACGGGTCTTAGAAGCGATTCTAAAAGCCCGTTTTTCTTTTTATTTTTCATTTTTAAATAGTTGGACTTTTTCAGCAGTCTCATACTGTCCCCATGTTTACGTACTCTTTCCAACTATATGGAGGTTAGTCCAAATATGCCAAACTGCCAGACAGAGATCCCAACAGTGATAAAAAGTAGGGCTTCTCCAATACATAGCACGAAATACCTTGATTTTTGATCATCTTTCCACCAGAAGTATGCTTCGATTACTGAAGGTATAGCTAGAAGAAATAAACTGATCCCTAATAGTAACATCTGAGAAATTGTTTCTTTTTCTAAAAGGTAATATAGGAGAAGAAAAATAAGAACGGTGATAGCTACTACAATCATATTAATGCTTTTGTGTGTTTTGTTAGCAAACTCCTAATGATACGGCTCTTCATTTACCTTGAATACCTTTACTAGACAAATCTTTAATATAAATTTTATAGATATCAACATAGCTCCAAATAGTAATAGTTTGGTAATGACCATCCCATCCCTCCTCATTCGTTAGATTATATGTATGTAAAACAGTATTTTGAATAAAACCTCTTCATTAAAATTTTCTATGAAAAATAGCATAACAAACAAAATATGGTAAATTTGACCACTAAAATTGTAAAAAGGACAAAGCAACTGAATTGTTTTGCTTTGTCCTTTTTTGGTCCTAAAATGAACCACCTGAATTGCCCCTATGGTCTAAACAACCTTAGTCTCTTGATCAATTGCGTTAGTTAAGTCTCTAAAAAAAGCTTCACGCTCATCGATAGAAATATATATTTTTTCAACATACTGAATAGTGCCTGTAAAGGATTTTGTAGGTATTTTATGTTTTAAACCTATTTCATAATCAGGGGTATCCATATCTAGTACGGTTGCTTTGAATATATCTTTTCTTTTTTTATCCTTTTCATAGTTCATATTCCCTGATTGAATAGATTGTATTGCTGAAATAGGGACTGTTAATGATTTACGCAATCCAACATTAATATATAGGTATTTGTTTGTTAATAGTATTGGATTTCGTGTAATTGCTTTGTAATCACTGATTAAATAAGTAAACCCATACACATTTAGTAGTAGATGAATCCAAGAAGCAATTGGGCTCCATTTATGAAGAAGATAGAAAAGCCCAGCACTCTCTAGCAGTATTACAAAAAGTAGTGCTATCATAATACCTAAATATCCATTTCTCTTATGAATGGTATATGTGCTCCCGAGTTTATTATTAAAAATCGGGGGTTTTATTGTAAAGAAGTAATAATACATGCTTACTTCCCTTGCGATAGAATATGATAATAGTGAACTATTAAAAACTTTAAATAACTTCTTATCCATTTTTTGAAAAACAGTATCAATCATTTCATCTTCTAATGCATTTTCTTCATTACTGCTACATTCCTCTTCTTCGTCAAGGTCAAACTCATACGAATCATCATGTGCTCTTGCCGCCCAATCAATAAGAAAATGTAAAACAATTAAAGGTAGAATAGAGCCTATAGTAACATACATCATTCCAAATAATAGACCGATAATTCCTGTTCTAACAACTCCACCGACACCTTGGTATGTATGCGCTAATCCGAACACTAATGCCGAGAATATTAAAGTGAGCCATATTGAGATATTGGGCATAAAATAGAATAAAACATAAATTATAAAGCCTCTGTAAAGTACTTCTTCAGTAAAACCTGCAGTAAAAGAAACGTATTTCCATGCTTTCTTTTCTTTTTCGGTAACAGGAAGAATATCAGCGAATGATTGGCTTTTTTTTAGTTGCTCCCTTTTAGCAAGGGCAACTTTTCTTCTGTAGGATGGACTGTATTTTATTGCGATAGCATGGTAAATATACATTCCTATATATAAGGCAAAGATAGTCCAAACAATATAAGTGACGGGTTTCCCAAGGATAGAAGTAGTTAACGATATTGAGCTGAACCCTATATCCATAAATGTAAGAGGCGTAATAAAGATAAGGATTATGATAAAAAGTGTAGGAGCCCATAAAGCAGCCATTACTTCAATGTAATAAGGTACTCTAGAAGTTGAATGTAGGGCAAGCTTGTTTCTAAACCTTTGATAAGAAAAGTATCCTACGATTGGTTCATAAATTAATAAAAACAGAAACAGAATAATAAAGCTGATTTCCATGTAGATTCTCCCCTTGACTAAAATTAAAGGCCTTTTGTCATTTCAAATAGTTTTTTCATAACGCCGTGATACGATTGAATTTCCTGATCTGACAACCGAAGGAAGTACTTTTGAATGATTGAGTCATCCGCTTTTTTCATTTCCTCAAAAAACTGAATCCCTCTTTGATCCATATCTACAAAGATTTCTCTTCTATTCTCTTTATTGATGGAACGGTGAACATATTTCTTCTCTTCTAGCTTTTTGATTTGTTGGCTTGCAGCACTTGCTGTTCCATTAATATATTCTGCAATTTCATTTACTGTTGCTCTCCCCTTTTGAGAAAGAAATTTTAAAATATATATTTGCTTAGTAGATAAGTCAAACTCCTTAAGAACTTTTTCATATTCTTTTATAAATACAATCTTTAGCGCTTCGTTATATTCTGTTGCTTCTTGAATTAACTTCTCTCTGTTCATAATCTCACTCCAAATTTTATAGTACTTAATATTTAAGTGTGCTTAAATATTAACAGTAGAAAGATAAAATAATCAACTGTTTTTTCAAATTATTGGAAGGAGAAGGAACGGGATGATGGGTCTTTTTCTTTCAGGATACATGGGGGAGAGTGTTCATCTTATCACCGTTCCAACACAATCTAAGGAAAGTATCCTTTTACATATGAGGAGAAAACGGAAGATATAGAGGGAAAGGGACTTACTATTTGAGTTTCGGGAATTTTTAAAAATTAAGTATTTATATATATTAAGTATTTGGTTTAAAAGAGAAAGTATTCTATCGATTTTATTAAGTATTTAAGCTTAAAAGTTAAGTATTTGACTCAGTATGTTAAGTATTTCATTAATTTTCCAAAAAAGACTTACTTAAATCCGGATAAAGTATCAATTCCTAGTACTTTTATAAAAAAGTTTTATTTTTCATGCCACCTTTGCATTGCCTAACCCCAATAACTAGTTTGAAAGGGTTATATATATGATCCCAACAAAACAAACAATCTACTAATGAGGTGAAATCAATGACAGTAAAAGAGGTTTATGAATATTTTTTAAAACACCAGGTAAAAACAATGGCACATTGCTTTTTTCATTTAGTACAAGAAAATAAGATTTCATTACAAGATGAATTCTCACCCGATGATTTTGATAAAGTTAACAAAGCTAAAGTCAAGGAAATGATAGACAATAATATATTAGGAATTTACGAGATCAATGTTTATGGTCTAAAGATGAACGAGCAGGATTACGTCTATATCTTTGCACGAAATTCGATAGAGGCTATCCAGTTCTTTATAGAAAGTATTTCGATGAGTGCCAACACTGCTTAGAGAAAGCTCAAACAATTCAACTCACACTTGAATTACAAAAATCATAAATTCAAGTATAACTTGATAGGAAACGATACCTCTAAAAGTTACACTTACCTTATACTAATAAAAGAGGTGATTGTTTTGTTTGACATGAAAAAAGTAGGAAAACGTATTGCGCAGTTACGAAAGGAAAATAAAATTACTCAGATGATGCTTGCAGATCAGCTAGGAGTTAGTTTTCAAGCCATTAGTAACTGGGAACGTGGGGAAACCATGCCTGACATATCAAAACTCCCAGAACTTGCAAGGATATTTGATGTCTCAATTGATGATATTTTAGGTAATAGTAAAGGAACACAATTAGTTAAAAATATCGTAGAAAATGACAATATTACTGAGGCAACACCAATTGATAAGGAAGAATTCATCACTGTTGTTCCAATTCTTTCAATAGACCAGGCAGATAAAGTTTATCAAAATATTGATGGTGACCTCTCATCAAAAGATCTTGCTATGGTAGCACCATTCCTTAGCGAAGATATCCTTAATGATTTAGCAATGAAAGAATATAAAGGTAGAGGTATAAAGGGATTAGTCACTCTAGCACCATATATAAGCCAAGAAATTCTTGATGAATGTGCAGAAGAAGGTTTTAAGTTACATGGATTAAAAGGTTTAACACCAGTAGCCCCTTTTTTAAGTGAGGCAGTAATTGATACGTTTGCTAATCAAGAATATGAGGCAAATGGGTTACAAGGATTAACAGCCATGGCTCCGTTTATTAGTCAAGAGATCCTTAATGAGTGCGCTAAAAAAGAACTTGAATCAAATGGAGTAAAAGGTTTAACATCCATCATTCCTTTTATAAGCCAAGAAATCATTGATGAGGCAGCAAAGAAAGAGTGTGAGGTTAACGGTTTAGCAGCTATTTCTTCAATTGCATATTCGGTTAGCGAAGATGTAATAAGTGAATGTGCTCAAAAAAGTTATCAAACAAACGGAATCAAATCCCTTGTCTCTCTAGCCCCTTTTATTAAAAAAGAACTCCTGAACGAAATGGCTTTAGATGCAATCTCTAAAAATGGGATCAGTGAAGTAATTGCGATTATGCCTTTTATTGATGAGAAATTGATTAAAGGTATGTTTGCTAAGTAAGCTAAATTAAAAGTGCCTGTCACTTGTCGAATTCGATAAGTCACAGGTATTTTTTTATGTTTTAATATGGGAAATATTTCAATGATATTTTAAAGAGATTGCTATTGTAATATATATACAATACATTATAATAGTGTTTATCAGGTGTACAATTGTTCATATCAGGTGGAAAAGAGCCCCTGTAAGAGAGCTAACTATAAAAAATCAACTAACATAAGAGGGGTAAAGAAAATGAACAAACTACTTAAGAATTGGAACAAGTTAAGTTTAGTAAAGCAAATATTGATAGGTTTGGTGATAGGTATTGTTCTAGCACTAGCGGTTCCGCAATTAGCGAGCCCGATTGTTATCTTCGGATCATTATTTGTAGGTGCTTTGAAAGCTATTGCTCCTGTGTTGGTTCTTTTTCTAGTGATGTCAGCTATCGCGCAGCACAAAAAGGGACAACAATCGAATATGAAGTCTGTAATTATCTTATATCTTTTAGGGACTTTTTTAGCTAGTTTCATTGCTGTTATTGTTAGTTTTGTTTTTCCGATAAGTATCTCACTAGTAAACAGCGCAGAGGGTGTTGCTGCTCCAAGCGATGTGGTGGAAGTGCTTAGAGCATTACTATTAAATGTCGTTGATAATCCGGTTTCTGCCATAACAAATTCGAACTATATAGGTATTTTAGCGTGGGCAGTACTACTAGGATTAGCTTTAAGAAATGCAAATGACTCGACTAAAAGTGTTATTTCTTCTTTCTCAGATGCTATCTCTAAAATTGTCGGATGGGTTATCAAATTTGCGCCACTTGGAATTATGGGGTTAGTATTTGAGTCTATTAGTACAAATGGAATTGCTTCATTACTAGGTTATGGAAAGCTACTTGCCGTGTTAGTTGGATGTATGCTATTTGTTGCTCTTGTTGTTAACCCGGTTATTGTATATGGAGTGATACGTCAAAACCCTTACCCACTTGTGTTTAAGTGTATTAAGGAAAGCGGGATAACAGCCTTCTTTACACGTAGTTCTGCATCGAATATTCCGGTAAATATGAGATTGTGTGAAAATCTTGGGTTGAATAAAGATCGTTACTCAGTATCAATTCCATTAGGTGCTACTATTAATATGGCAGGAGCGGCTGTGACAATTTCTGTCTTAACTCTAGCGGCCGTTCATACACTTGGCATTCCTGTTGATCTTCCAACTGCTATTCTCCTTAGTGTACTTGCAGCAATAAGTGCTTGTGGTGCTTCAGGCGTGGCTGGAGGTTCTCTATTACTGATTCCTTTAGCTTGTAACTTGTTTGGAATTCCAGCTGATGTGGCAATGCAGGTTGTTGGAGTGGGTTTCATTATTGGTGTAGTACAAGATTCCTTTGAAACGGCTATTAACTCGTCAACGGATGTTCTTTTTACAGCAGCAGCTGAGTATAAAGAGTGGCGTAAGGAAGGGAAGAAGATCGATATCAGAAAAGTAGCATAGAAGAGAGTAATTTTAAGACGAAGGACATCCGGTGGTTAATTACGGATGTCCTTTTTGAGGTTTTGCACTTACATTTATCGTTTTTTTAATTTTTTGAAACTTTATCGAACGTAGTACGTAACAATACTAAACTGTTCAAAAAAGGTAGGTTATTTTATGACAGTATTAGTAATGATACCTGTGTTAATACCAATTCTTTTAGGATTGATGTTTTTTTTTTCTAAGTCGATAGGTCTAAGATAAAAACCAATTTAAGTAGAATTTTTAATAAAAGTAGATAATACAGTATCTTAACATGGGTTCTAACTTAAGAAGGATTAGTACTTCTTTTGTTATTTAAAGATCAGTTATTTAGAGAAGTGCCTTTTTGACAATTTAAGTTTTGAGATTTTAAGATTGAGGAAGTAGTCAAAATGTTTGATAAAGAGGTGAAGCTTTGGGATGAATAACATGGAAATGTTTGATGCTGTAGCTAAACAGGCAGTCGACCGGTACGAGATACAACTTCAAGAAATGAATTTTTTAGCTGAAGAAACAAATATTTTATACAAATTAAGTGATATCAAAGGAAATAAATTTTTATTGAAAATTTTTCAAGAAAACTCAAGCACTTTAGAAGATAAATTATTGGAAGTATTCGCGATGAAACTTGTATGCCACAGAGGTGGAATTTCAATTCCATCAATCCTGTCTTCTAAAGACGGAAGTGAAATACAAGAAATAAAGTTAGATGAGGATAGTTCCCCTATGCGAGTTGCTATTTACACCTGGTTAGAGGGGAGAGATCTAGAGGGGAATGAAACCAAAGAGAGCTTTATTCAATTAGGCGAACTAATAGCCCGACTTCACATAGCTACATACGGTGAAAAGATTCCAAAGACTTTTTCACCAAAAAGATGGGATAATGTATTCTATTATCAAGAAGACAAAGTCGTATATAAAGACAGTAAATATCAGCGTTACTTATCAAGAGAATACCATGAAATGATGGATAGAATTATACCTTATTTAAATAAACAATTGTCGAGGTACTATCGAAAGAATGAAGAACATCTTCAACTCATTCATAGTGATTTAAACCCATCAAACGTCTTGGTCAACGGAAACGAAATGCATATTATTGATTTTGAAGATGTCTTGCTTGGATTGCCGTTACATGACATTGCTATTTTATTGTACTATTACAGGTATGATGAAGAATATAACTTTGATGAAGTAAAGCAGCTTTTCTTCAAAGGGTATAAAAAAATTAGACCATTACCAGTGTTTGAAGAGTTTGACTTAGACTTGTTAATGACCGCGAGGAGGGTAAACTTCCTAAACTATATTTTAGTTGTAAGCGAAGATCCAAGTCCCTTTATTGAAAAAAGTCTACCTAGAGTGAAGGAGTTTATTCAGAAATACAAACTAGAAATATAGTTTAAAACTCTTATAATACGAAAAGTTTAGTTAACCAGTTCCTATTTCATTAAATAGTAAAAAAAAGAGATGTATTTTTAACATCTCTTTCACTTATAATTCCTTGGGGTTGTTCGGATATCCTATTTTTTAAAAGTAAGGTAAAAGTTTGATTAGTAGGCGATACCTACACGTGATTTTATATAATCTCTTGCTTGAATCTGTTTAAATGTAAATTCGGCTGTATCCGGTACGGATATTTCAGACCCACCTTCCGGCAAAACATTTCGTTCAATTCGATATTTACCTACCCTTTCTCCGTCAGGCAAGTACGTAGGACACACAATCGTCCAATCGAGGGTGGTTTGTTTTAACATATCGTAAACTTTATGATGTTCCTTCGCTGCTCGGGTTGACTTCTGCTTTGATTCACTTGATTGATAGCGCAGAGAATTTGGCGTGACTCGACTTTGCAGAATACCCGCAGTTCCTATAGTGATTATTCGTTTAATACCTTCGCTTTCCATTGCTCCGATAATAAGCGGCATACTGGCAGATAAAGTGGTTGTGCCATCAGTGTTAAGTGCACTAATCACTACATCAATCCCATTCATTGCACGTACTATATCATCTTCATTTAAAACATCACCTTGAATAATGGTTAATTTTTTATTATATAGTTGAATCTTCTCTGGAGTGCGAACCAATACAGTAACATGATGACTGTCATGAAGGGCATAAGTAACCATGTGACTTCCAACTCGTCCAGTTGCACCTAAAACTAAAATATTCATAAGAAAGAGGCTCCTTTTATAAGTACTACTAGTTTACTATACAAGTTATTTTATTCAACTACCTGTTTAGGAAGATCCGTCATTGAGCTCTTAATATAAGGTGGATAGCTATATTGGTGTTTATTTACGGAGATAATAGGATAATAAAAGAAGGGTGTAGAAATAGTTAATAGGTCACAAAAATAAGGAGAATCACATTGAGCAAATTCAGTTTGTTTGGTAAGTTTACAGCGCAAGAAGGTGAACGTGATAGGCTGGTAGATATTTTGTTGGAAGCAGCAGACTCCATGAGGAATCTTGATGAATGCGAGATATATCTCGTGAACATTTCTGATAGTGAACCAAATGCAGTTTATGTTTATGAAGTGTGGAGGAATGAAAATGCTCACCAAGCATCTTTAACTCTTGAAACCACGCAAGCTTTAATAATGCGTGCAAAACCAATCATTACTGGAATGGAGAGAATCAGTACCTTAACAACAATGGGTGGGAAAGGCGTTCCGTCGAATTCGTACTAGACTACCAGAAACGAGTGATCAAAAAGAGCATTCGCTTTTGATTCACCAGCAGGTAAACTAAATAAAGGGTAATTGGACTAATCTCAAAATAAGAATTACTGAAAGTTGGGGGTAAGCGGGTGGAATTATGGGATGTGTATGATATAAATCGAAGTAAAACAGATCGTACATGGGTTCGTGGTAAAGGGCTTGAACCTGGAGATTTTCATTTAGTTATTCATGTGTGTATTTTTAATTCAAGCGGGGAAATGCTTATTCAACAAAGGCAATCCTTCAAAGAGGGGTGGTCTAATCTGTGGGATCTCACTGCAGGAGGAAGTGCCATAGCTGGGGATACCAGTCAAATGGCTGCACAAAGAGAATTGGAAGAGGAGATTGGTTTGAAGGTAGACTTTCAGCATATTCGACCTCACTTAACGATTAACTTTGAGAATGGATTTGATGACATTTATTTAATCCAAAAAGATGTGCAATTACATATGCTTACCTTACAGTATGAAGAGGTTCAAAACGTAAAATGGGCAAGTAAAGAAGAAATTTTGACGATGATCAAAAATGGAGAATTTCTCCCATATTACGAGAGTTTAATCCACTTACTATTTGATTCTCGAAACAAGCGAGGAACACTCTCAAACAACTAATATCAATATATACAAAGGGTTTTCAATCAAAAAAAATAGCATGCTAAATCATAGGCGATTAACATGCTAATTTCTTTTGGCACTCGGCACTCACTGAAAAGGCTAGACCTTTTCTTCTGAAGGAGCTATTTATCTTCTCTTAGTAAATAACTGTTTCCATCTTGGTCTTTAAAGGAGAACATAGTGCCGTATGGCATTCTTTGCATCTCGTCAACGTCCACTCCATTTGCTTTCATCTTTTCATAAGCTGAATCGATATCCGTTGTACTAAACAGAACGGATGGATGTGCTACTGCTGAAGGATTTTGTTTTTCCATTGCTGCTTTAGAATACAAAATCAATGTCGTAAACTCATCCTCACTAGGTCCAACTTCCAACCACGTCATAGTTGGTCCCATCGGTTGTTCTAGCTTAACAACAAACCCCATTTTATTTACCCAAAAGTCCTTTGCTTCTGCTTGGTCGTTAACGTATACCGTGATTTTGCCGATTTTATTTATCATATGGAAGCTCCTTTTCACTATTACTTTATGTACGAAAGTAGTTTATCAAAGACTAAATCATAAAACAATTTAGGGACGAATGGTAAGAGTTCAATTGTTCCATATTTTAGCAACTTGGTATAATGAAGTTATCAATAACCAAGAAGGAGATGATATTCATGCCATTAGAAATAGTCCGTCATGATATCACAGAGATGAAGGTTGATGCAATTGTAAATGCTGCAAATACAGAATTGAAAATGGGTGGAGGTGTTTGCGGAGCTATTTTTAAAGCTGCCGGCGTTAATGAGTTGAAACAGGCTTGTGATGAAATAGGTCGATGTCCAGTTGGACAGGCTGTCATAACGGATGGATTTAAGTTGCCGGCAAAGTATATCATCCATACACCAGGTCCCATTTGGAAGGACGGATCTCATCAAGAAGCGGTTTTATTGAAGAATTCATATTATCATTCTCTTGAGTTAGCCAAAAAATATCAATGTGAGTCAGTTGCTTTTCCTCTGATTTCAACTGGTATCTATGGGTATCCAAAAGAAGAAGCATTGCAAATAGCAGTTTCTACAATTAGCTCATTTTTGCTAGATAATGACATGCTTGTTTATCTAGTTGTGTTTGATAAAGCGTCTTTTGGTGTAAGTCAAAAGCTATTTGAATCCATCAATGAATATATTGATGAACATTATGTTGAGGAAGCTGAGATTCAGTTTAGTCGTCGATTAGAAAGATATACAAAGGAACCAGTGTTAGAGTCTGAGGCTATATCGAATGATTTTTATGAGATACACAGTAAATCTATAGTAGAAGATAGTTTAGAAGATCTACTGGAGGCACTTGATGAATCATTTTCAAATCGATTGCTTCGACTGATTGATGAAAAAGGGATGACGGATGTGGAGGCTTATAAAAGGGCGAATGTTGATCGTCGTTTATTTTCGAAAATACGAAATGAAGAAGATTACTCGCCTAAAAAGAAAACAGCAATTGCCTTTGTAATTGCTTTGAAACTAAATAAAGATGAAGCAAACCATTTACTGTCTGCCGCAGGATATACTTTGACACATAGTAGTAAATTTGACCTCATCATAGAATACTTTATCAAACAGGGTAAGTATGATATCCATAAAATTAATGAAGTGCTATTTGAGTTTGAACTACCTTTACTAGGTGCTTAAAATGTCGCATGTAAAGCGACCTTTTTAGTTTAATTTCTTGTTATCCTACATTTGTAGTTAAATGAAGAGCGGAGGATGACAAGGATGAAAAAGAATATAACAGAAGTAGTTTTTATATTAGACAAAAGTGGTTCGATGGCAGGGCTAGAAGCAGATACAATCGGTGGCTACAATTCTATGTTAAACAAGCAAAAAAAGGCCGAAGGAGAAGCTATCGTCACGACTGTATTATTCGATCATGGTTACGAGTTATTACACGATCGCATTAATGTAAGAGGGATATCTCCGATTACTGATAAGGATTATGAAGTAGGTGGTACGACCGCCTTATTGGATGCAATCGGCTTTACCATTCAAAAAATTGTAAATGTACAGAAGCGCACAAGTGAAGAAGAACGAGCAGATAAAGTCTTATTCGTTATTACAACGGATGGCATGGAAAATGCCAGTCGTGAATTTTCCCCTAGCAAAATAAAGAAAATGATAGAACACCAAAAAGAGAAATATGGATGGGATTTCATGTTCTTAGGTGCGAATATTGATGCGGTTTCAACCGCAGCACAATTTGGAATAGATGAAGACTTTGCAGTTGACTATCATGCCGATGAATTAGGAACGAAACTAAACTATGAAATGGTAAGCGAGGCCGTAGTAAAGCTTCGAAGTGGGCAGCAAATCGACCGAAGCTGGAAAGAAGGAATTGAACGAGATTATAATCAGCGTTCAAGGAACGATTAGTAGGGGTAAGTTTTACTTATTTATTACAATAAGTGGACTAGTGGAAACGTACCTATGGATCCATAAGACTATCACATTAACTAAAGTGCCAGCCACTTTTCGAATTCAATAATTGGCTGGCACATTTTTATAGTTTGGAAGTGAACTAAAAGGTTTTTGAACGTAGTTGGAGAAATATTAAATAAACTAAATTTATGAGGTGCCTCCTATCGATTGAAATCATGAGGGCTAATGGCAACTGAAGTATATTTGACGCCATTGTTTTCGCGATAATTGCTGTAAAGCACGGGATGCATTTTGATTAATTGGTATGGTTCGAAACTATAAAGAGTGAAATTTTTCACAGTATATGTAGAGGAGTAAAACTATGAAAATCTTAACCTGGAATGCAGCTATGGCTTTCAGACGAAAAATTGAATATGTGCTCCCTTTTAATGCTGACATTCTAGTTATTCCAGAATGTGAAGCACCTCAAAAGTGGGGGAACAGCAAGTATTTAGAAAGTATATCTCAATTCGAATGGTTTGGAGAAAACCAGAATAAAGGTATAGGTGTTATTACCTTAAATGACTCCTATCGTATCGAAGTTCATCCGACATACTGTGATAAAATTCAGTACATTATCCCTCTAGTGGTCTCCGGAAAGGAAGAATTCACATTACTGGCAGTATGGTCGCAAAAAACTGCAACCACTTATGAAAGCTATATAGGTCAAATCTACTTAGCATTACAGCACTACGAATCTTTACTAAAAACTCCTTGCTTTATCATTGGCGATTGGAATAGTAACAAGATATTTGATCATATTAAGCGGGTTGGAAATCATACAGAGGTAGTGGATATCCTAGCTAAACATGATATTACTAGCCTATACCACCAATACTTCAAAGAACAACATGGAGAAGAAACAAAACCAACACATTACTTTAGAAAAGAGTTTGCAAGCCCATTCCATATAGATTTTGCTTTCGCATCTCAAAACTTTGTAAATCGTTTAACTAAAGTTGAGGTAGGAACTTATGATAAATGGATTAAGCATAGTGATCATATTCCTATTTTTCTAGAAATAGAAAAATAGAACTAGAGAAACTTAAGAGTGTCCTGTTATTTATCGAATTTGATAAGTGATAGGGTACTTTTTTAGTTTAGGAAAGAAAGGGGGCTAATTAAAAGAATAAAGACTAAATTTTGGTAGTTTTATAATAAGTTACATGTACAATAAATAGTAGATTATATGCTTTGAGGAGGAATATTAAATGTCTTGTCCAATTACCATTTATAAAAACAATGATTTGTTAATCGAAGCTAAGAATATCCAACAAGCAGCAGAATTTTTAGCAGAGCTATTTAATACAACGAAGAATAAATTTTATGATCATATTGAAAGGGGCTATGTATATCACATTCCGTATTACATAGGAGAAGATGAGTATCGTTTTGTTGCACCTGCAGGAATTGCGGCTAACCGTCGTAAAAATCTAGAAGATAGCGGGCACAAAAATGCTCGTCGTTTGTGGTTAATCCCAGCCAATCCAAATGATTATGATGTTGAGGGAGCATTTAGTTATTATTATGATACATTAGACTGGAAACGCTCCTATAACTACGAAAATGGTGATATTCTTTTCATATATGTGTCCGGAAATGTTAAGAGAGTCCGTTATAAAGTGGAAGTTATCGAGGGAATTGTACGTGATAATGACATTATTTATGATCAAACCTTCTGGAAAGATGAAGAAAAATATCTACAATCACAAGAATATGAGCGCTCACGTGTGAGATTGGTAGATGAGAATGATACTCCTGACTTGTCTCTTGCTAAATTACGCGATTATGGTTTAAAAGGAAATATTCAAGGTGCCATGAAACTTAAAGGGGAATTGCGTGATTATATTATGTCTTTCTTTGAACATAATTTGACGGAAGGCTATTATCCGGATGAAGTTACGGGTACTTTGGAAGAAGGTAAACGTAAAACAATTAGTGTTAATGTATATGAACGAAATCCAATTGCCCGGAAGAAATGTATGGATTATTATGGTGCGGAATGTCAGGTATGTAAAATGAACTTTGAAGATACATATGGGAAAGTTGGAAGAGATTTTATTCATGTCCATCACATTATTCCCCTACATGAGATACAACAGGATTATATTGTAGACCCTATAAAGGATTTAATTCCTGTTTGTCCAAATTGCCATGCAATGCTTCATCGTAAAGAAAATGGTGCTTATTTATCTATAGAACAGTTAAGAGAAAGAATATCAAAGGAATAACTAATCATAGTAATAGTGCCCATTGAGGTATATTCAATCAAAATTTTTACCTAGCTAAGATTTAATGGAACACCTATTTTTTGTTGGGTAGTTACAAAGTAAGGTCTAATAAATAGATAATTTAAAGAATAGCTCCCGGTTTATTTTAACCGGGCTATTTTTATTTTATGACAAAATTCAACAGGAATTGATTTGTAAATGTCGAAAAGTGAAGGTAGCCTGTAAAAAAGAGGAAATAATTAAGTGTGAACTATAAATTAACTGATACAACATAGGAGAAATAAATAATGAAATCAATTTACGATAAAGTAATAGAATTCCGTGATCAAAGGAATTGGAAGCAATACCACAATGAAAAGGATCTAGCCATTTCAATTTCGTTGGAAGCGAATGAGCTACTTGAGAATTTCCAGTGGAGAAGCAGTGAGGAAGCCGTCAAAGATTCCAAGCAAAATATGAAAGAAGAAATGGCTGATATTCTTATCTATCTAGTACAGCTTGCAGATAAATTAGATGTAGATCTGGAAGAAGAAGTCTATAAAAAGCTTGAAAAGAATGCAATTAAATATCCTGTTAATCAAGAGTGATTAATTATAAGGTAGGTTATTCATATGGGCGCAGTAGATATAAAAACAATGCCTTTTACCAAGGATTCATTAGATAGTATTTCAAACGAGTATTATACTGATTACCCTGTTGTCTATTTTCTTAATAATAATACATCAGTCTATATTGGTGAAACTGTGGCTGTACGAAATCGAATGATGAATCACTTAAAGAATCATGAAAGAAAATCTTTAAATAAGATGACTCTAATCATTCATGAAAAATTTAATCAATCGGCTACTTATAATATTGAGACAAAATTGATTAATTATTTCTTGGCGAATGAACGTTATAAGCTACAAAACAAGAGCCAAACAGCCAAAAGCGTTACCCATAACTATTATGAAAAGACCTTTTATAACGAGGAAGTCTTTAAAGACATCTGGAATGAACTACTGAACCGAAAAATAGTAGACAACTCCAGTACAACTATCGAAAATAAGGACATTTTTAAACTGTCACCTTTTAAAGAATTAACGATAGAACAACTGGAACTGCAGCAAGCAATTATAGAAGTATGCAATGAGCATATTGAGGATGATAAAACTTACTTGTTTCTAGTAAAAGGAGAGGCTGGAGTAGGGAAAAGTGTTGTATTAAGTTCAGTATTTAACAAAATTCAGGAGCTTTCAAAAGAAAAATCTTCAGGTCTATATAAAACAGAAAACTATCTATTAGTAAATCATTCAGAGATGCTTAAAACGTATAAGAAAATAGCAGGAAATGTTAAAGCGCTAAGTAAAAAGGACTTTGATAAACCTACTAGTTTCATTAATAAGCGAAAAAGCCTGAACCCAAAAGCGGACATTGTATTGGTAGATGAAGCACATTTATTACTTACCAAACCAGATCGATATAATAATTTCCATGAAGAGAATCAGTTACAAGAGATTATCAGACATAGCAAGGTCGTCATAGCGGTCTATGATGATAAACAAGTTCTAAAGATGAAGAGTTTTTGGGATGAAAGTAGGTTAGAAAGTATAGTAGGTGACTGTAACACTGGTGAGCCATATATCTTAACTAACCAATTCCGAATGAAAGCAAGCAATGAAATGATTCATTGGATTGATGACTTCGTGAATAAGAAGATAAATCCTCTACCAAACCAAACAAAATATGATTTTAGAATCTTTGATTCGGCATCAGATATGTATGAGTTAATAAAAGAAAAGAATAAAGAAGATGGTTTAGCGAGAATCGTTTCTACCTTTGATTATGTACATAAAAAAGACGGCCAGGATTACTACGTAGAAGAAGAAGGCTTTAAACTTCCTTGGAACGGTGAATATGGAAGTGATACCTGGGCAGAAAGAGCTGAAACAGTTAAAGAAGCCGGGTCAATTTATACAATACAAGGTTTTGATTTGAATTACGTAGGTGTAATTTTAGGACCTTCAATTTCTTATGATGAAGAAACTGATTCATTAAAAATACTAACAGAGAATTATAAGGACACAGAAGCATTAGAGGGAAAGACGAGTTTGAAGATAGTGAACGGATTAAAGAGAAAATAATATTGAACTCTCTTAATGTATTAATGAAGAGGGGGATATATGGGTTGTATATTTATGCTAGTGATAGGAAGTTGAGATATAGATTGATGGAACTTCGAAAAAACTATAACCCATGATAATAGATAATCCTAATCCAGATATGAATTTATTATTATTTAATAGTAAACCGCTCATAACATCAATTATGAGCTTTTTCCTTTTCAGGAGAAGGTTGATTAGATTAAAGGAAATATATAATTTATAGGGAAAAATGGAGAAAATTATCGAATTATGGTATGATTTATCTTGGTATTCTTTACCAATGTGATATTTATGATCAAATTTCTGTTAATAGATTTGAAAATTGATAGAGGAGTATTATTGTGACAGAAAAACGTAAATCAACTGAAATTCAAGAAATAGCAAATTCGTGTATAGAGAGATGGGGAGAAGACTCTAAAACAAAGAACTTCAGTTTGAAGTTAGGGAGATTCGTTAGTCAATTAGGATCAAATGTCACCTTGGGAAAAGTATTATTGGATTTAATTAAACATTATAATTACTACTCTAGAGAGCATATAGACCAAATCTTAATTGCATTTTATCAATTTGTAGTAAGTGAATTAAAATTAGATGAATCTTATACAATATATTCTAGGATAGAAGATGACTCAAAAATTGACAGTTCAAATTCTTTTCTTGAAGAATTTAAGATTCTCAATGATATCTCAAATCATTTTAGTTATGATATTGAAAAACTCGATTTAATAGATTTTGACCAAATTAAAAATGTTATTTTCTTAGATGATATTATTGGCTCTGGAAAAACAGTAGAACGTTTTTTTAATATGAATAAAGAGAAACTATTAAAAGTTAATTGTTATATTTTCTGTATCGAATTATTAATAGATGGTAAAGAATATTTAGAAAATTATTTTAAGGAAAATGGATTTGAGTGCGAAATATTTTATCATAACATTCATCTTAAGGCATTTAGCGATAAACATATTTTTGGTGAACACTATAAAATAAATGAAGAGTTATTAAGGGAATTTGAAAGGGGACTTTGGAAGAGGGACTCTAATAATATTCTAGGTTTTGAAAATAGTCAGGCAATTGTATCTTTTTTTAGAAATACTCCAAATAATACATTAAGTTCATTTTGGTTTAAAAATAACAAGTGGGAGGGCTTGTTCCCTAGAAACGATAAAAAGCCGGCATTCAAAAAGGTAAAAAAGAATGCTGCTAAATATAATGTTAGTAAAATGGAGAAATTAGCTGGTGGTTGAATTTAAAGAACTCTTAATACTAGTCTATATGAATGAATATAAAGACTCATACTTGCTCTCAGAGGTTAAAGAGCTTTGTAACTTTTCTACTGCACAAATGAAAAAGTCTATTAATGACTTATTAGATAAAAATTTGTTATGTAACAGTAAAGGTAGATTAATTCTTACTTCCGAATCTGAAACTCTCTTAAAAGAGAAAGGACTAATAAATATTTCTATAACAGATTTATTTCAACAGGATACTGTAACATTAGAATTTATTGACGAACCTCTTTCTTTTGAGGATATTTATATACCTAAAAATTTTAAATTATAAATAGTTAGTGTCTTCTAGAATTGAATAGCGAGTCGCTATTCGTGAAGTTAAGTTACTATGTAGCTGTCTCAGTACTAATTTTGAAAAGCGTAAAATTAGTACTGAAACAACAAAGAAGAGCGCTTTGTTGTTTCACCATAATAAAATCTTAGAGGTCAAAGATTTTATTATGGTGATCAGTTAAATTAAATAATCCAGTAGAAGATATTATGGAGTATATGTATGGACATAAATATATTGAAAATTAAGATGGTAGAAGAGCAATTTAGCGAGGAGTATATTAAATTATGTGTTACTTATGCTACTAATCTTATTGAGAATGGATTACCAATAATTTTTGATGCTAGGCATTTGTCTTGCCTTATAGGTATAGATACTAAGGAATTATATTCTTATTATCAATTAGCATCTACACTGTATAGAAAAGCTGTTATCCCCAAAAAATCTGGAGGTAGTAGAACTATAAATGCACCTTCAGAGAATTTAAAATATATACAAAGATGGATTCTAGAAAATATTTTATATAAAATCAACTCTTCTCAAGAAGCTACTGGTTTTGTTCCTCAAAAAAATATTGTCGATAATGCATCATATCATGTAGGAAAAGAGTGTGTAATTAATCTCGATATGAAAGATTTTTTCCCAAGTATTAGTTTTGTACAAGTTTATAACTTGTTTAATAGATCCGGATACACGAAACATCTTTCGATGATATTGACTGGGTTATGTATGTATAATAATGAGTTACCTCAAGGTGCCCCTTCTAGTCCCTATATATCTAATCTTGTTTGTAAGAACTTGGACTTAAGACTATCTAAATTAGCAAGTCAAATTGGTGCTAAATATACACGTTATGCAGATGATATTACTTTTTCAGGGGAAAAAGTAATAGTAAAATATATAAAATTAATTAAACGTGTGATTAAAGAAGAAAACTTCAATATAAACCATAAAAAAGTTAGAGTACAATTTAGTTATCACCAACAGATGGTTACGGGTCTTGTCGTAAATGAAAAAATAAGAATTCCACCTAAGACTAAAAAATATCTGAGACAACAAATTTATTATGCCAAAAAATATGGTGTAACGAGCAGTTTGTCTAAACAGGGACAAACTAAAGCGAATTATAAAGGTCATTTATTTGGTTTAGCACATTTTATAAAAATGGTAGAACAAGAATATGGAGATAACTTTATTAGAGAATTGAAGGAAATTGACTGGGAGTCATAATTTTGATGATATTACATAGAGGTAACAAAAATGAAAAATGAAAAAATTGAGTCGAGGATTATAGAAAGAATTGAGAGAGGTCAAGAAATATATAGTGACAATGACATAAATAGAATAAAGAGGAAATTTTTGTTAAAGAGATTAAGAATACTGATACTTTTTGATACAATTTTATTATTAAAAGGGGAGTTTTTATTAATATATTTTAAAGAACTAAGGAAACGATTTCTTGGTAATAAGAAAATAGAAATAAAAACCCCCTTTATTGAACCGTTAAAAAAGAATTTTAGATTTTTTTGGATTCCAGTTACTATTTTTCTATTTTCGATTACTTTATATTTACTTAATATAAAACATTCTTTAGATATTTCTGAAATTGTCACTATAAAAAAACAATCAGATTTATTAACTTATCACTTTGGATTAACATCAGGATTATTGACTATAGTTGGGTTAATTTCCATCTTTGTTTCAATAAATAGTCAACATAATATTGAAAAGGGTCGAGAGTTATTATGGGAAATGTTATATACAACTGTCGATAAAGACAACCCTAAGTCTATATCTTCAATTCTAATGAAGAAATCTTGGTTATATTATGAAATTATAAGTAAAGCAGAGAATTTAACTAAGCTTATTAGTAGGTTTGCAAGAGGTGCAATATTTATTGTTATAGTAATATGGACTGGATTAGTTATATTGCTATACTATAGTGAATTTGATAAATCAGAATATATAGTAATGTCCATTTCAACATTATTATCTATAATAATTTTATTATTCTTCTTTTATATATTAGGAAAAATGAATAAAATACCGAGAGCTGGAGATATTCCTGAACCAAGGGATATACTTGATGCTAGTAAAAATACGGGAATAAAAAACCTTATGATTCCGGCAACTGATGCTAAATTGATAATGATTTTTAAAGATGTTGGTAATCCAGAGTACTTGCGTGGTATAAATGACCTTTCTCCTGCTATTTATTGGTATACTCGCTTCCCTGTAGTTGGCTACGAAATTGAAGTGACAAACTTGAGGGGACTTGAAGATGATAAGCTAGTTTTTGATTTAGATAATTTACAATACTTCCAAGTTAATAAGGCAAGTATTTTATCTGATAGACTACCACCTAATCCTTTTTGGGGTTCCTTTGGAATGCATGAACTCCTATTTAAAATGGAATATAACGATTCACCTGATTTATTGGAGGAAGAGGATGAAATTTTTAATGGAAAGTATAGGTTGCTTCAACTACCTAGAAATGTTAACTTTATTGAATGTCAAATTAGAGTAAAATCCTTAAAAGAAAATAATTTTGAAAATGATTCAGTTTCTATTGAATATAAAATCTACATACCAGATGAATTTTTGCACCGAAATATACCAAATGATATAAAAGGTAATGATATTAATCCAATTGGGGTTTCACCTCAAAGTTGGAAATCAGCTCATTTTCCTAATGTTTTAGAAGTTAAAGATTGGACAAAAAAATATAATAATAAAACAAAAGCGTTTTATCTGAAAAAATAATTATTTAATGTGCTAGGCTCACTAGCGTCCCAAGTATTGTCACATACACGCTAGACATGGCGTTGTACGGAAACAATATAACGAATGAAATTACCACGGTTTTTAAATAAGCTCACAAGCTTTGATTATTCAATGTTTGTAGGAAAAATTTTTTCGGAAATTGAAGGATTACTTTTATCTTGGTCTACACCGAGGGTGAGACTTTTTGAAAAAGAAGATCATAGTTCGAGAGATTGATTCTTCTGAGCTATTGTTAACAAAAAAAATAGATCGACCAATGTTCACATAACAAGAACATTGGTCTTTTTATTAGATCTTTCAAAGAAGTGACTAGACACATTTCTATGTGTATTTATAAATCACCGAACAATCTCAAAAACAATCCCCCTATTTTAATCCGCCACCTTCATAGACCCATAAACCCTAAATAAAGTCTACTCTAATTCATATCAGCACCCAAACTAACAAAATAAGCAAATTGATCCCAAAAATCATAACCAGTTTCAATAATGCCATAATCATTTGTATAGAATCTGGTCTAAACCTAGTATAAGCCAAAACCCCTTTATCAGAAGGTTTATCTGTCCGGTTAAGATCAGTAAACACAACACTTCCCGTTAAAGCTGGTATCTCGTTCCCAACATAGGCCTGCACTTCAATAAGTGCAGTTCCCTCGAACTTATCTGGTCGTAATCTAGATGATAATATCTTGCCAAAGGCGGAAATAGCTGAGAGTTTAATAGCTTCATTGTAAAAAGCAATGGTTTTCTCATCTAAATTGGAATCGTCAGCACAGTCCCCAAGTAACGGAGTAGGCAAATCCCCTTCCCATGCTCTCCAGCCTAGGTTAATCAAACCATGTTGTTCAAGTTCAATGTTTCGTAATGAAGCTTGAACAAGTTGAGTAACAGATATTGGTTTATAATGAACGAATGAAAAAAAGGATTCTATCAATTCCTGTCCGACATTTCCGACATATTTTATAAACTGATTATAGTACCTTTGATATGAAATCCCTGGTATATTCCGAACTCCTTTGACAATGACTGTCAGTGTTTCTTGGATAGGAATATGAAGTTCATTGAAACGTGTGACTACGGGTGTATCATAGAAAGGTGAATTTTTAGTAACATCAATTTCGATTATCTTTCCGGGGATTCCCATATCATCCTGAGCAAAATTTAGGGGATCAAAGCCTGAACCACCATCTCCATTTGAGATGGATGCCTGGTACTGCTCGAAAATTTTTTTCATAAAATGTTTCACAATAATATTCAAACACCAGTAACCCATATGATTTGGCTTACTGTTTTTTTTCATATATTTGAGTACCAAGGGGACGGTTCCAGCTACGGTTATTAATAAGTTTGAACTATAGAAACTGGCCCCATGTTTCCTCTCCTTTTAGTAACATTGCTGAATAGCTGGTGAAGATGTTAGAAGAGAGCTCCAAAAAAAAATTTTTATCTTATTCCCTTCCCCAGCAGTATTTTTGAAATTTTAGGAGAATATATACTAGTAGACTAGTAATAGGGAGTGGTATAGATGGCAACGAAAAGTGTGAGACAATATCGTATTGAGGAGCTATTAAATTCAGAATCGGTTGTTTATAATTCAATTTCTTATGATGGAAGCAGAGTTTTGTATTCTAGTGATAAAAGTGGTGTGTTTAATGCGTACTCGGTTCCGACTACCGGTGGAATGCCTATTGCTTTAACAGATTCAACGGATGATGCCGTTCATGCTATTTCTTATTTTCCACATGATAACCGTTTTCTTTATCTGCAGGATAAGGGTGGAAATGAGATTCTACATATTTTTGTTCGAGAGGAAAATGGTGCCTCTAAAGAGCTGACTGTTGATGAAAAGGAGCGCGCTGAATTTTACTGCTGGGCACAGGATGGTAAAAGCTTTTTCTACGGCTCTAATAAAAGAGATCCTAGATTTAATGATGTCTATGAAATGGACATCGAAACCTATCAATCTACTTTATTGTTTGAAAACACAGAGGGTTATAATTTCGGAGCAATCTCGCCAAATAAAAACTACTTAGCATTTGCCAAGGTTTCTAATGCAAACAACTCGGACCTTTATGTGTTCAATCGTGAAACGAATGAAATGAGCCATCTTTGTGAGCATGAGGGAGATTGTCATTACTATGCTGAGGCCTTTAACTCTACTTCCACTCATTTGTATTTCCGAACAGATGAAAGCTCAGAGTTTTTGGAGCTGAAACGGATAGAGCTTGCGACGAACGATGTGGAACTTGTAGCAAGTGAGTCATGGGATATTACCAATGCATTTTTCTCTAAAAATGGACGTTACCTACTTTACAAGATTAATAACGATTCTAAAACAGAAGTGAAAGTAATAGAAGTTCAAAACGGTGAGGCTCTTTCTATTAACGGGCTTCCTGAAGGGCAGATTACAGAAGTATCGGTTTCTAGTGATGAATCGATGATTAGTTTAAGCATTAACAGCTCCACTTCACCGAAAAATATTTACCTGTATGAAGTGGCAACTGCAAACGTCACGAAACTAACGGATACGTTACACCCTGATGTACTGGAAGAGGATTTAGTCAAAGCAGAAATCGTTCGTTTTAAATCCTTTGATAACCTAGAAATTCCAGCTATTATGTATCTTCCACATCAAGCGGCAACGGAAAAGGTACCAGCTCTTGTTTGGGTACACGGTGGGCCAGGTGGACAATCAACAGTAGATTACAACCCTATGCTTCAATACTTAGTAAACCACGGATATGCCGTGTTAGCCGTCAATAATAGAGGAAGCTCGGGCTATGGGAAAACCTTCTTCAAAGCAGCTGACTTGAAGCATGGGGAAGTAGATTTAGCTGATTGTGTGGAAGGGAAAAATTTCTTACAATCGATCGATTCTATTGACCCAGATAAGATTGGTATCATCGGAGGAAGCTATGGTGGCTATATGGTACTAGCAGCACTAGCCTTCCGCCAAGAGGAGTTTAAAGTGGGAGTCGATATTTTCGGTGTAACAAATTGGGAGAGAACGCTGAAGAGTATTCCAACGTGGTGGGAATCCATGAGAGACGCCCTTTACCAGAAGCTAGGCAATCCATATGAGCAGGTAGAATATATCCGCAGTATATCACCACTTTTCCATGCAGACAAAATCAACAAGCCCGTCATTGTCTTGCAAGGAGCAAACGACCCACGTGTCCTGCAGGTAGAATCCGATGAGATGGTCGATGAACTTCGCAAAAACAACGTTCCAACTGAATATATCGTCTTCCCTGATGAAGGCCATGGCTTTTCCAAGAAAGAAAACCGAATTACAGGATATCGGGCGATTTTAGAGTTTTTAGATGAGTATTTGAAGTAAAAAAGGCCTCCAGTAAAGTGAAAACAGATTATTCTGGAGTACCAAGTCGTAATTCACAACACAAATACGTAGTAAAAAGCATGGTGATTAGCAAATAAATCATCATGCTTTTTCGTTCCCAATATGATCTGTGAAAATTTAAAGTAGTTATAAATGGAAGTATGAGATTAATTAAAAGTGTTACTCAATATTGTGTCGTAGTTGACTTTTTATTGTGCAGCAAAGATCCTCAATTATTGAAGCCCGCCTTTGTGAAAAACAAATGTTGAAATCTAACTACTTTAACGTTGTTCACCCTTTAAATAACCTTCTAAAATTCTTCAATGGAAGTCCTATATATAGATCTTTATATGGACATACTGGAGTGATTGTGGTGTAATCAATCGTACTTTCATCAAACACCAATGCGTGATTTTCCCAAAAAAGTAAAGACTCGATGAGCTCTCGTTTTGTTAGAATGTTAGGATCTTCAGGTTCTTTATAAGCCCCAGTGCCGGGAAACATCGTGACTAATAAGTATCGGTTGTTGTTATTTCTACTTCTGCTAAGGATTACAACAAAGGAATTGGTTATGCTACCCTTTCTATTCTTAACAAACCTAGTATATATATTTCTCTCTTTTCGCTTAGCGTAGACGATTTCTGAGTTCTCATCCGTGTTTATCAATGATGAAATGCCAATGGGTTCGGGTGAATTTATAATGAGTTTCTCAGATTGTTTTGAAAGGTGATTGAAATAGCCTTCTTGCTCATAACTCTCTAGTATTTCTTGCCAATCAAATAAAAAATCGTTCTGATGAACTTTCATATGTATTTTACTTCTATTAGAAATAATTATTTTCTTTTTCATTATCCATTTAACTCCTTTTTAGGATAATAGCTGTTTATATAGTTGTATATTAATTTCTTACGTATTTTTTTATTTATACCAAATTTATCATTTGAGGTTTATAGTTAAATGATTAGTACAGCGATACTGTTTAAAATTTATCTTTTTGAGACGATTACGTTCATGTGATCGTCTTTTGGTGCAGGAAAATGGGGACGGACCTCATGTTTCTTTCATTTCGCTAAATGAAGTAAACACTAGATCCGTCCCCTAGTTTTAAGGCCAATGTCTCATAACAAAAGCATTGGTATTTCTGTGTAACTCGCTCCTACACCTTAAGGCGTCCACTCATTACTCACAACCCCAACAAGCTCCCAAATCCCTTGATCGTTAAGTTCAAATACAAGGTACACACTTTTCCAATCTTCATATCTACTTTCTTTATAAAACTCGACGATTTTTGACTCTGGAAATGCTGCTTTTATTTGTTTATTTAAGTCACTGCGTTGTGTTTGTGAGTCAAAAAGTTCGTTATTTGGGTTGAGGAATGTATCTGGTTTTAGGAATCGATCCATATAGCCCTTTGGTGTATATCGTAAGTCCGTATTGGCTTCACCGTAGCCCCATAAATACTCGGTGTCATGTTCTAGCAGTGTTTTGACTTGATTTTTTTCGAAAATAGCTGAAAATTCATCTAGGTAGTAATGTAGTGATAAGGTTAGACCTTTTTCCGAATGAACGTAGTTTGATAGTAAATCCATATTCCGGTTGTGAAGGGCATGGTATATTTCTCTTGCTTTAGTTTCAATGCTTACTTGTTCTTCTAGCTCTTTTGATTCAATGTCGGTTAAAATCCATTTACCGTCGTTCATTTTAGCATGGTAGGTCATTTCAACATGGCCGATCAACTCGTTATTACGTTCTTGGATGATCGTGTAATGCTCCTTGTTAACTTCTTCAATGGAGAAATCAGTGTCTTCAGCTAACCAGGTAGGTGCATCCATGGCACGCATGAATAGTTCACCATTCGTTTCTTGAATATACGCTTCGATCAACCAATCTACTAAATCCATAGACATAGCCTTAGCCAAATGAGTTTCGATCTCCCTTATCGTTTGAAAGTTAGTGATTTTTCCTTCTGTGTTTGTTTCAATTTCTTGAAATGCACTTTTATAATTTTGCATAACCTGTTTCGCTGTTTCCTTAGAAAACTCTATAGCCTCTTGGTCTTGATTGTCCTTCTGTTTATCCTCATTGGTTGTTGGAGTTTGCTCTACATTTGGCTCTACATCTCCAGCTTGGTTTCCACTATTCAATACAATGTTTACACCTAAAAATCCAATTAACACGATGGCTGCTGCTGATGCAACTCCAACTTGTATCTTTTTCATCAGTAATCTACCCCTTTCTGGTTGTTGTATTTCTACATCACTTAGGGCATCCATAATTTGTTTATGCAAATGATCTTGTGTGGATTTACTCATGCTATGAGTTGGTAATTCACTAAGCTTTTCCTGTACATTTTTTTGATTATCCTTCATATGAGATCCTCCTGCTTTATTTGAAGCCGCAATGACTTTAGTGCACGGTGATAGTTTGTGCGTACCTCTGTTTCTTTGCAACCTAATATTTGAGCCGTTTCCTTAACGGATAATTCTTGTATGCCCCTTAAGATCACAACTTCTCGATATTTCTTCTTCAGTTTAGAAATCGATAGGTAAAGCTCTTTCTGTTCTTCATTTTTAAGGAGGATATGCTCGGGTGTCATGATTGGTTGCTGGTCTCCAAAATGCTCATCATAGGATGTGCTGTTATTGCTAATCTGGGTTTCTTTCTTTCTCGACTCGTCGATGGCTGTATTTCGTGCAATAGTAAAGAGCCAAGTCTTTGGTGAAGCCTGTTTTTTATATGAGCTAAGGCCTTTCCCAGCCTTAATAAACACTTCTTGTACGAGATCTTCCACATCTGTTGTACCAGTGTAGTAAACCAAAAAGCTGTACACATCATTGCTGTATAAGTAAAACCACTCTGAAATAATCTCTTTAACATTTGTCATAAAGGTAGGGTACCCCCGTAATTTGAATTCACCTAATTAGACGGGTGAAATTTAGTTTTGTGTCAACTTCAATAAAAAAAGGCCACTCAAAGTTGTAAAAACTTGAGAAGCCACTTTTTTCTCGTGCCAAGGGGATCGATTCTGGTGGGATAACTCAATAGAAAGTGTACCGCTGGAATGGCCCTTATGGTTGTTACATTCGTGCTTTACGAAAAGTGTCGTAAATTTCAATAGCAATGGTTACAACAAACGTGATTATCATGCTCCACCAAATCCACTTTATTGTATTTTCTACTGAGATGGCATTTGTTTCGATGATATCCGCAAAATAAGGAATAATTTCTGAGTTATATAGATTTGGATTACTTGCAATGATGAAAAAAGTAAATATACTAGCAACGTGAATGATCGCATTTAGCCATGCAACTGAGTAAGTCCATTGTCCAACTTTTAATTTATACAAGATTAAACCTATTTCTAAAGCAATAAAAGCTACAATAATTGGCCAATAGGAGAGGAGGACTTCCTGGTTTAATATAGGCATAATAAATTGCAAGCCATCACCATTGATAGATTGATATATTCCTACAAGATGATCTGCATTAAAATAAACGAGTGCCCATAGGACTATCCAAATAAAACTGAATATGATTTCTCCTTTGGATATTAACTTTTTCCTAGGGATAATAATGATATTCTTTAAGTCTCTAGGTGACCACGACACACCATTTTTGGTCAACGGTAGATCTGTTTTGGATAATCCAACTCTTTCAATCACAATAAAGACAATGGTAACCCAAAAGAAAAGCTGTATTAGAGTCATTAGTATACTAGGGACAATGTTGGCGAAAGTTCCAATCATAACATCCAGTATTGCCTGTTCACCAGTAAACCGTACAATGCTTTCAACAACATGCACTAAAATGGTGACCAAAATGGCCCATGGAATAATTCGTTTTATAGTGTGAATATATGCGTCATATACTTTTGGACCAATCAAATAATTTGGGGTTTCCCGATAGCTTGCGGCAAGTACCGCAGGGTTTCCTAACTTTTCTAACTGCTCGATCACATTTTCTTCCGTATACTTTTCCGGAAGCATATCTTCAATGGTAGATCTAAGCTCCATTGCGATATCCTCTCGAGTTTTTTCCGGAAGCCTCCTTGTAACCTCATAAATATAAGTGTCAATTAGATTCATTATTGACGTCTCCTTCCAGTAAGGACTGTAATTCATGTGTCATCTTTTTCCATTCAGTTTTTAATTGCTCATATACTTCCAAACCATATTCACTTAATACATAATATTTTCTTGGCCTGCTCTCTGAAGTGTCCCAACTACTCGTCACGAGTTCTTGTTTTTCTAAACGGCGTAACAGGGGATATAAAGTACTTTGATCAATCGTAACGCTAGCTTTTTCAAGAAGTTGAACTAATGAATATCCGTATTGAGGAGTTCGTAACTGACTTAAAACAGCTAGGGTTAATGTTCCTCTTCTAAGTTCTGTCATGTATGAATCCAACATAGAACCCATTGCGTATCACCTCATTTTTATATACTGTATATTATACACTATAGTATTATACACAACAATAGATGTTACATTTTAAGGAAAAATAAACGAATGCCTGGTCCTAGTGAAATAACTAAATAGAAAGTAACCGTTGGAACCATCTCTATTGGCTTTTAGTATGGTAGAATCGAAGTAGAACTGTAACATTATGGAATTTATGACCGTCTAATCAAGGGGATACTAAAACAAGGAGGAAACAACTTAGAAACCAAAACCACCAAAAAATACTTTCAAATTTTCATAGCCGTAGTGTTAGTCATTAGCCTCATCATGAACTTAAACCTATTATCCAGACAAGGCACCCTAGAAAATCAACTAAATAACCTTTATCACAGCATAAATGACATAAACAGCACCGTTTACAGCCAAACAGATGAACTACGAAATGTGATCAACAATATGAAGGAAGAGCAAAGCTGGATCAGTCGAATCAACATGGATTTTGATCCAAGTAAGGTAGCAGGCAGTAAGGCATTTGCAACGTTTAATTGGCAGGTAAGGGAGCTGCAAGGTGATTCGGAGGTTCTGTTTCATTATGCGGTTGGTGAAGGAGATGACTATCGAGCTATACCAGCGGATGAGCTGCAGCCTGGCGTGTTTCAGGTTCAGGTTCCAGTAGAAATTAAGTTAGAGCCGATGTGGGAGGTTGGGGTTATAACAACTACTAGCTCTAACATCCATGAAGAGACGAAGCAAGCAATTGAAGAAAAAATGATCAAACAAGACCAGGAACATCGAATGAAGTATTTTGTGTCTGTTACGTATGGCAACTTGGTGAAGAATGGTGAAATCCATACTGAGAACTTGGGTCATTATGGAACGAAATACTATGGAATCCTTCGAGCGGATATCCATTTGTTTGAAAACACGCTTAATGTTTCTCTATTTAATGATTTCGTAGATAGACCGTCTTCATACGTAGAAAAAGCGTTTCTTTTAAAATATGAAGGTTCAACAGCCATTGGAGAAGAGGAGATTATCCTTGAAGACCAAAACCAGCCCGAAGATGAAATCTGGCCTCGTTTTTTCCATTTAGCAGATGTGGAGAGAAAGGATAATATGCGCTACACGATCAAAGTTATCTTTGCGAATGGTGAGACCTATGAAAAAGAAGTTTATCAATCTACTGAATAAAGAATAGCAAATACTAGTAAGGTCAACGTTTAATGAGCATTGATCATTTGCGATTTCAAAGCAAATTGATTCAATAAGTTGTTGTTCATTTGACTCTTATTTTGCAACAAAAAAGAGTAGAGAATTTTTTACGTCTACTCCTTTGATTATTTTAAAATATTATAGAAATTTCTTTTGTTATTAAATCTACTTATAAAAAACCATCTGTGGTAAATGCGTGAGATGTAATAAGATAACCACATCGTTATAAAGCTCCAATACCATGTCCAATTGTTATACTTAATTAGATTAGTGTATTTAACAGCAAATATTTCGAACCCTGCAATTATTGCTGTATGGATAAAGTAATAAATTAGTTTTACAACGTTATTACTCTTTTCTGGATAATATAAATTGAATAATGCGCATAACGAAGGATAAACAAAGTATTCAAATGTAAAGCTAGATTTGATTGCTTTTCTAAAGAATAGACGATTAGGATAAGAAATTAGAGCTTTTTCAACTACAAGTAAACCGAAAAGCCATGTAATGACTTGTTTAAACAAAAAGGATATATGGGCTTCCCTTATTCTGTTTTTAGGTACATATTTTATTAATAATAGCGACGTAATTATCCATGCTGATAATTCAATTGTTTTATCTAATTTATTACTCATAAGTATTTCACCTCCTTGGATATAGGTTGGCACTACCTCTAAATTTTTATGTGAAATTTATTAATGAAAATGCAACTCACTGCGAATTCTTCTTTTAGGAATATATTACTGAGTTTTAGAAACATAGCTGAAATAAAAGACTAGCTGCATAGTGTCCCCGTGTATTTGTTTTCCTGATTCTTCGGAACTTATTTACCTTTCTAACGTAAATAGTAGTATTCAATGAACGGGAGGACAAAGAAATGTTTTTATTTTATATAGGAACGACCTTAGTTATTGGTGCAGTTATTTATTATATCTTACATAAATCAAGCTTAAGTGAACGAGCTACTTGTATGCTATGTGGGGAAAGGTTAGCGGAAATCTATAATGAAGGTGCTTATGCTTATGAAACAAGAGCACTGATGGAGAAGGAACATAAATGTGTTAAATGTGGCGGGGAAATGGAGTTGAAAAAGAAGTAAGGAACGAAAGCTTAGAGGAGGGATTTCAATGTTCGTACTTGGGAATATTCTAATCTTAATTGGGTTATTTATGATAGTTAATCCGTCAATCTTTTGGAAGATAACGGAGAGTTGGAAATCGAGTCAAGCTTCAGATCCCTCAGGGTTGTATATATGGTCAACACGTTTTGGTGGGGTGATGTTTACAATTGTAGGTATCAGTACGGTGGTGATAGCTTTTCTTTAAATAGTTAAAACGAAAGTGGGACCCTGACACCATAGCCAATTATATTTTTACACCATATTTTAATATTTTGTAAGCTTTTAAAGGTTTAACAACATCTTTAACGAATTACTAATAATGTTACTATTATGATACTTGAAAATAGAAAGGTAGCGATAGATATGGAAACACTACAAACATTTTTAAAAGACTTCAATGACAGAATGCAAGAATTATATAAAGAGGCGACCGGGGCAAGCTGGATGGCTCAAACAACTGGAGAACCTGAGTGGGCTGCAAAATTAAGTGAAGCTGGAACTAGGTATAGTCTATTATTCTCTTCAAAAGATACATACGAGAAAACAAAACAATTTCTAGCAACGGAAAACGTAACAGAGATTGAAAAACGTCAGCTTCAACTTTTACTAAATGAAATGGAAGGCAACCAACTTCCTGAAGAAGTGATTGCTGACCTTTCAAAACGCTCTTCTGAACTGAATTTACTATTTAACACATTCTCACCTGAAGTCGATGGCAAGAAGTATTCTGCCAATGAAATTCGAGACGTTTTGGTGAATAGTAAAGACCAAGAACTACGTAAAAAAGTATGGTTTGCAAGTAAGGAAGTTGGGAAAGTTGTAGAAAAAGACCTACTTGAGCTTGTGAAGAAGCGCAATGAAGCTGCACAATTACTTGGCTATGATAACCATCATCAAATGGGCTTTGCTCTTCAAGAGCTTGACCGTGATGAAGTATTCGGTATTTTCAACGAGTTAATTGAGCAATCAGATGAAGCGTACCGCTCGATGAAGAAAGAACTAGATGAACGTTTAGCAACTAAATTTGGGATTTCACCAGAGGAAATCCGCCCTTGGCATTATGTGGATCCGTTTTTCCAAGAGGCACCACCAACTGATTCAGCTAATCTAGATCCTTTTTATAAGGGTAAGGATATTGTCCAAATCACAACGGATACGTTTCACTCAATGGGAATCGAAATTGATGATCTATATGCAAAAAGCGATTTGTTTCCTAGAGAAAAGAAAAATCCAACAGCCTTTTGTACGGATATAGACCGCGAAGGTGATGTTCGTGTTCTTTGTAACTTAACGGAAGATGCATATTGGATGGAAACGAACCTACATGAGTTTGGCCATGCGGCTTATTTCAAATATGTAGACTCTAACCTTCCATTTGATTTACGTACAGTAAGTCATACTTTAACAACCGAATCAATCGCGATGTTATTCGGAAAAATGGGCAAAGACCCACGTTGGCTAAAGCGCTTCTTACAAGTTGATGAAGCAACAGTAGATGAGCTTGCTCCAGAATTACAAAAGTACCAACAGTTACAAATGCTTATTGCAGGAAGATGGATTATTACTTTTGTATTTTTTGAAAAAGAACTGTACGAAAATCCGGATCAAGATTTAAACGCTTTATGGTGGAAAATCGTAAATGAAGTTCAGCTAGTGACTCCTCCTGATTCGACAGATAATCCTGATTGGGCTGCAAAAATTCATTTTACACTCGCACCTGTTTACTATCAGAATTATCTACTTGGAGAACTAATGGCAGCACAGCTTCTTCGTCATATTGAAACAAAGATTTCACCTGACTTTTTCACAAAAGAAACAGGAGAAATGCTCATCAATGAATTCTTCAAACCAGCTGCCCTATATGACTGGAATGAAAAAATTAGCCGTGTATCAGGTGAAAAATTAAACCCTACTCACTTTGTTGATGTGTATTGCAAAACTCAGGTGAAAAGTTAAGTAGTTAAAAATAGGATAGCCTGGACTCTATGGTCTAAGCTATCCTTTTTCTATTATTTTGACGATTGAATTGTAATAGACTTTCACGGTGATGATTCTAAAGAATGACTGGTGGTACCACTTCAATCCTAAAGATTAACGGGTAACTCTTGTATTACTTAGTAGGCCATTACTGTGCAACAATCGGGCCATATTGTGGAAGATCAATCCCGAAGAAATTTGGATACTTATGTTAAACAATAGAATAGATTATGGAGGAAAAATCAAAAAGTAAAATCGCAACAAATATTTTTTAGAGGAGCTAATTTATATTGGCTCCTCTTTTTTTTAGCGATCTTTGTAATAGATATTTCTTTTAAGAAGGAAAAATAATTCTCATACCAATTTCATTTTTAAAGGTTTTTATCAGTTATTTGAACATTATAAAATTATGCAGGATTAAATCTTTTTTTATTTAATTTCGTCTTAATTGGTGAGGTGATGAAAGTGCCTGATGACCAAGAGTTAATAGAAGAAATATTAGGCGGTAGTCAAGCTGCGATGGAGGTGTTAACGAGAAAGTATTACAAATCCATCTATGCTTTTATCTACCGTAAAGTGGGCGACAAGGAAACAGCATATGACTTAACTCAAGAAGTATTTATAAAAGTCATACAAAGAATACAATCATATTCGCATAAAGGAACATTCAAAAGCTGGCTATTCTCAATTGCCATTAATCATTGCAGGGATTACTGGGGAAGTGCGTATTACAGGCATACCTCTTTGAAAACAGAGTTACCTGAGACATTAGAAAGTGACGAGAAAAGTATTCCTTATATTTTTGAACGGAAAGTGATGAGAGAACAAGTGAGATTAGCTCTAGCTAGCCTACCTGATTATCAGAAGGAGGCTCTAATTCTGAAATATTTTCACCACATGAAAATAAAAGAAATTTCTAAAGTGACAAACACTAGTGTTCCTACAGTTAAATCTAGACTGAATCAAGGGCTGAATAAATTAGCCAAACTTTTGAAAAGAGGTGAGGTAGATGAGCAAGAAAAAAATGGACAAAACTGAATTTGAATATGATATGGATTATGATCCGGAACTGGACGAACTCGAACGAGAAATAGGGCTTTTGTTAGATGAATACGATGTGGAGTATCCTAGTGAGTCAGAAATGATGCTGACCATTGATGCTATTAGACCTTATGTTCCTGTTAAAGAAAGCAAATGGAAAAATCGTTTTGAGGGCATGTCTGCTATTATGAAGCAATCCATAATTGAGTTCTTTTATATGAGCCCTATATTTTGGTTTTCAAATAGTTTATTTCTCCTTATAGGTCTTTCTGCTGTTCTTTTATCTGAAATAAATCCCTATGTGATTTTATTGTTACTTGGACCAATTCCTACAATCACTGGTTTGTTGGAAGTGATAATGAGAATGAATGCTGGAATGGCTGAGCTCGAGGTGACTTTTAAATATAGTTTACAGCAAATAGTCCTATCCAAGATGTTGGTAGTAGGTGGATTCAACCTACTAATTAATTTATTTTTCACATGCATTTCCTTCCTCTATCACGATCTTTTGATTTGGAAACTAATGCTTTACTGGGTTACTCCTTTCACAGTGATAACAGCAATCTCTTTTGTCATCGTAAGCAGATATAGAAAGGTTTATGCGGTTACTGCAGGGCTTGCGATTTGGATGGTTTTTGGTAGCTTAGCTAGCCGAACAAATATTATTGAAAAAATAGAAAGCATATCACCAGCAGTATTTATTTTCGTTATTTTTATTGCTGCCATAGTTACCATTTTCCAAATCAGTAAAATACAAAAAAGAGGTGTAAATTATGAATTTAACCGTTGATAATGTTTCTAAAAACTTCGGAAATAAAACGGCTTTAGATCATATAAATTTGGAATTCACAACCGGTGTTTACGGAATCTTGGGAGCGAACGGTTCAGGGAAAACAACATTAATGCGAATTCTTGCAAGTGTGATAAAGCCAAGCTCCGGACAAGTATTTTTCAATGGCCAAGATGCGGTGATTATGGACCATCAATACCGAGAATTAATTGGATATTTGCCCCAACATGTGGGATTGTATAAGAATTTCACCGCAGAAAAGTTTTTAAAATATGTCGCCACATTAAAAGGATTATCAAAAGGGGAAGCACAAGAAAAAGTCGATGAAGTATTGGCACTAGTCGGACTATTAGATCATCGAAAAGGCAAAGTAGGTAAATTTTCTGGAGGTATGAAGCGGCGTGTTGGCATCGCCCAGGCATTATTGAATGACCCCAGGATTTTAATTGTAGATGAACCAACTGCTGGACTAGATCCGAAGGAAAGGATTCGTTTTAGAAATTTGATATCCAAAATATCTACTAATAGAATTGTCCTTTTATCCACTCATATAGTATCGGATATCGAATTTATCGCTAAAGAAATTCTAGTCCTTAAAGATGGTAGATTGATTGAAAAAGAAACTCCCCAAAAACTATTAAAAGGGATTGAAGATAAAGTGTGGACGGCTTTTGTAAGTGAAGCAGAAATTTCGAACTTTCAATCCAAGTATAAAGTAGGAAATATTGCTCGTGCTCAGGAAAAATTCCAATTGCGAATTATAAGCGATTCAAAACCCCATGTGGATGCAAAAAATGAGGTTCCAAACTTAGAAGACCTATATCTATATTATTTAGATGGAGAGGTGATCGTATAATGCAACTTTTGAAATTTGAATTATATAAAATTTTTAAACAAAAAAGTATCTGGATTACACTCATTATTCTATTAGGCATGTCTTATCTAATTTTGAATTATCCTTATGATCCAAATATAGAAAAAGAGTTATATAAGAAGTGGGAGGGTCCTATTACGGAGGAAAAAGTTAAACTGGCTGAAAGTGAATATGAAGTTTTGCAGTCAAAAGGAACACAACATAGTGTAGATTCAGGAGATAATTACACTGATACTATATTTATAGAGTCGCAAATTCTTAAAAAAATTATGATGGTAGATACGATAAAAAATAATGTTACACAAAGGTTAAACGAACTAGAAGGCGAAAACAGTGTAAAAGCGAATGTGGAAAAGAATATGTTGGAAAAAATAAACCTAAATTATTTTTCCTATTTTACAGGACCTTCGCAAATAGTTATTTTTGTAGCAGACGGTGGTTTCATGGTTCTTGGAGTTATGCTGCTACTTGGATTGTCCCCAATATATTCTAATGAATATAGTTCGAATGTTGATAATTATATATTTAGTTCCAAAAAAGGTAGAAAATCGTTAGCTTGGGCAAAAATGGGTGCATCGCTTATTTATACTCTAATTGTTGTTTTTGTATGGGAAATGTTTAGTTTGCTAATGAATTTCCTCCAACACGGGAATGATGGTTGGAGCACACCGCTTCAATTGTTAACGGCTCCTTATTATAGGGATTCTCCGTATTCTTTTACAGCATTAGAGTACCATTTCGTTCAATTAGGTATACATTTATTAGCAGCATTCGCCTTTGCGTTATTGATTGTATTAATTTCGTCTATTAGTAAAAATTCATTAATCTCCTTTTTTGTTTCATTATCTATTTTCGCAGTACCCATAATCATAGATGGTGTTCAGTGGTTAGAAACGATTCTAGCATTTTCTTACACTGAAGTTTTGAGAGTACAATTTTTATTTAATGAATTTAAAACAGTTGACGTCTTTGGATATCCGATTTCATACCCTGTTTTCGCTTGTTTAATAATGATTATGTTACTACTGATTTCCATTAAGACTGTTTTACAAATAATTAAGCATAAAGAAATCACGTCGTAAAAATCACGGAACTTATATTACGAGATGCCAAATATAATCCTCTCCTAGTTATTACGTTATCGGGCGCTTTTATTGAAAAAGCAAAAATAGAACAGCTTTATTTACTGCGTAGTACAAAAATACTGGTTACAAAATACAATTCATAAAAACGATTATTTTTAGGGTTGATCGTTTTGTCGTATTTGAGACAAAAAACAATAAAAGAAGACTAAAGCCTATTTCCTCGGTACGGGAAAGAAGGGTTAGGCTTTATTATTTCAAAAACAAGGTGACAGCCAATGGTAGATTCCTTGGCAACTGTTGGTAAGAATCATGGCACAAGTTGTGCATTCTTGTCACTGTAATCAGTCTAGAGTATCAACCCATTTTATCTAATAAATCTTTGGATTAAAGGCTATTAGATTCTCATTATTAGTTATAATTGATATATAAAGAAGTAAAATTGGAGGCTAAGGCATGGAAAATGAAAAATGTGACATGGTTCAACCAAATGGTGTTAAGGAAAAGAAATTAGAAGTCGTTGATGGATATACGATAAAGTACCATGCAAACGGAAAAACCATATGGTCAAAGGGGAAAATGGTTGGAGATCATCCAGACGGCTATTGGGAATGGTATCGTGCTGATGGAACAATTAAACGTTCTGGTTATTTTGAAAAAGGTGAGCCTGTTGGTGAATGGATTACTTATGATAGCAAAGGTGAAAAATACAAAACGACTCAGCGTAAATGAGTGAGCAATTCCTAGTAAAGGAGTGAAAAAAATGTTAATAGGTCATATTAAAGAAATTGTTAGACACCCGGTAAAATCTTTTCGTGGAGAAAGTGTACCAAAATCAAGAATAATGGACTATGGTTTATACGGAGACCGTAGTCATGCGTATATAGACGATACAAAAAATGGGGATTTCTTAACCATCACACAATTCCAAGAAATGGTGGGTTATCAAGCGAGATTTGTGGGAGAAGAATCAATGGACGAATATCCTAGAGTCGAAGTAACCACGCCTGAGGGAAAGGTTTTTGATTGGCAAGACCGTGAGTTAATTAGAGAAATGGAAGACAAATCAGAACGAAATATATCTACAAGGCAATATACTCCATCACATGTACCTATTGGACCAATTGCAGTGGAACATGTCCTGCTAGCAACAGATGCTTCATTAGACAAGGTGCAAGAATTATGGGGGAGAGACGAAGTTGATTTGAGACGGTTTCGTCCTAATTTATTTATCTCCTTATTGGACAAGAAACCTTTTATTGAGGAAGAATGGATTGGGCGACGTATTAGGATAGGAACTGAAGTAGAAATGCAATTTGTTGGACATTGTGTAAGGTGTATGATTATTACTGTTAATCCTGATAATGCCGAAAGAGATCCGAGTTTACATAAAACCTTAATCAAAGAAAATAACAATAACTTTGGTGTGTATGCTTCTGTGGTAAAAACAGGTGACATACGTTTAGATGATGAAGTGCATCTTCTTGATTGATGGTTTTGGGGAGCCAAGGGAGAGTTCCATTGGTCTAATATAGAAATCACTAATGGAATAGTCCCTAAGGTCCAAAATCAAGGAATAACTTCAAAAACAGTCCCACGATAAGATCAGTCACTTTACCAAAGGCAAGTTTTCTGACTTCAACTCGAACAAGCGCACGATCGAAGTCAGAAAGAGGCGCTACTCCGAACTGTCTCTATAATCCAAAATCACGGAACAACTTCAAAAACAGTTCCCCGATTCAAATCTGTCACCTTCATCGACCCATTAACACCCATATACAATCTAGTCTGATCCATATTAGCCCCCAGCCCAACATAATAAGCAGATTGATCCCCAAAATCATAATCGGTTTCAATAATACTAAAGTCATTTTGTCTAAAATCTGGTCTTAACCTTGTATAAGCCAAAAACCCTTGATCTGAAGGTTCTTCTTTTCGTGCAAGGTCAGTAAATACAACACTTCCCATTAAAGCGGGGATTTCGTTCCCCATATAGGCCTGCACTCCAGTAAGTGCAGTTCCCCCGAACTTATCGGGGCGTGGATCTTGATGATAATAGCTGGTTAATGGCGGAATTCGCTTTGGTGAGAGTTTAATGGCTTCATTGTAAAAAGCAATGGTTTTCTCATCTAAATTGGAGTTTTCATCACAGTCCTTCAGTATAGGAGTAGGCAAATCACCTTCCCAACCTCTCCAGCCTAGGTTAATATATCCCTCTGAATTGATTTCAGTGTTTCTTGATGAAGCTTGAACAAGCTGCCTAACCGGGATAGGTTTATAATGAACGAATGAAAAGATGGATTCTATCAATTCCTGTCCGACATTCCCGACATATTTAATATACTGATTATAGTACCTTTGATATGAAATCCCAGGAATATTTCGAACCCCTTTAACAATGACTGTGAGTGTTTCTTGAATAGGGATAGGGAGTTCATTAAAGCGTGTGACCACAGGTGGATCATAGATAGAAGTGTTTTTAGTAACATCGATTTCAATAATCTTGCCGGCGATTTCCATATCATCTTGTGCTAAATTAAATGGATCAAAGCCTGATCCACCATCTCCGGTTGTTAACACAAGTTTTCCGGTTTCGGGTGAAAAGGTTAAGCTATTGAAACCATTATGATTGTAAAAAGGTCTCCTTAAGTTAAGCAATGTCCGTCGTCTTTGAGGTTCCCCATTTGTTTGCAAAATCCACTCTTCAACTGTATCAATATGATCGTATTGCGTTTCTCGGTTAGTCCATTTTAAGTTTAAGGTATTTGGCTCACAAGGGTTAGGCTCATACGAATCATGAGGAGCACCTGGACCTTGAGTGCCAGCTTTTGAATAATGAAGATAAAACAGACCGTTGTAATAAAATTGAGGATGAAAGGCGAGTCCAAGTAGTCCACGCTCATCATAACCACCCTTAGATTCACCTAGTTTTATAACTCTCTGCCGTATATCTAAAAAAGTCTTAACCTCTCCGCTACCTATATAAAAGATTTCTCCTACCTGGGTTGCAATAAATAAACGTTCAACAGAGTCACCAGGAAGTACCGTTGTTTTCATAACAGTAGGCAAATTGATATTATTTACAATGGGGCGTAAGCGAACCTTAACTTTTTTCAATCATATCCACACTCCATTCTGACTATTTCTATCTATTAAAATATGAGTAGGACAAAATCTATTAGAACGGAAACTTTTGGAACATGGGGACGGTCCTCATGTTTCTTTCGTTTCGCTAAACGAAGCAAACATGAGGACCGTCCCAGTGATTTTCATATTTACTTTTTTAAGCCTGCTGCAAAGAAGGGGCCATTTATGGTCATCGTCGATATAATTCGTGCTATCTCTTGTGGTGATTCCGCTCTATCACTATTCAGCCATTCTTGAATAACGCCGATATGTGCTGAAGCAATATAAGAAATTAGGTACTCTGGTGGAACAAGAAGATCTGCCTGCTTAAAAATAGAATTGTTGTTACTATCAAATAAGGCTTTCCTCATAAATACTTTCAATTTTGTTTGAAAAGATAAATCTCCTCTTGGACCCAACAAAGCTTTCATAAGCCCTCTATTTTGATTTATAAATTCAAAAAATGGGACAAGAAAGGTAAAAGGGATCGTATTCGGAGTATTTGTATATAGACCTGCAATGACTTTCGGAATGTTTTTAATGATCTTGTTCTCCATTTCTTTCACTACTTCTTCCTCACATTTGACCATTAAATCATATTTATCATAATAATGACTGTAAAAGGTTCCACGATTGATTTTTGCCCGAGTTGTGATGTCTTTAACAGTAAGTGCTTCAAATCCTTTTTCTTCTATTAATTCAATCAATGCATTCTTGATAGATTCTTTTGTTCGAATCACACGTAAATCCAAACCTATGTCACTCATTCCAATTCCTCCTATAAATTTTTTTGAACACTTTTATAAATATTGTCGGTTATCCAACACATCGTAAACTTTTGTTTATTGAGTAGAATATACCCAGAATTTATAATGTTAGTAAGTAATAAACAACACGTCGTTGTTTATTATTCTAACTGAAAATAGAAAGAAATAGAAAATCATTTTTAAAATAATCACGGTTGCCAAGATGTTATTTAAGGAGGTACAACAATGGAAATTCAGGTCTCTAACGTCAGTAAAAGTTTTGATAAAAAGCAAGTCATAAATGATATTACATTCACCATTCCGATAGGAGAAATTTGTTGTTTACTTGGTCCTTCTGGTTCTGGAAAAACAACATTGATTCGCCTGATGATTGGTGCAATTACTGCTGACCAGGGGACTATTCGATTCGGAGAGAAGGAAATTCCAAATATGAAAATGTTAAAAAAGGTAGGTTTTATGCCGCAGAATGATTCCCTATATGACGATCTATCTGCTGAAGCCAATTTGCATTTTTTTGGAGGGCTATACCATATCGGCAAACAAGAGTTACGAAAGCGTATTGATGAGGTACTTGCTATTGTTGATTTAACAGAGCATAGAAAGAAATTGGTGAGAAATTTTTCTGGCGGTATGAAGAAGCGACTTTCCCTAGCAGCTGCCATTTTACATTCTCCTAAAATATTATTCTTAGATGAACCGACAGTTGGTATTGATCCTGTGTTACGTCGTAAGATATGGGACCAATTTCAAGTAATAAAAAATTCCGGGACAACGATTATTGTTTCTACACATGTAATGGATGAAGTGACAGAGTGCGATAAGGCTGCACTCATTTATAATGGTTCCTTAATTGAATATGATACCGTAACAAATCTACTTAAAAAAACTGTAAACGGGAGAGTCGAGGAACTATTTTTCATTGCTTCAGGTAAATCGGAAGGCGGTGCTGTGCAATGATCCATTTAGCCAAACGTGTTATCCGTCAAACAATTAATGACAAACGAAGCGTCATGATGATCTTAGTTGCTCCACTATTGATTTTGACTTTGGTTTATTTTTTATTGGGTGATTCAGGTTATGTGCCGACAATTGGCATTGATAAAAATGCCATCCCAGATTCTCTAGTAATTGCTTTGGAAGAACAAGATTTAAATGTTGTAGATGTTACAAGTAATAGTATCGAACATCCAAAAGACTATTTGAAGGAACATCCAGATGTGGATGCGATTTTTACCCTCTCAAAAAATTCGGGTATGACTATTACAATGTATGAACCCTCTACTAAAGGTGCAAAGGCTGCTAGTGAGATTCAAACAGCGATGGGCTCCTTACATCCTTCAGCAGAAATAAATATGTCTTATGTATATGGGACAAAAGGCCAATCAAGTTTTGATTCCCTTGGCTATGTGTTTCTTGCCTTATTCTCGTTTTTCTTAGTATTCATCATTTCGGGTATGGCACTAGTTAGAGAGCGAAGTGGCGGAACCTTGGAGCGGTTATTGATGACTCCAATTAAACGTGGTGAGGTCATTCTTGGTTATACGTTAGGGTATGGTGTGTTTGCCATAGTTCAAGCCATTATCATTGTTCTTTATTCCATTTTTGTCCTGCAATTAAGTTCCGTAGGGAACATTGGATGGATTTTACTCACGATGGTTTTATTAGCCGTGACAGCTGTTTCGTTTGGTGCCACGATTTCAATATTTGCAAGTTCAGAACTGCAAGTAGTACAAATGATTCCATTTACCATCATTCCACAAGTGTTTTTTTCGGGGTTGATTCCACTAGACTTGATTCCATATCAATTAGGAAATCTGTGTTACATTATGCCTATTTATTATGGAGCAGCAGCGATTAAAGGTGTCATGGTTTATGGAGATGGCTTCATGCAAATCTGGGGTTATCTTCTCGGGTTAATCTTGTATGCATTTCTGTTATACCTACTAAACACACAAGCCTTAAAAAAGTTTAGGAAACTATAACCTTACGGAACATGGGGAGGAACAGCGGAACATGGGGACGGTCCTCATGTTTCTTTCGTTTCGCTAAACGAAGAAAACAGTAGAACCGTCCCAGTGTTTTACTATTGGTTCAAATGTCGGTAATATAGTAACCAGACATAACTAATAGGAATGGAGACACAGGAGATGGGAATTGTTTTTATAGGCATCGTTTCGATTTTGTTATATGGAGCGCTTGTCTATTACGTTGGATGGAGCAGCTGGAGTTTGTTCCGACCGAAAGAAAGCCCTTATAAACGAAAAATTAAAATACTGTATATTATTACGCTAACAATCGTTTCAACCTCTTTCATTGTGGGACGAGTTTTCGGATTTGTCTTGTTTAATATCTTAGGCGCTTATTGGATGGCTGTATTTTATTTATTAATAATAATTCTTCCAGTGGTGCATCTCAGCGTTTGGTTATTGCAACTAACACGGGTTCCGCGTCACCGAGTTGAGAAATGGGCAGGTATTATTACCCTTATTCTTGTAATTAGCTTAATAAGCTATGGATCTTATAATGCTTATAGCCCGGTCGTGAGCACCTATCAGATGAATATCGATAAGCCAGCAGGTGACATCGGTGAGCTAAATGTCGTCATGGCATCTGACATGCACTTCGGTTTACTGTCGAACAGAGATCATGCCCAGCGTCTTGTAAAGGAAATCAATCTGCTACAGCCTGATATCGTTTTATTCCCTGGAGATGTTTTTGATGATGATATTGAACAGTATATTCAGCAAGGTATGGACGAAGTGTTGTCTGGCATTCAATCTACATACGGAGTGTACGCTTCATTAGGGAATCATGATAAGTATGAGGGCACGATGGAACAGCTTATTAAGGTACTCCAAGACAGCAATATGGAGGTACTGTATGATGAGGCCATACTGATTGAGAATAGCCTGACTATAGTAGGACGCAAGGACCTTACAGATAGCGACCGGCTCTCGGTTCCCGCGCTTATGGACGGTGTCGATATGTCGAAGCCGGTCATTATGTTGGACCACCAGCCATATGAACTGGATATCGCGCAGGAAAACGGTATCGACCTTCTAGTAGCGGGACATACGCATCGCGGACAGGTGTTTCCGGGCAATCTGATTACTAGTAAAATTTACGAAGTTGACTGGGGCTATCTACAGAAAGAACAGCTGCACACGGTGGTTTCGTCTGGATACGGCTTCTGGGGCCCGCCGATTCGTCTTGGGTCTCGATCTGAAATTGTTCAGATAACGGTAACGTTCGCTCAATAACCGTTTGATTTTCTTTCATTTCACCTCGAGTATTTATGAAATAGTAGTAGAAGAGAGAGTTTAGAGTGTCTTAACCAAAATAGAATTTTTTAGTTGCCAAAGATGGGAATATATACTACACTACCAATATATTGATTCTTCATTGTTAATAAAAACTACATATTGTGTATTACCAATAAAAATGGTGTTTAAAATACTTAATAGGGAATCTGGTGAAAGTCCAGAGCTGTCCCCGCAACTGTAAGTGCAGACGAAATAAGTACATCCACTGTCATATGATGGGAAGGACTTAGAGTAGGACGAAGCACAAGTCAGGAGACCTGCCATTTTTATATCGTGTTATCTTCTTCGGGAGTTGGGAAGGTAGAATGAGGGTATGTTAATAGTGGGGAAAGACTGACTTTTTCCCATGTGTTAATACTATCATGTAATTCTACTAATGAATCCATTACTCAAGAGGTAATGGATTTTTTTTGTTTCAAATGAATTTTACATCATAGGAAAGAAGGAAATTGCATGAACAAATTATCTACGAATGTCTCACGGACCATTCAAACAAAGCTTGTATTGCCCCCTGATACAAATCATATGGGAACGATTTTTGGAGGGACTGTTTTATCCTATATTGACGAGATAGCAGCCATAGCAGCGATGAAGCATAGCAAGAAAGTAGTGGTAACTGCTTCGATAGATACTGTTAATTTCTTAAGTTCCGCAAAAGTAGGAGATATTTTAACCCTAGAAGGCTTTGTTATTTCAACCGGCAGAACGTCTATGGAGGTTTATGTGAAAGTAGAGTGTGAAAAATATGAGACTGGAGAAAGAACATTAACAACGACGTCCATTTTAACAATGGTTGCGATTAATGAAGATGGGAAGCCAGTGCCTGTACCAGGTGTTACTCCAGAAACAGAAGAAGAAAAACAGTTTCTACTACATGCAAAACAAAGAAAAGAAAGAAGATTAAAGATAGCAAATCTTGCAGAGGAGTTCTAAAACTATGAAAACACAAATCAAAACTACTATAGAAAGTATCATTCAAGAGGTAGGCCAAATTTATCACTTACAAACAAATTTTTTACTGGAAAGTATTTCAGGTTTAGAAGAAGAAAATCAAAGAGAACAAGCGCTTCATTTTGCATTAAATCAAATTTCCCTAGAAGAACCTAATTGGACATATGTAGCAGCACAAATGTATTTACATAAATTGTATCAGGATGCAGCAAAAGTAAGGGGATACGAGGCTAAGAAGAAATATGGTTCCTTTTATTCACTGGTAGATCATTTAGCGGAGATAGGTATTTATGAACAGAATCTACTACAATCGTATTCAAAGGAAGAAATAGAGGAATTAGAGAGTATTATTGATCCCCAAAAAGATCATCTATTTCAATATATCGGCCTATTCCTATTAGCAGACCGATATTTAGCGAAAGATTATCAGGGCACTATTTATGAATTGCCACAAGAACGGTTTATGATTATTTCTATGTTTCTAATGATGAATGAAGATAAAGAAAAGCGGATTTCATATATAAAAGAGGCCTATTGGGCTTTAAGTCATTTACATATGACCGTTGCAACACCTACTTTAGCTAATGCAGGGAAACGAGTTGGACAGCTATCATCATGCTTTATCGATACGGTCGATGACTCATTAGACGGTATTTACTTGAATAACTGGGATGTTGCAAGATTGAGTAAGGATGGCGGAGGCTTAGGTTTATATTACGGCAAGGTTCGTGCGTTAGGATCTGATATTAAAAAGTTTAAAGGCAATTCATCTGGAATCGTACCTTGGATCAGGCAAATCAACAACACGGCTGTAAGTGTGGATCAATTAGGTCAACGGCAAGGGGCAATTGCTGTGTATTTAGATATATTTCACAAAGATATTATGAATGGATTTTTAGATTTAAAAACAAATAATGGTGACGAGAGAAGAAAAGCACATGATATTTTTACTGGCGTTTCTATCCCCGATTTATTTATGGAAACGTTAGAAGAGAAAGATGAATCTGGTAGGAGTATTGGAGAGTGGCATACGTTTTGTCCTCATCAAGTAAAACAAATGATGGGGTGGAAAGATGAAAACGGTACATCACTTGGCTTAGAAGATTTTTATGATGAGAATGATGAAAAATATTTCACTGAAAAATATATGGAAGCCGTTCATCACCCTTTGCTACCAAGAAAAACATATCGAGCAATGGATATTATGACGAGAATAATGGTATCACAATTAGAAACAGGTACTCCTTATATGTTTTACCGTGACGAAGTAAATAGGCAGAACCCAAATAAACATGTTTTTGGAAAAGGGCGAACAGCTATCTTCTGTAGTAACCTGTGTACAGAGATTGCGCAGAATATGTCAGCAACAACAATCGTAAAAGAGTATAAGGATGATGAAGGAAATATTGTCATCGTACGTAAGCCTGGAGACTTTGTTGTTTGTAATCTATCATCTATAAATCTCCCAAGTGCCTTTAGGTTAAATGTGTTACCAAGATTAATCAAAATTCAAATGAGAATGCTTGATAATGCAATAGATCTGAACTCTCTGTCAGTTGGACAAGCTGATGCGACGAATAAAAAATATAGAGCGGTGGGTCTAGGTACATTTGGTTGGCATCATCTTTTAGCATTAGAGGGAATTTATTGGGAATCAGAAGATGCTGTAACATTTGCTGATGAGTTATATGAGGATATAGCGTTCTATACAATACAGTCATCAATGGAAATTGCTAAGGAGAAGGGGGCATACCAATGTTTCAAAGGGTCACAGTGGCAAACAGGAGAATATTTTAAACAAAAGAACTATACATCAGAACGTTGGATGAAATTACAAAAGGATGTTTCGGGCTATGGGGTTAGAAATGGTTGGATGATGGCGATTGCACCTAATTCATCTACAGCTAAAATTGGAGGCTCTACAGATGGTATTGATCCACTTTATGCTGTGGAATATGCAGAGGAGAAGAAAAATTTCAAATTTAAAGTAACTGCACCAGACTTAAACCATAATACGTACAATTATTATCGAAAAACTAGGCACTTTTTAGACCAGCATTGGAGCATAAAGCAAAATGCTGCTAGGCAACGACATATTGACCAAGGAATTAGTTTTAACCTGTATGTTCATCATACAATCAAAGCCAAGGAACTATTAAACTTACATCTAGAGGCATGGAAACAAGGCTTAAAAACAACCTACTATATTAGAAGTACGTCTCAGGGAGAACTAGTCGAATGCGAAGCTTGTCATAGTTAAAAAAGGGGGGAATTTAAATATGCTTACACTTAAAAAGGTCAAATTATTAAATCCAGAGCATCCTAATAAAGCAACAGGTATTATCAATGGAAAATCCTCTGGCTTATTAAACTGGAATGATATTGCCTATCCTCAAATGTATGATTTGTATCAGGCTTTATTATCTAATTTTTGGATAGCGAAAGAAATCAATATGCAAGATGACATAAAACAATGGGACAGTTTGAGCTTTGAAGAGCAAAATGTATTTTTACGAATTAATACGCAGCTAGCTTGTCTTGATAGTTTACAAACGCCAACAATGAGTCAAGTCATGGATTATGTAACAGATTCGAGTTTAAAAGCAATTTTTGCAGTCATCTCACAACAGGAAGCTGTTCACAATGAATCGTATTCATATATATTAAGTTCCCTCATTCCGTTACAAGAACAAAACGCTAGATTTAATGAGGCAAAGATTGACCCGATTATTCGTAAGCGAAATCAGGTGATTTTAGATGCTTATGAACAATTCCGGGAAAATCCAAATCCTCAAACATTATTGGCTCTTGCAATAAACTCTATTAATCTAGAAGGAATTTATTTTTATGCAGGGTTTGCCTTTTTCTATCATTTAGCGAGACAACAAAAAATGATGAAAACAAGTACGATGATTAGCTATATTCAGCGGGATGAAATGCAGCATGCTTATTTTATGTCCCAATTTATTCGAATTTTATTAACTGAAAATCCTACTCTTCACACAAAAGAGAATATTGATTATATCTATCATTCTATTGAGCAAGCTACAATGCTTGAAAAAGAATGGGCTAATACTATCTTTGAAAAAATTAATGGTATTGATATACAAGAGTTTGAAGGGTACGTGGAATATTTAGCTAATAAGCGGTTGAGACAGCTAGGACTAGAGAACCTTTATGAAGAGAGAAAGAATCCAATGCCTTGGATTCAAGTATTTAGTGATGAGATGATTAATGAAACGAAGTCGGACTTTTTTGAACAAAAGTCTCGAACATATACGAAGGTAATGGAGTCCAATGGGTTTGATGAATTATAAAAAGAAGATTGCTATTATTTATACATCGGTTACTGGGAATACAGAAGAATTAGCCACTATTATTTATAACACCTTTCTAAAGTATCCCTTTGATACCGTCGTCTATCAGGTGGATCGTTTTCCACTATCACGATTAGGTGATGTCGATGTACTCATAATTGGTACATATACATGGGGAAATGGAGAGATCCCAAAAGAAATGGACAAACTTTATCGAGCGTTGGAATTCTTGAATAAAAAATCCCTAGTCACTGCCGTGTTTGGGACTGGAGATAGCTTTTATCCAAGCTATTGTGGAGCTGTTGATAAGTTTCGCGACATGTTATTTGTACATACAAGTCTTGCAGCTACTTTAAAAGTTGAGCTAACCCCTGGGCAACAAGATGTAAAGAGATGTGAAAACTTAGTCCAAGTCATATATAACAAGTTCAATGAAGCGTCTTCCAAAACTCTTTCTTCCAGGGAGACAAACTATAAGCTGGGGAAACAGTGCTAATGAACTAACATGTTAATGTAAGAGCTAAAATCTTGAGACATCGGACGGAGTTATAAGAATGTCATTATTGCCGCTTATCGTAATCTCCTTAATAAAGGAAAATCCAATGTTTGTGTGGAATACATACCTTATTGAATGAGAAGATATGTAAGGAGATACGTCATATGCATGACAAAAAAATAAAAGGTATCGTCCAAAATGGTGAGATTTCAGCACGAAATGAAGAAGCCACACAGGAAAAGAGCACGTTAGCCTATCATCTCGTAGAAGCTAAGAGATATTATAGGAGAGACTTATTTTCTACTGCAAAAGAAAGCATGGAAAAGGCATTGGCGCAGTATCAAAAGCTTGTTGACAGAGAGCCACCTGTAAGTGTTCAACTCTTGTTTGGTAATGTTTTAGAAAGAGGAGGTCACCTTAAACAGGCGTTAACCCTTTTTAATGAGCAATTCACGAAGCATAACTCCATCTATGCCTTAATTAGATTGGGGTATATCAGTATCGACCTTCGTGATTTGTCACTTCTGAAACGATATGAGAATGCCTACTTAGAACGTCTCCATTCTCCATCGTTAACTATAAATCAAAAGCTACACCTACAAGTTATTTTAGGTCATTATTACTCCTATACTGGACGAGACACATCACTTGTTCATGAAATGGTCCAGTATCATAAAGCGAATTATGTGATGCTTAGAGAAAAGCTAAAAGTTGTAGACTATATTCGTTGGGTCTACAATTTGCATATTCTTCTATTATTGAATAATAGCCCTTGGGGTGAAAGGGCCCAATTAATCTATGAAGCAGAATCATTGGCGGAGCAAAACAATCAAACTTCCTTATTAATGAATATTTATAACCTGATGGGCATCGGATTACTAGAAGAGAATGTGAATAAAGCAAAGGATTGCATGATAAAATCGAGGGAGCTGGCAATAGCGCTAGGAAGTAAACAACAAGAAATGGCCTCGACTTCAAACCTATTTATGTTCTATCAGTATTTAGGGGATACACACCATGCTCTAGAGCTTGCAGACAAAGCAAAAGCGCTTGGAGAAGACATTGATTCAAACTTTAATGAAATAAATTTAGTGAAGCTTTATTATCTTATAGAGGATTATCCTCAAGCATTAAAGCTCATTCGTGAATTAAAGCCTAAGGTGAGGAGTAATAACCTGGCTATGGCGAGAGTAGATGCATTGGTTTTTCAATATAAAATCATCTTGAGGAAAAATGATGAAAAAAAGGCGAAGAGGATTTGGCCCTTTTTTGAAAAGATGTGTGAGAAACATAAAGATGAAGTTAATCTATTATTACTTCAATGCCAATATTATGCCTCAATCAAGGAGTACGATAAAACACTTTCTATCGCTAGAAAGTGTCTTGAAGAAAAGAACCTGAGTGTAGAGTGTAGAATTGAATTTTCAATGACCCTATTAGAATCATTAATAAAAACAGGCCAGAAGGAATCTTTCGTAAAGTATGTGCAATCCTTTGAAGATTTGGTCTATAACAAGGGATATTTCGGTTATTTGAGTTATGTCTATTATTATAAGGCATTATTTTACTTGGAAAATAAATTATATATCCAAGCAAGAGTTTATTTTATTCGAGCAAATAGTTATTTTACTAAGGTAAAGAATCTTTTGAAACAGCAGGAAATTGATTGTACTATCGAAACGATTGATAAATTATTACTAGAAATACCAGCGAATAAGCAGTTAGAAATGATGAATCTGCTGACAAACAATGAAATCATGTTTGAGAGCATTAGATTAGTTCATTCAGCCAAGAATCTTGAGGATGTTTGTAAATATATCACGAAGGTTTTCTATGAAAATATGAAGTTTGAAGATGTTTATTTTCATTTTATCTTTGATAAAATAAGGACGAAAACTCTTCATGTTAATGATAAGTTGCAAAATGAAGAGGTCACTGATGACAAAGTGGAAGCTGCCTTACGTAAGGTTCATCAAGAACTGAGAGTTTGTTATTTTGAGTTAGGTAACACGTATTATCATGGTTTCCCAATTTTATCTAATGAGAAGGAGGTTGTATCAATTGTTCTGATAAAGAACCAAAGTATTCTTTCTGAAGAAAGCTTCTATTATTTAGAACAATTTTTACATTTTATCTCTCCTAAGATAGAAAATGTTATCTTTAATCAATTGGTCCATATTGATGTGTTAACAAATCTTTATAATCGAAACTTTTTTATTAAAAGATTGGAAGAAGAATTTCAAAAAACAGCGGATTACCGAAACGACCTTTCTTTTATTATGATTGATATTGATAATTTTAGTTACGTAAATAATCAATTTGGACATGTAGAAGGAGATCGTATTTTAGAGAAGGTGGCTAGGACCATCCAGCAGTCTGTGCGCAGTGGTGATATTGTTGGTCGTTATGGTGGAGAGGAATTGATTGTCATCCTGCCTAATACCTATTCAGAGATTGCGAAGGGTGTAGCCCATCGTATTTTAAAAGAAATACGCAAAATCTATATTAACGATACGTACCAAATAACAGCTAGTATTGGTGTATCTAGTGTTGATAAAAATACAACATTGACATTTCAGGAGCTTATAGAAAGAGCAGACTTGGCCGAAAGATTTGCCAAAAAACACGGCAAAAATTGTGTACATTGTTATTGGGAGGTTAGTTGAAATGACTGACTTTCCCGGTACAACTTAACGAACTTGGTGAAAAAAATAGTTAGAAGTACACGAAGGACGGTATGGAATGTTACCGTCCTTTTTCTCTGTTTTATTGGTTAGGAATTCCAGTAGGTTAGAATAAAAATCTAATATTCAGTAACTTTGTGGAAGGTCATATGTATAAATCATAGGGGCATCAATTTGTGAAGTTTTGAGCTTAAACCTTATTTGTTATACGGAATACAATACTTGATTGATAGGTTGGGTATCAACATAAAGGTCCCAAGATACTTCTCTAAATTTGAGCTATAGCCCAAAACCACTGCCTAGTAAGCCACTTTTTATCTCAACTTAATGATTAATTATGTTAGTAAATTGGAACTATAAATATTAAATTGCGATAGATTGTAGGGAGATTACTTGTGGATAATAAGTTTGAAGAGCTATTGATACTTAATAAGAAAATGGCTGCATTTTCGAAAGAATGGTGGTATGAAGAAGTCGTATTTACCTTTCCTTGGTGGGTTGTCTTGGTTACACTTATCCTTCCTTGGTTACTATGGTGGAAGTTCGTTGATAGGAGAAGGATCAAGGAAATAAGCATTATTGGCTTTTTTATAATGATTACTTCCTATCTGTTGGATCAAATGGGTGCATCCCTATCTTTATGGACATATAAAGTAACACCTACTCCATTAGCAAGAGAAGTATTTGACCCTGCTGATTTAGCCATCCTTCCAGTCTTCTATATGTTAATTTATCAATATTTCTCTAGTTGGAAAAACTATATTATTGCTCAGATTGGATTGGCCCTATTTGCAGCTTATATTGGGGGAAACCTTTTTCAGTGGTTAGGGATTTATTTGATTATTAACTGGAAACATATTTATTCTGTACCTATTTATATCCTATTGGGGTTAGTTGCGAAGCTTTTAGTACATGGACTTAATGCTCTTGAAAAGTCGAATTAAGTTATAGAGTATTTCAACGTGTAGAGACGATTACGTTTATAATGAAATCGTCTCTAATTCTATTTGTATGAAAAAATTGTGTTCTGACTCTAACTTTCACCTTTATTTCTTCACTACCACTCCATTGTGTTCCAAGGCTGCATGAAATATGTCTCACAAGGATGGTAGGGGAAAAAACTGTTTACAAGGATACTGGTGACATAAACTAAAAAGGTTACATCCTGGGGTATATTATATATAATTATTTTGGGATTATTTAACATATGACTTTTAGAAGGAGAGATTGAAAAAATGAGCGATAGTTTTCTAGAAGAAATACACTATTTTAGAGTTCCGGTTAAAAATCTTGAACAATCTATAACATGGTATACAGAAACGTTAGGACTTCAACTACGATTTAGCCAAGACCATTTGGCTGATTTAGCACTTAAATCAGGACCATTATATGTATTGGTTAGAGCAGACCATGATTCAAGGGGACATTTTACAGTCAATGGGCAACCTGAATTTTCAGTTGGGTTTACCACATCAAGAATTAGAGAATTCCACACATATTTAACCACAAAAGATGTTCAAGTAGAACCTATCCAAGAGGACATGGGACATAACTTCTTTTATTTTTACGATCCAAGTGGAAATAAACTTCAAGTTCACAACTAAGTAGCTTCCTAAAACAATCTATCCTATTTTCATGATAGGTGACATGTTCCATAGATTCATTACATAAATGGCTCTAAAGCAAACTGGAATAGTTGTAAAGGAAATAAATGTTAAATACTTGGATGGAAATCTGATTGATATTTAGGGTGGTTGGGCATAGTTTAAATAATAACTTCTATCGACAGGTCCAGGTACCTGTCGATTTTTTATCCCCTGTATTCATTGATAAAGACTACCAGTATGTTAGAATGAAAGTCTAAAATCCTGTAACTATATGGAAGTACATTCGTATAAATTCATAGGGGCATCAAAATAAGGGGGGAACAAAAGAAATTGAACAACAACAATTACTCAAAATACTTCCGAATTTTCATCGTTATCGCCTTAGCCGCGAGCTTAATTTTGAATTTTAACTTATTAGTGAGTTTAGATAGGGTGGAACATCAGGTAAACAGTTTATCTCACAATCAACACAACATCCTTAGTGACGTCAACAGCCAAGCGGGGCAGATTCAGAATATCATGAATGAGTTTTTAAATGAGCAGAGCTGGATCAGTCGAATTCACATGGAATTTGATCAGAGTGAGGCAGAGGATGGTAAGGCAGCTGCAACCTTTGAGTGGCAGGTGAAGGAGCTTCAGAGTAATTCTGAAGTGACATTCAATTATGTCTATGGTCCAGGTGAGGATTTTATCACTCTTCCAGCCAAGGAAATACAACAAGGATTATTCCAGGTTAGGATTCCGATAGAAGTTGAGGTAAAACCATTGTGGGAGGTTGGGGTTATTACAACAACAGGCTCTAGCATGGAGGAAGAATCGAAACAAAAGTTTGAAGATCGAATGGAAGAGCGCGATCAACAGCATAGATTAAAGTACTTTGTGTCTGTCACGTATGACGATATGGTAAAGAGTAGTGAAATCCATACGGAGCATTTAGGTCATTTTGGAACGAGTAAGTATGGAATTATTAGATCTGATATTCATATCCATCAAGATAACATTAGTCTTACTCTTTATAATGAATTTATGATGGAACCCTCGGATCATGTGGTAAATGCGTATCTTGTGAAGTACGAAGGAGATAAGCTGATTGAAGAAGAGGAAATGGAATCTCTAGGGCCCGAAGAGGAATGGCCGCGCCACTTCCATGTTAATCAAATAGAGAAGTATGAGAATATGCGCTTAGTCATTAAAGTTGAATACTCGAATGGTGAGATTTTTGAGAAGGAAGTGTTGATAGATTAAGCTCTTCTATTAATCTATAAATCACTTAGTTAAATGCAGAGGTTAGCTTCAATTGCTTAGGAAATGAGGGATAAGATGATAAGAAGTAAAGTGGCAATCATAGGTTCTGTTATTATTTTTGGTATATGTATGTATTTATATTTCCCATTTCCTAATAATGTGATGATTGAAGCGCGTTCTACCTTCATGTCGTTTCCAATTCGCAATCATGATGGATATATTTTGCTCGGTATAATCGGTTCCATATTGTTTATAATTGCTATGATTTTACTTATGTTTGGTTTAAAGAAGTATCACTTTAGAACAGTAGTTATTGTTGTAATAGTCTATTCTATTTTACCAACACTCTTAATAACGATGTACCAAGAAACTTTTGCGAGTGGCGTTAACGCAGTTTCCTACGATGGTAATGGAAACTGCAATTTTCAGTTGGTTAGCGAAGACTTATTGAATGGGGAATGTAATCTTGTTTTACACAATCGAAGTAATAAAGCTGTGACATTTGAATTAGAATTCCTAGATTCTTTTTTCATGGAAGATGAAGTGCGAATGGAGTCACTTATGAATATAGTTGGTCCCTATAGTATTACAATTGAAGCTAATGATATAAAAACGATTCATATGAAGAATTTACTCGATTTATCAGATATACCAAACCATATTGAAGGCGGAACATCGAATGGTATTCACGTTAAATTAATAGATGAGGAGACTGCCCGTATATTATAGTTTGAGAGGTTTTACTAGATTCTATAGAACAAGATACGTGAGCGAGCTTTTATAAGGCTCGTTCTTCTTGTATGGTATTGGACTAGCATCCTTGCCTATTATGAGGTCTTCATAGTAGACAGGTGCCACTGAACACACAAAGGAAAACGCAGAGGATTCATAACCTCTACGTTCTCCTTTTAAATCTTAATTTATTTCAACAAGAGGGAAATGGATATGATAATAACGGGTTCTCTTTTGGAGTGCAAAATCATAAATTACATTACAAAATTAAGTAGTAACATGCATGCCGGTTAGCAATTTAATCATTGTGCTTTTTTGCTTCTGAATTTTCCCATGAAATTTTGAGTCTTTTTAATTGGAGATACACTATTAGTTTAAGATTGGAGTTTTCAGATAAAACACGATCTGATAAATAGACGGAAAAATTCCGCTTAATTAGTATATTGCACTGAAATTAGCTTATATAGACGGAGAAATTCCGCCTATTGACTCGAAAAACATTAAATTGTGAGATTTTTCTTGGAATAAGCGGAAAAACTCCGCTTATTTAGCAAAAAACGTTTTCCATTCTGAATATAACCGGAAAAACTCCGCTTAATTTTACTTTCGCTGGTCACTGAATTAAGGACATAACTTCCTTCTCCCGAATGAATTTCACTCTTTAAGCTTTCCCTTATTCGGCATTCGACTTAAAGGTGACTATTTCCTCTATACTGAAAAAACTATTACAGGTATTAAGACAGGAATGTGGTGGTGGTTGTTGTTATTAACTTTTTTTAAAACTACCTTCTACCAACCTAATCATATCACGCCCTGATATCTTTTCTGTTTCATGATAATCAGCTTCTTCACCACGCAAACTCAAGTACCAACTGCTATTTTTATCTTCGTTTAACCTATATAATTTATTGGTATTGACATTGGTATAAAAATCTCCATTTCTTAGTCTCATACGATCCCCCTCTCTGATGAATATAAACTGTATTATGCCCAAGATACGGAAATAGAACACGGGGACGGACCTCCGTTTAGCTAAACGAAGCAAACACTAGAACCGTCCCAGTGTTTTAAAAAATAACCAGTGGTCCTCAGAAAGTTGTAATTGTGCTAATATTGAGTAAACTCTCTTCTTCAACTAATGAGGGACACTGAAATAAGGCTTTATGGAGGTAGAATTAATGAGTGCTTTTATAATTAGTATGGTACTGCTTTTATTATTTGTAAGCCCATTCATCTTTTATCGTTTAGGTAAGAAAAGAATGGCATATGTTAATTTATTTGTAGTTACTCTCTATCTTCTAAGTTGGTTACATGTATTATTTGCTGGTATCCCTTATGGGCTAAACTTAAGCACAGTAGTTTGGGTAATAGCTCTTGCTTTATCACTTTTATTTCTTGTTTTAAGTGGAGTACACGTTTTTTACAAAATTTATCCTGGGTTTAATAAATATGCTTTAAGTATTGTCTTTCTAATTACGATAGGTATTAGTTTATTTATCTTCATGAATTTTTATAGTGATAAGGGTGTAAATTCCATTTTAGATATTACAATGATTTATACTGTCCCTTTATTTTTAGCTTCATTATTAGTAATAGGAACTACTCAATTAAATATTGAAAAAAATAATACACTTTGAATATAAGTAGTGGAGGTTTATTTTGAAGTCTAAATACCTAGTTATCCCTTTTATTATTTCACTTTTTGTTGCCCTATCCGCTTGCTCCCATACTTCTCCTGAATTTGAAATATATGAAGGTAAATCCTTAAGTATAGCGGTAATAGGCACGTCACCATTGGTTAAAGAGAGCCAAGTGAAATTCAATGAAATTTCTTTTGATGAGTTACTAAATAATAATTTAATGTCATATGATGCAGTCCTTATTATGAAAGAGCACCTTAATCAGGCTTCTGAAAGTCAATACGCTGATGTTTATTTAAATTCGGGTATCCCGTTCTTCTTTTTATCAGCAAAGGCGCATATTCCTTTTACTAGCAAAGATGAAAAGTATTCAGATTTTTGGGGGTGGAGCAGTGGGGAAAACTATGCTGCTGGGGTTCTTATATCTGAAGAAGGTGACACATTAAAAAGCTGGGGATTTGGCTTGTATAATGATGAAAAAAAAGAAGCACATATACAGGAAATGTATTCGAGAATTTTTAAGACTGTAGAGAATAGTTATAACGACAAGCATAAGAAATAGGGAGATCAAGGTGGAACATGGGGACGGTCCTCATGTTTCTTTCGTTTAGCTAAACGAAGTAAACACTAGAACCGTCCCAGTGTTTCAAAGATTTATGACTCTCTAAAAAAATAATCCGTAATTATTACGATTTATATTGACGAGCAGATTTAATTTTCGTATAGTAATCTAGTGCAAATCAAAATGATTACGATATAGTGGTCGTGTATAAAAATTCTATCTACAATTCTCGACTTTAAATCGTAATTATTACGATTTGTGTCGAATGGATGGCATTTGGAGGGTAGGCTGTGAAAAAAGGGATACTGCTTGCAATTGCTTCAGCGTTTACATTTAGCATTATGAACGTCTTTGTGAAGGCAGCGAGTGTTACTATTCCGGTATCGGAAATCGTCTTCTTTCGTAGTGTGATTGGTGCATTGTTAATTTTCTTACTAATGAGAAGAGCACAAGTTGCTTTTTCTAAAAAGGGCATTCCAATGCTAGTGCTAAGAGGTGTACTAGGTGCTCTGTATCTATTGGCTTACTTTTTTACCATTGCCCATATTCCACTAGGAGATGCAAGTATTCTAGCGCATTTGTCACCATTCTTTGCGATTTTGCTATCTATTTATTTCTTAAAAGAAAGAATGACAAGAGGAATGCTTTTGCTTTTTCCGCTCTTTGTTTTAGGGGCCATGTTTTTGATCAACCCCTTTAGCTATGAGTCTTATACGGTTTATGCGCTTGTCGGAGTATTAAGTGCCTTTCTCGCAGCTTGTGCAGCAACCTCGATACGATTTCTAACGAAGTCACATCACAACTATGAGATTGTTTTTTACTTTTTGGCAGCTGGAACGATTGTTTCACTTCCGTTGATGTGGAATGAGTTTGTTGTTCCGTCCTTAACAGGGTGGTTTTACCTAATCTGTATAGGTGTTGTATCGCTTATAGGTCAGCTTGTTTTAACGAGTGCATTTACGCATGAAAATATCATTGTAGTTGAGGTTGTTCGATACATAGGGATCTTTTTTAACGTGTTTTGGGGATTTGTTTTTTGGGGAGAGGTCTTAAGTATATATTCAGTGATTGGTGGTGCAATTATTATCGGTGCATCAATTGCTCTATCAAGGAAAAAGACTCCTGCACCACAACTGAAGAAAGTCCTTACATAACATTACTTTACAAAAATAGGAGTGGAAATAATGAAGTTCACAAACAAAACAATATTTTACTTGCTAGTAGCTTTACTTTTTGCTTTTGCAGCGGGTTGCTCAAATGATGAGACGAAATCAGTTTCAGAAAACAAAGATGTTGCAAATGAATCAAGTAAGACAGCCGAAAAGTCGGTAACCCTACTATTTAGCTTTGCATCAAAAACGATTGATCCACACCAAGATTGGATGGGGGTTCGTGCAGGGATTGCAGAGACGTTGGTAAAGGTCGATGAGAATTTAGAGATTCAGCCTTGGGTCGCAGAAAGATGGGAGCAAATTGATCCGACAACCTGGAAATTTACCATTAGAGATGGTGTGACGTTTCATGATGGAACACCTGTTGATGGAGAAGCTGTTAAGGCTTCGTTTGAACGGTTGTTGAGTGTAAACGAGTCAATTGGATCTAACTTAAAAATTGAAGCCATGGTAGCGAGTGGTCAAGACATCACGTTCACAACGAAAGAAGAGTATCCTGCTTTTCTATCAGAGTTAGTTCATACAAATGCTTCAATCATTAAGGCTGATGCTGAAAATATGAGTGAAAAGCCAATTGCAACAGGGCCATTTGAGGTCGTTCGTTTTACGCCTGAATCTGAAATTAACTTAAAGCGATATGATGGCTATTGGGATGGAGCTGCAAAGGTAGATAAAGTTACAATCAAGTTTAATTCAGATGGAAATGTGCGTGCATTGGCCCTTCAATCAGGGGAAGCAGACATTGCTTACCATTTACCGCCTGAAGCATTAGCTCCAATTGAAAGTCGCGAAGATTTAAGAGTTGAGTCGGTGTCAAGCTTACGTGTACATTTCCTTCTCTATAATGCTAATAAGCCTGCATTACAGGATGTAAATGTTAGAAAGGCATTAGATTTATTGATTAATAGACCTGTGGCAGTTAGTGAGATTATGAATGGGCATGCGACTGAAGCGTCGGGGCCATTCAACCCTACATTCGCCTTTGCAGGTGAAAAAGCTCCTGAAGGGTATGACCCAAAGAGAGCGGAGTTGCTTTTAGAAGAAGCTGGCTATGAGAAAAATGCAAATGGAATGTTAGAGAAAGATGGTAAGTCTCTTGAGTTGAAATTAGCAACCTATCAAGGAAGACCAGAGCTTCCTTTAATGGCGCAATACCTCCAAGCAGAAGCAGCTAGCCTTGGAATAAAAATAGACATTTTTACCGTTGAAGATATTGATAGTTACTTATGGGAGCAACAGGATGAGTGGGATTTAGTAACATACTCGAACTTAACGGCTCCTCGTGGAGATGGTGGATATTTTCTAAATGTTGCTTATTTACCTGAAGGTGGCTTGAATCCTGGACAAATAAATATCCCAAAATTAAATGAGATTACACAACAACTGAATGTTACAGCAAATCTTGATGAGCGAATTGAGCTACAAAAGAAAGCGGTTGAGATTATTCAAACTGAGGTGCCACAATCGTTTATATTACATCCGCATATCATTGTTGGGGTAAATGAACGGATTAAGAATTGGCAGCCTGGTTCGGAAGAGTACTACTTAATTACAAATAAAATGGATGTAGAATAATAGGCGAAGTGAAAGTATCCTTTTTGGTACTTTCACTTTTCGTGGTTTAAATCAAATTTAGGATTGGTAGGTGAGTCCTGTGAATAGAGTATTTTCTATGATTGGTTCTAGGGTCATTCAATTAGTTATGACGGTGTTGGTTCTCTCTTTTTTAACGTTTGTATTAATGAAAGTTACGCCAGGTGACCCGATTAGAGAAATACTGAAGGTCGATGATGTAGTAGCTACGAAAGCAGATGAGGAAAGGCTACTGAAGGAATATGGCTTTGACCAACCAATCCTCGTCCAATATCGTGAGTGGATTTTAAATGTAGCAAGGTTTGATTTAGGAGAGTCGGTTATTTCTAAGAGGCCTGTATTGGATATGATTATGAGTAGGTTACCAGCGACTGGTAGTTTAGCCTTAGGTGGGTTAGTTGCTCTTTTTCTCATTGCCGTGCCGCTTGGTGTAGTCGGTGCCGTTTATGAAGGAAAGTGGCCCGATTATGTAAGTAGGTGGATTGCGATGTTCGGAGCTTCCATTCCAAGCTTTTGGCTAGGTTTACTATTTATCTATTTTTTCTCGTTAAAACTTAATCTTCTACCCGTAATGGGAAAGGGGACATTAGCACATTATATTTTACCATCTATTACGTTAGGAATTGCAATGGCACCGATGTATATCAGGCTTTTACGTGAACGACTGATTTCCACCTTGCAAAGCTCCTATATTGAAGCAGCAAGGGCAAGGGGATTAAGCAAAGGTCGTGTTCTTCTTTTTCATGCCTTAAGAGGAAGCTTGGTTCCCTTGGTTACGATGTTTGGACTTAGTATCGGAAGTTTACTTGGTGGAATCACGGTGATTGAGATATTGTTTTCATGGCCAGGCATGGGTGAGCTCATTGTTCAAGCCGTCATGCAACGAGATTATCCAGTGATTCAAGGCTACATTCTGATTGTAGGCACACTCGTTATACTTACAAACCTTATTGTGGATTTATTGTACATGGTCATTAACCCGCAAATTAAGCAAGGAAAGGAGATCGCCTAATGGAAGCCATACTTACTAAAACTTCAACGATTTTTCGCAATCCTAATTTAGTTATCGGAGGCTTCCTTGCTGTCGGCCTTGCCTTTTTAACTTTTTTAGGCGGCAGTCTTGTTCCGCACGATCCCTTTCACGTTGATATGGGGAACAGGTTACAAGGAGCATCTTTCACTCATTGGCTTGGGACAGATCAACTGGGGAGAGATGTTTTTTCAAGAATCATTTATGGAGCGAAATTAACAGTTGGTTTAGGGCTGTTTGCTATTTTGTTAGCCATTTTCATCGGCGTTCCAGTTGGACTATTATCTGGTTTCTATGGAGGGAAAATAGACGCCTTTATGATGAGGATTGTGGACGGAATTTTATCTTTTCCAGATTTTATCTTAGCAATTGCGATTGCAGGTATTTTAGGACCTAACTTAACGAATGTAATCATTGCAATTGTGCTGGTAAGATGGATTGTTTACGCGCGTGTCGTTCGTGGCCTTGTTTTAGCTGAAAAAGAAAAGGAATATGTATTAGCCTCAAAGCTCTCGCATTCAAGTGCCTTTAAAACAATTCGTGTTCACCTAGTACCTCATGTTATGCCGGACATTATTGTGATGGCTGCGATTGATATTGGAAAAGTAATCTTGCTCATTTCCGCACTTTCTTATATCGGGATTGGGGCTCAGCCACCTATTCCGGAGTGGGGTGCGATGCTAAACGAAGGAAGAGGCTATTTTCAAGTGGTTCCTTCTCTCATGATTTACCCGGGTCTAGCAATTATGATAACGGTTCTATGCTGTAACCTCCTAGGAGATGGGTTGAAAAGCTATTTTGATACAAGAAAAGGAGGGAGTCGTTTTGAATAGTTCTTTACTTTCTATCGAAAATTTGTCCATTCACAGTAAAGGTGCCAAAAAATCTCTGATTAATTGTGTGTCTATTGAGCTAGCAAAAGGAGAGATTGTCGGTTTAATTGGCGAGAGTGGTAGTGGTAAAAGCTTAACGGCTAGAGCTATCATGGGTCTTCTCCCTTCAACTATGGAAGTAGAGGGAAGTATTGTTTTTAACGATGTAGACGTGGTAGCTCTTCCATCAAAAGAACACCGAAAGATGCTTGGAAACAAGATCGGGATGATTTTTCAAGATTACAGAGGAAGTTTTACTCCGTTTATTAAAGTTGGTAAACAGATGGTCGAAACCATCCGTACCCATCAGAAAATGAGTAAAAACGAGGCGAAAGAGATTGCTCATCAAGTACTTGAAGAGATGGGTTTAGATTCGAAAAAGACATATCAAAGCTATCCCTTTCAATTAAGTGGTGGTCAAACACAACGAGTAGCCATTGCCTTGGCGCTTGCATTAAGACCCTCCTTATTGATTTGTGATGAAATGACAACAGCCTTAGATGTACTAAGTGGGGAGAAGGTATTGGATGCTATTGATCAGTTACGAAAAGAAACAGGCTGTGCAGTACTAATGATTACGCATGATCTCGCATTAGCTTATAAGCGGGCTGACCGTATGTATGTTATGAACCAGGGAGAAATTGTTGAAGAAGGATTGTCAGAGGAGATCCGTTGTCACCACCAGCATCCGTATACGAAAAAACTATGTTCCTGCCTGCTTTCTTTACCAAACGAAGTGGCATTCATGGGGCAGGAAAGAGTGGGTAGTGTATGAGTTTACTAATGGTAGAAAGTTTATCGAAAAAGTACACAAAAAATGTGCAGGCCTTGAATGATGTATCTTTCTCTGTAAATGAAGGAGAATGCATTGGGATTGTTGGTGAAAGTGGAAGTGGAAAAAGTACGTTAGCAAAAGTGCTTGTAGGGCTGGAATCATATCGAGATGGTACTGTTCTTTTTAATGGAATTCCCATCGTACCTAAAAAGAGGGCCTTATTACGGCAGTATCGTAAAAATGTTCAGATGATTTTTCAGGATTCTACAAGTAGTTTGAACCCTAAACTTCCGGTTTGGAAAAGTATTCTTGAACCGCTAGATAACTTTAAAGAAGTGTCTCCCTCTTTTCTAAATGTTGAAGGACTTTCAAGAAAAGAGATAGCAGAAGAGTTAATGGAGACAGTTGGGTTAGATCGACGTTTGAGTGAACGGTACCCAGAAGAGTTAAGTGGAGGACAAAAGCAAAGGGTTGGGATTGCGAGAGCGATTAGTATTGAGCCGTCACTGTTAGTGTGTGATGAACCTACGGCCAGCTTAGATGTAACGGTTCAAGTCCAAATTTTAGGCTTGTTAAAGGAGCTTCAGAAAACGAAGAACCTCACAATCCTTTTTATCTCACATGACATTAGAGCTGTATCTTACCTTTGTGAAAAAGTGATTGTTTTAAAGAACGGTAGTATGGTTGATTTCTTTGATTTGGCGGACCTTTATCGAGAAGAACGGCATGAGTATACTAAAGCTCTTATTAAAGCAGCTTCTTTGGAGTAGGGTTTGAGTTTTACGATAAGTTTTTTGGAAAAGAGGAGAAAGATATGAAGGCTGTGGTGACTTCTGTTACATTAAATCAGGCTACACCTTTAGGTCATCGGCAGTATTTGGCATTGGCCCTTCCACTTATTATTTCTGGTATTTCAACTCCTATCTTAGGGGCGGTAGATACAGCGGTTGTTGGGAGAATGCCTGTACCAGCAGCGATTGGTGGAGTGGCGATTGGTGCAGTAATTTTTAATACAATGTACTGGCTTCTTGGCTTTTTAAGAGTGAGTACGAGTGGATTTACCGCGCAGGCCGAAGGGGCAAAGAATGAAAACGAAATGCTCGCTTCCTTTTTCAGACCAGCGATTTTGGCTGTTGTTTTTGGGCTTTTATTCATCATTCTGCAGCAGCCGATCATCAACATTGCGTTACCTTTGATTGGTGGGACGAAAGAAGTGTCAGCCTATGCGGAAACGTATTTCACGATTCGTATTTGGGGAGCACCGTTTATTCTAGTAAGCTATGTTATTATTGGCTGGTTAATTGGGATGGGGAAGGTCAAGTTAGCTCTAGCCACTCAGATTGTCATGAACGTTCTGAACATCATTCTCGATATTGTCTTTGTGATGGGCCTAGGCTTTGGTGTTGCTGGAGTAGCCTATGCTACATTAATTGCTGAGGTTAGTGCCATATTATTTGGGATTCTGGTGATTGTAAAAACAAATAAAGTAAGCTTTAGTAAACTGAAACTTTCGATGCTATTAGAAGCTGAAGCTCTAGTAAAGATGGTTAAGGTGAATCGCGATTTGTTCTTAAGGACCGTTTGTTTACTTACGATGACAGTCATTTTTACCGCGAAAGGTGCGAGTATGGGTGAGATAACGCTAGCAGCAAATGCTATTTTACTCCAGATTCATTATATAATGGCTTATTTGATAGGCGGTTTTGCCAATGCCTCTAGCATTCTAGTGGGGAGGGCCATTGGTGGAAAAAATGAAGCTTTATATAAAAGAGCCTATTTCCTTTCAGCTCAATGGGGGGTACTGACCGTTGTTCTATTGACATCGGTTATTATGCTCTTTGGAAATGAACTTGTTTCATTTTTCACAACCATTACTGCGGTTCAGGAAACGGCCGCTAGTCTATTAATCTGGTTGGTTATTTTTCCGATTGTTGGATTCTGGGGCTTATTACTAGAAGGGATTTTTTCTGGAGCAACTGAGGCTGGACCTGTTAGGAATTCCATCTTTATGGCTTTGCTACTCTTTATAGTAGCCATCTGGTGGCTCGTACCGACTTATCAGAACCAAGGGGTATGGTTAGCGTTTGTGATATTTAGTCTAGGGCGATCTGTGTTTCTTTGGTTGCATGTGCCGAGATTGACGAGGGGTAAGTTTATGTCATCGTAAAAACTAAAACCGGTATTAGGACTTCATCACGGTCGAATGTGTGATTGAAGTCTAAAAAAGGCGTGTATTCGGACTTCATCCAGCTATTATGTACTCTCCACATCAAGCGGCAACGGAAAAGGTACCGGCTCTTGTTTGGGTACACGGTGGACCAGGTGGAGAATCAACCGTTTACTACAACCCTCTGCGACCCAGATAAGATTGGTATCATCGGAGGAAGCTATGGCGGCAATATGGTACTAGCAACACTAGCCTTTCGCCAAGAAGAGTTTAAAGTAGGAGTCGATATTTTCGGTGTAACAAATTGGGAGAGAACGCTGAAGAACATTCCATCGTGGTGGGAATCCATGAGAGACGCCCTTTACCAGAAGTTAGGGAATCCATATGAGCAGGTAGAGTATATCCGAAGTATATCACCACTTTTTCATGGAGATAAAATTAACAAGCCCGTCATTGTCTTGCAAGGAGCAAACGACCCACGTGTCCTTCAGGTGGAATCCGATGAGATGGTCGATGAACTTCGCAAAAACAAAGTTCCAACAGAATATATCGTCTTCACAGATGAAGGCCATGGCTTTTCCAAGAAAGAAAACCGAATTACAGGATATCGTGCGATTTTAGAGTTTTTAGATAAGTATTTAAAGTGAAAAACAAAAAGGCCTCTAGTATAGTAAAAACGGGTTATTCTGGGAGCCCCAAATTGTAAATAACGACACAAATACGTAGTGAAAAGCATGGTGATTTTAGCATATAAAACATCATGCTTTTTCGTTCCCTAATATAATCAGTGAAAATGTAAAGTTGTTAATTATCTCTTCACTTCCACTCCATTGTGTTCCAAGGCTGCATGAAATATGTCTAACCAGGATGGTAGGTCTTCTGTGTTTGGCCATGAGTCGGTGTTCCATACTTTTGATTTTTTCAGTGCGCGAGAGCAGTGGATAAAGCATTCTTCTATATCCACACCGATACCAAGTAGTGGTGGCTTTCCATTTAGGCTCATGTTGTTTAAAAGCTCGGGTTTTTTAATGATGGTGGCCCGTCCATTTATGCGCAGTACCTCTTCTAGCCCCGGAATAAGGAATAAAAGTCCTATATGTGGATTGGATAATATATTGATGATCGAGTCTACTCGTCTGTTACCTGGTCGATCCGGAATCACTAATTGCTTGTTGTTTAAGATTTGAATTCCACACGGAAAATCCCCTTTTGGAGAAACATCACATTGCCCCTCCGCATTTGACGTAGACAGAAAATAAAGTGGTGACATTTCTATAAACCTCTTACAATGCTCGTCTAACACCGGTATACTTTTTTTAACGACATATTCATGTGGTGTTCCAACTAGTTCACGAACCTCTTCTTCTGAGGTGATTGCATCTGTAGAAAAATTGATTAACTCCATCATATTCCCTCTTTCGTAAACGACTTTACTTACTATTTATTGTACAGAAATGAAAACCTTTAACAATACTTGAATTCTAATTAAAACAATGAGACAGAAAAATCTGCTTAGCAGAATCACCTTAATAGTAGACGGAACGCTTCTCGGTGAGAAGGTTTTTGAGTATGAACAGTAATGGAACATTAAACAAATCTCATGTATTATTTGTTAAGCCAAACGAAGGAACCGCAAGAACCCCTCTAGCTACAGAGGGGTTAAAAGTATTTATCTTTAATAATTGTCGCTGTTCTAGTTGCTAATGCTTGAGTAGTTAGCGTAGGATTGGGACCTCCAAGACCATTACATAAAACACTGTTATCTGCTATAAATAATCTCTTCACCTGAAAGGCTTCACAGTTTTGATCTACTACATAACCCATTCTCATTGTACTCATAATATGAATCATAATTCCATCCGGCCAATCCGAGTGAACAATTTTCTTTGCACCTGCACTTCTAAGAATATCGACTGCTATCTTAACCAATTCTTTTTTCTTCCTTAAGGTATTTTTAGTTGGAACATAACTAATAGCAGGAACAGGTCCATGTTCATCTGTTATAGAAGGCATAATAGAAATTTTATTATTCTTAACGACTTCATCATCAATTGCGACTAGCAAGTTCATTGTATTTTGATAATTGGACATCAATTCCATTAACCCTTTTCCTACTACCCGCCCCTTACTAAACGGTTGTGTATGAAAATTAGGAGAGTTACCCGAATTACTTAAGGCGTAAGCAAAGGATGAGGTTAATCCTGGACTTAAGCCCATCGCTAATAATGATCCTAGACCAGGATAATCAAACCTGGCGCCTGATGTGTGTCCAACGTTTGGTCCTACAACAGGACTATTAATAATTGAGCTTAGCTCGTTTGAGTGAAAGATACCCGTAACCAAGTCCATATTGTGGTTAACTAATCCTTTTCCGACCCATTCGTTAAAAGGTAATTGTGAATTTAGCCAAAGACGTGGAGTTTCAACCGCTCCTGCTGCGATTACAATGCAATCTGCGTAGAGATCTTGTTTCATATCTGTCCAAGTATTCCTCACCTTAACGCCAGTTGCCCTGATCCCTTCTTTTGGGTGGTTCTCTGTAATTATTTGATACGTAAAAGTATTAGGCATAACTTCTACATTTCCGGTAGCTAATGCTAATGGAGTGTAGCTTACATTTGTGGAGCGTTTTGCTATTTTATCTACAGAGGGACCATGAGGACAGCCGTTTATACAATGGCCAGCCAGCGTACAGCCTTCCATCCATGACAATTCATAAGTTGAGTATTTTGTATTAGTAAGGTTCGGGTTAGGAGGCAAAATGGCATTTGGTTGTGGCCGATAACCTGCACGGGTAACATTTAAAGTAGAAAGGAGGCTCCAACCTGCTCTTTTAGCACCAAAGTAAAATAGTTCTTCTTTGGTTGTTATTGGAGAGAATTCTACAGGTAATTCAGCTTCGACCTTCTCATAGAAGGGTAATAGTTCCCGATATGACAAAGGCCACTCATCATCTATCGCAGTAGGAAAGGCTCTCGGAGAATTACCCAAATAGTGTTGAGTAGACCCACCGACTCCGGAATTTTGCCATACAAAACCACTATGTTCAAATACTCTATTCCAAGGTGGACGCTCTCGATTTGCTGGTCCCCAACGAAGCTTTCCTGCGATTAAATCATTCATATCATTTTCTAACTTAGAATACGATTGCTTAAATAATTCAATATTTAAATCCTCAGGATGTTGGCTAGAAACAGCACCTTTGTCCGTATTAGGATGTGGCCACTTGCTATTTCCATACCAAGGTCCTGCTTCGAGCATAAGAACTTTTAAGCCTACTTCACCAAGTTCTTTAGCAACAACTGCACCGCCGCCACCAGCACCAATGACAATAACATTATAATTTTTCATTCGAATCCCTTTCTACATAGGTTTTTTCCATTTTTAATAAAAAGCCCCTAAAATCACGATAGCCGTAGGAAGGCCCGGGATAACCTGAATAAATCCAACCTAGAGGAAAGGTAAGAAGTTGTCTGTAGCTTGGAGAATAATATCTGGTATATAAATAACCAGTCCATTCGGAGTAATAGCCGAATAAGGTTATTTGGTACAATGAATTAATCATAATTTTAATCAAGGTTGGATTGTTTTGATATGGAAATGGAAGTTTGTCCAGTGGTACCTGGAGGTCTTCAAGTGCTGTTATCGTTTTGATTCGGTTATTTCTAGATAAACTAGAAAAATAACCATTAAAAAAGTAGGGAGGACTAACTGTATAATAAGCTGAAATGTCAAGAAGTTGCGATGTTGGGTCAGATAAAGGTTGTGGTAGACTATCAAGTGATATAAGGAGATATTCCCAAATCAATAAATTTTGTCCACCAAATTGAAAATGCCTGCTTGATTTTGTTGATATTATAGTAGATGGTAAAAGCATATCTACAATGGACATAAAATTTAACTTTGTTGTGTGAGACCAATTAGGAGTAACCATATTCCACCTACTTTTACATATTATATTTATAATATTGGCATTATAGGGTAATTAGACCTAATTTCTTATTAAGTGCTTTTAGTTTAAAGATGAATAAGTTTTAAAATAAGTAGGAAAATAACACTTGTAAATGCAATTGTAAGTACAAGTGGGGTGTTATCTTTAGAACTTATTCCTTAAACAACAAAAATGAACTTATTTACGTGAAAAAGAGAAGAAGTAAGCAGGGATTTAAAGTTGTATCAATGACCGAAATTGGAGTAATGGTTGTTAAGGTTAAGTCCATAAGAAAATTCCCATTTAATACTCAACTTTTATCAGAGAAAGAGGTTTTGATGTTTTTAGAATTTGGCAATCGGATAATAGAAAGTCAAAAAGGTAAAGACTTTCAAACGAATGTCATTAACGCTCAAAATGAGGGCTGTGACTATGCTTAGATCAAAGAATAATCAAAGAGACATCTTAATTTTAAAAATAATATGGCTACTAACAATTGGACTTCTTTTTAAATACATACCCAAAAATAAGATAAGAAACGGAATCGTAGCATTTCTATATAAACAAATTGTAACTTGGTTATTTGGCTTACTTGTAGTTGAAAAAGGACTTATTAAATATCCAGTTAGATTTTTTAAAAAGGCAAATAAATCAAGTTTTTCATTTGAATATTTTATTTACCCAGCCATTTGTGCAATTTTTAACTTAAATTATCCAGAAGAAAAGAACAAATTTATAAAACTTCTTTATTATATCTTCCATTCAGGGGCTATAACTACATTCGAAGTCTTGGCAGAAAGATACACGAACACTATTAAATATGTAAAGTGGAAGTGGTATTGGAGTTTTATTACGATAGGCATAACCTATTATTCATCAAGGCTGTTTTATCGTTGGTTTTATAAAGAAGAATTTAAAAACAAACTAAAACAAAGCTAGTAAGACCAATGTTCATTAAATGGGACATTGGTTTTTTGTTTTGAACGTGACGTGTTTATGTTCTTATTTTATAAAAAAAATATTGTGTAAAGAGCCCAAAGTAAAATAAAAGACATATCCTTTAATAAGGTATATCCATCCTTAAGTTTGTTGTTTAGTTCGTTTAAGTCTGATTAATTAGGAAAAAGAAAGTAGAAGGGAGAATTACAAGGATAATTATAAAAGAATTGATTACTAATAAGGATAACGATAAATACAAATAATAGGGTAATTATGGCCCGAAGCTTTTAGCGGGTAGAAAGTAATAAAATTAGAATACGTTGTGTATAGAAAGGAGTAAACTAGATGAATGATTTTTTTAGGAAAACATCCGATGAAGTACTAAAGATATTACAAGTGACTAGTAAGGGTTTATCTTCTGATGAAGTACAAAAACGTAGAGAGGAATACGGGTTTAACGAATTGACGGAAGGTAAGCGTAAAAGTACAGCGGAGGTATTTTTTGATCAGTTTAAAGACCTTCTTGTTATTATCTTAGTTGTCGCTGCACTCATATCGGCATTTCTAGGAAAGCTTGAAAGTACAATTGTAATTCTTGTTGTTGTTATCATCAATGCTATTCTTGGTACTGTCCAGCATGTGAAGGCGGAACAAAGTTTAAACAGTCTGAAGGCTCTCTCGTCACCGACAGCCAAGGTGTTGCGAAATGGTCAGAAGGTTGAAATTCCATCAAGGGAAATAGTCGTTGGCGATATTATTTACCTGGATGCCGGAGACTTTGTCAGTGCTGATGGGAGAATACTTGAGAATTACAGCATTCAAATAAATGAAAGCTCACTCACAGGTGAGTCATTAAGTGTCCTGAAGGAAGTTGAACCAATTGAAGATGAGGATGTTCCAATTGGTGATAAAAAGAACATGGTTTTTTCAGGAAGTTATGTTACATATGGTAGAGCCGTTATTGTCGTGACCAGCACGGGTATGGAAACGGAAATAGGAAAAATCGCTAATCTATTAGAATCAGCAAAAGAGAAGAAGACACCTCTTCAAGCAAGTCTTGATAATTTTGGGAAGAAGCTTGCCATCGGTATTATTGCCATTGCCATTCTTATTTTTGCAGTGGATTTATTTAGAGGAAATGAAATCATTGAATCATTTATGTTTGCCGTAGCCCTTGCTGTTGCTGCTATCCCTGAAGCACTCAGTTCAATTGTAACGATTGTGCTCGCAATTGGAACGCAAAAGATGGCGAAGCAGAATGCAATTGTTCGAAAGCTTCATGCGGTCGAAAGTCTAGGGGGCATATCGATTATTTGCTCGGATAAGACTGGAACTCTAACCCAAAATAAGATGTCCGTTCAAAAGGTGTTTGTAGACAATAAGATCATTGAACAAGGGCAATTGAATGTTAAAAATACAATCGAGAATCGGATTATTCTAATGTCTCTGTTGTGTAATGATTCCGTTACGATTGATAAAAAAGAGATTGGTGATCCAACCGAAATTGCACTCGTTAATTTCGGAGAGGACTACCAATACGATGAGTTAGTGCTTAGGGAGGAATATCCACGACTTAGTGAACTTCCTTTTGACTCTGATCGAAAGCTAATGAGTACTGTTGTTAAGGATAAAGATAGTGATACGCATTTTATGGTCACAAAGGGAGCAGTTGATGTTCTTATTTCTAGAATCAAAAATTATGAGACATCTGGTGAAACAGTTGAATTTACCGAAGAACATAAACAGGAAGTTGAACGTATAAACAGGGAATTTTCAATGAACGGACTTAGAGTCCTTGCATTTGCTTATAAAGAAGTACCAGCAGGTAAAAAAATAAGTCTTGAAGATGAAAGTGACTTAACGTTTATAGGATTGGTATCAATGATGGACCCTCCAAGGGATGAATCATTCGGCGCCGTAGCTGCTTGTATTGAAGCGGGTATTAAGCCAATTATGATTACCGGGGACCATAAAATCACGGCATCAGCAATTGCGAAACAGATAGGTATTTTAAAGGATGATTCAGAAGCAATTGAAGGAGCAGCAATTGAGAAGTGGAGTGATGAGGAGCTAAAGGAACGAGTGGAAGGTATTTCTGTCTATGCTCGTGTTTCTCCTGAGCATAAGATTCGAATTGTGAAAGCATGGCAAGAAAAAGGAAACGTTGTTGCGATGACTGGTGATGGTGTAAATGATGGACCAGCGTTAAAGCAGGCAGATATAGGAATTGCCATGGGGATTACTGGTACAGAAGTAGCCAAGGAAGCATCATCGATCGTGTTAACAGATGATAACTTTTCAACGATTGTCAAAGCCATTTCTAATGGACGAAGTATCTATGCCAATATCAAGAATTCGATTAAATTCCTTTTAGCAGGAAATACAGGTGGCGTATTGTCCGTACTTTATGCGTCTTTCTTGGCATTACCAGTTCCGTTTGCTGCTGTTCATTTACTATTCATCAACCTACTAACTGACAGTTTACCGGCAATTGCAATAGGTTTAGAACCGTATAATAAGAAAATCATGAAAGAAAAACCAAGAGATATTAACGTTCCATTGTTAAACAAGGCCTTCGCCCGACAAGTACTTGTGGAAGGTGTTCTTATAGCGATAGCCACTTTACTCGCATACCATATTGGGTTATCCACAGGTGATGCATTAATTGCTAGTACAATGGCTTTCTCAACACTATGTTTGGCACGATTGTTCCATGGATTAAACGCACGAGGCAAAGGATCCATATTTCAACTGGGAGTATTTTCAAATAAGTTCATTTGGTTTGCGATCCTTATCGGAATTTTCCTGTTACACCTAGTATTATTAGTACCACCACTTATGGGAGTATTTGAAATTGCAACGCTAAATAGTGCACAATTTATTTCGATTTATGGACTGTCGTTATTGCCGCTCGTGGTCATTCAGCTTTACAAGGTGTTTTTTGTGAAGGTAGGGGAGTAATGACATAAAGCTGATGAAGGGCAAAGTAGGCAGATATGCGCAAGAATGTCCTTCATAAAGTTTATGAAGGACAAAGAAGGCAGATAAGCGTAGGAAATGTCCTTCATCAAGCTGATGAAGGACAAAAGAAAGGAGTGATTAAATGACCCAAAGTTTGAATTTACCTGCATTGATGATATTAGATGTTCAAAAAGGATTTGATGATCCGTACTGGGGGAAAAGATGCAATCCTAAAGCAGAGGAAAATATGGCACGGCTGCAAACGGAATGGAGAAAGAGAGGGGGAACCATTATATATAGTAAACATTTATCCATTCAACCGGATTCTCCTTTGCATCATACAAAGAAAATTGGAACAGAGTTTAAGGACATTATTGCCCCTAGACCAGGTGAACCAGTTTTTACTAAGCAAGTGAACAGTGCCTTTATCGGAACAGAGTTAGAGATATTTTTAACTAAGAATCAAATCAACTCAGTCGTAATTACGGGTCTTTCCACCCAACACTGTGTATCAACCACCACAAGGATGAGCGGTAATCTAGGTTATCAAACGTATTTGGTATCAGATGCGATTGCTGCCTTTGAGATAACGGGCCATCTCGGAAAACAGCACTCAGCAGAAACTGTACAAGAACTGGAGCTGGCGATGCTTCAAAAAGAGTTCGCTACTATCGTAACAACGGATGAAATTCTTACTCAGGTGGTAAATGTGGATAGCGCAGATGGTCTAATAACTAGTTCATAAAACAAAGGTACCCTATTTAAGGTACCTTATTTCAATGATTTTAGTAATTCAAGAAACCCTTTTGAAATTAATTTAACAATAAAAACTAGGAAGGTTGAACGATATAATGCACTCTTTGTATAATTATGAAAGTTAAGATTAATTTGAGGTGTAAAGAAGATGAATAAAATTATAGTTGAACTTAAAACAGGGGAACTTGTCATTATCAGGGAGGTGGAACATAGTGATTCCTTTGCAACCTTAACCATTGCACAGCAAATCCTTAATGAGGGATTAGGATTAACAAGTAAGAAAGAATTTCATAATTCGATTGAAATGGAACAAGAGTGGATAAAAAGTTTCATAAACAATAAAGATAAAAAGCTATTTTTAGTTTCGGAATATCAAGATAAAGTTGTAGGATTTTTATCTTTTGAGAGTATTGAGAAGGAAAAAAGTAGCCATCAAGGTTCGTTCGGAATTAGTATTGACAATGGTTGGAGAAACAAAGGTCTAGGTAGACACCTAATTGAAGCACTTTTAGATTGGTGTAAAAAGAACCCAAAAATAGAAATATTAAGATTAGAGGTTTTAGGTTCAAATACCTCTGCTATAAATTTATATAAAAATTTGGGGTTTGTAGAAGAAGGACGCCTCATTAAATATATAAAAAATAATTCATATTATGATGAACTTGTATTGATGGCAATTCATTTATAAAATGCAAAATTAGCTATATTGAAGTTGTATTTTTCTTATTGTGAACGGGTGCATTTCTTTAAGAAAGAAGTGCTTTTTTTGTTGAAGAAGTTAATAAGCTTACGAGCAGCAGGTTAGTGGAAGAAGCCACGAAGCACTGATACAACTTGTTAATGAAATTTCTCAAACAGTATAAATTGAAATGACTTAAATAACCGGCAGAAACTGTCGTATTTTCATTTGCTTCCGAAATGGGGAGACGATGTTAAATATACGGTGGCGGAAATTGTTGGGGATAAATTGCAGTCTTATCTAATTTACAAACAATTTGGTTAACCCTGAGAATATCACTATGACTTTCATCAGTGTTCAAATTGTAGTGGCTGATGGAAGGGGAACGCTTTGGATATTAGATACAGCGGCACTAAACTCGAAATGGTTTATCAGGAACAGTTTTTTGGTGTTTGTAAAACTGTTCCTTGGAATTTTTTATAATGTCGGTAAGTTCAATGCTGTATTGATATTATTCAAATCTAAACTGATTTGTTCGTTTGTATCCCAAGCATGGTACCATCCTTTTTCTGCCATATATCCGGATAGTTGTTCATGCATATCAAGAGCTTCCACTAAATGGCGAGTGAGTATTTCTTTAATTTCCGGTGTTCCTGCCTCCGTAACTGCCATAGCATAATTTCTTATTCCACTTTTAGCTGAAATGAGTAGATCCATTGCAACCACTTGATCCGATAGTGCGTCCATGCCAGTTAAAGTTTCAATGATTGGATTCATGTTCATTCATCTCCTAATTTACTGCTTAGCATTTGTAAGAATAGAAGCATATTCTTGTAATTGTCTCGTAGATACATCAATGTCTTTCTGCATAATATCTTTTAATAGCGGATCTGTAACTAACGCTCTCATAGTTTTGGATTTAGTTAAACAAGTGGTCTTAAATGCAGCAATCTCATGGACCTCAAGAACTTCATGTAAGGCGTAGTTCATTTTTTATACCTCCTTCCTCAAGGTTTCAACACGACTTTTATACATTCATCCATTTTTGTGTCAAAAATTTCATAGCCACGCTTCGCTTCACTAAGTGGAAGTACATGACTCACGACATCCCCTGGATCAATTTTTCCGGTCGAAACTAATTCAAACATATATGGCATATAGTGAATCACAGGTGCTTGCCCAGAACGGATATTGATATTTCGCTGCATAATATCTCCAAGAGGGAAACCATTATATCTGCCGCCGTAAACGCCAGTAACTTGAATTGTCCCGCCTTTACGCACTGCTTGTGAAGCCATGATAAACGCACTTAATGCTCCGCCTTGAAGCTTCATTCCGCTCGCCAGGAACTCTAAATCAGTCATTTTACCGTCCATACCAACTGCATCAATGACAACATCAGCTCCGCCTTTGGTGATTTCCTTCAAATAACTTCCAACATTTTCATGGTCTTCAAAGTTAACAATTTCTACTTTGTTGGTGCGCTTAGCGTGCTGCAGGCGATAATTGACATAATCAACTGCAATGACTCGCTTTGCCCCTTTTAACCAACAGAATTTTTGAGCAAAAAGACCAACTGGACCACAGCCAAGAACAATAACTGTATCTCCATCCTTTACGCCTGCATTGTCAACACTCCAAAAACCAGTAGTCATCGCATCGGCAATAACTGTTAACTTTTCATCTGGTTCTTCACAAGTCTCTGGAATTTTGAAATGAGTAAAGTTGGCAAAGGGCACTCTTAAATATTCGGCTTGGCCACCTGGATAGCCACCCGTCGTACCAGAATATCCAAAATAGGCACCCATATCACCATTATCATTAGAATTATCACATTGGCTTTCCAAATGGTTTTTACAATAAGTGCATTCACCGCATGCTATATTAAAAGGGATAATGACTCGATCTCCCTTTTTTACCTTAGTCACACCTGGACCAACTTCTTCTACAATTCCCATTGGTTCATGGCCAATAATATAGTTTTCTTGCAGGTTAGGAATCATGCCATGAATTAAATGTAAATCAGACCCACATATTGCTGTACTTGTTACTTTAATAATCATATCATCTGGTTTCTCAATTTTTGGATCTGGAACTTCTTTGACTACAACATTTTTAATACCTTGATACGTTACTGCCTTCATTGTTTACAGCCTCCAGTGTTAGTGATCATCAGGTGTCCGGTCAAACATACCTTTTCTATTGGTCTCAACTGGGAATAGATTCATTTTGCCAATCATTAATGTATTGTTTGCAGAGAGTTGATCTAGTTTATACTGTTCAGTTAGTTCGTATGGATGGAACCATTTTTTATTAATCATTAGTTCTGTAACTTCTTGGTGCATGGCAATACCTTGCATTAACTGGTTTCGTAAGAGGGTTCTAACATCAGGTGATGCAGACTCCGTTAATGCGACAGCAATATTGCGCACACCTTCTTTTGAACGAAGAAGTAAATCCATCGCAAAAGTGGTATCTGCTAGCTCTGGTACGTGTAGCGCGTTTATAGGGTCTAGATAATCCTGGTTCAATGAATTTGCCTCCTTCTCAATTTATTATCGGTGTTGGTCGGTTTTGAGGAACTGGAGCTTCAAAAGGTGCGCGTTGATAAACAGCCTGTAATTCTCCAAGAGCTTGCATGGATTGTTCAACATCTTTTTGCATTAATGCTTTCAAATCTTGATCAAATACGAGTCCTTGCATTAGTTTTGATTTCGCTAAGCATAGGGTTTTAAAATTAATAACTTCATGTAAATCCAATGATTCATGATCAGCTAATTTTTGATTATCCATTTCTAATTAACCTCCTTGTTCTTTAATACAATCAATTGTATTGTTCCAAAATAGGAGGGAAACATTCTTTAATGTTTTTTTTATTATTGGGATATAATCTTAGATGGTTGGTTGAAATATTCATGAAATGAGGCAATTTTATGACACATGTAATTGGGAAAAGTATGTAATCAAACAATAAGCTTGTATTAACTTGTTTTGGAAATCGGGTGGGGTATGGAACATAACCTTTATTTACAACCAGTTTATCGACCAATGATGCATAATAACTTTTTAAAAAGAAAACAAGGAGACAGTCCTTTGCAAGTGGTTTTTTAATTAAGTATAAAAGGAACCAATACCAAAGAAATAAAGCAAATTTATTAGGTTCTTTTCGAATTTTCGTCCCATGTTTAGCACTTCCATAAGATAGGTTGCCTCTGTCAATACTTGTGATTGGGCCTTCATCCATTCTGTGACAGGCATTATATTCCCGCCGTCATCTGCAATAGCAATAACCTCTGATATACCAAGTTCTATTACTTTCTGTTCTGTCACCTTTAATCAGCATTTTGACAACATCCAGCGTTATTCCCTCGTTTCATTACTCTCCTTTAAGACTATTTCCATGAATTTTGATTTTATTATTGAGGTCGGCCGATGTGTTAATACAAAGTTTTTAGTTCGAAATATCCTTCACACATGAAAGAGTTCCTAAATTGCAAAAACTCATCCGGACCACTTTCAAACAAAGCGCCATTAATTTATCTGAAATCAAAAATACCTGTATTAGAGATTACTCCATAATACAGGCTCTTCGACGTTAGTTTGTGAATCTTTTGAACTTCTGCAAATAGGAATTTACCCAGATTGACTTTTGATTATCCCTTAACTGTTCAAAAAAATAAAAACTTGCTAAATGATAGGGTAATTAAAACCATAACGAGGGTTTGTATAGAATGGCGGTCTCCATCCTATTTCCGACATTTGCCAGGAATGATTGATATAATCCATCGTTACTTTTTCATCGGAATAGTTTACCAGCAATAATTTTACTTCCGGATTAAATTCGAATCGCAAAATAGCAGCCTCCTTGATATTTTATCTTACGTTTTACCTTATTCAAAGCCCATCAATGAGGAGCAAGTCTTTATTTTCAAGATAGTCTTCGAACAGGTACCCTTAATATAATTTATGGATGGAAACAGGCACTTCACTTTTCTGCCCATCATACTGTAAACAGAACGTTATTATCAGGAGGTTTGCCATGAGTCAAGATAAGAAAGATCGCCAAATGCCACAGATGAATCCAATGCAAGATATTGATTCTGTGGATCAAATGGATTCCATGGACCAAATGTCGGAAATGAACCAACTTCAAATGTATTATATGCAACAAGCACATCAGATGCCGTATTACCAGGTGCCTCAAACGCCTCAAATGCCTCAATATCACATGTCACAAATGGATCAGTATCCAGGGGGCAACGTGATGAGCCAATATCAAAAAAATCATGTGATGGGTCTGAAGAATCAAACGAAGCTGCAGCAGATCCAACAGCTGCAACAAGCGTTTGATGCAAACAAAGTGGAACACCCATACCCGATGTACCCTAACTATGGGAAAATAACTAGGTATGAGGAAATTCCGTTGAATTTACCGGAACAGCGCCAGCTCTTTCATCCAGGTGTAGAGGGGTTAATGGTGCCCCGGCCGATCATTGAAAACCCAAATTACAAAGGCAGCGGAAAATTAAAAGGGAAGGTCGCGCTTATTACAGGTGGTGACAGCGGAATTGGGGCGGCAGTCGCAATTGCATTTGCCAAAGAAGGCGCGGACGTAGCCATTGCTTATTTAAATGAACATGAGGATGCAAACCGAACCAGAACGAGGATCGAACAACTCGGTCAGCGTTGTTTGTTATTGCCGGGTGACTTGCGGGATAAACGGCAGTGTGTCGCAATCGTAGAGCAAACTATAAGAACGTTTGGCCGTCTGGATGTCCTCTGCAACCATGTAGGGATCCAGTTCCAGCAAAAGAGCCTAACGGACATTACGGACCAGCAATTCGATGATACATTTAAGGTGAATATCTATTCCCACTTCTATACAACCAGAGCAGCACTTCCATACATGAAACCGGGAAGTTCAATCATTCAAACTTCTTCTGTAGTGACTTATGTTGGAGAAAAACAAATGATCGATTACACTGCAACAAAGGGGGCTAACGTGGGATTCACGCGCGCTTTGGCGAATAATGTGGTAAATAGAGGGATCCGGGTTAATGCTGTAGCACCTGGGCGGATTTGGACACCTCTTATCGCAGCTAGCTTCTCATCTGACCAGGTTGCTGTATATGGTGCCTCAAACCCGATGCAACGGGTAGCCCATCCATTTGAGCTTGCCCCAACGTATGTGTATTTAGCTTCTGATGATTCGCGCTTCGTTACAGGCCAAGTGCTTCATGTAGACGGTGGGGAATCTACTCATTCATAATCAGCAGGATAAATAGGATGAACTAATAAGAGGCCGCACTTAAAAGGTTGATGAAAACCTTTTGGAGCAGCTTCTTACAGAGTGTCTGGTATTTTATTGATGTATATTATGGCAGTATGTTTATTAATCTGTATAAATAATTTCTCAAATAATATCTTTATAAATCTGTATAAATGCTACGCGCTTCATGGTAACGGCTCAATGTTAATGATATTACACACTTCAGCTTACGGGCGGCATGATGTAATATGGCCTTTTACATGATAAAATAATTAATTAGCATAAGGTAAACAATACTACATCTATATTTATCTGCCATCACCATCCAAGCCATATGGTATGTGGGAACATAGTTCCCATATGAAAATTAAGAGGATGTTTAAAAAAATTTCTGATTCTAATTTTGTTTACCCACTTGCTGCTCAGTACAACGATACTAGCATACACAACCATTATGAGACGATTACCCAAAAAGTAATCGTCTCTTTCTTATTCAAAAGGATCAAAAAAGCGGTTCATACTTACTCAGTTGGTATTTTCGGTGTTTGTATAGGTAATCCTTAGTTACTAATAAGAACTAAGGAGAGTTGATTATTATGAATCTAGGTGAGCATATATTATCAGATTTAGTTGCTGCTTTAAAAGATTTGTAACCTGATATTGAAGTGGAAAGTACAAAGAATAAATTATCTACTGTTCTATCAGAGTATTATTTTCAAAGAGTTGAGTTAGGCAAAAGAATCCTATTTGCCAAGCGCTAAGATTATTAGTAAACGGAATGTTCCAATCGTAGAGAAGGGACAACGTACCAATAATGATAATTTTATTAGAACGTTTGGATGTCAACCATACAATAAAGAATACTTCATAAAAGAAGAAGGAGTGGCACCTATAATCAAGGTGATGCAGAGCGTAATAAGGTTTTTAGTGTTAAAATTAGGTAATTAGGTGGGAGTGAATTAGATTGCAAAATAGGATAACTGAAGTAAATAAAAATATATGGAGGTATAGTTATGTGGGCAATATTAGGGGTTATTGCCATAGTAGTAACTGTTATAAATCTTTCTTTGTATGCAGCAGGAAAGGATTATAAGCTTGCTATGGCGATGGCATTATCATTTACAGCATTAACAATTTGTGCAGATTACAGTTATGTATCTCGGTGGGTAAAAGTGGAAGATTGGGCGGCTTTATCAGATGTAGTACCTGGTATGGCAAGGGCATTATGGTTTTTGACAATTGTTTCTATCTTGCTAAATATAGCACCTATATTTTTAGAACGAAAACGTAAGAAAATATGACTTATTATCACATCAATTATATAATGTTAAACTATTGTGTAAGTCGTTATGTATAACTAAGTCGATCACTAATTTGGTCGTCTTTTTCTCATCTGAATTCAGATTTTCCATGGAATATAATGTTAAAATTAAAAATTAAAGTTAGGCAATATTGTACTATGCAGACTTTTAGCAGCACTTAAGCGGTAAACCCTATATCCACTTAAAATAAAGATCAATATCATTACAAATAGCAATGGTAATATGAAAAATGTACAAAAAAAATAAATAAAAAGAAATGTTGAGGGACATACAAGGATGTTAGCCCTAGGAATAATACATTTCGTTTTATTTAATAGTTACTAACAAATGATAAATTAAAGGCTATCTGTTATTTACGCCTTTATCTAAGCTATCAATATGAACAAGAATTGTTTTATAAGCACTAGCAAAGCTGCTTTCGACTAATTCACAGCCCCCACTGCTATATATCCAAAGAATTTTGTATTCCTTACCTTCGAAATATACAATATCACCTATTTCAAACATTAACCCTCCTGTAAAGACCTAGGGCTAACAGTTAGACTATAAAGTAAATAACGAGTATTAGATATAGGTCTAAAAGCCTACGTGAAATTTATGGGATTTCAAAACACCGCTACAGTTATAAAATACTGGAAATAATAAGAAACTTTTTCATTTCCAATTCGTATTAAAGAGTACGGTTAGGAGGAGATTTTGAATGAAAAAAGAGTTTAATGTTACATATGATGGCCATCATATTCAAGTGATAAATACATGGTTTAATGGGGAAAAGTTATATGTTGACGGGAAGTTACAGGATCAAAATCTAGGGCTTGGTTTGTCAAGGGCTTCTTTAACAGGTACCCTTCGAAGTTCTAATGATGTTATCAAGAATATTAAGGTAAGAATTGGCGGTAATTTTTCTATTCAATGTAGGATTTTTATTGATAATGTTTTGATTTATCCTACTAATGTAGAGTAGAAAATTTGACACCAATCCTTTTTTTGAATAAAAATCGGAACCTTTTATAATAAAAGTAATAAGTTGTTATTACAATTCACCTCCAATTGAATTGTACTTGCGTGATAGCACTGTTTCTTTCCTTCTAATCGGTAAGAACGGAGTAAGGCAATTACCCTTGGGAAAGGTAATTGCCTTTTATTTTTTGTAGCCGAAAAGAAACTAGTTCAGTTAACCGGACCATAAAAAGGATTCTTCTCAATCGAGTGATGTGGAATAAAATCAATTGTTTTCGCTTGATACATGTTTTGGCGGTATTCATAAGTAATAATTACATCTCCAACAAACATCCCAGGAGATACTTGTCCGCTTAATCTGACCATCAGACAATTGTTAATCACTTCATAATCAACTATGCTCCCAAAACCTATATCATCAAATAGATTGTCAGGTTTAATTTCAAAAGGGGATAGATCTATTGCCCACTTTTTATTGTTCACAATGATTTCAGCTTTATCTTTATTTAACTTTGTTTTTACGTTCTTTTTTAAAATTGCTAAAGGATGATCCACAATCTCTTCAATCAGCCGATTATCCAGTGTATTAAACACATACACATCTTCCCATAAAAGACCTGTCCCATGCCCTTTGGTTAAGGTTATAACTAGCTCTTCTCTTTTGTCATTGTTGATGTCTTTATAAAAAATTTGCGGAGCATAGGTAGGATTCGTTTCGCTATTCCAAAAAGGCCTTGTGTAAACTCCCCCTTTGAAATCTATTTTAAATCCTCTGTACAAGCTATCTATTTTCTTAGCGTAAAGGGTTATATTCTCTTTATTATTCAAACTAACGATTTCATAGCCTTCAAAATCTGTAACTGCAGTGATAGGAGAATTGATAAGAAGAAATCCTATCATCAAACTGATTCCCAGTTTCATAGACAACACCTCATTTTATTGTTCCCTGATCTTTATGCTTATGTATTAACTTCTTTAAAAACTCTAATTTCATTGGAGTCCTTACTGCGGATAGACTTGCAATAAATTTTTAATAAATGATAACATATATTTATTGATAAACAATAAATTACATGCTAAAATCAAACCAACAAGATAACTGTAGTCGGGAGGCATGAACGTTGGACAATAACCAATTGATTATTGAAAACATGGATAATCCACAACATCTGGAGAGGATGTTCAGAAAAGACCCAAAATCTTTTAGGAAGTCATTCTTACACGCTTGGGAACAATATCCAGATTCACCTGTTCTTGCTGTTTGGCATGAAAGATTGCATTTCAAGGAGACAGAAAATGAGGAAAAACCTTTGCTTCTACAAAAAGGTTTTTTGTTAATGAGTATTTTAGCGATTCTCGCTGGGATCATAACTAGGGTCATTTTCCATTTTGTCGAACAGGAAGCAATAGCTCCAGTTAATCTGGCTTTTGGAATAATTCCCTTTATTGCAGCCTACTTTGTTTTTTATAATAGTCCGAATAAGAAGGTTCTCTATACACTTATATCGCTGTTCCTTGTCTCTGTAATTTATCTAAACCTACTTCCTATAGATTACAAAGACAGTATCATTCTTGCCTATTTGCACCTACCGATCTTCTTGTGGGTAGTAGTAGGGCTAGCCTACACAGGAAATGACTATGCAATAGGTGACAAAAGATTAGCTTATCTAAAATTCAATTTGGAATTTGGTATTTTATATGGAAGCATGGCAGTTAGCGGAATGCTGCTTGCAATGTTAACGTTGCAGTTATTTAGCTTTGTGGGGCTTCGTATAGAAGACTTCTATTTTAGAAATATCGTGCTATTTGGTGCTGCAGGTCTCGCAGTCGTGGCAACACACCTAGTATCAAAAAATCTTAAACTTGCTAAGAACATTACACCATTTTTAGCTAAAATTTTTAGTCCACTTGTTCTGGTCACATTGTTGGTCTATCTTATAACGGTGTATTGGGTCGGAAATAATCCATTTCTAGACCGAAATTTCCTTCTAGCCTTCAATGGAATTCTACTTTTTGTATTGGTTGTGACTGTATTCTCTATTATCGAAAGCGATACAGACGAGAAAAAGAATATCTTTGATTATATCAATTTCAGCTTAATTGTTCTTGCGCTTATCATTGACAGTGTTGCTTTGTCGGCCATTGTGTTCAGGCTTTCTTCATATGGAATTACGCCTAACCGACTTGCTGTCTTAGGTGTAAATCTAATTATCTGGGCAAATTTAATTTGGATCATGCTTTCCTATGTACGTTTTCTACGAAACAAAACCGGACCTTCAACCATCCAAGATGCTATTACGAAGTATTTGCCAGTCTACGGTCTGTGGGCAGCTGTTGTTGTATTTATCTTTCCTTTGGTTTTTAAATAAAAAACTTGAGATGCCTGTTCACTTATCGAGTTAGGTTGGTGAGCCGGCATTTTATCTTAAACCCCTAAGTAAGCCACCCCATCCTTCAAACTCTTTCCCAGCAATGATAGAATGAGAAGAACAATCAAAACGGTAGATGAATAAACGATTCATAGCCAATTAGAAAAGGAGCATATATCTAAATGACAATAAACATAATACAGTGTACCCTTGAAGACTTACAGATTCTTCAGGAAATCAGTTATGAAACATTTAATGAGACGTTTAAGAATCAGAATTCTCCTGAAAATATGATTACTTATTTGGAAAAGGCATTTAACAAAATCCAACTGGAAAAAGAACTATCCAATCGTTTTTCGCAGTTCTTTTTTGTTTATTATAATAATGAAGTCGCTGGATATTTAAAGGTCAATACGAATGAGTCTCAGTCTGAAGAAATGGGTGATGAATCACTTGAAATTGAGAGGATTTATATAAAGAGTAACTTTCAAAATCATGGTCTCGGTAAACATCTGTTTACTAAGGCTATGGAAATTGCGAAGCAAAGTAATAAAAAGAGAATCTGGCTAGGCGTATGGGAGAAAAATGAGAATGCTATTGCCTTTTATAAGAAAATGGGATTTGTTCAAACTGGATCACATTCTTTTTATATGGGTGATGAAGAACAAACGGACTTTATCATGACAAAGAATTTATAGTAGAAAAAATACAAGAAGGGGTGTTCACATGAGAAACGGTACTATTGTCCAGATGTTATCCGTTTTGGCATTTGTCCTTATGTTCGTAACAGGGTGTTCGGATAAAGATTATGAACCTTATGAAACCGATGCGAATATGACCACAATCCAAACCTATTTGGAAAAAGAGTTCAAAGGGCCTGGAAGTGAGCTAATTGGTGCATTTGAGAAGGAAGACCCATATCCACCTGAATTACAAGCGTATGTTGAAAAAAACTATACCCCACTTGTTGCCAACACTGAACAATTTCTAAACAAGAATCATATTTTGCTGTATTTACGATTTGCTCATGAAAATGGCTACAAATTAAACACAAAAAGTATACATATAGAGAGGATAGATGATAACCAAGTTAACGCCTTTAATTATGAAGCTGAAGTGAATTATAGTAAAAATGGTAAAACAAACACCGCTACTGTCACTGGGAGAATGAATATCAATGACAATGGTAAGATATCAATCATTCGAAATATAGATGATGGTGGGTTACTAGAAAAATTGAATCAGAAATAATCGACAGGGGCCTGGCACCTGTCGATCAGAATTGAGATTATCTTAGTTTAACTTAATATTATAATGAAGAAACATATTACGAATTGTACGAATTTCACTTGCATGCACTCTATTGATTTCGAGTAATTCTTCTTTGCCATTTTTAAAAGTTAACTGTATTTTTTTAATTGACTCATTCGTATTATCAATAACTTTAGCTTCCTCAATCTCTTCCCAGTTGTATTTTTCTTCTAGCATATGATTTTTAATCGTAATATCGTTGTAGGAAACAAGTGTATAATATCCCAAATTAGCATAACAACCTATAGCGATTGATACTACTAATAATAATGTTCCTGCATAAGTCCATATCTTTCTTTCAAGTATCATACCAATGCAAGCCATAACGAATATACCCGTAGCAATGAAGGTTAGGATATTTGTTAAAAAAGGTGTTTGCACTAAAATAGTATCTCCACTTTGAAACATTAAAAAATGTAAAAGGTTTGGGCCTATGAAACTACTTATAAGTCCTGACAATCCACCAATAATTAATAGTACTAACCAATATGTATCCCTATCTATCTGACGCATAATACACCCTCCCTACATCAATTTACAAATATTTACGTTTAACTTGAGGTAAGGTTTCATATTTTTCGGAATTTTTACTTTAAAAAGAGGTACACGAATTCACAATCAATTCGTGTACCACTTTTAGTTGATGTCGATACCATTCTGAGCCAGTCTCTGTTCGATCAGTTTAACTATAGTAGGGCTATCTATTTCAATTGTTTTTTCATTACCATCATTGAAGATAAGGTGAAGTTCTCGCCCATCATATTGATATTCATCAAGATAAGTAGCTTCAGCAATTTCATTCCAACCATACTCTTCTTTTTGCAGCGATTTCACAATTGTAATTTCATCTAACGAAACTAGAGTGTAGTTTCCGGCTAGAGAAATGTATCCCATGGCAATTGATAACAGCAAAAAGAGTATACCTACATAATTCCAAACCTTTTTTTCAAAGATCATACCGATACAAAACAATATGAAAAAGCCAGCGGCAATAAACATTAAAATGTTTGCAGCAAACGGGGTGATCACCATAAAGGTATCATCATGTTTAAAATAAGTATGGTGTACCAAGTCTGGCCCGGCTAATCCAGATAAAAAGCCTATGACTACACCGATTATTAGTAATACTACCCAATACGTCTTATCAATTTTGTGTAACATGTCTGCTCCCCCCTGTAGTTATACATAGTGATAGTTATGTTTACGGATTGCAGTTGGAAAAAGTTTCATTTATTGGGAAACTTATGTTTGTTTGGTGACTGTTAATGTAAATAAATTGGAGGAAAAGGGTGCAAATAAGGTTATTGATGCTTCTTAATGTAAAAAGCTGGATTTGAGGTGTTTCGAAAGAGGCGATTGGTACCTCTTGATGTAAAAAACTGGATTTGAGGTGTATCAAAAGGGGCTAATGATGCACCTGGATGTAAAAAACTGGATTTGAGGTGTATCAAAAGGGGCTAATGATATACCTTAATGTGAAAAACTGGGTTTGAAGTGTATCAAAAGGGGATAATGATACACCTTGTGTAAAAAATTGGGTTTAAAGTGTATCAAAAGAGCCTAATCACACCAACAAATATAAAAACCCCAAATCCCCTTAAATTAAATCCTCCAAAAAATGCCCCACCCCAAACATGTCAAAATATTACACCTCCAAAGTCAATACAGTGTCCCCTAATCAACACCCCATCCCTTTATAATAAAAAGAAAGCGATTACATAGAGATTTGAGGGGCGGTGATACAAGGGTGAATCCGAAGCTTGAACGAAATGAACTTAACGTGAAGACAGACATCAACCGGATATCAAAGCGAAAAACGAATCTTAAAAAAGCACTAACGTATTTGGCCTTTGTTGGGCCAGCACTGGTTTTCTTCTTAGTTATTCAGATCATACCATTCCTTATGGGAGTCTATTACTCTTTTACTTCTTGGAATGGAGTTAGTTCGGTGGTCGAATGGGTAGGACTCGAAAACTACAAAAAGATTTTTACGAGTGATCCACAATTTTTTAGTTCCTTCTTATTTACAACGAAGTTTATGCTTGCTGCAGTAGCGGTTAGTAATTTAATAGGATTTGGCTTCGCACTCCTACTAAATGCGGCCTTGAAAACAAGGAACATCCTACGTACAGTGTTTTTTATTCCCAATGTTATCGGGGGGCTACTACTAGGGTTTATCTGGCAGTTCATTTTCATAAAAGGTTTTTCATCAATTGGAAATGTAACTGGGCTAGCTTTCTTTAAGCTACCTTGGTTAGGTGATGAAGTTACAGCGTTCTGGGGAATTGTGATTGTATTTGCATGGCAAATTAGCGGATACATGATGGTCATTTATATCGCAGCTCTTCAGGGGGTCGACAATTCATTACTTGAAGCGGCTAGGATTGATGGGGCGTCAAATTTTACACTTTTAACAAAAATCATTATTCCATTAATTCTTCCAGCCTTTACAATTTGCTTCTTCTTAACGATTTCGATGGCATTTAAAATATTTGACCTTAACCTATCTTTAACTGGCGGTGGACCGTTTAACTCTACTCAGTCGGTTGCGATTAACATTTATCAGGAAGCATTCCAAAACAATCGCTATGGGTTAGGGACAGCAAAATCGATTCTATTCTTCCTAGTGGTGGCAGTGTTCACAACTGTTCAAGTTATGCTCACTAAGAAAAGGGAGGTAGAGGCTTGATGCAGAAATATACTAAGAGAACTTTTGGTTTAGAGATAATCGGGATTATACTCGCCATTATCTTCTTAATTCCTTTTTACTTTGTTCTTATCAATTCGGTAAAGAGCTTTGCCGAAATCTTGATAGATGCAGCTTCATGGCCGAAGGAAATACTTTTCTCAAACTATTCCAAGGTTTGGGAGATTATCAATTTTCCGAGGGCATTTTGGAATTCGTTAATCATTACGGTGTTTAGTAACATTGGGTTGGTCGTAATAAGCTCAATGGCAGCCTGGAAAATGGTTCGAACACCAGGGAAGTTAAGTAAATTCTTATTTATCCTGTTTGTTTCGGCAATGGTTATTCCATTCCAAACGGTGATGATTCCGCTTATGAAACTTGGTGGAGCATTAAATCTAACAAACAGTATTCCTGGACTTATCATTATGTACTTCGGTTTTGGTGTTCCATTATCATTATTCCTTTATCACGGTTTTGTGAAAACGGTACCAATCGAAATTGAAGAATCTGCTAGAATTGATGGGTGTAGCCAGTTTGGAGTATTTTGGAGAATTGTATTCCCACTCCTAAAACCAATTACAGTAACCATCATTATCCTGAATACACTCTGGATTTGGAATGATTTCCTTTTACCATTGCTTGTTTTACAGGACGCAGAATTGCGAACGATACCACTTGCAACAAGCTCATTCTTTGCGCAATATACAAAGCAGTGGGATATGGGACTCGCAGCACTAGTACTAGGTATAACGCCAGTGATAATCTTCTTCCTATTCCTGCAAAAGCACATTATTAAAGGAATTGCACAAGGATCTATCAAGTAGGTACTACTCTTTATATCTTCTATTTTAATAGATATAAAGATATATAAATTATTTGTAAAATTAAAGGGAGGTCAAACCATGCTAAAACGCTTTACTTTCTTATTTTTATCCGTGTTATTATTCGTTGGGATTCTAGCAGGCTGTTCTTCAACTGAAGAAACAACGACTGAAGACAAACCAAAAGATGATGCTAAACCAGCAGATAAGACTGAAGAACAAGTAACATTAAACTTCTTCCAATTTAAAGTGGAGATTGCTGATCAGCTTCAAAAAATGATTACTGAGTTTGAGGCAGAGCATCCAAATATTAAGGTTAAGCTTGAAACTGTAGGTGGAGGCGCTGATTACGGTGCTGCTTTAAAAGCGAAATTCGCTTCAGGTGAAAAGCCAGATATCTTTAACAATGGTGGATTTAAAGAGCTTGAGCTTTGGAAAGAGCACTTAGCTGATCTTTCAAACGAGCCTTGGGCTGGGCACGTTCTTCCAATTGGTAAAGTACCAATGACAGATACAGATGGCAAACTATATGGAATGCCAGTTAACTTAGAGGGTTATGGTTTTATCTACAATAAAGACCTATTTGAACAAGCAGGAATTACTTCACCACCGGGAACAATTACTGAGTTAAAAGCTGCTGCTGAAAAATTAAAAGCTGCAGGTATTACACCTTTCTCTGCTGGATATGGCGAGTGGTGGGTAATTGGACAGCATTTACTTAACATCGGTTTTGCACAACAAGACGATCCAATTGCATTCATCGAAGGACTTTATGATGGATCAGAAACATTTGTAGGAAATGAGAAATTCCAACAATTTAAAGAAGTTCTAGATACAGAGATTGGTTTTGCTAATGATAATCCGTTAACAACAGATTACAATACGCAAGTTACACTATTTGCTTCAGGTCAAGCAGCAATGCTACAACAAGGTAACTGGACTGAAAACATGATTTACGAAATCAACCCAGACATGAACATGGGCTTCCTACCAATTGCAATTAGCGATGATGCAGATGCTAACCGCTTACCAGTTGGTGTACCAAATAACTGGGTACTAAACAAAAACTCTGAGAACCTAGAAGAAGCAAAACTATTCCTAAACTGGATGGTATCTTCTGAAACAGGTAAACGCTACATCACAGAAGAGTTCGCATTCATCCCAGCATTTGACAACATCGAACCAACAGGCTTAGGAGCACTAGGTCAATCAATCCTAGAATTCTCTAAAGACGACAAGACAATCCCTTGGACTTGGTTCAGATGGCCAGACGGAGCAAACAAAGAATTCGCAGCAACCATCCAAGAATACGCTGCTGGAAGAATCGACTACGACACAGTCCTAGAACGATTCCAAGCAACGTGGGATAACCTAAAATAAGAAATACAAAAACGGATGAAAGCATGTCGATACAATGACGTGCTTTCTCTTTTACCTCTTACTATCTTAAAGAGGTTTGTTTAAAGTTTGACTTCTTAATTGATAAATGGCAGACAAAACTACGAGACTCCTGCGGGAATGCAAGTGATGTGAGACCCCGCAACGAAGAATGAGTGAGGAGGCTCACAAGCGGCCCCGCGGAAAGCGAGTAGTTTTGACTGCCATTTATCTCACTAAAACACCAAAGAAAACACTACCTCTAAAAGCCCCAACACTTTATACTTTAACTAAGGGTCCCTAGGAGGTCACACATGATCAAAAAAAGCATACGCAACAAACTAATCGTCCTACTACTTCTAACAACCATCATCCCTTTTGGAACATCCATCGTCATTACCTATTTTCACACGAAAAACTACCTAGAAGACCAGGTCGTAAAAGAAAATAGCAACCTACTATTCCAAGGGAGAGTCAATCTAGAAAACTATATTAACGAACTAAACGGTTTAACTCTATCACTCTACAACAACCCGGATTTCATGAACTACTTACGAAATTCCAACAACACCAATAACTACTTAACTATTGGAATCGTAAAAAACGTCATGCAAACGATTTTATACGCCGAGGATAATATTAATTCGGTCTCGCTCACCTTTGCTGAAGATAATCGAATTGTAGCGGCATCCAAGCGATCAACCGTTGTATTTTCAAGAACGATTAATAACGAAAAGAAAGACATCTTTCAAAAGGCAAAGGAAAGCCCTTTTAATATGTATATTGAACCGGTGAATGTCAACGAAGCTAGGAACAAAACTATCTCGATTCACCGCTCATTTACGAATGTTCCATCAGATGAAGTACTTGCGTACATAACACTGGAAATTACTCCAGAAAACATACTGGAAATTAGTAGTAACTTATACAACGAGGGTTCAGAGGAGTTTTATTTGTTATCTCCAGAAGGGACTCTCATTTACAGTTCGAATGCTGACATCTCACTAAATGAGAAGAACCAAAAATGGATTGATAAAATGATCTATTCCAATCAAGAAAAAGGTATGCTCGAATGGAAAGAGGACGCTTTTAATGGGGTTATGATTTATGATCGTATCCCTGATTCTGCAGGAGGCTGGTATCTAGTCAAACGCGTTCCTTACACGACATTATATGAAAGTGCCTTTAATGTCGCAAAAATTAACATCATGTTTGGGGGCATCGGCCTATTACTCGTTATTTTAGCAACCTTATTCGTATCCTTTAAAATCACATCACCAATCCGAATTCTATCGCAAAATATTCAACAAGTAGAAGAAGGGAAGATGGAAGTCCAATTTGATTCACTAGGGCAAGATGAAATCGGAATTTTAGGCAATCGTTTCAAACAAATGGTTGAAAAAGTAAATCATCTGATCAACCGGGAATATCGCTTACAGCTTGAAAATAAAACAAATCAATTAAAGGTCCTGCAATCTCAGCTTAATCCGCATTTTCTATACAATGCATTGCAGTCAATTGGTACGGTTGCTTTAAAAAATAACGTCCCCCAAATCTATACACTTGTGACACACCTTTCAAAAATCATGAGGTATGGAATGAATATGGAGGAAGATATCGTTCCGTTAATTAAGGAGATTAATTATACAAAAGCCTTCCTTCTTCTACAAAAAGAGCGTTTTGGCGAGCATCTCCACTATACAATTGAGCTAGAAGAATCAATATCCAATGTGGCTGTACCAAAGATGCTGCTTCAACCGATTATCGAAAATTATTTTAAACACGGCTTTGATATAAGAGAAGGAGTCGGAAGCATAAATATAGAGTGTAAGCAGGATGAGGACGATTTAGTCATTACTGTTTGTGACAATGGGGTTGGAGTATCTGACCAAAGGCTGAAGGAAATCTATCAGTATTTTGAGGAAGGTAAGCGAAACAGAGATGAAGAAGAATCAAATATCGGGTTGAAAAACGTCTATGTTCGCTTAAATCTATATTATGAAGATCGTGCTAGCTTGCAATTAACGAATCTAGAAAACGGGGGCTTTGCCGTAACTATTAAACTCCCAATCCATGAGGAGGGTATGAAATGAAAGCAATCATAGTTGATGATGAAAAACATGTTCGAGAGGGTTTGATGTTATTGGCCAATTGGGATGAGTTTGGAATTACAACCATTCTTGAGGCGCAAGATGGTGATGAAGCTATGAATCTCATTTCGGAGCATAACCCTGAGATTATTTTTACAGATATGAGAATGCCTAAAGTGGATGGTATCTCTCTGTTAAAGTGGCTTCACTCTGCTAACCTTTCTAGTAAAACGATTGTTGTAAGTGGACATGATGATTTCGAATATATGAGGAATGCGATTTATTATAATAGTTTTGATTATATCTTAAAGCCAATTGATCCAGAGCTCTTAAACGAAGCTCTTGAGAGAGCGGTAAATGAATGGAAGAAGGAAACCTCTTTTCTTGGAGATGCTGAAGAAATTGTAGTAGACTCTAAGGGTGAGGAAGAAGAAACGAGCATGAAGAAAATTGGGGAATACTTAAAGAAAAACTATCAATACGAAATTAATCTACAGGAGATTGCTGATTGTTTTTACTTAAGTAGAGAATATATTTCGAGACGATTTAAGCAGGAATTCAATGAGACGATTACGGATTACCTAACACGAATTCGAATGGAAAAAGCGAAGGAAATGCTCAAGAATCAACAGCTCAAAATTTATGAAATTGCGTATCAAGTAGGGTATCAAAATGAAAAATACTTTAGTAAAGTGTTTAAGAAATTTGTAGGGTGTACTCCGAACGAATATCGGAGCTCTACACTAACATCAGGGAGGGTAAACCATGGTTAAAGTTACAGTATGGAATGAAAATCGTCATGAACAAAAGGATCAAGAAGTTAGAGATGTTTATCCAGAAGGTATTCATGGCGCAATTGCGGCATTTTTAGAGAATGAAGACTTTGAAGTAAGAACAGCTACACTTGATGAAGCTGAGCACGGTCTAACAGAGGAAGTTCTAAATTCAACAGATGTGCTACTTTGGTGGGGACATATCGCCCATGAAGAGGTACAAGATGAGATCGTAGAGAGAGTAAAACAACGAGTACTTGATGGAATGGGATTGATTGTTCTACACTCAGGGCATTTTTCAAAGATCTTTAAAACATTAATGGGTACCTCTTGTGACTTAAAATGGAGAGAAGCGAATGAGAAGGAACGCATTTGGATAGTGGACCCAAGTCATCCAATTGTAGAAGGCTTAGGAGAGTATATTGAGCTTGAGCGAGAGGAAATGTATGGTGAGCACTTTGATATTCCTGCTCCAGATGAGTTAGTGATGGTCAGCTGGTTCCAAGGCGGAGAAGTGTTCCGAAGTGGCTGCACATACCGTCGCGGAAATGGTAAAGTATTTTACTTCAGACCAGGACATGAAACATATCCAACATATTATAATGTTGAAGTTCAAAAGGTCATTTCTAATGCTGTGAAATGGGCAAAGCCTACAAATAATACGAAGCCGGTTTATGGAAACGCGAAGCCACTTGAAAAACTAGATGGTATGAACTAAGGGAGGTTTTCTAGATGGAAAAAATTAAAATTGGTGTCATTGGCTGTGGAAGTATTGCAAAGCACCGTCACTTACCAGAGTATGCGACAAACGAATTAGTTGAAATTGTAGCAGTTTGCGATATTGTTGCCCAAAGAGCTGAAGAACTAGCCAATACATATCAAGCACGTGCTTATACGGATTATAACGAGTTATTGGCGAGTGAGGACGTGGATGCGGTTAGTGTATGCACACCTAACTATCTACATGCCCCGATTTCGATTGCTGCACTGCAGGCAGGCAAGCATGTATTATGTGAAAAGCCAATGGCTACTTCTCGTGAAGAAGCGGAGGCAATGATTGCGGCTGGCGAAGCAAGCGGTAAAAAGTTAATGATTGCACATAACCAACGTTTTGTTCCTTCACATCAAAAAGCAAAAGCACTCATCCAAAGTGGAGAGTTAGGCAAAATTTATAGCTTCCGTTCAGCATTTGGACATGGTGGTCCAGAGGGCTGGAGTGCAGATGGTAAGGATAGCTGGTTCTTTAGAAAAAGTGAGGCATTCATTGGTGCCATGGGTGATTTAGGTGTACATAAGACAGACCTACTTCGTTTCTTACTAGGAGAAGAGTTTGTTGAGGTTGGTGCTTTTGTTGAAACAAGTGCCAAAGAAAATTCAGATGTAGATGATACAGCTGTATGTGTTTTAAAAACAGAAAGTGGAGTTGTTGGTACATTGGCGGCAAGCTGGTCTTATGTGTCAAAGGAAGACAATTCAACGATTATTTATGCTGAAAATGCAATTCTTCGCTTAGAAGATGATCCAACCTACTCACTAATTGTTCAATATAAAAATGGTGAGGTTGTCAAATACGAGCTTGGTGGGATTCAAACAAATGACGAAGGCGGACAAAAGAGCTCAAAAGTGATTGAACATTTTGTACAAGCGATTGCACATGATGAACAACCATTAGTAACTGGAGAAGAAGGAATGAAATCCCTTCAAGTCGTGCTATCTGCATTAGACTCTGCAGAAACGAAACAGATTGTCAGAATATAACGAGGTATAACAACATGACTAAATTACGAGTAGGTTTTATCGGTGTGGGTGGGATTGCGCAAAGTCGCCATATACCAGCCTTTATAAAGCTATCAGATAAAGTAACAATAGTTGGTGTCAGTGATGTTAATGAGGAAACCGCGAAAAGGGTTGCCTCAGAAAATCATATTCCCAATGTCTATGCAGATTATCGTGACATGTTTAAAGATGTTGATGCAGTTACAATCTGTACACCCAATAAATTTCATGCAGAAATTACGGTTGCAGCCCTAGAGGCTGGCGTACATGTGTTGTGTGAAAAGCCAATGGCAATGACAACGGCAGAATGTGAAGCAATGCTAGCTGCCTCTGAAAAGTCAGGAAAGGTTTTAGCCATTGCCTACCATTACCGTTTTATGAAGGAGACACAAGCTGCTAGAAGATTGATTTTAGAAAATGAAATCGGCAGTCCGATGGTGGCTAGAGTTAAGGCATTAAGACGAAGAAAGGTGCCAGGCTGGGGTGTTTTTACAAATAAAGACCTTCAAGGTGGCGGAAGCTTAATTGATTATGGTTGCCATTTCCTTGACTTGTCGATGTGGTTATTAGGTCAGCCTGCTCCAATCCAAGTAACAGGCACAACGTACAATCGCCTAAGTAAGATGCCTGATCAAATCAATCAATGGGGCAGCTTTAAACACGAAACCTTTGAAGTTGATGATCATGTGACGGCATATATCAAGTTTGAAAACGGCGCTTCGATGTTATTTGAAACGTCGTGGTCAGCTAACATTAAAGACGATGAAGAAAGTGTCAGTATTTCAGGTGAAACGGGCGGAATTGATTTATTTCCGTTAGAAGTGAATCAGGCGAAGAATGGCATGCTATTATCTAGCAAAGCAGACTGGATTCCTGGTGAAGAAGACCCTGGTTTGCCACAAGCACTTAATTTTGTAAACAGCTGTTTAGGATTAGAAGAGCTTGTCGTAAAGCCTCATGAAGCGTTGCAAGTAACGAAATTGATTGATGCCATTTATAAAAGCAGTGAAACAGGAGAAAGTATCCGAATCTACTAGGAGGTTACTCTGATGAAACTAGGTGTGTTTACAGTATTATTTTCACAAAAGAACTTCATTGAAATGCTAGATTATGTGAAGGCAGCAGGACTCGATGCAGTTGAGATTGGAACGGGTGGCTATCCTGGAGATGCTCATTGCAAGCTAGATGAGTTACTCGAAAACGAGGGTGCTCGTAAGGAGTATCTAGAGCAGGTGACTTCAAGAGGGTTAACGATTAGTGCATTCAGTTGCCATGGAAACCCGATTTCTCCAGACAAAGCGTTTGCTGAAGAGTCAAACCAAGTACTTTTAAAAACAATAGAATTAGCAAGCTTATTGAACGTACCGGTTGTTAATTGTTTTTCAGGAACAGCAGGAGACCATGAAGGTGCAAAATATCCAAACTGGCCAGTGGCTCCATGGCCAAATGAGTTTGGCGATATTTTAAAATGGCAATGGGAAGAAAAGCTTATTCCGTATTGGAAAGAAGTAGGGCAATATGCGAAGGATCATAATGTGAAAATTGGCCTTGAGCTTCACGGTGGATTTTTAGTACATACACCATATACAATGCTCAAACTTAGAGAAGAAACATGTGATGCGATTGGTGCAAACCTTGATCCGAGTCATTTATGGTGGCAAGGAATTGACCCTGTAGCTGCTATTAAGATTCTAGGCAAAGCGGGTGCCATCCATCATTTCCATGCCAAGGATACATACATTGATCAAGACAATGTGAATATGTACGGTTTAACTGACATGCAACCATACGGAAATGTTCAAACACGAGCATGGTCGTTCCGTTCTGTAGGTTGTGGTCATAGCCTGCAGGAATGGTCCGATATGATGAGTGCGTTACGTACATTTGGTTATGATTATGTGGTTAGCATTGAACACGAAGATCCAATCATGTCGATTGAAGAAGGCTTTATGCGAGCAGTGAATAACTTGAAATCGATTATTATAAAAGATCAGCCAACCGATATGTGGTGGGCATAACAAAAGGGGGAAGAGGGAGCTCTTCCTTGTTCACATAGGTCATAAAAAAATAGCTTGTCGTGAGATAACCCTCTCGACAAGCTAGATAGAGATAAAACTATTTTACATTTCCTTCCTTAGCAATCCAGTTCCCTGTAAAGTGATTTTTACATTTACGTCAAACTCAACTTCAGGATACATACTAACCCATTCTTCCCAATCATCTTCATTAAAATGAGTAGCACGATAACGTAGACCAAAACCAATTGGATCAACTTCTTTCTTTTGGAATTTGGTCAAAAGTTGAACTACCTTTTCTTGAAATTGCTTTTCTCCTTTTTCCTTATAATCATTTAAGTTTATGTTATCTAAATCTACCATTACTTCCTCGAGAATACCCTCCAGGGTGATATCAACCCTAACTTTGTTCTCGCCAGTTGACTCCGAAACAATCTCGAAGTTGGTTTCTGCTTCATCTACTGCGATGAAAAATGAATCCTTGTCTTCGTTCTCTTTAACTTGTAAATTGCTGTTCTGTGTGCGATTTAGAAGAATATTAAGGAGTTTGGTTTCTTCCGATTCTAAGGTCATTATTAGCTTTTCATTATTAAATACTGCAGCCTTATTAATCTGAAAATACATATCTTCCTTCACTTCTAATATTGGTAATATGGGATCTAAACCATTCTCAGTAATCCGCTTTCTAAAATCAAACAAATACTCACTAACAATGTAATCTGATTCGGTTCCAGTCAGTCCAAAAGACATAAACAAAGCGTTAGATGGTAATCGCTCTACCTTCCGATCTAACTTAAGGATAGCTTCTGCGCTTGGTTTGCCAATTCCAACCCAAGCAACCTTTTGAATGTCACGCCGCCGCATAAACCAATCCAAGAGCTCTCCGACATCTTCCTGTAAGATCTCTTCATTTAGAATAATGGCTTTGGCATGACTAAAATCAAGCTCCTTATCGACCTTTGTTTTTATCATTCGAACAGCATCTGTTATTGATTTGCTTTCATGTTCTGAGACAATGAACTCTGGATCTCCGGCCTTAAAATCGGAAGCGGGTATGGCGATTTTTAACAATATCTTAAATTTATTCTCTTTACTTTCAGCCGGATCAATTCCAATTGTGACTACATATGATCTTTTATCAATATCTTTATAGCCGCATGAAGTTAAAAATAAAAGGATAGCAACCAGGAAAAATATCTTGCTCAATGTTTCTAAGAGGCGATTCATATTTTTTTCCTCCTCGCTAGGAAAAACATAAAGATGACTAGGAACACTTCACCTGGTAACCTTACATTTAACCATAACTGCCCAAATGTGAATATTTCCTTTTCCCTGAGGTTCTGTTCTAAGAGTAATACAGCACATAAAAACAAACCCAAGACTATCCAGTGAAATATTTGGTTAAATCTTTCATTATCAAGCTTAAACATACTTTTAATAATTTCATAAGCTACATGCCAATGGATAGCAACGCTTATCATAGATATACCAACGTACAAAAATATGAATAATGTAAGCACTCGTTCAATTGGTCCAAACTCAATGCTTAAGGTATCAGCCGTAGTGACCCATGGAAAGGTTAAATCCCCTACACCGTCTGCCCCCCAAATACCAATAGGAATAAAAAATGTGGTGAATAGGTTGATTGATCCTAATATTGGTACGAACCATAATCTTTTCATTATGATTTTCTCTTTAATTACACGTTTAAAAATAATTAAATTAGTATATCCAGAAAAGACAAAGGTTGATGCTGCTAGAACATTCAATGATGGAACTTCCCAAAAGTGAGTGCCTACCTCTTTTACTGAATCCCAACTTATATAATTATTGGTGTAGGCTTGAAATAGGATTATAGCAATTAAAGGGATATTTGTTATAAAGACAATTTCCATCGTATATAGAAGGCTATCTGATTTTAGTCTTACGAGTAATAAGATTATAAAAATGGCAAACACGGATACCATATTGACTCCTGAAATGTCAGGATTAACGAATCGAATTGTCACATTATTAAAAGCCAAAAGAGAAATAGCTCCAGCGCCAAACCACATTACACTAAAGAACAAAAGGAAAAAGACTCGAAACCACTTTGGAACAACTTCAAGAATCTCAGGAATCCCTCTATCTTCAAATTTATTAATAGATGCTGTGAAGATAAAAAGTAAGGTACACCCGATGAAAAAACCCAAAATGATTCCCATTACAGAGCCTTCAAATCGTTCTTGGATTAATATATTTGGTACATATAGAAACACGTTTACTAGCATATTTAAAATAATTAGATAGTAGAAGTATCGGTTCAATGGTTAACCAACCTCCTTTTTTGAACTATCTGGGATTAAAAAGAGCTTCAGGTAGGGTTGCCCATAGCTTCTAAGGTTTGTTAAATAACCTATCAAACCTATAATGCCGACAATTAGTCCAATCATTCCAAAAAATATGGTTAAGGTAAGAATAAGATATTTAACGTACCTCATCGCAAACATCATTGCGTTTATCGGTATAACAAAATTCGAAATAGCGACTGCTGCAACAATGATAATCATTACATTAGAAACGAGGCCAGCCTCAACTGCTGCTTGTCCTAAAATTAGCCCGCCTACTGTTGTTGCAGTTGAACCAATCGACTTTGGCAAACGAACACTCGCTTCAGTTAACAGTTCCATCATTAACAGCATCATAAAAACCTCTAGAAAAGCTGGATAAGGGACACCTAGTCTACTTCCAGCAATACTGAGTGCTAACTGAACACGGAAAAACTCTGGATTAAAAGCAGTCACTCCAACATAAAAGGCCGGTAATAAAAGACTAATGAAAAGTCCGATATAACGAAGAGTAACGGTAAACTTGCTAATCCAAAAGGATTGGTACACATCTTCCATTGATGACATAAAGTCATAGAAAACGGCAGGAGCAATAAGGGAGAAGGGCGTTCCATCAATTAGTATAACAACCTTTCCTTGAGCTAAATTATAGGCAATTCGATCTGGCCTCTCCGTAATCATCATGGTTGGAAAAAGGGTTCTTTTTTTCTTCGATAATTTTTTATGTAACTGTCCTGCAGCTTGAAGTGTATCCACATCAACCTTAGCTAAGTCTTTTTCTATATCCTCTATCAGCTCTTTTTTTGCAATATTACGATCGTACATAATGGTTACTTTTGTTTCTGATAACCTTCCAATCTTTGTTTCCTTTGCTATTAAGGTTGGTTGGGGGTATCGGTAACGAATTAAGTTAATATTAGTTGCAATCGATTCGGTTAAAGCATTTTGGGGACCTTGGATAACCGTTTCAACAGTTGATTCAGAAATATTGTTAATAAATACTTGCTGAAGTTCTATTAAATAGATTTTTGAATTAACAAAAAGGCCAACTGAACCCCTCATTAAATGACTCAATATAACCTCTTGTTGTTGTTCTTCCTTTTTATTAGCTAAAGATTCAAGGTAGACATCAAACTCTTTTTCATCCATTTCATAGAAGGGCTTAAGTAAAGTTTGTTGTAGCTTTTTCTCATCACATAAGCTATTAATATAAATAATTTTGGCAGCGTTATTTATTGTCTTTACTTCTTGAAATACAATATCCTGTGAAGGTCCTAACTGCTCCAAAAGCCACTGTTGTATTTCTTGTGTAGACACTTCTCCACCACCCTCTCACCTTAAAACTACGTATTATCTTTGTCTCCATTTAGGACTAAGAGTATACAGTTTATTACAACCTAATATCCTTATTGCTATCATTCACTTGGGCTGATACCATAAATGAAAAGGGTTAAGCGGTAGGGGGAGAAATTGTGAGGGAAATTGTAAATAAGGCTTTTCGATATTTAGTATTCGTTTTTTTATTTGTTGTCTTTGTAAAATTTGATTATCTTATTGATTTTCTTTACTTAAATGAAATGATGCTTTATATGGTTTATATTTTAGTGCTGATTGCGCTACTATCCTTTGTAAGATGGTTGGATAGATGGATGGGTACTGTACACTATAAGTTTCCTATTCAACTAATTACTTGCTTTCTACTAATCTTGTTCTTAATCCATGAAATGTTTACACCATATTTCTACACGGATCATTCCTTAAAGGAAACTGGACTTGAAAAGATTGAAATGTATCATGAATTATCGAATGAGGAACTTAGTGTCGTAGAGCGAGCTAAACTTGCTGAAGACGCATTTATAAAGATACAGGCCCATGCCTATTCAGTCGGGCAATATCCTGTTGATCTAGTAGAGAAGATTGAAGTAATTGACTTGAAGAGGAACTATTATCAATACGAGTTGACAGTAAAAGGTGAACATAACGGAATTGAAAAAAGATATACATACACATTTGAAAAAGAGGGCTTTGTGTTTAAAATAAGTGGTTTTGCTGTTGGAAACTAATAGGAGGGAAAAAGTACATTACAAGACTTTACTATGTAATGTACTTTTGTTTTGTGAAATTTTAGCGCTTACTACCGGCATCTGTTCCTTTTAAATAACTGTCACCAGGCCTGTTTTGAAGCTCCTGATTGATATTGTTAGTTCGTGATCCTTGATCGAAATTGTTATTTAGCTCTTGATTTCCTTGACGTTGGACTTTTGTGTTTTCATCATTTTGTATCTGGAAGTCACCTGCCGCGCAGCCTCCAAGTGCAATAACTAATAACGTACCAACAAGTAAAGATAAAAATGCTCTTTTCATAATTTCACTCCCAAAGTTTAACGTTTGCTTTTATATTTAGCCTATATGGGGAAAACTATGTATAAATCATGTGGTGACACGATACTGATAGATGAGAGGAATGTTGTTTTTTTAAAAAAAATATCTGAAAGAGTGTTGCAATCTTCGACATGATTCGATATAATAATTATTGTTCACTTCTTAAGTTAAAGGAAATTGATTTTTGGGGTTGAAATTATAAAGAGAGATTGTTATAATTTTCACATAATTAAATGCGGGTGTAGTTTAATGGTAAAACCTCAGCCTTCCAAGCTGATGTCGTGAGTTCGATTCTCATCACCCGCTCCATACATAGGTATCAACGCAGTGTTTCGTTTCGAAGAAAACGAGGCATTGCGTTTTTTCATGCCTCGAGATGTATGGACCACTTATGATAAAATAGAAAAGGTCCCAGTTCCACCATTCACTTGGGTAAACATATCCATGAGTGACTGGACTAATTTTTCACATTGTTCAACAGATAAGGATGGCCTTAGATAAATAACTTGAACTGCATTTTTGGTTGCTTCAGTAACAGCTGTACGTTCGGAATCAACAAAAGGACTGCCGAATGGCCCTGTAGAGTCACCCGTTAGTAGTTTGTTTTCCATATTGATTAGTCGACCATTGATACCGGTGTATTCATCACCTGGTTTTCCAACTTTAAGCTCAATCTCACCATTTATTTTATCCGCATCATAGATACCAATGGGAACTTCATATTGCAGTGAAAAGAAGTTATTCAAATCAGCAGCTGAGTTAATGGTATGTAAGTAATCTTGTTTTTTAATTCGACGGTATAATGCTTCAATGGATGGACGATAGCGACTTGGGTCTGTTCCCACTTTTTTAAAAATGGCTCTCCACTCCTGGATACCCTCGATATCTGTAACAGCTTTATCTTCTAAATCAAAATAGATTGATTCTTGAAATAGCTGTAATCTTCCTTTTAGCATTTGTGGAGATTCACTAACCGTAATTGATGAATAGTGAATCACGCCGACCTTAAAATTAGGTACAAGGCTTTTGATATCTTCTGAAACCTTTATTTCCATAAATTTTCCCTCCAACTATTGTTATTAGTAGTTTACCATAGGGAATGTGAAGAAAAGAAACGTAAAGAAAGGAGGTTTTAATAATGGACGTAATAACTTTAAAACAAGAAATCATCGAATATAGTAAAACGATTGGCATTGATAAAATTGGGTTTGGAAGCGCAGATGTGTTTGAAGAGTTAAAGGAACGATTAAAAGTTCAACAGCAACTTAACTTCCAATCAGGTTTTGAAGAATCGGATATCGAAAAACGTACTAACCCAGAGCTTTTATTACCAAGTGCAAAGTCGATTATTGCGATTGCACTGGCTTACCCTTCGAAAATGAAGGATGCACCTCAAAGTACAAAGGCTGAGCGCCGAGGTATTTTTTGCCGAGCTTCATGGGGAGAGGATTACCACCATATTCTAAGAGATCGTCTTCAAAAGCTTGAAGCTTTCATTCTAGAAAAAGTGCCCCATGCAAGGTTGAAATCAATGGTTGATACGGGAGAACTTTCTGACCGAGCAGTTGCAGAACGTTCTGGCATAGGCTGGAGCGGGAAAAACTGTGCCATCATCACACCAGAGTTTGGTTCATATGTGTATTTAGGTGAAATGATCACAACCATTCCGTTTCCACCAGATACACCGATTGAAGACCAGTGTGGAACTTGTAATAAATGTGTTGAGGCATGTCCAACCGGAGCACTCGTTCAAGGTGGACAGCTAGATTCCAATAAATGTGTTGCCTTTTTAACACAAACAAAAGGTTTTCTACCAGAGGAATATCGAGTGAAAATAGGTAACCGCATATATGGCTGTGACTCTTGCCAAACAGCCTGTCCGAAAAACAAAGGCTTGGATTTTCACCTGCACCCTGAGATGGAGCCAGACCCAGAGGTTGTTAAGCCATTACTAAAGCCTCTTTTACAAATTAGCAATCGTGAGTTTAAGGAAACATTTGGTCCAATTTCAGGTTCATGGCGAGGGAAAAAGCCAATCCAGCGAAATGCGATTATTGCGCTAGCTCATTTTAAAGATGAGTCGGCCATTCCTGATTTATTGCAGGTATTGAAAGAAGATCCTAGACCAGTGATAAGAGGTACGGCAGCTTGGGCACTTGGTAAGATAGGCAGGGAAGAAGTGCTAGAGGATTTACAAAAAGCGAATGAACGGGAGAAAGATGAAGAAGCGCAAAGAGAGATTACTGCGAGTATTCAGGTTTTGTTGGAAAAAGGGCTCGCTTGAAGGGTTTTATTAGGACACGGATCGCGGTATAAAGGAAAGACAAGTCTGAGTGAGAGCTTTATTGGGACAGGTTGAGTGGAGTAAAGTGTGAACCAGTCCGAATAAGAGCAGGATTGGTACAGGTTGAGTGTTTCAAAGAGTGAACCAGTCCGAATAAGTGCTGCATTCGGACTCATTAAGAAGGAAAAAGAAGTCCGAAAACCCCACTATCCCATTAAAAAATACACATAAGAAAATGCTGTTGAAACCAACTCCAACAGCGTTTTCTTATGTTATTTTACACCTTAGCAAACCTAAATTTAAGCATCCAGCCTTTTTCGAGAAGAGTTAATAGCAGGTGTGATCGCTTTATTTCCAAACGCCCTTGCGAGTCCAAATAAGGGCATATTTCCATAAATAGATTCCGATTTTCCCTTAGGCACAATATAGGTTTCATGATAAATGCCCACTGCATCGTTGTTTCGCACTTTTTCATTAAATGATTTCCAAGCCTTCATGTGAGTTGGACCTTTTGCGTATGCAAGGAGACCGTCCTCTGATTTCCAGTACTGAACCATTAGAGATGTACGTAATCCAAAGAATGTTTCTAGTGACAAAAATCCTGTGTCCCTATTTGTATATAATTCTTGAATCATTGGTCCCATTGCTGAGAAAACAGGAAACCATTTGTGAATGGCCCACCATTTGTTAATGCGCATTCCAATGATAAAAACAACAATTTTGTCTTCATTCTGAGATGTGTACCGTCCGCTAAAAATTTCTTTTCCCATCATTATTCCTCCTTCAATGACGAAATCGTATACTCACACCAATCAATTCCAGCTTGTGTGGTGCGCTTTCCATAATCCAATGTAAAAACCCAATATTTCGCATCAGCACTAGTAGATGAATGTTCCAAAATCATCTTCTCAATCGATCGATAGATAGTAAGTCTTTCTTTTAACTTTTCTAGGTATTGTCTTATTTGTTGGGTTGTAATTTCATTGCTTTGATGGCGACTAAAAAATAGCTTTAGCAGTACTTCATTTTTTTCGAATGGAATTTCTTGAAGTGGAGACCTTAACCAATCCTGAAGTGCGGCCTCTCCATCAGCAGTTAAATAATATTCCTTTTTATCAGGCTTTCCTTCTTGGGGGGTATCTAGGACCGTCGCTAAACCTTCCTGTACTATGAGCTTTAGATTCGGATAGATTTGACCATAGCTTATTTTCCAAAAATGATTAAGGCTATTATCAATCAGTTGCTTAATCTCATAGCCCGAATGACAGCCGGTGGTTAATAAACCAAGAATAGCGTACTTTGAATAGTTTTCAGCTTTCATAAAAACTCCTTTTGTATATCTCATTGATATATATCATTTAGATATATAATACTACTAGCTTTATTGGAAGTAAATGGTTAACTTTAAAAGTTCTGCACAAATATCTATTCGCCAAAAGTTTCACTCATTCTCCCTAAACTTCGTTATATACATAATCTAGAAGCTACTTTTTCTAAATCTTTAGAAGGTTGGTGATCTTCCTGTCTATTAAAGAAACAATCCTACAATCTGTTGAGAATAAAGTGCAGGCCTATGTTGGCAATTCACGTGCACATTTAAAGGAAGCTGATTTAGACCTAATTGATCGTAAAAAAGAACTAGCCCACAGTAGAAATGCTGAAATTGTAAAGTGTCGGGCAGAAGGGCAAGTAATTAGTAAAAACAAAGTAGATGACCAGACTTATTTAAATTACCTCGTTCACTATCAGTTTTTATTGAATCAAAATGAAAGACTCTACCTAGAAGAGGTTTGTGAAGAGAGAAGAGCTATTTTTCAAGGAAATGAGCTCATTAATGATGAGGAAATACAAAAGCAAGAAGAAGAATCCTTCCATGAAACCCTTGAAAGAGATGGAAGTGAATCAGAAGATACAAGAGGCTTTAAGTACAACCGATTAGAGGCTGTGAGGTATGCAGAACAATGGTGGAATAGTTACAATCCAAAATACAAAAAGTTCGAGGTCGATTGCACAAATTATGTTTCTCAATGCTTACATGCAGGCGGCGCACCTATGACAGGTTATCCGAATCGAAGTAAGGGTTGGTGGATGAGAAGCAATAACTGGAGTTTTAGTTGGTCAGTTGCGCATGCTCTTAGATGGCATTTAAGTGGAGCAAAATCCGGACTGAGAGGTAGAGAGGTAAGTTCACCAGAGGAGCTTATGTTAGGGGATATCATTTGTTATGACTTTGAAGGAGATGGGCGTTTTAACCATAACACCATAGTTGTTGCGAAGGACGAAAATAATATGCCTTTAGTGAACGCGCATACCACGAACAGTCGAATGAGATATTGGGAATATACAGATTCAACAGCCTACACGCCGAACATAAAGTATAAGTTTTTTACGATTGTCGATGATGATTAGTACTTTTATAGCTTTTGCCAAAAGGTGTATAATAACACCGAGGTGAATGATGTGGGTATACACGTAGTATTATATCAACCAGAGAATCCATCAAATACAGGAAATATTGTACGTACATGTGCAGGAACAAATGCAAACTTGCATTTAATCCATCCGTTGGGCTTCTCCACTGATGATAAAATGTTAAAACGAGCTGGATTAGATTATTGGGAGCATGTCGATTTACAATACTATAATTCAATAGATGAATTTTACGAAAAAAATCAGAACGGTGAATTTCACTTCATCACGGAACATGGCGAAAAACAGCATTCTTCTTTTGATTACAGTGATCTTTCTAAAGACTACTTCTTTATTTTTGGGAGCGAAACGACAGGGCTTCCAAAAGAAATGATTGAACAAAATAGGGACCGCTCCTTACGCCTACCAATGACAGAAAAAATTCAAGCACTTAACATGTCAAACACAGCTGCCATCCTAATCTATGAAGCTTTGAGGCAACAAAATTTTAATGGGCTTACTCTTTAAATTATAGGTAAGGTAATGAGCTTTGTGATGAGTTGATTAACTAAGGTGATTTCTGCGGAAGGCACGAGACTCCTGCGGGAGTAGCGAGTCATAGTGAGACCCCGCAGGCGTAGCCGAGGAGGCTCACGGACCGCCCGCGGAAAGCGAGTGCCTGCAGCGGAAATCAACTGGTATTAACAGAAGTAATCCATAAAAAAATGACCTTCGTCAAACCAGACGCAGGTCATTTTTATTTATGGTTACTTATTTTTTTACACCTGGCTTATCATTGTATCCAGCTGTGAAGATCGCTGATAAGAACGCAATACATACACCTAAAATTAGAATTAATCTCATGTGTGTCTTCCTCCTTATTACTATAGTACCCAATCATAAACACAATATAGCCTTATTATAGCGCAATGACAAATGAATGGGAATGGAAACTGTGGACAATTTGTTACTTTTTTTCGATTTCATCCAAAGAAGCGATATTCATAGGCACCTCGTCTTGATAAAAAACATAGACTAAAGAAATTCTTTAAAATTTTTCTTCAACCCACTTCATGTGAATTCAATTGTCCACTAACTAGGATTCATAAATTCATATTTTCGAACGAATGATACCGGACATCCTCGCATAAAGTGTAGTAACATGCGCAACCACCTTAGAAAAGAGGAGGCCTTTATGGATATTTTAAAGAAAATTGAACAGTTCCGTGAAGATGAACAACGTTTAAAGTGGGAAGGTACCTTCGCTGATTACTTAGAGATCATTAAAGAAAGGCCAATTGTGGCACAATCAGCTCACTCAAGAGTTTACAATATGGTTAAGGATGCAGGAATTGAAGATGTAAATGGCCAACGAAAATACAAGTTTTTCGACCATCAGCTATTTGGGTTAGAAGAAGCTTTAGAGCGACTTGTGGAGGAGTACTTTCACCCTGCTGCTAAGAGACTAGATGTAAGAAAACGTATCTTGCTATTAATGGGACCTGTAAGTGGTGGTAAGTCGACACTCGTTACGATGTTAAAAAGAGGGTTAGAGGCATACTCTCATACTGATCGAGGAGCTGTTTATGCAATTAAAGGCTGTCCGATGCATGAGGATCCACTTCACTTAATCCCACATCACTTAAGACAAGATTTTTACAAGGAATATGGAATTCGTATTGAAGGAAATCTTTCACCATTAAACATGATGCGCCTTGAAAAAGAATACGGTGGAAGAATTGAAGATGTAAAAGTTGAACGCATCTTCCTATCTGAGGATAAGCGTACTGGTATTGGGACATTCAGTCCATCTGATCCTAAGTCACAGGACATTGCAGATTTAACAGGAAGTATTGATTTCTCTACAATTGCAGAGTTCGGATCAGAATCTGATCCAAGAGCGTATCGATTTGATGGGGAATTAAACAAGGCAAACCGTGGGATGATGGAGTTCCAGGAAATGCTTAAATGTGATGAGAAGTTCTTATGGCACTTATTATCTCTAACACAAGAAGGAAACTTTAAAGCAGGGCGATTCGCATTGATCTCAGCTGATGAGTTAATTGTTGCTCATACCAATGAAACAGAGTATCGTTCCTTTATTTCAAATAAAAAGAATGAAGCATTGCACTCTCGTATTATTGTAATGCCAGTTCCTTATAACTTAAAAGTAAGTCAGGAAGAGCGAATCTATCAAAAGATGATAGGTGAAAGTGATGTTAGTGATGTTCATATTGCACCACACACTCTAAGAGTAGCTGCGATGTTTACGATTTTAACTCGTTTAAAGCCATCTAAAAAAGGCGATGTGGACCTTGTTAAAAAAATGAGATTGTACGATGGCGAAAGTGTTGAAGGCTTTAACTCAATAGATGTAGGGGAACTTCAAAAGGAATACGCCGATGAGGGAATGAGTGGAATTGACCCGCGTTACGTTATTAATCGAATTTCTTCTACCATTATTAGAAAAGAAGTTCCATCTCTTAACGCACTAGATGTATTAAGGTCGTTAAAAGAAGGGCTTGAACATCATCCTTCCATCTCAAACGAAGATCGTGAGCGCTACTTAAACTTTATCTCGGTTGCTAGAAAAGAATATGACGATATTGCTAAGAAAGAAGTGCAGAAGGCTTTCGTTTATTCCTATGAGGAGTCTGCTAAGACATTGATGGATAACTATTTAGATAATGTTGAAGCGTATTGTAATAAGAATAAGCTGAGAGATCCTTTAACTGGAGAAGAAATGAATCCAGATGAGAAGTTAATGCGTTCAATTGAGGAGCAGATCGGTATCTCTGAAAATGCGAAAAAAGCATTCCGTGAAGAAATCTTAATTCGTATTTCAGCTTATGCCCGTAAAGGAAAGAGATTTGATTATAACTCGCATGAGCGTTTGAGAGAGGCGATTCAGAAGAAGCTATTCGCAGATCTCAAGGATGTTGTTAAGATTACGACTTCATCAAAAACACCTGACGAGCAACAATTGAAGAAAGTAAATGAAGTTGTTGCTAGGTTAATTGATGAGCATGGCTATAACTCTACTTCTGCAAATGAACTGCTTCGCTATGTAGGAAGCTTATTAAATCGATAATAAATAAGCGGGTTAGATCAATACGATCTGGCCCTTTTGTTTTTACCATGTGCAACTTAAACAAACATTTGAATAGTTGCATTGAGGCCACTCATATCAATGGGTTGAAAAAACTAAACAAACGTTTGATTGGATGACTATTGAAAAAAGTGTGGTTCATATAGACCTTCAAATTTACTATGGTAAAAAAGTTTTCGAAATTAGACAAGGGAAGAGAGAACTTGTCTAATTTTAGTAAGGACAAACTTAATTTTCAAAATTATTTGTCAATAATTCAGTCTTTCTGCATAGGATAGAGTAATCCACTTTTATATGCAGATAATGTTAGCTAGATCGTTAAAAAAAGCGTCAAGATACTGTATGTGAATGTTTTAAGAAGTGTGCATTATTTTTAAAATTTTATATTAAAAAAGTAGGAGGGGATTTGAATGTCAGACGGAAACGAAAAGAATTTTGCGATTTCAAGAGAAGATTGGTCCCTCCACCGGAAAGGCCATGATGATCAAAAAAGACATCAAGAAAAAGTCCAGGAAGCCATTAAAAGTAATTTACCTGATTTAATCACTGAGGAAAATATTATTATGTCAAATGGGCGAGATGTCGTAAAGATTCCAATAAGGTCTTTAGATGAGTATAAGATTCGATATAACTACGACAAAAATAAACATGTTGGCCAAGGGGATGGAGACAGCCAAGTCGGTGATGTAGTTGCCAGAGATGGGTCAAATGAAGGCCAAAAAGGTCAAGGTCCTGGTAAAGGTCAAGGAGCAGGTGACCAGGCGGGAGAAGATTATTACGAAGCGGAAGTATCTCTAATGGAGTTGGAAGAAGCCTTATTCAAAGAGCTCGAGCTTCCAAATCTACAGCAAAAAGAGCGTGATGAAAATGTAGTGGAGGATATCGAATTTAATGATATCCGCAGGACTGGATTAATGGGGAATATTGATAAAAAGAGAACGATGCTTTCAGCTTATAAGCGAAATGCGATGAGTGGTCAGGCTAAATTTCATCCGATTTATCCTGAAGATTTAAAATTTAAGACGTGGAACGAAGTAGTTAAACCAGACTCAAAAGCGGTTGTGCTTGCAATGATGGATACGAGTGGATCGATGGGTATTTGGGAGAAATATATGGCACGAAGCTTTTTCTTCTGGATGACTCGATTTTTACGAACAAAATACGAAACGGTTGAGATTGAATTCATCGCCCACCATACAGAAGCAAAGGTAGTAAGCGAAGAAGACTTCTTCTCGAAAGGCGAAAGTGGAGGAACGATTTGTTCATCAGCTTACCGAAAAGCACTTGAGTTAATTGACGGAAAATACCATCCATCAAGATATAATATTTACCCTTTCCACTTCTCAGATGGAGATAACTTAACCTCAGATAATGCTCGCTGTGTGAAGTTAGTTTCTGAGATTATGAAAGTTTCGAACATGTTTGGATATGGTGAAGTAAATCAATACAATAGGCACTCGACCCTTATGTCCGCGTATAAAAATATCAATGACGAGAAATTCCGCTATTACATCCTCAAGCAAAAAGCCGATGTATTCCATGCGATGAAGAGCTTCTTTAATAATGAAGAGAATAAGCAGTATGCTTAAAAAGAGAAGACAGGTGGACCTGTCTTTTTTTGTGTGTATAACTCTGTGAAGGTTATTCCTCATTTTCAAGTTCCTCAATGAGTTCCTTCATTTCCGCAATTTCTTTCTTTTGTGTTTTAATGATGGAGTCAGCAAGGTCACGAACGCGTGGATCGGTGATGTAGGCACGTTCACTTGTTAAAATGGCAATCGAATGATGGGGGATCATGGCTTCCATATAATCTGTATCATCCACTAGGACTTGACTGCGAAGTAAGAACAAAAAGATGAAGAACACTATGATGCTTCCAGTAGCAATCCCTATATTTACTTTTCGATCTTTTAGCATATGCCTCATAAACAGCAACATAATGAAGGTCATAGTTGCCCCCATTAAAAGAGCCATATACAGGCGGGTTTCACTAAAAAATACATGTCCAATTTCATAGGTACTCCAATACTTAAATAAAAACATCAGTATGGTAGAGGTGACTACCATTCCTGCAAATTTCATATATGGTTTCACTCTAATCACTCCTCTTATAAATCCTTGTTATATATATGCATTACCCGAATCGAAGAGAGGTATTCATATTTTGAAGAATCACTCATTTTAAATATAAAGAGTAGTTTACAATTTCATTTTGGATTTTCACTAAAAATTCCATGTTAAATTGATAGTGAGTTTTAACACCTTGTGCTATTAATTTTATATTTTTTGAAAATTTCTTCAAAAGGATTTTATTTCGACTGTCGAAATGTTAAAATAGACATACATCTAATTATTGGAGGAGTGTAAAATGACAAAACGTCCAATCACTGCAGAAGATTTATGTAACTTTAAGTTTGTAGGAGATCCTCAGGTTTCTCCAAACAAGGATAAGGCAGCTTACGTGTTAACACATGTAGATAAAGAGAAGGATGGTTATTATTCCTTTATTTATGTAACAGACTTAAACGGTCCAGGAAGACAGTTCACATCCCATGTTTCGAAGGAAAAATTAGTAAAGGATGTAGCTCCTACTTGGTCACCTGATGGCAAAACACTAGCGTTCCGTTCAAACCGAACTGGTAAAAATCAAGTCTATCTATTACATATTGACGGTGGAGAAGCCGTGCAACTTACAGATGTGAAACAAGGAGTTGGAGGTTTTAGCTGGTCACCTGATGGCAAGCAACTAGCTCTTGTGATAAATGGTGAGTTAAAGCTTACTACTGACAAAGAGGAAGACAAAGAAGAAAAAAGCGATGTAAAAGTGATTACTAGACTTCGTTATAAAGGTGACGGAGTTGGTATCTTCAATGATGACCGCAGACACGTCTATTTATTTGATATTGCTAGCAAATCATATACAAAAGTAACAGAAGGAGATCATGATTTTGGTCAGGCAACCTTCACTCCTGATGGAAACAGCTTGTTCTATGTTGGGACAAAGGCTGAAGATAAGGAATGGGGCTATCTGCCGGCTATTTGGAAATATGACCTAACTACAAAAGAAGAAACGTTATTCTATGAAGGAAATGGCTATATCAATTCACCTTCATTTTCACCAGACGGAAAATGGCTTGCTTTTGCCGGTCATACACGTGGAGAAAGAAGCCAAGGAAATGCAAATGTCCTAGTTTTAGATACTGAAACTGGTAATCTACAAAACTTAACAGAGAGCTTTGACTATACAGTTGGCAACCTTGTTGGGGTAGATGCGAAGTATGATACTGCAGAGCTTCGACTCATTTGGGATGATTCAAGTTCACATATTTATTTTAGTGCGACAGTAGGTGGAGATTGTCAGTTATTTAAAGTGAATCTTCAAGGGGAAGTTTCTGTGGCGCTATCAACATCTAATGGTTCCGTTACTTCATATGATATTGTAAATGATGAAAAAGCAATCCTAACTCTAGCAACTCCACATTCAACTGGAGATTTAGTTTTACAAGACTTAAACCAAGTGGACCAAACAAAGGTACTAACAGCATTTAACGAAGAATTATACAATGAAGTACACTTAAGCACGCCAGAGAATTTTACTTATAAAAGCACTGATGGCTGGGACGTTGAAGGCTGGGTAATGAAACCATTTGGATTTGAAGAAGGTAAAAAATATCCTATGATCCTTCAAATTCATGGTGGTCCAGCTACAGCATATGGAAATGGACTTCATCACGAAATGCAATTAATGGCTTCTAAAGGCTATGTTGTTCTTTATACAAATCCAAGAGGTAGTCATGGTTATGGACATGACTTCGTAAATGCAGTTATCGGTGATTACGGTGGAATGGATTACGAAGATATTATGGCTGGAGTTGACCACACACTAGCAAACGTTGACTATATTGATGAAAGCCAAATGTTTGTAACAGGTGGTAGCTATGGTGGGTACATGACAAACGTGATTGTGACTCGTACTGACCGTTTCAAAGCTGCAGTTACACAAAGAAGCATTTGTAACTGGCATAGCTTCTATGGAACAAGTGACATCGGGTTCTTCTTTACCGAGTGGCAGCACGGACATGCTGATTTATGGGATGATGTAGAGAGATTACTGAAGATTTCTCCATTAACTCATGCTCGAAATGTTAAAACACCGACATTAATTTTACACAGTGAGCAGGACTTACGTTGTCCAATGGAGCAAGCAGAGCAATGGTATATTGCACTAAAACGTTTAGGTGTAGAAACCAAGTTTGTTCGCTTCCCTGATGAAAACCATGATCTATCACGTTCAGGAAAACCGAAGCATCGCTTAGAGCGTCTTAACCATTTAATTGGCTGGTTTGATGATCGTCGTTCTTAATTGGTTCTCTTTTGAGGTGCTAAATATCAAATAACTAAAAAAAGGTTGCTAGATCGCAAATGATTTAGCAACCTTTTTTTTCTATATTAGGTCTTCTGTTCTATAATGAAACTTCAAATGAAGGTCCTATTTAGTACAGGTTACGAAATTATACTCGGGGAAATTAGTCTTCCCTTTATTGTTTATCCGACACGATTCCTAATGTTTTTGCTTTTTCTGATTTATAAAGAAAGATTAGTTGACATTGAAAATGAATTTATGATAAAATTAAAAATTTGTTAAAAAATAACATGTGTGTTAAGGTTAAGAAGGTTACCATATATGGAGGTGGATTATATGTTTCAAATTGGCGATAACATTGTTTATTCAATGCACGGAGCAGGTATAATCAAAGCAATCGAAGAAAAGGAAATATCAGGGGACAAACAAGAGTATTATGTTATAAAAATGTTAATTGGAAATATGCAAGTCATGATCCCTACGGGAAAAGTATTGAGTTCATGTATACGCCCTGTTACTGACATAATTGCATTAAAACACATCCTACACATTTTTAAGCATGGAGAATCAGATAGATTACTGCCCTGGAAACAAAGGTATAAACTGAACACGGAAAAAATAAAAACGGGTAAAATACAGGATTGTGCTGAAGTTGTACGTGATTTAATGCGTATGAAGAAAGAAAAAGCACTTAATACAAGCGAAAAAAAAATGTTAGATAACGCTCATGAATTTTTGATTAGTGAACTAGGATTAATTAAAGGTATTACTGAAAATCAAATAAAAAGTTTCTATTAAAATTAATTAAGATTATGTATTACATCTCCCGAAAATATCCTGAATTTTATTGGATTTCAAAGCATTCAACTTCTTCAACTCACCTTTAGAGCATTAACCTCTTTTGATCTTTCTCACCTCTATCCTGGATAGTAATTGTTTATCTTCTTTACGTAAAAGAGAAAAAAAGAATTGGTAACACCATATAGTCAACTATACAAATGGTTTCCAGACTAGGAAACCATTTTTTTATTAAAATAACAATAGTAAAGATTACTGGTTATGGTTTAAATCCTTGGATGAGCAGCCTCTTATTAGTACGTTGAGTAGGGTTTTTTATTGAGTATGCAGAGAACATAAAAAAACAGGCCCTATATAAAGAGCCTGTTTATATAACGATTTAAGATTAAGCAGCTTTTTGAACGTTTGCAGCTTGAGCTCCACGAGCGCCTTGCTCAACGTCAAACGTTACTTTTTGACCTTCGTCTAATGATTTGAAGCCTTCACTTTGGATAGCAGAGAAGTGTACAAATACATCGTCTCCATTTTCACGTTCAATAAAGCCAAAACCTTTTTCTGCATTAAACCATTTTACTGTACCTTTTTCCATTTTTGTTGCCTCCTAGTGTGTTACCACACATTGTATTACTATCCTTGCCCAAAGTATCATCAAGACGAAAATCGATATTCATACTATCCTTTACACCGACAAAAATAATTCTTCTTTATCATAGCATAAAAAGGAAAAAAATGCAAATTAGTGGAATTTAACTAAAATAGTAAAATGCCCATAAAGAAAAAGAAGCATCATGCGATTTTCTAAAAACATGTAGGTTTTTGTTATGTCAATTGTAGAGACCAATTGCCAACGCAATCCTAAAAAGTATAATATGAGAATAGAAAAACACAGGAGAGATAAAGATGAAAATTTATGTGGATGCAGATGCTTGTCCGGTAAAAGATATTATTATTTCAGAAGCAAGAAATCTAGACATTCCGGTTATCCTTGTTACGAGCTTTTCGCATTTTTCTAATGCAGAACAGCCATCAGGAGTGGAAACCATTTATGTTGATTCTGGGGCCGATGCTGCAGATTATCGGATTGTGAAGCTAGCGCAAAAAGGAGATATTATTGTGACCCAAGATTATGGACTTGCGTCACTAGGATTACCTAAAGGAATTACCGTCCTCCACCATAAAGGATTTAGGTATACAAATGAAAATATTGACCAATTATTACAAACACGTTATTTAGGTGCAATGGCTCGAAAAAGCGGACAGCGAACAAAGGGTCCAAAGCCTTTTACTGAAGAAGATCGGGAGCAATTTAGAAAGCTTTTTAAGCAGGTTATTTCTAGTTGAAAATAGAAAGGAGATAAATGATTTGAAGTATATAAAATCACAAATGCAACAACTAATTAAGGAAAATAAAGAACTACATACAAGATTTAAAGAACTGAAAGCAGAGCATGGCCTTGAGAAAAACAATGCCCTTAAAGCTTTATACCATTCAGAGGTTGCCGATGGAGGAAAGTATATGGTAGCATACCAAGCACTAGATCAGCCGAAAAAGTAGACTATCTGTTATTGAAGAAGGAAGGAGCTAGGATCTATAAAATCGAGCTCCTTTTTATTAGAAATCCCCTGTGATTTCTCTTTTGCATTCTTTAGTTAAAATCATTAATATCCATGGAAGCCGTTACTGCCCCAATTATCTCTTTATTTTCATTTAAAAGAGGTTCCCCAAAAACAAAATAACAATGCTCCCCATCTGACAGTGGAAAGCAGATTTTGCGTTTGATTTTGATCCCCTTATCTATGACTTCTTGTTTAAGGGCCATTAGGTCAACTATACCTTGGTTAGTCGCTAGTTCGTCATCCCTTTTGCTAAGACTTTCAGTTGTGTCAAAATCAGGGTGAGGATTAAAAAGCCATGTATATCTTAACTCTAAGTCACAATGTGCAATAACCATGTCTGAGTTTTTCAACGCAATTTCAAAAGGGGCACTTAGCTCGTTTGTAAAAAATACTGAGGAGCTAACTCCAAGTGTACTTGCGATATTACGAGCTACTTCAAAGCTTGGGTTACGAGTTCCATTTTCAATTTGAGCATAAAACGCTCGATTGATAAAAGACTTTGATGCTACGTCTTCCTGTGTTAACCCTCTTTCTTTTCGTAATCTCTTTAACCATTCTCTCATATTACTTTTTCCCTTCTTGTTGAGTGTGGCAATTCGCCACATTTTTTTAATAGCTAGTAAAGTAAAATAGTAAGTAAAGATTTAGTTTGTTATGAAATTAAGTATATAAAAATAGCAATATATTCTTCAAGTAGGTCTCAATAAAAAAGGAGAAAATATGATAGGGAAAAAGGTAGAATATGAAAACAAAATCTATTCAGTTTTACATGATTACCAGAATGGCCAGATTGAGATCAAACGAGAAGATTCTAAACTTTATACGGATATAAAGTTGGTAACAAAAGAAGAGGTAAAGGTAATACAGGATATGGAAAAGCTCACTTAGTGATTTTAAGTGGGCTTTTATATTTCAGTAATTTAAAGTTACTCCTCCATCTATAAGCTATCTAGAAGTCTACCGAGGTTATAAGTTTTGAGGGAAATCATATAATGGTAAGAATTAAATTTCCTTGAACTTTTAGAGATAAAGGAGTGAGTTATGATGAGTAATCAAAAAAATGTAGATACGTTTAAAGCTGTTATGGGAAATTATCCAACAGGGGTTACAGTTGTTACGACTCTGAATGAAAAAGGAACTCCATTAGGGTTAACGGTTAACTCTTTTGCTTCAGTTTCAATTGATCCTCTATTAATCTTGTGGTCAATTGACAAGGGGGTTTCCTCCTATGACGATTTTATAAAAACAGATCAATTTGCTGTTCATGTTTTAGCAAATGACCAATCTGACATTTGTTCATTATTTGCAACTAAGGGAACTGACCGCTTCGCAAATTGCAAATGGGAGTTTTCAGTTTCAAAGCTACCAATCATTGACGGAGCTGCAGGAGTTTTGCACTGCAAAACGTATCAAACGATTGAAGCTGGAGACCACACCATCCTCATTGGGGAAGTAGTCGATATCCAAGATCATAACAAGGAACCTCTTTTGTATCATAAGAGAAAATTTGGTGAAATTCCTGGTGAATTTTATAAATAAGAAATCATGTGCTACTTCCTAACCAATGGAGTAGCATTCTTTTTTGCCGATTACCATGCCGTGTAACTAATCATTATACCTCCCAAAAACCGTGTTATAATAGTGGGATGTAAAGGGGAGGATTTTTTTGGCGCAGCTTGCAAAACAGAAGGTGGTTAGTAGTACACCAATCCAAACACCATTTTATTATGGCTGGGTAATTGTGATGATTGGGTCAATGGCTGTGTTCTTTTCAGGACCAGGTCAGACCTATTCCAACGCGGTTTTTATTGATTTTTACCTTGCTGACTTTGGTTGGAATCGTTCGGTGATTTCTTCTATTTATTCAACAGCCACCTTGTGTGCTGGTTTACTAATGATGGTTGTTGGAAGGTATATTGATAAATATGGCCAGCGTATCTCCATGGTTTTTGTTTCAGTCGCATTAGCGTTTGCCTGTTTATGGAACAGTATGGTAACAAACATTGTCATGCTCTTTATTGGATTTTTTCTTATTCGCTTATTCGGCCAAGGGTCAATGTCTTTGGTTCCTAATACACTGATTCCTCAGTGGTTTATTGAAAAAAGAGGAAGAGCATTCAGTCTAATGGCTATAGGTGGTTTTGTCAGTTCAGCTCTCTTTCCAATCGTCAATCTTTGGATGATTGAACAATGGGGTTGGCAGTTTACATGGCGAGTAATGGGAATCGTGATACTTATGTTTTTTGTACCTTTAGCTTACTTCTTTGTTAGAAATAAACCAGAGGATATCGGCTTATTGCCTGATAATAAACAAATTGTTACTAAGTCAAATGAAGCCGACATCGTTATTGAAGAGCAAAGCTGGACATTAGCTGAAGCAAAGAAAACAAGAACCTTTTGGCTATTGCTGTTTTGCGTAACCATTCCAGCTTTAGTCAACACGGGTCTTACATTTCATTTATTATCAATTTTCACAGAAAGTAGCTTGTCGCCAGTACTCGCAGCTACAGTCCTAAGCTTAATGGCAATTATCGGCTTCCCAATCAGTATTTTTTCTGGCTTTTTGGCTGATAAAATGCAAGCCAATTACATGCTAGTCATTGCATTCATTGGACAGATACTTTATATTCTAATTTTGTTAGTTTCTAAGTCAGCGATTCTAGCAATCTCTTTTGGGGTATTATGGGGAATCGTAGGTGGAGTTGAACGTATTGCTTTAAATGTTATTTGGCCAAACTTCTTTGGGAGGAAGTATATCGGAAGTATAAAAGGCTTGGCCATGTCAGTGATGGTTATTGGGTCCGCGTTTGGACCACTGCCGTTTGGTGTGTTTTATGATATTTTCGGTGGATACAATGAGATTTTGATTGTTTTATTGATTTTTCCAGTGCTAGGAGCGCTAGCGGCATTTTGGGCTAAAAAGCCGGTTGCAAACTTGCAGCAGTAGCAGTTTAAAAATTGATTAAGGAAAGTAAGGCGGACTCAGAAGCCGTTATTTATGAAGATACTGCCATTTTATCTGTGAAACGAACCCAGATTCCACTATTGCAGAAAAATACAGCTATTTTACCTTGGTTTCAGCAAAATAAGGGTAGCTGAGTCCACAAAGGGGATAAATAGTAGTGTTTTTTTGACAATAAGGACCTCTGAGTCCGATATGTCACCCAAATGGATCTTTAACCCATCAACATTCTAGATAAAGGTCACACTAAGTCATTAATAAGCTAATGTACTATTTTGTCTTGCTGTGGTGGTTGCTCTAACCAGCTATTATTAATCATTATATTTTGGACTTCTCCACCTAACTTCGACGTATCGTCCAGTAAATCCATATAATGTCGTTTTAAATCATTCCTCATACTTGTAGCTAATGAAGTTGCATAATCGGATAATCCGGCTGCTGTTAAAGTAGTTAATTGGTACATCATTAGCCTATCAGAAAACGCTGGTTGAGAAGAACTCATGACTTGTGTTTCAGAAGGCATTGGTGATGGTAATTGACTGCTTGTTAAAAACCTGGTAAGTGTGTTGATTACCTTTTCTGAGAGTTTCCCGGCTTTGTCCATGAAATCTCGTACTTCCTTTTTATCTGCTGTTTGTCCAAAGCCTTTTGTTATTGTATTGCCGACTACATTAGCTTCAATGTTTCCAAAAACATGGGATATTTCGATCGCATTTAAAAACCTCTGATCGCCCAATAAATTGATTCCATTTAGATAGTCCTTATCTTCAATAAAATCTGTTTTTTTTGGGGGTTCAATAAATGGAGGTCTTACATATATTCCTTTATCTAACAACACATCACTAACCTCATCGAAAACAGTAATGCCTTCAGAAGAACATTCTTTAAAATGTTTCCTAATATCTTTGCGAGTAGACATGGTATGCATAAGACCACAAGTTGAAGCCATTATTCTTGATAAATTTTTTATATACAATAAAGCAAAGGAATCTGAAAACAACCGTGGTGCATTTGTGTCTACATCTTGATTACTAAAACCTACTGGTACTGGTACATTTTCAAATTCTAATATTTGTTTAGTTTTATCTCTTATCTTTTCTACCTTTTGATTGGCATTTGTAAGCACTTTTAGTACTTCTTTATCTTCTGCTTTTGCAATAAAATAGTTCAGCATGCAATTGCTATGAGTGTGGCTAATATATTCCTGCCATAAAGAAGCCATTTCTGCTGAAGTGAGTTTTACGCTTTCTGGAGAACTCATAACTATATCTACTCCCACTTTAAATTTATTACTTTTAACTTTTGCTATATGTATGTAAATATACCTATAATTTTCCTAACCTCAACTAAAGATGAACCGCTCCAACTTCTACGTAAATTAAATCATCATCTTCCCTATTACACCACAATAGTAGTGATAACTTGTTCAGATCTTCCACTAAGTGAATTTCTTGAAAATAGCCACATAAACACCATAATTAAATTGAATTATTTGAATATATCTTCTTTTTAAATGTGACGTTTTTGTGAATGATAGAGTATTTAAGAGAAATTAAGAGATTTATAGAGGATAAGTGCTATGATTTACGCTTACATCGAAATTTCGTAGTTTACGAATTTGTGATAAGATTCACTTGTTAAAAACGGTCCCGACTTTCATGAGAGTTGAAAGTCATTTTTAAAAATTATAGAAAAATAGGAAGAGGTGTTCTTTTGAACGTTCAGACAATTAAACAAGAGTGGTTTGGTAACATCAAAGGCGATACTTTAGCGGGTATCGTTGTTGCCTTAGCATTAATTCCAGAGGCAATTGCCTTTTCAATCATCGCAGGTGTGGACCCAATGGTTGGTCTTTATGCTGCCTTCTGTATCGCAGTTGTGATTGCATTCGTTGGTGGAAGACCAGCGATGATTTCAGGTGCAACGGGAGCAATGGCTCTTTTAATGGTGACCTTGGTTGCAGATCATGGCTTGCAATATTTATTTGCTGCAACCATTTTAACAGGTATTTTGCAGATTATTTTTGGGGTATTCAAGCTCGCTAGATACATGAAGTTTATACCGCGTTCGGTTATGGTAGGCTTCGTAAACGCACTAGCTATTCTTATTTTTACCGCTCAACTGACTCACTTTGTAGGAGAATCATGGCAAATGTATGCGATGGTTGCTGGAGCTTTAGCGATTATCTACATTCTGCCAAGGTTTACGAAGGTTGTACCTTCACCATTAGTGGCGATTATTGTTATTTCAATTATTGCTATTTTTTCTGGCAGTGGTGTTCGAACAGTTGGTGATATGGGAGAACTAACTCAAGCATTACCGTTTTTTGCGATACCAATGGTGCCGTTTAATCTTGAAACTTTATCGATTATTTTCCCTTATGCTTTAGCATTAGCTATTGTAGGTTTGCTTGAAACATTGTTAACAGCATCCATTGTTGATGATATGACAGATACAGACAGTGATAAAAACAAAGAAAGCCGTGGTCAAGGTATTGCGAACATAGTAACTGGATTTTTCGGCGGAATGGCTGGCTGTGCGATGATCGGTCAGGCGGTTATCAACGTTAAATCGGGTGCAAGAGGAAGACTTTCTTCATTAGTTGCAGGGGTATTCCTGATGTTCTTAATACTAGTACTTGGTGGTCTTGTTGTTCAAATTCCAATGGCAGCGCTTGTTGGAGTTATGATAATGGTTTCCATCGGTACATTTGATTGGTCTTCATTAAAGCAATTAAAGGTAGCACCGATTACCGATTCGATCGTAATGGTTGTTACAGTTGTAACCGTTGTGTACACTCATGATTTATCAAAAGGTGTTTTCGCAGGAATCATCTTAAGTGCAATTTTCTTTGTTGCTAAAATTTCAAAGGTACATGTAACAAGTGTTTTAGCTGAAGGGAATCAAAAGCGTATTTATAAAGTAACAGGTCAAGTATTCTTCGCATCCGTTACTGACTTAGTAAATAGCTTTGATTTAAAGGAAAACATTACACACGTTGAAATTGATTTTTCACAGGCTCATGTTTGGGATGACTCAGCGGTTGCTGCGATTGATAAAGTCGTTATAAAACTTAGAGAAAACAATACAGATGTAAAAATCATTGGGTTAAATGAACCTAGTTCTAACCTTGTAGAACGTTTAGCAGTTCATAGCAAGCCAGGCGCTAAGGTTTCTGGTCATTAAAGAAGAAAGGGTGTACTAGGTTTCTAGTATGCCCTTTTACATAATAGGAGGGATATCAATGTTCACAAAAATATTAGTTGCTTCTGATGGATCTAAACATGCGGTGAAAGCTACAGAAAAAGCAGTATATATAGCTTCTGCTAACCCAAACGCTGTAGTTGAGGTTGTCTATGTAGTGGATGCACAAACATCCAAAGCTGATGTATTACACAGTAAAGACAAGGAAGTAACAAGAAAAGAAAGAATACTAAGTACGGAGCAAGTATTAAAAGATAATAACCTAAATTATAAAGTAACTACGCTTCATGGTGAACCGGGCCCGACAATTGTTGACTATGCAAACTCAAATGAATTCGACGTAGTTGTGATTGGAAGTAGGGGACTTAATACACTTCAGGAAATGGTTTTAGGAAGTGTTAGTCACAAAGTGGCAAAGCGTGTAAACTGTCCTGTTTTAATTGTTAAGTAATTCTTTTGAAAAAAAGTGTATGTTTTTTAAGGGTTTAGTTATACTATTTTAGTGTAACTAAACTATATATTCCGCAGTAGCTCAGTGGTAGAGCTCGTCCGAATATGCTTCTTGAATCATCTTCAGCATACCGATCGAGCTGCTACTTGATTTATCTTCCTGAGATCGGGATGATCGGAGATACTGATTAAAAACTCGGAAACAAAATAACGTTTATTTACCACCATATTCCGCAGTAGCTCAGTGGTAGAGCTATCGGCTGTTAACCGATCGGTCGCAGGTTCGAGTCCTGCCTGCGGAGCCATACATATAATTAAAACCCATAGTTAATATGGGTTTTTTTCTTTATTCTTTCTTTATAAGCGTTATTTCGTCAATCATCCATCTTTCTTCTTGTTCTCTATTTAGTGTGGATTTTGACACGATAAACTGATAGTCACCTTTAATCGCTTCTACTGTCCGGTAGGTAAGAAGGACTTTGTCTTTATCAAGGCTGAATTCCTTTAGGTCAAGTACAACATTTGGTATCCACTCAATTGATTTGCCATACTTCCCAAAGAACAAGTGACAAGGACAATTCCCTTCACGGTCTATTGTAGAATAACCACCACCAATGTTTAGTGAGACTAAATTCGACGCTTCTTTTATTGTATTTGCTACCTTATAAGCCTCTACTATGCCAGTTGCTTCTTTAAAACCTTGATAATCTAACGAAGTTTTTAAACCTTCAACATCTTCTTCTAACTTAGCAACTTCCATTACTAGTTCTTTATTTTCTTTCAATAACTCATTAGAGGTTAGTGAGCTGTTTTCAAGTTCTTTTTCTATAGAAGTAACTTGTTTTACCAACTTTTCATTATCTACTTGCAGTTTATCGGCAGCATCCGAGATACGTAGGTTATCGATAATAGCTAATGTAGAAAATACTACTAAAATGATTAATCCATATGTTTTCAAGTTCTTTTTCAAGTCCATCCCTCCACCCTGAGCAATACAAGCATAAACCTTTATGAGCCCTTATATAGTGATTTTTGAAAAGTGAGGTCACATAAACGGATTTATGAGCCCTCAAAATCGTGATTTATTAGATAATGAGGTCACATAAACAAATTTATGAGCCCTCAAAATCTTGATTCTCAGAAAGTAGGTCACATAAACAAATTTATGAGCCCTCATAATCCTGATTTTCAGATAGTGAGGTCGCATAAACGGATTTATGAACCCTCAAGATACTGATTTTCGAAAAATGAGGTCACATAAACGGATTTATGAACCCTCAAGATACTGATTTTCGAAAAATGAGGTCACATAAACGGATTTATGAGCCCTCAAGATACTGATTTTCGAAAAATGAGGTCACATAAACGGATTTATGATCCCTCAAGATACTGATTTTCGAAAAACGAGGTCACATAAACGGATTTATGAACCCTCAAGATACTGATTTTCGAAAAATGAGGTCACATAAACGGATTTATGAGCCCTCATAATCCTGATTTTCAGATAGTGAGGTCGCATAAACGGATTTATGAACCCTCAAGATACTGATTTTCGAAAAATGAGGTCACATAAACGGATTTATGAGCCCTCATAATCCTGATTTTCAGAAAGTGAGGTCGCATAAACGGATTTATGAACCCTCAAGATACCGATTATCAGAAACCTAGGTCATCTAAACGAATTTATGATCCACTGAAATCGTAATTTTCCATAAGTCAGTCCACAAAACTAGAATTCGAAGCATCTATTTTTTCCGAAAGTGATTATTAATACATATACGGATATCAAGTTAAATTGTTTCAGAATAATCACGAGAACATTAAGTCATTTAAAAATTTAGTCAATTATAGATTAAAAGAGTAATGAGGCAATGCTCACTACTCTTTTTTAGGTAATTCAATTACGATAGTTCAATAAACTTAGTAATAATAAGTGGATTGCGTTTTGTCTTATGATAGATAAAATCGGAAAGTTTCTTTCTAAGGTTGTATTCGCTTATTGAACTGTGTTGTAGTTCATTAGTTACAGATTGTCTAATATCTTTCATAAGTTCCACAGAATCTCGTATGAAAACAAAACCCCTAGAAATTAATTGAGGCTCACCAATGATTTTTCCTTCTTTTCGCAGGATAAAAACAGACAACATTCCGTGTTCGGATAATGCCTTTCGTTCTTGCAGGACGCTTCTACCAATCTCACCAATGCTATTGCCATCAATATACACAGAATTACCAGGCACTTTACTCCCAATAAATCCGGTATGTTCATTAATCTCTAAGACATCACCGTTATCCATTAGGAAGGTGTTTTCTTTTGGGATATCACACTGGATAGCAAGTGATTGATGCATTTTTTGCATTTTAAATTCCCCGTGAATCGGAATAAAGTGTTTTGGTTTCATAAGACGAATCATTAATTTTTGTTCCTCTTGAGCTCCGTGACCTGAAGTGTGAATGTGACTTAATTTGTGACTAATTACTTCTGCACCTGCTCTTGCTAATTTATCGATTACTCGATTAACAGCAACTCCATTGCCAGGAATAGGTGAGGATGAAAAGATGATGGTATCTCCAGGAATAACATGTATGTGTCTATGACGTCCCTCAGAAATCCTGGATAATGCTGCAAATGGCTCACCTTGGCTACCAGTACATAGGATTGTTATTTCATTTGCAGGATAATCCTTTATTTCATTAACTGTAATAAAAGTGCCAGGTGGTGCGATTATGTATCCTAACTCTCTGGCTAATGTGATATTTTTTTCCATGCTTCTTCCTATCAAGCAAACTTTTCGATTGGTTTTAATGGAGGCATTGATTGCCTCTTGTAATCGGTAGATGTTTGATGCAAAAGTTGCAAAGATGACACGTCCGGTTTGTTTTTGGATAATGTCTAGGATGTTCTTACCAATTAATTGTTCAGAAATAGAAAAACCGGGTTTTTCACTATTTGTACTATCTGATAATAGACAAAGCACACCATTCTTTCCTATCTCACCCATTTTAATTAAATCAGGTTCTTGTCCAACAGGAGAGAAATCGAATTTAAAATCACCTGTATGAACAACTTTCCCTAAAGGAGTATCGACTACAATTCCGAATGAATCAGGAATACTATGGGTAGTCGCAAAGAAAGAGATACTTACTTCATTAAAAGTCACAATGGTGTCGTGAGAAATTTCATGTAAAGAAGCCTCTCGTAGCAGATTGTGTTCTTCTAATTTCCCTTTAATCAAACCGACGGCAAGCTTACCTGCATAAATCGGCACATTTATACTTTTTAATAAAAAAGGGATGCCTCCGATATGATCTTCATGACCATGAGTTATGAATAAGCCTTTCACTTTAGAGGCATTCTCAACCAGATAGGTATAGTCTGGAATAATATAGTCTATTCCAAAGAGTTCATTATCAGGGAACCTTATTCCAGAATCAATGATAATAATTTCATTTTTAAATTCTACTATGTACATGTTTTTTCCAACTTCCCCTAGGCCACCTAAGGGAATGATTTTTACTTTTTCTGTGTCTATTTCAGTCATTTTATCCTCCACTTATGCTTTATTATTAATTATGGCTATTTTAAATTCATATGAACTTTTAGTAGAAATTTGAGGTGAAGAGGGGGAAAGGAGGGAAATTTTTTTGGCAAACAGCGATTTCTATAGGTAAGTGCTCTGTTCTCCGTAATATAAATTTAATTACATTATAGATGGGAATAATGAATGCGTCAAAAATATAAACAGATATAAAGTGGATATAAATCAAACGTAAATACAATGAAGAAAACCAAAATTGAAATATTGAACCCCTGAATAGAATTCCAAAAAAATACCACCCTATATTATGAAAGGGAGGTAATAATATGGAACAACAATTAAGAAATATCATGACATCAGATGTTTATACTGTTAAGGATTCACAAACGATTCAAGAAGCAGCGGCTCTAATGAGTGAGCATAATATCGGGGCAATTCCGGTTGTAAATAACACCGGTGAAATGGTTGGGATTGTAACAGACCGTGATATCACGCTTCGTGCTACAGCACAAGGTGAAGCTTCCCAAACTCGAGTTTCTGAAGTAATGACTGCTCAGGAAATTGTTAAAGGGACACCAGATATGGATATCCATCAGGCAGCCCAATTAATGGCAGACCAGCAAATCCGTCGCTTACCTGTTGTTGAAAATGGGCAAATTGTTGGAATGGTTTCATTAGGAGACATAGCGGTAAAAGACCAGTTTGACCAAGATGCTGAACAAGCATTATCAAGTATTTCAACACCGTCAGAACCTCAAAGCTAAGATTACATATCAATAGTTACAAATGGAGTGTAAGAATTTTACACTCCATTTGTATTTAATCAAATTTTTATAACGAAGCCTGCCAGCCACCATCAACATAAACAGTGTGACCGTTCACATAATTTGATGCATCAGATGCTAGATAAATAGCTGTCCCAATCAATTCCTCAGGTTTTCCCCATTTTTGTAAAGGTACTTCACTTTTTACCCATTTATCAAACTCAGGGTCATCTACAAGTTTTTGTGTTAAATCGGTAATAAAATAGCCTGGTCCGATTGCATTTGTTTGGATATTGTAAGGTCCCCACTCGGTTGCCATCGACTTTGTTAACATTTTTAGTCCACCTTTTGCAGCGGAATAATTTCCGATGCTTGGACGGGCCTTCTCAGCATTTAGTGAAGTAATATTAATGATTTTTCCCTTACGACGGGTTTTCATATATTTAAACACACATTGCGAAATATAAAACACAGAGTTCAAGTTCACATCAATAACAGTTTCCCAGTCCTCCATTGTCAATTCTTCAAGTGGCCCACGACGTTGAATTCCGGCATTATTGACTAACACGTCGATTGGCCCAACTTCTGCTTCAATTTTATCAACAGCCTCTGCAACAGCTGTTTTATCACATACGTCGAAGGCATATCCGAAAGTAGTTCCCTCAAGTGATTGAACAACTTGCTGTACTTGTATTGGGTCTCTGCCGTTTAAAATGACCTTTGCTCCTGCTTGTGCAAAACCCTTTGCAAAGCTTAAACCAAGTCCACGGGTTGAACCAGTTATTAGCACCACTTTATCTTTTACACTAAATAAATCCATCATAACTTATGTCCTCCTTACTTATATGTATTTTTAAATGTATCACAGTTTTAGAAGAAAGTTTAAAGTATCCATCCTAAGGGAATAGTAAAAAGCGACTCTACTACTATTTGAAAGGAGAATACATATGTCTAATATAAATTTAGCTATTGTTTATTATAGTTCGACAGGAACAAACTATCAGTTATCACAATGGGCTGCGGAGGGTGCTAAAGAAGCAGGTGCAGAAGTGAAGGTGTTAAAGGTACCAGAATTAGCACCTCAAGAGGCGATTAATTCTAACCCGGCTTGGAAGGCTCATTTAGAGGCTACAAAGGATGTACCAGAGGTAAAGTTAGACGATTTAGAGTGGGCGGACGCAATCATCATAAGTGTTCCGACTAGGTTTGGTAATATGCCAGGGCAAATGAAGCAGTTTTTAGATACAACTGGAGGACTTTGGTTTAATGGAAAACTAATGAACAAAGTAGTTAGCTCAATGTCTTCAGCACAAAATCCACATGGTGGGCAGGAAGCAACAATTTTAGCTCTTAATAATACGTTCTATCACTGGGGTGCTATTATTGCAGGTCCTGGATACACTGACCCTGTTATGTTCGCTGCAGGAGGAAATCCTTACGGAACCAGTGTGACAGTGAATCAAGATGGAAAAATAGTTGAGGATGCAAAAGCAGCAGTTAAACATCAAGCAAAGCGTACAGTTACAATTGCTGAATGGGTAAAAAAAGGTCAACAATAATAAGACAAAAAATAGTTAAATAAACGTTTGATGAGTTGCCTTGCGCCTAGTAACACCAAGGGGTTCAAAAATTCAAATAAACGTTTGTTTGGAAATGGAGAACATCATTTTTGATGGTGTTCTCTGTTTTATTTTTAAGTTAACTTACTAGAAAGACTCCCTTTCAACAGGGAGTCCAATTCGCTTTATTAAAGGGTTAACCTTTTTTTATTTTCTCAATTAAATACTGAACTCCATACAATAAATAAGCTTTATAATGAATATAAATAAAGAATTGGAAGTAGTTTAACCGATCTAACTTGATTATTTTTATTCTTTTTAGAAGAGGCATAAAGATAAAGGCAAAGGCTCCATTAGCCAACACATTATAAAACACATACTTTTTAAAGTTTCCATACGAATATTTAAGTAACCACATAGACATAGGTATGTATGGGCCAACGTCAAAAGGAAGCTCATCACGTATAAATGATTTAGGCTTATCGTAAAACTTCCAATACTTCCGCTTACGCCCGTATATATGACTGATAATTTCGTAAATGCTGATAACAAAACTTGATCCGAAATAACGTTTTATATAACGCTTGCCAATGAATAATGTTGATAACCAGGGAATCAATATTAAAAATAAATTAAAAAAATTGTGCCTTTTTCTTTTTGAATAAAACATATTTAACTTCACCTCAACACAGAATTATTCCATTCCATGTTAAAATATCCAAAATGCACATTTCTATCCATTATTAAGACTTTCTGAATAAATTGTGTTACTATTATAAAAATTGTCTTTAGTTTTTTAAAAGCAAAAGGGTGATACATATGATGATACTTGACTACATACTCTTAAAAAAATTAATCTTATCATTGATTCTTGGCGCTGCTGTTGGAGTAGAAAGAGAAATAAAGAAAAAACCATTAGGAATTAAGACAACCATCGTTATTTCGATAAGCTCTTGCTTATTAACGATTGTCTCAATTGAAGCTGCTACCATTTATGCAGTTCCTTATTCTGCCCCAATGGATCCATTAAGACTTGCTGCTCAAATCGTAACAGGGGTAGGTTTTCTAGGTGCTGGTGCAATTTTAAGAAGAAACAATGATGTAATCAGTGGACTAACAACAGCCGCAATGATATGGGCGGCAGCAGGACTTGGGATTACAGTAGGGGCAGGGTTTTATGTAGAAGCAATTACTGCAACTGTGTTAATGTTCATTGCCATTGATTTATTAAGCCCACTTTTAATAAAGATTGGGCCAAAAACGCTTAGGCAAAAAGAGCTTCGCTTAAAGGTAGAGGTGGATAGAGAGATATCCTTAAAAGAAACTATTCAGCATATAAGAGACTTAAATATAAACATAAAAAGAGTGAAGATTAAAGATAACAAAGGCACTGAAAACCGAATGGTTGATTTGGTTGTCACTGTTCACAATTCTAGGTTTACCTCAGAGGTTTACGAAGAACTAAAGGGAATTAAAGAGATTTTATCAATTGAAGTTGAACTATTGTAACTGGCCAAACCATTAAGGGTTTGGTCTTTTTAAGTTGCCTGTACCGAGGTCTAAGAATAAAAGAATTCTTAACAGAGAACCCTAAAGATTACAGGAAAGTCGGTTTGCTTATGTGTCGTTAATCGGTAAAAACTTCCTATTATCATGAAGAATATTATAAACAATGGTCTACCAAGCTAAAGGTAACGAAATCTTTGAAAAGGGGATTTTAAATAATGAAGCTTACTCCCAAGCAGGTTGTTGAGTTACATGGTTTTAATAATCTTACAAAGTCACTAAGCTTTAATATGTTTGATATTTGCTATACAAGAACAAAGGAAGAACGGGATGCCTATTTAAACTATATAGATGAAGTTTACAATGCGGAAAGGCTTACGAAAATTCTTTCTAAAGTAACGGATATTATTGGGGCGAACATCTTAAATATCGCCAAGCAGGATTATGAACCTCAAGGTGCTAGTGTTACAATTCTTGTTTCAGAAGGTCCAGTTGACGAAGCGAAAACAGAGTCTTTCGAGGAGTCCCCAGGTCCAATTCCTGGTTCAGTCGTGGCACAGTTAGACAAGAGCCACATTACAGTTCATACATATCCGGAATCCCATCCGGATGAGGGAATTAGTACATTCCGCGCTGATATTGATGTTTCAACCTGTGGGGAAATTTCACCACTTAAAGCATTAAATTTTCTCATTCATTCTTTTGAAACAGATGTAATGACGATTGACTACAGAGTACGAGGTTTTACTCGAGATGTAACAGGTCATAAGTTGTTTATTGACCATGAGATCAACTCTATCCAGAATTATATCCCGGATGAAATTCAAGAGTACTATGACATGATTGATGTAAATGTGTATCAGGAAAACATTTTTCATACAAAATGTAAGCTGAAGAAGTTTGATTTGGACAACTATCTATTTGGCTATAAGAAGGATACGTTGTCGGCTGAAGAACAAGCAAGCATTACTCGAAAAATTATGCTTGAAATGGACGAGATTTTCTACGGGAAAAATATGACTGGGTTTATGTAAAAGAGGGGAGCTCAATTGGAGGTTTGTACCTTGATTGAGCTGCTTTTTTGTATGTTTGTTTTTAAGTGGACTCAGAGGCCGTTATTTCATGAAAAATAGGGTTTTTCAAAGGCTTTGCGGACTGAGAGGCTCTTATATGGTGAGAAGTGAGGCCAAACGATGGTTTTTTGATAAGATATCGGCCAGTGAGTCCACACCACAAAAGGTGAAAAATAGTCGACTTTTAGCAGAATAACGGCCTGTGAGTCCGCCAAAACTAGCTGCTACCTCGAAACCGACTCCCAGGCCGTTATATCAAAAAAGACCCTTTCCCTAAAGAAAGAGTCTTCTACCATCAAGAGTAAAATTCATCAAGTCCATCAGAAAGCTCTTTATAAACCGCGAACATTTCAGCGTACACCTTATGGTTGTCAGCATTTGGAGTAAAGCTGCCTTGCATCGGAATGCTTTCTTTAATCGAAGTTAAATCACTTACCTCGCCAATTCCCTTAAGAGCTAACCATGCTGCACCCCATGCCGAGCTTTGATGACTAATTGGTACTTCAACCTCCTGGTTAAAGACATCAGCAAGCATTTGCAGCCAAAGTGATGAACGAGCAAAGCCACCACTTGCCAGGATCTTTTGAGGAGGGCCAGCTAGTCGCTCGAGTGCTTGTCCAACATGATAGACACTATAGATGACACCCTCTAACCCAGCACGGATGATGTGCTCCTTCCCATGACGTAACGATAACCCATGTAAATTGCCTCTTACTCTAGAATTCCACATTGGTGCTCTTTCACCATTTAAGTAAGGGAGAAAAATAAGCCCTTCAGAACCAGGCACTACTTTTTCAGCTAAAGCGGTAAGAGATGCATAGTTTTCATTCCCGCCAAATGTATCTCTTAACCAACGAAACACAATTCCACCGTTATTCGTTGGTCCACCAATAAGCGAGTGCGTTTCTGTAAACGAGTAGCAGAATGTTTGCTGCAACTCATCTGTTTTTGGAGAAGAAACAATCTGTCGAATAGCTCCACTCGTTCCAATGGTAATGGCCACTTCACCAGGATTAATCGCACCAATACCAAGATTAGCTAAAGGACCATCGCTGGCACCAATCACAAACGGAATATCAAATGGTAAGCCGGCTTTCATAGCTATATCTCTATCAATTCCAGTTAACACCTCAGTAGGTGGAACTGGTCGAAATAGTTTTTCTTCAGATATTCCTGCTAACTTCAACGAATCCTTATTCCACTGATGCTTGTGTAAGTCAAACAAACCAGTAGCAGAAGCAATAGCATAGTCGACAACTGTACTGCCAAACCAACGATACAATAAAAATTCCTTAATTGAAACGAACTTATCAGCGTTTTTATACGGTTCGTAATTATTTTCTTTCATCCAGATCAGCTTAACTAGCGGAGACATTGGATGGATAGGTGTTCCGGTTGCTTGATAAATGTGCAAGCCATTCTCTCGTAAACGAGAAGCCTGCTCAGCAGCTCGTCCATCTGCCCATGTAATCGAAGGAGATAGTGGCTCACCGTTACTATCCATACATATCAATGAGTGCATGGCACTTGATAAACCAATGGCAAAAAGCTGTGCTGTATCAATTGAATGAGAGTCTATTAAAGACCGAATAACCTCAATTGTTGCTTTTTCAATGACTAAAGGGTCCTGCTCTGCCCAACTAGGGTGTGGTGTGTGAAGCGGGTATTCTACCTCTTGTTCTGCGATAGCAACCCCATTTCTAGTAAAAGCAACGGCTTTTACACTAGTTGTCCCAATATCTAATCCAATAACAATCGTCTTACTCAAAGTTTACACCTTCTTTTATGCGAATCAGTTACACGCGTTTAATTGCAACGGCATTACGCATTCTCTTTAATGATGCTTGCATTTCATCCTTTAATTTCACACTTACATTTACATATAATGCATCAATAATCGTTAATTGCGCAAGTCGGGAGGCAAGAGCCTCAGATCGGAATTCAGTTTCCTCAGAAACAGTAAATAGCGTAATATCAGCTTTTTTACTTAGTGGAGTCTTACTATAGTTGGTGATTCCTATTGTGGTTGCACCTCTACTTTTTGCCACTTCTAATGATTCGATTATATCTTTGCTCGTTCCGGAGTGTGAAATACATACAACGACATCCTGTTCGGTTAATTGTGATGCGCTCATGATCTGGAGATGGGCATCTGTATAACAGCTTGTAAGTAAACCACTTCTTAAAAACTTATGATGTCCATCCATCGCAATTGCACCAGATCCACCACTACCATAGAACTCGATTTTTCTAGCAATTGTCAAAGCAGATACTGCTTTTTTAAATTGCTCAGGGTCAATCACCTGCAACGTATCTTCGATTGTTTTTATATTTGATTTAAATACTTTTTGAACAATAGTAGCCTCGTCATCATCTTCTGTTATCGTGTCATGAATTTCTTTGATAGGTGAGACGACTTCAGATGCTAGTGCAATTTTCATAGCTTGGTAACCCTTGAAACCAATTCTTTTACAAAAACGAAACACAGTTGCGTCAGCTATTTCTATATCCTCTGCAACTTGGCTGATGGTTGAATGAATAATTTTGTCAGGTTGTTCTAAAATATAGTCAGCGACCATCCTCTCTTTATCACTTAGCTTTGAATATACAGCTCGTATGCGAGTGAAACAGTAGGGAGTTTGTGTATTCATAATTTAACCTCCTATACGAATGAATGTGTGATTTATTTAAACGCTTACATGTTGTTGTAAGTACTAATGATAATTTTTTGTGCAAACGATTTCCTAGAAATAAATTAATCTCTCTATATAATACATTATATTTTACTAAAAAAATATTTTTTCTCTATGATGAAAATAAGGAAAAAATATTTTTTCATAAAAGTATTGAAATGAAAAAAAATTACTATTATAATTGGCTCATGCGAAATAAATTTTCACATGAATGAAGTGAAAGGGGTTACACGCATATGAAGTTAGGGATGGTTGGTCTTGGTAAGATGGGGTATAACCTCGTTCAAAACCTAATGGACCATGGCCACGAGGTAGTTGCCCATGATGTGAATTCTGAACAGGTACATAACATTTCTGCAGAAGGCGCAATTGGTGCAAATACTTTAGAGGAAGTCATACAGCAACTAGAAACCCCTCGGATTATTTGGTTAATGGTACCAGCAGGTGATATTACTGAAAGCGTTCTCTCTAAATTAGAACCGCTTTTAGAGTCTGGAGACATCATTATCGACGGTGGAAATTCGAATTATAAAGATTCTGTCCGTCGGGGAAAAAGGTTGTCTGAGAAAGGTGTTTATTTCTTTGACTGTGGTACAAGTGGTGGTGTAGAGGGTGCTAGAAATGGCGTCTGTACAATGATCGGTGGAGACAAAGAAGTCTTCAAATCCATTGAACCACTGTTTATTGACATCGCAGTTGAAAACGGTTACTTCTATTCAGGCGAGTTAGGTAGCGGTCACTATTTAAAAATGATTCACAACGGGATTGAATATGGAATGATGCAAGCTATTGCAGAAGGCTTCGATATTCTTGAAAAAAGTGAATTTGATTTCGACTACCAAGGAGTAGCAAAGGTTTGGAATAATGGTTCTGTTATCAGGTCTTGGTTAATGGAGTTAACTGAAAACGCATTCTCCAAAGATCCGAAGCTAGAACAAATCAGAGGAATCATGAATTCTTCTGGTGAAGGGAAATGGACAGTTGAAACTGCTTTAGACTTACAAGTTCCAGCTCCAGTTATTACTCTTTCACTATTAATGCGTTATCGTTCCTTAGAGGATGATACCTTTACAGGAAAGGTAGTTGCCGCACTTAGAAATGAGTTTGGCGGGCATGAAGTAGTAAAAAAATAAAAATTATTAGGGGGACTCAACCAATGAAAAAGTTTTTAGCTCTTTTTCTAACAGTATTTATGGTATTTGCTCTAGCTGCATGTGGCGGCGGAAATGAAGGGGCAAACGAAGGTGAAAACAATGAAGGTGAAGGCACAGCTGACACTGGTGAAGTGAAAACAATCCGTGCTGGTATCGGATTAAATGATGCTCACCCACAATACAAAGGTCTTTTACGTTTTAAAGAAATCGTTGAAGAAAAATCAAATGGTCAAATCGTTGTTGAAACGTACCATAGCGGACAACTTGGTGACGACCGTACGATGACTGAAGCATTACAATTAGGTACTCAAGAAGTTGTTATTCCTTCTACAGCACCATTAGCAAACTTTGTTCCTGAGTTCAGCGTTTTTGATTTCCCATTCTTATTCCCAAGCGAAGAAGTAGCTGACGAAGTATTAGATGGTGAAGTTGGTCAAAAATTCTTAGGTATGTTAGAGCCACAAAACCTAGTTGGTTTAGCTTACTGGGAAAATGGTTTCCGTCAAGTTTCTAACAGCAAGAAAGCAGTTGCAACTGCAGCTGATTTCAAAGGCTTAAAATTACGTACAATGGAAAATGACTTACACTTAGAAGCGTTCCGTGCTTTAGGTGCTAACCCAACTCCAATGGCGTTTACTGAGTTATTCACTGCAATGCAACAAGGTACAGTTGATGGACAAGAAAATCCATTTGCTACAATTTATTTATCAAAATTCTATGAAGTACAAGATCATGTTTCAAATACAAACCATATTTACAGCCCATTCGTATTCTTAATGAGCAAATCGTTCTTTGATGGATTAAATGATGAGCAAAAGCAAATCGTTCAGGATGCTGCTACTGAAGCAGGTCAATACCAACGTGAATTAAATCGTGAAGCAAATGCTCAATACCTTGCAGATCTTCAAGAAGCTGGTATGACATACACTGAAATCACACCAGAAGCTCACGCAGAAATGAAAGCTTTAGTTCAACCTGTAATCGACAAGTACGCTGAAAGAATTGGTCAAGAAACAGTTCAAGAAGTATACGATGCAATTGAAGCTGCATCTAAGTAATAGCTAACTAATAAAGGACTTTGGGGAGGAGGATTCCTCAAAGTCCTTTTCTCTTAAAGGTGTGTAATGGCATTGCTGTGCCTAAAGCCCGGCATTTGCCGGGTTTTATTATTTTATTCTACGTAAAGAGGAGATCAAAATGAAAATCATTCGATGGTTTGATCGACATATTGAAGAAGTAGGTCTCGTTCTATTTTCTTCTATCATGGTAACAGTCATTTTTGTACAGGTTATTGCGAGACTTTTAGATAATTCCCTTTCTTGGTCTGAAGAGCTAGCAAGATATTGTTTTATTTGGCTAGTTTACTTAGGCATTAGTTATGGCGTAAAGAAAAATCGTCATATTAAAGTAGACGTTGTATTGTTATTACTTAAAGAAAGAGGAAAAATCATTTTAAATATCATAGCAACCCTGCTATTTATGGTTTTTGCACTATTTGTGATTAGATACGGCTACGATATAGCTACAAAATTATTATCTTTTGGCCAAACATCTCCAGCGCTTGGCATTCCTATGGGTCTTGTATATATGGCTACACCAATTGGTATGGGATTAACACTTATTCGTTTAATCCAAAATCTTGTAGAGTATATTAAAGCCTTATTAGGAAAAGGAGAAGTTGATAATCGAACTGAAGCTGAAAGACTTAAGGATAGTGTCCTTGAATAATCTAGGGGGTTTATAAAATGACTGCTGCAGTCTTATTTGGTAGTTTTGCACTACTATTACTTTTAAGTGTTCCCATTGGGATTTCAATAGGTTTAGCAACACTTATTACCATCTTTTTCTCAGGTACCCTACCAGTTGAATTTTTGGCGAAGGAATTGGTAACATCCGTAGATTCTTTCCCACTAATGGCTGTTCCTTTCTTCATCCTTGCAGGAGAAATTATGGGTAAGGGTGGAATTTCAGAGAGACTTTTTAATGTTGCAAATGCGTTAGTAGGAAATAGAACAGGTGGATTTGCCATTGCTACAATCGTAACTTGTATGTTCTTTGCAGCAATTTCAGGATCAGGTCCTGCTACTGTTGCTGCAATTGGTGGGATTATGATTCCTGCTATGGTGCGTCAAGGATATGATAAAAAGTTTGCTACTGCTGTTGTAGCGGCAGCAGGTTCAATTGGGGTCATTATTCCCCCTAGTATTCCAATGGTTATTTATGGTGTAACAGGTAATACGTCTATTGGAGATTTGTTTATTGCAGGTATTGTTCCTGGAATTTTAGTTGGTCTTTCAATGATAGTTTGGGCATATTACTATTCGAAGAAAAAGGGCTATAAAGGTCTTGAAGAACCAACTTCACTGAAAAAAGTATGGAAGGCAACATGGGATGCAAAATGGGCATTATTAATTCCGATTATCATTTTAGGTGGAATTTATGGTGGGTACTTCACACCAACTGAAGCTGCTGTAATTGCTGTTGTATATGGTCTATTTGCTTCAATGGTGCTGTACAAAGAGCTGAAATTTAAGGAATTACCTAAAGTATTAATTGACTCTGCATTAACGACCGCTACGGTGTTAATCATTGTTGGAACAGCAACTGCATTCGGACGTTTCTTAACAATCGAACAAATTCCAAATAAAGTTGCAAATGCGATGATGTCAATTTCAAGTGAACCAATCATCATCATCTTATTGATTACAGTACTTTTATTATTCGTTGGTATGTTTATGGATACATTAGCAGCGATTATTATCTTAACACCAATCCTGTTACCAATTGCGATCCAAATTGGTTATGACCCAGTTCACTTTGGTATTTTAATGATTGTTAACCTGGCGATTGGATTCTTTACTCCACCTGTTGGTGTAAACCTATTTGTTGGGTCAGGTATTTCTGGGGTTTCTATGGGAGCATTATCACGTGCGGTTATGCCATTCGTAATTGCAATGTTAATCACTTTGATTTTCTTAACGTTTGTTCCACAACTGTCATTATTTTTAGTCGGACTAGGCAAATAAATTTTACTTGATGGAGAAAAGGGTGTGACCAATGAATAACATTGATGTGTTTACGTTTGGGGAAACAATGGTTCTTTTTCAAGCAGAGCAAATGCTTCCGCTTGAATATGTTCACACCTTTCCAAAACTAGTAGGCGGTGCCGAATCAAATGTAGCGATAGGTTTAGCTAGACTAGGTCATTCGGTTGGGTGGTTTAGTAAGCTAGGTGATGATCCATTTGGTCGCTATATTCATAAATTTATTCGTGGGGAAGGTGTAGATACATCTTCCTGTCTTTTTACAGAAAAAGCGCAAACCGGCCTGCTTTTTAAGGAAAGGTTATCACCAGAAGATGTTAATGTGTACTACTATCGAAAAAATTCAGCGGCAAGTTTAATGGAGCCGGCTGATTTAAATGAAGATTACATATCACAAGCAAAAATTCTTCATATCACAGGAATTACTCCTGCTTTAAGTGAATCATGCTATCAAACCGTGATGGTCGCGATTCAAATTGCTAAAAAACATAAGATGACGATTGTTTTTGATCCAAACTTGAGATTAAAGCTTTGGTCGGCCGAAAAGGCTAAGGAAGTTTTTAATGAAATTGCGTCCCATGCAGATGTGATTTTACCAGGACTTGATGAAGGCCAGTTTATGACTGGTAAAACCGAGGTAGAAGATGTAGCTGTTGCCTTAATGGGTGAACAAGATAAGACGATTATTATCAAGCTTGGAAGTAAGGGTGCTTATTTGCACACTAAACATGAGAAGGCATACATTGAAGGTTTTCCTGTTGATCGCATTGTTGACCCAGTTGGGGCAGGAGACGGATTCGCTGCAGGCATCTTAAGTGGACTTTTACGAAACGATCCATTACCGGTAGTTGTCAAAAGAGCAAATGCGATTGGGGCAATTGTTGTTGGGGTAAGTGGAGATGTAGAAGGATTACCAACACTACCTGCCGTTGAGAGATTTATGGAGCCGGCTTCAGGTTCGCGCGACGTAAAACGATAAGGGAGGAATACGGACGATGAAAAAGTGGGAAAATCTTATCCGTTTGAAAGAATCTGGTCTAGTAGCAGTTATCCGAAGACCGAAGGAATCACAAATTCATGGAATTGCTGAAGCACTCGTAAAAGGTGGAGTAGGTGCATTAGAAATTACGCTCGATACACCTGGTGCTTTGCGTATGATCGAAAGCTTAAAAGAAACGTTTGGTGATAAGGTGTTAGTTGGAGCTGGAACAGTACTTGATGCCATTTCTGCAAAATCGGCGATTGATGCTGGAGCAGACTTTATTTTTTCACCAACCTTTGATATAGAAACCATTCAAATCACAAATCGATATGGAAAAATCTCAATTCCTGGAGTCATGACACCAACTGAGATTGTTGGGGCGTATTCGGCTGGTGCGGATTTATTAAAAGTCTTCCCAGGTGACTCTCTAGGCATTGATTACATAAAAAATCTTAAAGGTCCACTTCCACATATCCCGATGATGCCAACAGGTGGAGTGAGTCTAGATAATGTAGAAGCATTTATTAAGAGTGGGGCGATCGCGGTTGGAGCTGGTGGAACACTTTTAGATAAAAAAGCAATTGAAGAAGAACGCTATGATGTGTTAACTCAAATTGCTGAACAGTTCATCGCGAAAATTCAAAAAGCTCGCCGAAGCTAAACAGTAAAGTGAGGGTACAAACATGAAGATTACAAAATTTGAAACTTTTATTGTTCCGCCTAGATGGCTGTTTTTAAAAATTGAAACTGATGAAGGAATTGTTGGATGGGGAGAACCAATTGTAGAAGGGCGTGCTTCAACTGTGAAGGCTGCAGTTGAAGAACTAAGTGAGTACTTAATAGGTAAGGATCCATTGCGCATCGAAGACCATTGGCAAACGATGTATCGCTCTGGTTTTTACCGTGGTGGTCCAATTTTAATGAGTGCTATTTCAGGAATTGATCAAGCCCTTTGGGATATCAAAGGGAAATATCATAATGCCCCTGTGTATGAACTAATGGGTGGGGCTTGTCGTGATTCTGTTCGTGTGTACTCGTGGATTGGTGGAGACCGTCCAAGTGATGTTGGAAAAGCAGCGAAGGAAGCGGTGGAAGCTGGCTTTACAGCTGTAAAAATGAACGGAACGGAAGAGCTACAATATATTGATTCTTATCAAAAGATTGATGAAGCGGTTGCTCGAATTGCTGCAGTACGAGAAGCGGTTGGTGAATATGTAGGAATCGGAATCGATTTCCACGGCCGTGTTCATAAACCGATGGCAAAAATTTTAGTAAAAGAATTAGAGCAGTTTAGACCTATGTTCATTGAAGAGCCAGTTTTACCTGAAAACAATGAGGCCCTTCGTGAGATTGCTCGTGCAACGAATATACCAATTGCAACTGGTGAAAGAATGTTCTCAAAATGGGACTTTAAAAAGCTGCTAGAGGATGGATATGTAGATATCATTCAACCTGATTTATCTCATGCTGGCGGAATTACTGAGTGTAAGAAGATCTTTGCAATGGCTGAGGCTTATGATGTTGCGGTTGCACCACATTGTCCATTAGGACCAATTGCCTTAGCTTCTTGTTTACAAGTAGATGCAACCTCGCACAATGTATTTATCCAAGAGCAAAGCTTAGGTATCCACTATAACCAAGGCAGTGATTTACTAGATTATTTACATGATAAGAAAGTGTTTGAATATAAAGATGGGTATGTAGATATGCTTCATCAACCGGGCTTAGGCATTTCAATTAACGAAGAATTTGTAAGAAAGCAGGCAGAGGAAGGGCATAATTGGAAAAACCCTGTATGGCGTCATAAGGACGGTACAATCGCTGAATGGTAAGATGACATGACAATATTTATACAAGTTGTACTCCCTGTTTTACTCGTGTTTTTAGCCGGTTTTAGTATTCAAAAGTGGAAAAGGCTTGATATTAAGCCTCTTTCTACTGTTGCCATCTATATATTAACTCCATTGCTCGTGTTTTACACGTTTTATACAGCGGAGTTAAATCAGCAGTATGCGATGATGGTTCTATTTTCCGGACTGCTATTATTTGGGTTAATTATTATTAATATTATCTATTGTAAAATTCGTAAGCATGATGCTTCAGTTGAAAGCGGACTAATTTTAGGTACTGCTTTCATGAATGCTGGTAATTATGGAGCACCGATTGTTTTATTTGCCTACGGAGAAGTAGGCTTTGCCTATGCGGTATCATTTCTTGTTTTACAAGCTATCATTATGAACTTTTTTGGCGTGTACTATGCTGCTAGGGGACAGGCTGGGGTTAAATTTGCTTTAAAAGCCGTACTTGAAATGCCTGCTACCTGGGCAGTTTTACTTGCTCTCCTATTTAACTTAGGGAATATGCCAGTACCTGATTATATTTTATCAGTTGTTAAGCTTGTAGGTGATGCTACGATCCCTGTGGTGATGGTTATTTTAGGGATGCAGCTAGCAGAAATAAAGCTGAAAAGTATGGAGTGGGACAAAATATCCTTTGGGGTTATCGCAAGATTATTTCTATCGCCACTCCTTGCATTTGGATTATGCTTAATCCTCCCACTGGACCCACTTCTTCAAAAGGTACTCATTCTTTCTGCCGCGATGCCATCTGCTGCAACAACCGTTCTTTATGCGGTTCAATATGACACAGAACCAGATCTTGTCTCGAGCATCACATTAATTACAACCTTAATCAGCATCATTACAATTACCCTATTACTGATTATATTAGGATAAACAATATCGAAGGAGTGTCCGAAAACATGAGTCATTTTAAAGTGCTTGTAACAGATTATGAATATGAAACATTTGCTCCTGAAAAGGAAGTTTTAGATAAGCTTGGTCTTGAGCTTACATTTGCTCAATGTCGCACAGAGGATGATGTGATTGAAGCCGCTCGAGATGCAGATGCTCTAATCAATCAATATGCTCCTATATCACGAAGGGTAATTGAAAGTCTTGAAAAATGCAAGGTGATTTCACGTTATGGAGTTGGCTTTAATACTATCGATATTGAAGCAGCAACTGAAAAAGGAATTATCGTTGGAAATGTCACAGACTACTGTTTAGATGAAGTATCTGATCATGCAATGGCCTTAATCCTATCTTGTGCACGTAAAGTAACGTTAATGAACAACGAAGTAAAAAAGGGTAACTGGAATTTCAATGTTGCTGTTCCGATTTTCCGTTTAAGAGGACGTACTCTAGGGCTCGTTGGCTTTGGAAACATACCTCAAACAGTAGCTAAAAAAGCACAGGCTTTTGGCCTGGATGTGATTGCTTTTGACCCATATGTTCCTGAGGAAGTTGCAAAACAAGCCAATGTTGAATTAGTCACACTTGATGAACTATGTGAGCGTTCGGACTTCATATCCGTCCACGCACCACTAAATCAGCATACTCAAGGTATGATTAGCCATGAGCAATTCAACAAGATGAAAAAAGAAGCATTCATCATTAACACAGCTCGTGGCCCAGTTATTGATGAAGCGGCTTTAATCGCGGCTCTGCAAGAAGGGAAAATAGCAGGAGCAGGATTAGACGTGGTAGAGGTGGAACCAATCGAAGCGACAAATCCATTATTACAAATGGACAATGTAATTCTTAATCCACACTCTGCATTCTACTCTGTTGAAGCTGAAACTGAGCTGAAACGTAAAACTGCTGAAAACGTAGCAGATGTACTATCCGGCTACTATCCAACGTACTTAGTGAACAGAGATGTGAAGGTTAAAGTGAGTTTAAAAGATAAAGAATAGGCTAAAAAATATACTTAACAACGCCAATTTATTATAATTAAAAGGAGACAATAACCATGGACAATCGTGTTAGCAAAACAATTACTGTAAACATTACAGAAGATGTAACCATTGTTGAAGTAAGTAAAGCCACACAAAAATACAACTCAGAAATCTACCTTAAGAAACTAGTAAACGGCACTCCACACGAAATCAACCTAAAAAGCTTCCTTGGACTCATCACACTCCAACTGAAAAATGGTGACAAACTAACCATCGAAGCCGAAGGAAATGATGCACAGGCAGCTGTAGACGAAGTAGCAAATTATCTTTCTAAGGAATAACAAACTATATATTTTACTTTTAAATAGGAGGATGAAAAGATGAAAGCAAGATGGCTAATAAAAATCCATCATATCCATGCAATACTTGTAGGCTTGCTCCTACTATCCGGCCTAAGTCTTTTCATTCAACCTGTGCGCACATTCTTCAACGAATGGAAAATTCCCCTAGTGGCGATTCACACATGGATCGCCCTTTTTTATATCATCATTGTCCTACTCTCACTAAAAAAAGCAATCAAATACACGTTCAAAAAACCAACCTTAAAGAAGTTTAACGTACACTTCATCCTTGGCCTATTTCTAGCCTGGAGCCTATCAGGAGCGATCATGTATTTCCAAGCCCATTTTCCAGTACCAGTTCGAAACACAGCCGTAACTATACACGATACAGTTACCTGGATTGCGATTCCATGGCTACTTATTCACAGCATCGGACACACTCTCAAACTAGAAATCCCTTGGCCTCTATGGTGGAAACGACATGCGAAAAAGCCTGAATGGGTTCAAGAAAATCGACTACAACGAAGAGACTTTATTAAATCTTTGTCCTTAATAACAATCATGATTTTCATCGGTGGCTGGCTAAAATGGCTAACACCTATGCTGCATGCTTCAAACGAAACCAATCGAAGAAGAGGCTATTTTCGCATTTACAATGTAACAAATGATTACCCACGATATGAAAACAATGATTGGAGTCTCACCATTGACGGACTCGTTGAAGAGAAAAAGGTACTCACTATCCAACAAATGAGGCAGCTAAAATGGAATACCATTATCGATGATTTTCACTGTGTAACTGGCTGGAGTGTGAAAGGGGTCGAGTTAACAGGTGTGTATATCAGAGATTTATTTGAAGCACACGACATTAAGCCTAAAGACAAATACATCACTGCTTATTCCGGAGATGGCGTGTATTTCGACACCTTTACGTTATCACAACTTGTGGATGAGGAAGCCATGCTTGTCTTTGAGTTAGATGGTGCTCCACTTAAGAAGGCCCAAGGCTATCCTTGTCGTTTATACCATCCAACCATGTATGGATATAAATCAGTTAAATGGATTGAGCGACTTACAATTACTGATGAACGTGATTATGGCTATTGGCAGCAGAATGGAGATTATGATTTAGATGGTTACTTATAGGCCAATAAAAAAATGGTTGCTTCCACTTTTGTCAATCATCATAGGGCTGGCGATAGGATATACTGTGTTTCCAAGTGAGCAGCAGCACCGTTTGCAAGTGTGGGAAAAGGCTTTGGATATCTATGAAAATGACAACTATGCAATTGAAACGGTGTATTCAAGGGATGACCAACTCTATTCATCTAGTAAAGGGACTTGGACGAACAATCGTGCTAGCTATGATGTATCAACTCCTGTATCTGATGACACAAATTTCAATTTTACAGTCTACTTTATGGAGGATAAAATATATGTGAATAGCGGTGAAGAGTGGGTGTATGGAGAAAGGCCACATCGTTTAATACAAGAATTCATTCCACTAGACCAACCATTCACATGGGTACGAGATCTTTTGAAAAATGCTGATGAGATTATGATTGAGAAGGCAGATTTTGCGGTAATCTATCGAGCTTATTTTAAGAATTTTAATGATATCGAATTTAGAGGTGTTAGGTTAGAGGAACAAAAGAATACGACACTTGAGATGACTATTTTTAATGGTCAATTGGATACGATTGAGTTAGATGCCGAGCCTATCAGACCTAAAACAGTTGGTCCACTTGTTTCCTATCCAGAAAAACTAATATATCGATTAGAATTTAAATCTTCTGATATAACAAATTTGGAACTACCAGCTGATGCTAACACATCCAAGGAGCTTGAATAGATATATTCTAAAGATGTTGAGTATTTTAAATAATAATGGTAGAATAGTAATTGACTAAATGTCTAGCAGTCATTAGTCAATTTTTAAATTAATTCTATCTAAGAAGATAAAGAATCAAACTATAGATCAAACCTAATAAAATATTTGGTAAATGGAAGAACAATAAAAAAGTCTTACCCATGGCCTAACTTCTTAATTTGAAGTTAGGCCTTTTTTATTATTATAGATTCGGAGATGAAGTAATTATTATGATTAATACTAGCGAATTTCGAGAGGATTTGGCTTATTTAAGTAGTTCATTGAGCAAACGTCTAAAACAAAAATTTGGCAAAGGTCCAGAAACGTGCTTTGCTTCTTTAAAAGATGATATGTTAAGTATTCATATTAAGAAGTTTATTACACCTGCTGAAGAAGTGTTAATTGGGAGTGAGAATACTAATCTGGCTTTAAAGTTCCGTTCCGTTATCATGAAAGCCATCCTTACTGAATTTATAGATGAGGTCATGAATGAGTATCAAATACAAATAGAAAATGCATTTCATGACTGGAATTATGAGAACAATAGTGGAATGATTTTATTTAAAATAAATCAGCCCGTATCTTCTGGAGATGAATATCAATTCTTTGCAGGGAATAGGGTTTTAAAAACCCTTCAAGATGTAACCTCGAATATTCATAAAGTGCCAACTAATTGCAAACTAATTCGATTAAATGGCAATCTTTATGTCATCGAATGTCAAGAGATTATGTTGGATATTGAAAAGGTTTTATTTAAGAAAGGGTATGAGGAAATCTTAATCGAACGGTCGAATGAGATTAAAAATAGTTATACCCAGCATATTCCTTTATTTGAAGAGGCTCTTGGACGCGGAATAGAAAGTATATTTATCATGTGGGACTATGACAATGATAACGGGTATGTATTACTAAGTTTAATGTAATAGATACAAATTCTCATTCGAATTGCAAGGTTATACGAGTATTTCGTGTCTCTCTTGCCTTTTTTTATGGAAAAAAATGTATTTTTACGATGATTTGTCCATACTAAGTAAAAAGTGTATCGAAGGAGAGGTTTGGTGGGAGATCATGGAGCTAAATGATAAGTTAACGTATATAAGTAGTTACTGCAGTAAAGCGTTAAGGAAAAACTTTGGCAGAGGACCACAATCATGTCAATCAACACTTAATAAAAATCATTTAGTTCTCCATGTAAGGGGTTTTATCTCACCTATGGAAGAAGTGCTAATTCAGCAGAAGCAGTCTGATTATGTTGAAAACGCTAGAAATGTTATCATTACCCATATATTAGAAGAGCTAAAAGGTGTTGTTCAAGTAACCTTAGATGTCGAGGTTGAAGAATACTATCAAGATTGGAACTTCCCCAATAACTCCGGAATCATTATTTTGGTACTTGAAAAAGAGGTTTCACATTCAGAGATTGAAATCGAGTATGATAAAGGAGAATTTGAAAAAGAAATTGGGAGAATAAGTGCTTTAGTTCAAAAGGTACCAAACTGCATCAATTCGATACCGATATCACAAAATATAGTCCTAATTGAAAGAATAGGAATCCTAATTCCTATTGAAAAGGCATTAATATCAAAAGGCTTCTCACAAGAGCTAATCGTAACGAAGGATGAGTTAGAGAAATCATATTTTCACCGTTACGGAAAGTTTGAAACGATATTTAACAAAAGCATAAGAGATATTTTTATTGACTGGAATTTAAAAGAAGATAAATCCTATATGGGTTTTATTTTAGGCTAAATATTATATTATAAGGGTATATCTTGTAAAAGTCTTGATGTTGTAAGAATATTCAAGTAAAATTAAAGTTGGATGTAAGGATTGAAAGCCTTTGTCACTTTATTAAAATCATTTAAATCAAATAAAAATTTGGAAAACGGTGTACTAAACAGTAACATCTATATAAATTATTGTGTTAGTCATTATGCCAAAGAAAAATAGAAAATTCCTCTATTTTTTCTTTGGCTTTTATTTTTTTTATAAAGGATTCGAAAGGAAAATGTTAAATGTATGATGTCAAATGTTGTTGATAAACTAAGAGACGCACTTTATACATTAGATGAGAACTGGTGCTTTACCTATCTGAATCCTGCAGCTGAGAAACTACTCCTAAGAACAAAAGAAGAGTTATTACAAAAATCAGTTTGGGATGAGTTTATAGAAGTCCAAGTACTTCATAAAATGTTTTATAAGGCAGCGGAAACAAAATCAGAAGTTGAATTTGAGACTTATTATGAACCATTAAAAACATGGTTTGATGTCCGTGCCTATCCTTTTGAAAAAGGGATTGCTGTCCAATTCAGGGATATTAATAGAAGGAAAAAAGCACTTGAAGAGAGTAGAGAGCATCATCGGTCCTTGTTTGAACATAACCCTGATGCTGTTTTCTCTTTTGATTTGGAAGGGAATTATCTATCCGTAAATAAAAGTTTTGAAAAGTTATTAGGTTATACGATGAATGAATACCTGAGCATGAATTTTGATCCTCTAGTCGTCCCCGAAGACTTAGAAAAAGCGAGTTTTTATTTTAATCTAGCAGCAGAGGGAAATCCACAAGAGTATGAGGTCGCTTGTCTTACAAAGACAGGGGAAAGAATAGAAGTTAGTGTAATTAATGTACCTATTATTGTGGGTGGTGCAATTGTTGGAGTTTATGGGATTGCAAAAGATATTACCCAAACTAAGAGGGTAGAGCAAGAAATGAAGGAGAGAGAGGCTAGTTTAAATCTAGCACTTCATATCGCCAAGCTAGGTAGTTGGACCTGGGATCTAATAGAAGATAAGATCATTTGGTCTGAAGAGCTATACCAAATCTTTGGAGTGGAGACTAACTTAGAAATCACCTTAGAAACATTACTACAATATGTTCACCCTGAAGATAGATTATATATGAAAAATGCTATCGAGGATGCATTAAAAGGAAAACCGTTCTACATAAACTATAGGATCATTAGATCAAATGGGGAATTACGCTATATTGAAGCACTTGGGGAACTATTTTATGATGACAATAAAAAGCCAGTAAAGTTTATAGGAACTACACAGGATGTTACAGAGAGAAAGCTAGAACAAGAGAAGTTAAAAAGAAGTAAAGAATTATACAACTTAATATCTGAAAACTCACAGGATATTATTATTTTTACGGATCAATGCGGCATTATTCAGTATGTATCACCTGCCATTGAACCTGTTCTTGGATATAAGTCAGATGACTTACTAGGTAATGTAAGAGAAGATATCATACACCAAGATGATTTAAGTCATTTTAAACAGATTTATAAGAAAGAAAAAGAAGTTTCTGTTATACGAGTTTTACATAAGAATGGCCATTATGTTTGGATAGAGGCATCCATTAAATTTATTACTAATGAAAATGCAAAAGATGAGAAGGTACTTATCATCGCCCGTGATATTACTGAACGTGTGGAAGCGAAAGAGCTAATGGTAAAATCAGAAAAGTTATCAATGGCTGGCCAATTAGCGGCAGGCATTGCACATGAGATTCGTAATCCACTTACAGCCATTAAAGGTTTCTTAAATCTAATGCAAAATGGCTTTAATATGGAAAAAGAATACCTGGACGTTATGGATTCAGAACTAGTTCGAATTGAATTCATCCTAAATGAACTTCTTCTATTAGCGAAACCAACAAAGCATAGCTTTGAAAACAAGGATATAAATTCAGTTGTGCTTCATGTAGTCAAGCTGCTGGAAACAGAAGCGAATCTTAAAAATATCTTATTTAAGACAGAACTACATAATGATGAAATCTATATTAATTGTGATGAAAACCAATTAAAACAAATATTTATTAACTTTATTAAAAATGGTATTGAGGCAATGCCTACCGGTGGATTAATGACAATTAACACTTATCTTGAAAAGAATCATGTTGTTATTGACATTAAAGATGAAGGCTGTGGCATTCCAAAGGAAAAACTGATAAACATAGGTCAACCTTTTTTCACAACGAAAGAGAAGGGAACAGGTCTAGGGTTGGCAGTAAGCTTTAGTATAATTGAAAATCATAAAGGCGAAATAGATATCGATAGTGAAGAGGGGAAAGGCACGAGTATTTATGTGAAGTTTCCACTCGTTCATGAAATAGTTATAGGATAGCCGTTGCGAAGGCTATCCTATTTTTTATTTAAGTTACCAACAATTTATTAACAAATTACACACAAAATAATCAAATTACTCACAAATTATTAACAGAGTTATCCACATTTTTCATGGTTACTAACAGGTTTATCCACATAATGTTGTGAATAACTAACTTTATACACAGGTTATTTACTAGTTTACTTAATGGTCTGTTGATTTCTTTTGATGGTAAAGTAAAAAAAGATGGTACCGCCAAAAAGCACAGCTACTATGAATGCAAACATACCAACCCCAATTTCATCAATCATGGTGAATAGGTAAAGGGCTAGGAAGAAATCAATAAAAATCCCAGACAAAAGTAAAAGTTTAATGTTCATTTTATTTACTCCTTTTTGTGGAAATACTGTTAGTGTTTGTTTCAAAGACCCTATCGTATTCATCTGGTACTAAAAAATACTGGATTCATTGTAGTAAGATGATTATAATTATGTAGTCAATAAACGTTAAATTTACGTATATTAAATAGTTGTAATTTATAGATGAGAGGATTAGTTGAATGAGCTTAAATAATGAAGTATCAAGTAGACGTACCTTTGCAATCATCTCCCATCCCGATGCAGGGAAAACGACGATGACTGAAAAGTTACTTCTATTCGGAAATGTAATAAGAGAAGCTGGTACGGTTAAAGGGAAAAAAACAGGAAAGTTTGCTGCTTCAGACTGGATGGAAATTGAAAAGAAGAGGGGAATCTCAGTTACATCAAGTGTAATGAGCTTTCCATATCATGATTTTCATGTAAACATTCTAGATACCCCTGGACACGAAGATTTCAGTGAAGACACGTATAGAACATTAACAGCAGTGGATAGTGTTGTGATGATCATTGACTCAACCAAAGGGGTTGAGCCACAAACGATTAAGTTATTTAAAGTATGCCGAATGAGAGGAATTCCAATCTTCACGTTTATTAACAAGCTAGACCGTGATGGGAAGGAGCCTTTAGAATTACTTTCAGAGCTTGAAGAGGTTCTTGGAATTGAGTCTTACCCTATGAACTGGCCAGTAGGAATGGGTAAGGGGTTACTTGGAATCTGGGATCGCTATAACTCTGAGTTTGTTCATTTCTTAGGTGATGAAAAGGAAGAGCGTATGGGTCTTGATGAGGTAGGTCGTTTAGGAAATGACTCTCTATTTGACAGTGTTCGAGATGATTTAAGCTTACTTGATGAGGCTGGTAACCAATTCGATGCTGAGCGCGTCATCGCGGGTGAATTAACGCCTGTATTTTTCGGTAGTGCACTTGCAAATTTCGGAGTTCGTTCATTTTTCGATACGTTCCTAAACTTTGCTTCTCCTCCTAGACCTAGGAAGGCAGATGAAGGGTTAATACCACCAAATGAAGAGAACTTTAGTGGCTATATCTTTAAAATCCAAGCGAATATGAATCCGGCTCACCGTGATCGTATTGCATTTTTACGAGTATGTTCAGGTAAGTTCCAACGTGGAATGAGTGTTCAAGTTAGTCGTACAGGTAAGTCAATCAAATTGAACCAGACCCAACAGTTTATGGCAGCAAGCCGAGAAACGGTTGAAGAAGCGTACGCTGGTGATATTATTGGAATTTATGACCCTAACATTTATCAAATCGGGGATACGTTAACAGAAGGAAAAGACCCAATTACCTATCGTGAGCTTCCGCAGTTCCCACCAGAGATTTTCCGAAAAGTGCGCGTGAAAAACGCAATGAAAGGAAAGCAGTTTAAAAAGGGAATTGAGCAACTTGTTCAAGAAGGTGCGATTCAATTATTTAAACAAGAGTTAACAGATGAATACATTCTAGGTGCAGTAGGGCAACTTCAATTTGAGGTATTCGAATACCGAATGAAGGGTGAATACGGAGTCGATATTGAATTTACACAACTTGGCGATCGAATTCCTCGTTGGTTAACAGCACCACCTAAAGACCGCCGTTTATTTGATTCACGAAGTCTACTCGTGCAAGACCGTCATGATCGTTTTGCTGTTCTTTTTGAAAATGACTTTACGCTACGCTACTTTACAGATAAGAACAAGGACATCGAGTTAGTGGATTTATTAGAGTCGAATGATTATAAGAGTTTATAGGTTAGGGAGTCAGTCTCTTTTATAGGGGCTGATTTTTTTGTAGGGAGAGTAACTTATGTGGAGTTTAATTTATGCGACCTCATTTCGCCAAAAACACTAGTTTTATATATATAATTTATATATAGTGAAATAAGAGGTGATACAAAGTGGAAGCAACTGAAACTAAGTTAACAATCGAAGAATTTCATCGAAAATTAGCAGTATCTTGCTTTAATAAGGTTTGGGATCTTCTTGAAAAAAAAGAACGTACGCAATCTGAGATTGATTCTATGATACATATGGCACATACTTCGCGTTATCACTGGGAGATGATTGGACAACCTGTAAATCTATCACGTGGTGAATGGCAAATCTCAAGAGTGTATAGTGTTTTAGGGAGATTCGAACCGTCATTATACCATGCTAAAAGAAATCTAGAAATTTGTCTAAGAAACAATATTGGTGACTTTGACCTTGCATTTGCTTATGAAGCACTAGCGAGGGCTTACAAAGTTGGTGGAAATGAAGTAGAAGTGGAAAAGTATAAACAGCTAGCTATTGAAGCGAGTAAGAATATTGAAAAAGACGGAGACCGAAAAGTAGTACTATCTGATTTAGAAACAATATGATAACAAATTAGCATCGACCAATCAAAAATGGTCGTTTTTTTTATATTCTAAAAAGCGATGTGTTTTGAATAGATGAATGGATTGTGTACAATGGTTCTAGTGGAAACAGGAGGTGAACGACTTGTTAAAAAGATTACTCATACCATTTGCATTAGCTTTGGTACTAACAATCATCCTACAAACCTTAAATATAAATGAGGTTGCTATATATATAATCGTATTTATCACGATATTCGCCGTTCTCTATGTTCCTATGTTTTATATATCATTTTTCTCAACTAATATAGAAGCAATTGACAGGTTTCTTGCTGAACGCAAAAAGCACCCACAATATGGTCTATATTATGGACTAGCCAATGACGACCGCCAACTAGTAGAAGCTTCCATGGAAAAAGTGTTAAAAAGGTATAAGCAACCAGCTGCGCAGGCGATGTTTAATGTCATTTTTGCCTTATATAACAAGGATACCAATGAGGCAAGGAAATACATAGACAATATAAAACAACCCGAATATAAAAAGTATTACGAAGCTGGCATTGCAATAGAGGAAAAGGATTATGAAGAAGCTCAAAGAATTTCGACTGCTTTACAAAAAGACTGGATGAGAGAAGCCGTTTTGGCAGAGGTTCACAAAGGGAAAGGAAACCTAAAAGAAGCTAAAGTACATGCCAGAAATGCTTTGGTTGGTTCAAAGGGACTTCAAAGATATATGTTTCACAAAATATACAACAGAGATTATACAAATCTAGACTCATAAAGGGGAGAGTGGAATGTCAAAAACCATTGGATTTATTGGGTGTGGAAAAATGGCCCAAGCGATGATTGAAGGCATGATTCGATCAGGTCTTGTGAAACCAGATCAAATTATGGCTAGTGCAAAAACAGAGAGTACATTGCAACATGCATCAAGCGAGTTTGGTATACAAGTGACCACAGATAACGTTGAGGTAGCGAGAAGTGCTAACTTCCTATTTTTAGCCGTAAAGCCTAATCTGTATGGTGAGATCATCGAAGAAATAAAACATGAAGTTCAACCAAACACAATAGTCATAACCATTGCGGCTGGTATTAGCTTAGACTATATGGAGAAAGCTTTTGAGAGAGACATTAAGGTAGTGCGTTCAATGCCAAACACTCCATCACTTGTTGGTGAAGGGATGAGTACCCTCTGTAAAAATAATAAAGTGACCGACGAGGATATAGTTGAGGTTATTGCACTATTTGAAAGTTTCGGCAAGGCTGAGGTCATGGAAGAAAAGCTCATGGATGCCATCCCAGCAGTAAGTGGATCCTCACCAGCATATGTTTACTTGTTCATTGAGGCCTTAGCGGATGGAGCCGTATTACAAGGAATACCGAGGGATAAGGCTTATCGACTTGCTGCACAAGCAGTACTAGGCGCAGCAAAAATGGTCTTAGAAACAGGTCAACATCCTGGGGAACTAAAGGACGCTGTTTGTACACCTGGTGGAGCAACGATTGAAGCCATTGCTACATTAGAAAAGAATAAATTTCGGGGAACCATTTTATCTGCTATGGAGAGTTGTACGAATAAATCAAAAGCATTATCTGGGAAGTAAGTTTCAGACATCGACACCACTTATGGTGGTGTTGGAGTCAAAATAAATATTGGATTCGGACTTCATAAAAATACATGAGGAAACGAAGTCAGAATAAGCCAGGGATTCGGACTTCGCCAATCATAAACGAGTAAAAGAAGTCCGAATAAGCCAGGGATTCAGACATCGCCACCCCTAATCGAGCAATGGAAGTCCGAATAAGCCACAAATCCAGACATCCCCATCCTTAATGGAGCAAACGAAGTCAGGATAAGCAAGGAATACATACATCCTCACCCCTAATTGAGTAAACGAAGTCCTAATAACCCCCCCATTCAGACCAAAAATCTTACTCTCCTTCTCCTTGATCCATCACCTTATAGATGAACGATACAAATTAGTGTCTTAAATTGACGAAAACTCCTTCTGTAATAATTGAAACATGACCAAGCACTGGACCGTCAAAGTACATGAATAGAAAAAACATCCTAGTCTCTACCTCTTACTGTTTGTAACTTTTTGGTAGTTACATAGGCATAAAAAATCGATACTTTAATACATTTATTTAGGTATTGTTCACCAGAAGAATGTACTTTTACGGGGGAATGAAATTGAAGAAAATCGTAACATTGTTAGGTAGTGTAGCAGTATTGTCTGTTGGAATTGTTTTGACAATACCGAGTATAACTTCTGCTCTAGATATTAAAGCAAAGACTCAGAATCACATCTATGAAGCAAGTAATCACTTAACAAAACACACTGCCTTTAGAGAAAGAGAAAAAGTCGAGATTAATTACAGTTTAGTAGATCCACGTGATAATAGTATTGTGATGGACTTGGATTCATTAAGGGAGGAGTCCGCAGACTATGAAACTCAGGTGAAAAAACTAGTTAGGGAATTAGCACAGAAATACGACCAACCGATGATACCGACAAAACTTAATAATCAGGGTGAGATTATTCCTGGTCAAAACCGTGTGGTATTAGATGAATCTCAACTACTAACAAGACTCCTTCAAAAACCTACTCTATTTGGAAAACACATTGAACTACCCCTAACTGAAGAAGCACCTAATATTACAACCGAATCTATTCAAGGAATCGAAAGTCACGTGATTAGTAGCTACACAACTTCGTTCAACCCTAATGTGAAGGGGAGAACTACTAATATAGCTTTGTCGGCCGCAGAAATAAATGATATTGTACTAGGTCCTGGAGATCGTTTTTATTTCAACACGATCGTTGGTAACTCCACAAAAGATAAAGGGTATCAGCTTGCACCTGTAATTATCAATAAGCAGTATTCAGAGGATTATGGTGGTGGGGTTTGTCAAACGTCATCTACTCTGTATAATGCCGTTGATCAGGCTGGTCTAGAAATAGTAGAACTTCATCACCATTCAAAAGAAGTAGGTTATGTACCATTGGGACGTGATGCGACTATTGCCTATGGCGGAAAAGACTTTAAGTTTATGAATAATAAAGAGTATCCTATTTTGATTAGAACAATCTTCGACCAACAAGCAGGCACTCTTGAAGTTCAAGTCCGAGCGGGTGTTCAAGAGGTGGCTAGTAATTAAAAAGAGGGTGGCAGGTATATCCTGTCACCCTTAGCTATTTATTCAGTTGGACCAACATATTTGGACTGAGGCCTGAATATCCGATTATTTTCAGCTTGTTCAAGCAAATGCGCAGTCCACCCAACAACTCTACTAGCTGTAAAGGTTGGGGTGAATAATTCTGCCGGCATATTAACTGCTCTCATCACAGCTGCGGCATAAAATTCAACATTTGTATAAAGTTTACGGCCTGGCTTGTATTCATCTAATAGTCGAATAGACATTTCTTCTACATGAAGGGCCAGATCTAACCAAGGGTCCTGACCTGAAAGTTCTTGTGACACTTTCTTTAAAGCGACCGATCTAGGATCATGTGTTTTATAGATTCTGTGACCAAAGCCCATGATTTTTTCCTTGTTTTCAAGCTTTGACCTTAACCATTCCTCAGTGTTTTCAATAGTACCGATCTCATCTAACATGGCTATTACTTCACTCGGTGCGCCACCATGAAGAGGACCTTTCATTGAACCAATTGCTCCAGTAATGGCAGAGATAAGATCCGATTCAGTTGATAAAACAGCTCTAGCCGAAAAAGTAGAAGCATTCATTCCATGCTCTAATGTAAGAATCATGTACGTACTTAATGATTTAACATGTGTAGATGAAGGGAGTTCTCCATTTAGCATATACAAGTAGTTAGCTACATGGTCTAACGTATTTTTTGGCTTTGGAAAGTCAGTCCTATTTATACTGTGATGACGATAAGCTATGATTGTAGGGATTATTGCGATTACTTGTATTGCTTGGTTAACGTCTGGTTTCCAGTCAAACGATGAGTCTCCCAATGAAGACACCGCAGTTCGTAAAACACTCATCATTCCAGTATCTTTAGGTAAAAGATTGATGATTGAAATGATATGGTCAGGTATATCTCGGGATTTTTTCAGTTTTAATGAAAAATGTTCAAGTTCTTCTTCCGAAGGCAAGGTTCCATAAAGAAGTAAATAAGCAACTTCCTCAAAAGAGTAATGAATTGCTAAATCCTTTGCCTCAAAACCTCTATATAACAATCTTCCATTTTCACCGTCAACTAAACTAATTGCCGTTTCAGCAGCGATTACCCCTTCTAATCCAGTCACAGATGGCATCTAAAATCACTCCAATAAGGTATTTGTTACTTTTACTTTACAACATTTAGGTGATTATTAATAATAAATAATATGAGTGTTATTGATTAAAATTTATAATCGATTGGAGATGGTGGAATGGATTTAAAAATCTTAAAAACTTTTATAACGGCAGCTAAAAATGAAAACTTTCATGAAACAGCAGAAAAACTTTATATAGCACAACCAACTGTTACCGTTCATATTAAGCAGCTTGAAAATTTAGTAGGAATTGAATTGTTTGAAAGAAAAGGACGAAATATATTTTTAACAACAGCGGGTAAACGGTTTTTACCTTATGCTCAGGAAATCATCGCAAAATATGACACTGGAATTCAAGACTTAGAGAATTGGAGGCAGGGGTATGATCGTAAGATGACGTTAGCAGTTTCACCTTTAATTGCCGCTTCCGTCCTACCGAGTTTACTTAGGGTTTTCTTAAAAGAACATCCAACCATCGAAATTGAGTGTAATGTAATGGAGTCCGTTCATATTGCAGAAGCGGTTCAAACGGGGAGTGTTGATTTTGGCCTATCCAGAATGCAATCAACTCTCCCATCCATCGAAATCGAAAAGCTATATGATGACCCTGTCATTCTAATAGCACCACATGATGGAGGTGATCTCGAAACAGCACCACCATTAGACCCGGAAGAAGTAGTCTATAATAATATTATTTTTTCACACAATCACCCAGAGTATTGGGATGACTTACTTTTTCAAATAAGACAAATCAACCAAAGAGCAAGGTCGATGGTTGTGTCACAGGTAAATGTTACAAAGCGTTTTATCGAGGAAGGGCTCGGCATCTCCTTTTTACCTTCATCGACAGTGAAAAGAGAGTTACTTGAAGGAAGGGTACTACATGTTAACGTTGATTCGATTTTGTTACCCATGGCTTCCACCTATTTATTATGTAAGAGAAAGACTGAAGAGACAGAGCTGTTTACATCTTATTTGAAACGGTATTATCCATAAACCTAGGGGTAGCCTAGTTTATGTGTCCTGATTTCCCGGATTTGGGTATTTCCGGTCACGTAAACTGATTTACGTTACCCCATTTCCCGGATCGGGCAATTTCCCGACAAGTAAACTGATTTACGTACCCCTATTTCCCGGATTGGGCAATTTCCCGACACCTAAACCAATATACGTGCCCCCATTTCCCCAAAATGCCCATTTCCCAGAACGTAAAATATATGTACCCTCGCCACCAGCAAGTATAAAACCTGCCAACAAAGTTGACTCTATACTTGTTACTATGTGATTCGGAGGAATACAGGGTGGAGAGAGAAATTGGTGCACATGAGTTATTAAAAATACATGAGGTTATGCAAAAGCTTAAGGACGGTATGAACCTATATAACCTATATCTACCGCATATTAAAAACGAAGACTTTGCTCGTTTGGTAGAGTATCAACTACATTTTACAAAGTCAGAATGCAAGATGTTTTTAGATGAACTATGCTCTCCAACTGCTAACGTATGTACGTATGGTATGTATACAATTTTTGAACCCACGTATGGTTATAAATCAATAACATTAGGATCAGACAACAAGTTTTCAGAACACGAAATTTCAAGTAGTTTATTAGCTCACTGCAAATCAACAGCTATCGTCAAAATGTCAGCTGCACTTGAATGTGCAAATCCCGATCTACGGCAGTTAATGGTGCAAAGCAGTACTAATTCAGTACATCAAGCCTATGACATTTGGAGATTTATGAATGCGCAGGGATACTATCAGGTGCCTGTTTTTCCGGAAGAAACAACTGAAGTCATCATTCAATCTTTTAAAAAAATGTATCCGTAAACACAAAAAAACGACTCTCATTAGAGTCGATAATATACGCGAGGAGTGTGCCATTTATGCCGTCTTATCACTGTTTCTCAACCTGCAAAGCTACAGGTGGGTATCCGCATAATGTCGTCCATTTTCCTCTCGCTTGCAAGGCATAATGTTCTTCATTCCTCTCTTGGATTCCCTAATAAATCGCATCGGTTGAAACAATGACCTTAACGAACATAACAGCATCTCTTGTTAAGTTAATATTATCAAATCTGAACTTGTTGCAAAATAGTGGGTTATTTCCAAAAAATCAAACGTTTGATGAATTTGGATATATCTTCATAGATTTTTGGAAAGATTAATAATAGCTTGTCATATACTTAAACAAAAACAGAAGGGACATAGACGGATGAATAGGTTATTCTCTAAAGTGCCGTTGATATGGCTCTCGATTTTATTATTAACGTTAAAAACCTACATAGTGACCAAGCTGGTTTTTGAGCTAGATATTGACTCTTTTTCACAGGAATTGATACTAGCATTAAGCGCACTTTGCTCAAGTGTTATCTTGCTTGGCTTAGCGTTGTTTGGAAAAAAGCAGCACCAATTTATAAAGATAATGTTTCTCTATAGTTTTGCAACCATTATTCTTTATATAAATGTTCTGTATTATCGCTTTTTCAATGACTTTATCACGATACCTGTGTTATTTCAGTCAAAAAATTTGAGTGATCTATGGACGAGTTTAGTTGAACTTAACAGTCTATTTGATCTATTTATCTTTTTGGATATCGTCATCCTAGCAATGCTTTATAAACGTAAGCAAGAAAGAGTGGAAATGACGATTAATAAAAAGAAGTTTATGGTCGTAACGTGCGTGTTGATTTTTATAAGCTTAGTCTACGCCCATGCAGAGAGACCGGAGCTTTTAACAAGATCATTTGACCGAAAATTATTGGTGAAAAATCTCGGAGTGTATGCGTACCAAGGTTATGACTTCTTGTTGTATTCGAATACAAAAAGAAGAATTGCTTTCGCAGATAGTGACAAGCTCACAGAAATTGTTAACTATGTGAATGCCAACAAGGAAAAGCCAAATGAAGACTTGTTTGGAAAAGCAAAAGGGAAGAATTTATTCCTCATTTCCTTAGAATCAACTCAGGATTTTGTGGTTAATCGGGAGATAGATGGACAGGAAATTACACCTTTTCTTAATCAGTTAATCAAAGAAAAAGGGAGTTACTATTTTTCAAACTTTTATCATCAGACAGGTCAAGGTAAAACTTCTGATTCAGAATTTATCGTGGAAAATTCTCTTTATGGTTTGCCAAGAGGAGCAGTGTTCTTTTCGAATCCTCAAAATAAATATCAATCATTAACAAACTATCTAAAGGATGAAAAAGGCTATTACACTTCAGTATTCCATGCGAATAATAAAAGCTTTTGGAATCGTGATGTAATGTATGAGGCAATTGGCTATGATCGATTCTTTTCTGACTTAGATTATTGGATAACCGAAGAAAATTCAATAGGATGGGGATTGAAGGATGACCACTTCTTCACACAATCAATCCCGCATTTAAAGCAATTACCACAACCCTTTATGGCTAAATTTATAACATTAACGAACCACTTTCCTTTTTCGTTAAGTCAACAGGATGAAATTATACCTGAGTGGAACTCAAAGGATGGAACGGTGAACAGATACTTTACGACGGTAAGCTATCAAGATGCAGCATTACGGAAATTCTTTGAACAATTAAAGGCAGCAGGTCTATACGAAAACTCAATCTTTGTTATTTACGGTGACCATTATGGAATATCAGATAATCACAATACGGCGATGAGTCAATTTTTAAATACAACCATTACTCCATATGAGTACATTGAATTGCAAAAAGTACCCTTGATTTTTCACTTTCCAAAAAGTCATGAAACAAAAACCATTACTTCTGTTACAGGTCAGATTGATTTAAAACCTACGATATTAAACTTAATGGGTATTTCTGAGAAATCTGATATTCAATTTGGCTCAGACCTCTTTTCCGAAGAAAAAAAGGATAATGTGATCATGCGTGATGGAAGTGTTGTAACAAATACCTATGTCGCCACAGGTAACAAATGCTATCTGAAAGAAACTGGGCAAGAAATCCCATCCGCAGAATGCATGCCACTCCTCTTAAAAGCTAAAAAAGAGCTGAGCTATTCTGATCGCGTGATTTACGGCGATTTATTGAAGTTCTTACCTAGTTACTATGAAGGTACTGATAAGTAGGAGGCTTGGCCTTGGGGTTGAGCCTATTTTTTTGAAAAATCAAAAATGCTTTTATCGGTAATGTTTCAGGGGTTCAACGTGTTTTATAGCCGATTAATGGTTTTATAGGTAATTTATCAGGGGTTCAACATTATTTATAGCCAATAAATGCTTTTATCGGTAATGTATTAGGGGTTCAACGTTTTTTTAGCCGATAATTGGTTTTATCGGTAATTTATTATGGGTTCAACATTATTTATAGCCAATAAATGCTTTTATCGGCAATGTATTAGGGGCTCAACGTTTTTTTAAGCCGATAAATACTTTATCAATCTATGTTATTAGACCCAATATTTTTTTAGGTAGTTAGATCCGTTTATACGGTAACTGAAAAAGATCAAAATAAACAAAACACGCTAGACTCATAGTAGTCTAGCGCATTTCGTAATTGAATTTTTTATTGGTTAGTATCCTCCTCCAACATAAGAAGCACCAATGATGATTAGAAGGATGAAAAGCACAACAATTAACGCAAAGTTATTTCCATATCCACCTGTGTAACCCATGAAACAACACCTCCTTTTAGCAAGGATAGAATAGTATATGGTGTGCTCCAGGGTTTTGTTAGGGACATACATGGAGTCTTATGAAAAATGGTCGTCTACCTATTTTTGTAAATTAGCCAATTCATAGATTGCTCGGGCATAAATTGCCGTAGCTTTCAACAGATCATCAATTTCAATGTACTCATTAGGCTGGTGAGCTGTCATTGGTTTACCTGGAAAAACAGCACCAAAGGCTACACCATATTCCATAAAGCGAGCATAGGTTGCTCCACCTGTTGATAACAGAGTAGGTTCATTCCCTGTTTCTGCTTGATAAACTTCTTGTAATGTTTTAATCATAGGGTGATTTTTATCCACATGATGCGGGCTTGTTCTTCGTAAATTCTCAACTATAAAATTAAATTGCTTTACTCTTGATTCTAGAGTTTCAATGGTTTTTTCATAGTCTGTCGTTACAGGACAACGAATATTAAGATTCACTTCTCCTAACTCCTGGTTATAGTTGAAAATACCAGCATTCACAGTCAGGGGCCCTGTTACATCATCACTATGCGCGATTCCAAGGTTGACTCCCTGAAAATCTTGATAAAAACAAGAAACAATAAAATCAAAATACATTTTAGCTCTTGCATCATTTAATTGACCAGCTAAAAAATGAGCTAGCTCGATACCTGCATTCACACCCTTATCAGGCTCCATTCCATGAGCTGATTTTCCAAACAGTGTTAATGTAATTTGTTCACCTTCATTAGATAAAGAGTATTCGAGATTGTTTTGAACACAATACTCACTAAATGTTTTTAAAAGATCATCAGTTCCGTTCACCAAAATGGCTGTTGCTTTATCAGGTACCATATTTCCTTTCTCACCAGATTTAAAAGAGAGAACCTCTAACTCATGTGGAACAGTTGTTGTATTGTCAGCATGTAAAACAAGCTGAGTATTGATTTGTCCTTTTTCAGCATGAATGATTGGAAAATCAGCATCTGGAGCAAAGCCTGCTAGCGGCATTTTTTCTACTTCGACATATTTCTTCATGCACGTCATACCACTCTCTTCATCCGTTCCAAAAATGATTCGAACCGGATGCTTTAATGGTAAACCTAATTCCTTAACAATTTTAAGTCCATAATAGGCTGCCATTGTTGGTCCTTTATCATCAATTGCTCCTCTTGCAAACAACTTATCATGCCGGATGGTTGGTTCAAACGGTGGACTCACCCATTCTCCCGTAGCTGGCACAACATCGAGATGACATAGGATTCCAATATAGTCATCTGAAACCGAATCCTGATGTCTATATTCAGCATAACCAATCATACCTTCAATGTTTGTTGGTGAGAGTCCATCTGAATCTGACTTCTCAAGCATAAACTCTAAAGCTTGGCCAATATTTTTACCCATCGGTCTTCCAGGCTCAGCAGTAGAAAGATCCTTCACACTCTCAATCCTTAATAAAGAACTTAAGTCTTCAAGCAAATCATCCTTCCTTTTTAAAACTTCATCATACCAATTCATATATAGTTCACCTCATAGACGACTTTTATAAAAAGTATAACATTTTAGTAAAATGTTAGGAATTTTCAGTGTGTTTTTGGTTTTAGGGAGGAAAAAGGTAATAGTTTACTAGCAGGAAAATAGTCCATAAACGAGGATAGGGCTTTGTTCATAAAGTAATATATTTTTGAAAAAATCATTTCAAACCTCTGTCCTAGTGGTATGGATGAAGTACTGAATCCATTTAACTGTTTTTAACTTTTACACTAAATTAATATTGTCTAAACATTTAAACTCTATCATTAATTAAGTGTAAGTAAACTAAATTTGATAGGAGAGATAAGGATGAAAGATCGATCTATTAAAAAGATTTTTAGTTTACTAATTATCTTTACCATGGTGTTAAGTTTCATGTCGCCGATGGCGAATATGGTACAAGCAGAAGGTGAAGTAATTAGTGTAGCGGATGCTATTGCGAACAATAGTGGTACCGCAACTGTAGAAGGGTATATTGTTGGAACTGTTATAAGTGGTACTAGTCATAATTTAGAAGGACCATTTACCACTGCTACGAACTTATCTTTAGCAGATTCTCCAAATGAAACAGACCCAACAAAGATTCTACCAGTTCAACTACCGTCTGGTGCGATTCGATCAGGGCTTAATCTTGTAGACAATCCAGGGAATCATCATGCAAAAATTCAAATCACTGGTAGTCTATCAGCGTACTTTAGTGTACCGGGCTTAAGAAGTCCAACTTCCTACTCAATCATTGAACCTGGCAAAGAACTAGAACCGGACCCACAACCAGAATTAACAACTATCAGCGAAGCACGCCAAAAATCTAAAGGTACTCAGGTTATAATCCAAGGTATTGTAACAGCAGACAACGCTGCTATCGGTGGAGGTAAACTATCTACATACATTCAAGATGAAACAGCAGGTATTAATGTATTTGCATTTGACCCAACTACTTTTCCAAGTTTAGTAGAAGGTCAAAAAGTAGAAGTACGTGGAAAGCTAGATGTATTTAATGGTTTGTTAGAAGTAATACCAAATGCTAATGGAATTGAGATTCTAGCAGAAACTCAAACTTTACCACAACCCAAACCTATTACACTTAAAGACTTACAAAATTCAAGTACAGCAGAACCACTTGAAGGACAACTGGTAACAGTAAATGGGTATGTCCAATCTGTACCAAGTTCACCAGCAGGTGGAGGTTATAACGTTTCTTTTATCGACAGTGAATTTAATAGCACAACTCTTCGTGTCATGGAAGGAACAAATGCTATTGGAGCTTTAGAAGAAGGTAAATGGTATGACATTACAGCAATCGTAAGTCAATACAATTCTTATCAACTTCTTCCTCGTAAAGAGAGTGATATTCAATTAGCTGCGCAGCAGCCAACAGCACCATCGCCAGCAGGGGAATATTTAACAACAGTTAGGTCTGTTACAGACGGTGATACAATTAAACTAGCAACTCCAATTTTAGGAGCAGATACTGTTCGTTACGTAAATATTGATACAGCTGAAACGTATCATAAGCCAGTAACTATTGCCGATGAAAACCAACTTTATTATGGAAATGCAGCCAAAGAGTATATGAACACATTACTAAAAGCTGGTGACGAAGTAATTATAAAAGTTGGCGAAGAAGCAACAGATGCCTACGGTCGTCTGTTAGCACAAGTTATTCGTAAATCAGACGGTTTAAATACAAATCTAGAAATGGTAAGAAGCGGCTATGCAACAACGTACTTCATCTGGCCGGTTGGTGATGAAGCTGATTACAACCTGTTCCAAGCAGCAGTAAAAGAAGCAAAGGATGCTAATCGTGGAATTTGGGATTCTACTAATCCATTAATGGAACTACCATTCGAATTCCGTGCACGCGAACAAGGCAAAGGCCTTTTACGTTATGTAGGTAATTCAGATACAAAAACATATGTAACACCAGATAATTTTAAAGAAGTACCAGTTGAGAAGCGTGTTTTCTTTGCAAATGAAGCAGAAGCACAAGCGAATGGCTATACACCTGTTGATACAGAAGAGCCGTCAAACAACATTTTAGTACAACTTTTAGGTGTAAATGACTTACACGGAAAAATTGATGTGACGGGAACTGTGGATGGAGTTAAATATGGAGGTGCAGACTATCTAGCAACCTATTTACGCCAAAGAGAAGCAACAAATCCAAACACTTTAATTGTTCATGCAGGTGACATGGTCGGAGGAAGCTCTCCAGTATCAGCGCTTCTACAAGACGAGCCAACTGTAGAAATTATGGAGTCAATTGGATTTGACGTGGGTACGGTCGGAAACCATGAATTTGATGAAGGTGTAGAAGAAATGATGCGCTTAATCTATGGTGGAGACCATCCAAACGGTACGGCAAACTATGATGGAATTAACTTTCCGATGGTTGCAGCAAACGTTGAATACAAAGAAACAGGGGAATTAGTATTACCTCCATATGCTATTAAGGATGTTGGAGGAGCAAAAATTGGTTTTATCGGTGTAGCAACGGTAAACACACCAAGTATGATTATAGCAACGGGTAATGAACATATCCGTTTTACGGACGAAGCAGCAGCGATTAATAAGTTCGTTCCTGAGTTACAAGCACAAGGAATTGAAGCAATTGTAGTACTAGCGCATGTTCCTGGTGACCAATCTGGTGAAGGTGCAAGTGGAGACATTGCAAAACTTGCAAGTGCAATTAACGATGCAGTAGATGTAATTTTTGCAGCCCATAACCATGCAAAAGTAAATGCGATAGTAGATAATAAGTTAATTGTTCAGGCTTGGGAATATGGTAAAGCTTTTACAGATGTTGATTTAGAAATTGACAGGCTGACTGGTAACATTGTTAAAAAATCAGCTGAAATCGTAGATGTGATCCAAGAAGGAGTCACTCCAGACCCTGAGGTTGCAGGTATTTTAGCAAAATATTTAGAACAAGTAGGTCCGAAACTGAATGAAGTGATTGGAGTAGCTTCCACAGAGATGAGTGGTGGATATGCTTCAAAAGGTCTAATGGGTGACAACGCTCTAGGTAACCTTATTGCAGATGGTATGATGAAAGCAATGGATAGTGATTTCGCTCTAATGAATGGTGGGGGAATCCGGGACGATCTTAATGCAGGGGATATTACGTGGAATGAGTTATTCAATATTCAACCATTTGGAAACACGTTAGTGAAGCTTGAGGTTACAGGTTTAGATTTAAAACACATTCTTAATACACAATTTAGTAGCTATGGTCCGGATGTAAGTATTGGTGGATTTAGCTATACTTGGGATCCAACATTAGGTAAGTATGGTCAGGTAGTTGATATCTATTTACCAGATGGTTCGAAAATTATTCCGGATAAAACATATACAGTTACAGTTAATAATTATATGCATCCACATAGCCGTGATAAATATCGTCTAGCTGAACTTGGAGAAAATGCGGTTCAAGGACCAGAAGATCTTCAAGCAACAGTTGATTATATTAAGAGTCTTAACATGGAGTCATTTGCTTACCAAGCAGAGGCGCGTATTTCAGAAGACATTACTGCACCAGTTACAACTGGCACTCTATCTGAAGCAACACTTGCAGATGGAACGTATTTTGATGCCACAGTTAAGTTAGCTGCAACAGATAGTGGAGTCGGAGTTAACTTTATCGAATACAGTGTAGATGCTGGAAAGACATGGAGTAAGTATGAAAATCAAATAACCCTTACTGAATCAGGAACAACAACTGTGTTATACCGTGCTCGAGATTTTGTTTGGAATACAGAAGAGACTCAATCAATTACGGTTGAAATTACAGATGTTTCAGTTGATTCAGCAATTGAGCTGGTTCAATCTATGGATGTATCCAAAGGGGTAAAAACATCTATATCTGCTCAGTTAAACAATGCAAAACGTGATTTAGAGAACAACCATAAGAATCAAAAAGTAAAAGAAGAATTCATTAATAGAGGGTATGAAACAATTGCTAAAGTGAGCGAGCGTGTAGGTAAATACAAAGACCAACAAATGCACGAAGCAGACAGAATAAAGCTTATAACACTATTAAACTACATCGTCGAATACAAGAAATAACAATAAACCTGACCTTCAGCTTACACAAGAAGGTCAGGTTTTTATTTTGATGCTAATTTCGTTTGTTGCCTTTGTTTAAAATTTTGAATCGTAAAGTGAACGACTAAAGACAAGGAATAGGCGAGTAAAAGTAATAACCCAATTTCAGCTAAATTTAATAATTTTAGAAGTAAACTTATGCCGGTAATCGAATATAATGTTCCTAGATATTTGCGTATCTTCGCATCACTAAAGGTTGAAGTGAAGATAGCACCAATTTGACCACCGATTAACGCACCAATTATTAAGGTTCCACTAATTCTATAGTCAATTGGAGTTGACGCAGCATAGGTTAAAAATCCAGCAGTGACGATCATAAGCACGCCAAGTAGGCTTGTGCCGACTGCATATCTAGAGCGATAGGATAATACTCCTATGAGTAGTGGAACAATGATAAATCCTCCACCAACTCCTAATGTTGTTGAGATGAATCCAGCAAAAAAACCAATAAAGATTAATTTATATAAGGTAAACTCTTTTCCTATAGAAATCTGATTAACAGTATGTTTTTCTTTTTTTAGTAATAAAGAATAGGCAAAATATATAATTAGAAGTAGATAACCAACGGGAATGATGGTATCCGCTACATGAAACCTTTCTAAAAATAAAACAAATGGGTACGCAATTTGTGTTGCGAGTACACCACTAATACCGATGATTAAAGCTGGTTTCCATTGAATGTTTTGTAAACGAAAATGTGCAATAACACCTGAAAATGAAGTACCCATTGTGTACATCAGGCTAGTTGCAATCGCAAGTACAGGTGAAACATTTAATAGTAATAGAACAGGAGTAAGAACAAATCCCCCACCAATACCGAAGAAACCGGATAACACTCCAATTCCTATCCCTAGAAGGAGATATATGACGATATCCACAATTTTCCTCCTTTTAAATAAACACTATTTTAATCTTACTATATCCATATGGATAAAAAAAGGGATATACAACACAATTTCCAGATGTTAATACAATGATTAAACTTATTACATTTATATTACAATAATAATTAATTTAAATGAAAATTGTCCATATTGGTTTGAAAGTATCTCATCCTATGTTAGAATAGCAACTATTCTTGTACAAGGGGGAAGAAACATGATTAAACATCGAAAAATAGTTATGCTACTTACGAGTATTTTACTTGTACTAGGCTTAGTTGGCTGTGGAGCAACTGGACAAGAAGTTAAGGATGAAAGTCAAGAACAGGGTAATGTAGTTGCTGTTGTAAATGATGAAAATATTTCGCAACAGGAATTCGACGAATCCTTAGATCAACTGAAAATGACATATGCCCAACAAGGAATGAATGTTGAGGACCTACAAGAGGACCAATTAAAAGAAATGGAACAACAAGTGGTCAACCAACTTGTAAATACTAAGCTACTACTTCAGGCTGCGGAAAAGAATGACATAGAGGCAACAGAAGAAGAGGTTGAGCAAAGCTTAGTCCAAATTAAAGACCAATTCGAAAATGACGAAGATTTCAAAAGTGCTCTTGAAGCAAATAATCTAACTTTAGATCAACTAGAAAAACAAATTGCAGAAGAGCTTAAAATTAATCAATATATAACAGAAAATACAGTAGAAGTTACAGTTGAAGAAGAAGAAATCATGGCAATGTATGACCAATACAAAGAACAAAGTGAAGAAGTGCCAGCTTATGAAGAGGTAAAAGCACAACTAGAACAACAAATTAAGCAGCAAAAAAGCCAAGAAGAATTTGGAAAACTCGTTCAAAAGCTAAGAGATGATAGTGAGATTGAAGTTTTAATATAATGCAGTAAGAAAAATACAATTTAAAAATGACCATCAAAATGTGATCTGTTTTGATGGTCATTTTTTATTTACAGAATTTACATGGGGAAGTGTGTATATATGTTAAAATATGTAATAGATTGTGAAATGCAATACTTAAGTAAACATAGCGTTTGTTCAATATAAAGCATAACTTATGATGAGTTGAAATTGAGGGGAGAAGTATCAATGAAGAAGGTTATTATTTCTATAATTTCATTTTTTATAGTTTTTGTCGCTACTTATTTAATAATTGGTTATTTGCCAAATTTCCGAATTAAATTAGATGCTCCGCCATTAGAATACTTTGTTGAAACCATAAAGCATATGGTGTTTTTCAAATCCCTGGTTTCTTTTTTTGTAGGGGTATTGGTATCTGGTGTTTTGCTCATTATTATAAGGCTAAAAATGAAACTACAATGAATTTACGTTAAGATCCATTCCTTCAATTTTTGTGATTGTGAAGGGTTGCATTTAAAATAACGGATGCGAATGAAAAAATGAGGTGCTATTTTTGAAAAAGAAACCATTAATATTAATTATATTATTAGCATTATTTTTATTTTCTTGGTTTATAATTTCTATCAATCAACCACCTGAATGGGAAGGAACTTCATCCAGTGGTATTTGGAAAACAACTTTTGAAGATGAATATAGTCCTAAAGGATTTTGGAACGGATTTTTTACTTGGAATGGTGTGGAGACAATAACGGTTACAAAAATAAGTTTGACAAGGAATGATATCGAAATTCATGGTTGGGAGAAAGACGAAACCTTGGAACCTAAGACATCATATAATTACCTAACTACCACAAATACCTTTGATAATAAGAAAGATAAATATATATTAACAATTTATTGGAATGACAATAAAGATCAACATTTTGAAGCAATCCACCTATTACCGAAAACAAGGTATTTTGTTTTTCCTAAATTCTAATACGGTGTACTTTTCTTTAATAAGCGAATTTAAAAAATAAATACCAAAATGGTTTTAAATTATGTAAATAGGAGGTAGGTTTTATGAGGTCAAACCCAATATTAAATCAAATCGGAACTACATTTATTCCTGTTAGTGACATTGAAAGAGCACGTGACTGGTATTGTGAAATACTAGAATTACCTGCAGATGGTGAGATTTTATTTGGTCACTTATACATATTACCAATGATAGGAACAGGTATTGTATTAGATAGCAAAATATTTTCAGAAGATAACATCTATAAAGCGCCACCTTTTCATTTAAATACAAATGATATAGAACAAGCTTATCAATATATGAAAAGCAAAAATGTTGAGATTACAACAAAAATTGAAAATAATCATTGGTTCAATTTCAAGGACTTAGATGGGAATCATTTAATGATTTGTCAATGTTAGTTGTGTAATAAAAAACGCTTGGATTGTCCAAGCGTTTTGTTTGCAGTGTGTTTTAGTATATTATTTCACCTAAATCTCTCTTGGAAAAATTGCAGGTTCATCTAGAAAAGGAGCACGGACCTCAATGCTCTCATCAGTAATCGGGTGTTTTAGTCTTATTTTAGCAGCATGTAAAGCCTGACGATCAATTTCATCCCTACCACCATATAATACATCCCCAAAAAGTGGATGGCCTATATGACTCATATGTACACGAATTTGATGGGTGCGGCCTGTTTGTAACTCTAGTTCAACCAGTGACAAGTCGTTTTTAGAATAATAGTCTAGCACCTTATAATGTGAAATAGCTGTTTGTCCATTCGGAGATACCCTTCTTCTCGTAGGATGATGACGGTCTCTTCCAATCGGGGCATCAATTTTGCCTTTCGCTTGCTTTATACGGCCCTGGGCAAGTGCGAGATAAGTCCGTTTAATCTCTCTAGCTTCTAACATCCTATCTAACATAGCCCCAGCAAGTTTGTGTTTTGCAAAAAGGACTGCACCAGTTGTATCTTTATCCAATCGGTGAATGTGACGCACTTTTGTGAATATCCCTTTTGCTTGAAAATAATAAGCTACCCCATTTGCTAAAGTCCCTAGTTGCCCCGGTTCATTAGGGTGGGTATCAATCTTGGCAGGTTTGTTTACGATCAATAAATGGTCATCCTCGTAAAGCACTTCAATGTCCATATACTCAGGTTCGAATCCAAACTCTTCTTCTGTAAAAAGATGCACTTGAAGCTTATCTTCTATATGTAAAGTTGAACTCCATGGAGTTGTCTCTCCATTAAGTTTAACACTCTTATTCATTCTAAATTGATGAAGCAAAGTCTTTGGAGTTTGCCACTTTTCTCTTAGTAATTGTTCTATAGACAGACCAACTAAATTTCTCGGAACATAGACAGTTAGCCATTCTCCTTGTTTTCCTGTTTTCAACATAGGTACACCTCATATAACGTTATATTACCTTAAGTATAGAGGATTAAAGGGCGAAAGGAAAATAGAGTGAAGTTTCGTATCTAACATTTGATAGTGTAGGAAACACTTACCTATCCAACTATTATCCTAGCTATGTTATTCTAGTACTATGAAAATGGGATATAGAGGGTGAATTTTGGTGAAAGTGGTATATGCAGCAACTCCTGAGCAGGAAACGCATATCGAAGAGCTAGTCGAGTACATTTACGGTGAGATCTTTCCACGTTACTTTACGGATGAGGAAATTGTAAAGTTAGAAAACCTGAATGTATTAGTTCATAACGATGACAATTATAATGGAACATTGAAGGAAGCGTTTCAACTAATTTCAAGTTTACAAGCGTTAATTGCAGTAGTTGAAACAGTGAAAGACGAGGAGATTTTACTTAGCCATCGTGAAATCTTTGAAAAAAATGTGAAAACACTTGATGAATTTGGCTATTCTTTTCCTTTTAACATTGAGCAATTTCGTGCACCGAAGGATGAAATTATAAGTAAATTTTCTAAAGCGGCTAACCTGTATCTGGCTTAAAACACTACATAAAAAATCCCACTTCATTATCGAAGAGGGATTTTTTTATTGGTTCTGTTATACTTATTTGATTTCAACTAGGGGTACGGACAGGTTGAGTAGTATGGGAGAAAAACGAGTCCGATCCGGTGAGTATTCGGACAGGTTGAGTGATAGAGGAAGCAAACAAGTCTGAATCCCGCAAGGATTCCGACAGGTTGAGCAGTAGAGGAGGCAAACAAGTCTGAATCCCGCACGGATTTCGACAGGTTGAGCAGTAGAGGAGGCAAACAAGTCCGAATACCGCACGGATTTCGACAGGTTGAGCAGTAGAGGAGGCAAACAAGTCCGAATACCGCACGGATTCCGACAGGTTGAGAAGTAGAGGAGGCAAACAAGTCCGAATACCGCACGGATTCCGACAGGTTGAGCAGTAGAGGAGGCAAACAAGTCTGAATCCCGCACGGATTCCGACAAGTTGAGCAGTATAGAAGGAAAACAAGTCCGAATCCCGTGAGTATTCGGACAGGTTAAGTGGCAGAGGAAGAAAACGAGTCCGAATCCACACAGGATCCAGACTCGTAACAAAGCTACTAACTTATTTCACTGTTTCTTCAAACCAACTTCTAAACGTAGGTTCTTCCTGGTAACCCACAATTCGCTCAACTTCTTTGCCATCTACATAATGAATAATGGTTGGTGTTGACTCAATTCCATAATCTCTCCAGCCATCTTCGAACTCTAATAAGTTGAACATTGGTAAATCAATATTCATCTCTTCAGCTAAAGGTACAACAATAGGAGATGTTTCTACACAGGCTGGACAAGTAGGACTGTAGAAGTAAACAGTCATTGTTGCTCCATCAGCTAACTTTTGGTCTAATTCCTCGGGAAGAATAATATTTTGGTAATTCGGATTTTCAAGTTGTTTTACCGTTTCAGGATGAAGAGTTGTCTTATTAAAAGGATTTCCTTCAGCTTGTTGTTTATTTTGTAAAGATGTAACTAAGGCTAATGCACCGAATAGTACAACGATCACTGCAGTAAAGATAATGACTTTTTTCAAATGAAACTACCTACTTTCTTTTTTTCATAATCATAAAGCTTGATATTGAAATGATGATAAATGCGACCAATGCTAGAAATGGAATCGTGATAAACCCTAACCAGTTAATATATTGGCCGGTACATGGCACAATTCCACATGAAATTGAGTTCTCTGCCAGAAAAGGAACCTTCTGAATGGAGTAGTGATAGAGTGAAATAAGCCCACCAATGGTTGAGAGAACAAAGCTATATCTCGCAACAGCATAGTCTTTTTTTACGAGAGCCATTCCTAAAAGAAAAACGAGTGGGTACATAAAGATGCGTTGATACCAGCATAGCTCGCACGGAATATACTTTTGAATCTCTGAAAAGTAAAGACTACCGAGTGTTGCAATAAGAGAAGCTGCAAACGAGAGGAAAAGAAGATTTTCCTTTTTTTTATTTTCTGATTCGTTAATATACATAATGATACCTCACAATAAGTTGTCCTACTTAAAATTATAGACCTTAGCTTAACCATTGTAAATTGATAGGTTTATGACAATTTCCGTAACTAAGTTGAATTATTTTTACAAGGGACATACAATATAGACAGTCTTTATTTTTAATATGGAATCGATTCCAAAGGAGTTGGATAGGATGCAAAAAAAGTGGTGGAAAGAAGCCGTTGTTTATCAAATTTACCCTAGAAGCTTTAAGGATAGCAATGGAGATGGAATTGGCGATATCAAAGGAATCACCTCTAAATTAGATTACTTACAAGAACTTGGAATTGACGTTGTATGGTTATCTCCTGTATACAAATCTCCAAACGATGACAATGGTTATGACATAAGTGATTACCGTGACATTATGGATGAGTTTGGAACGATGGCAGACTGGGAAGAGATGCTTGCAGAAATGCACAAGCGTGGAATCAAGCTCATGATGGACTTAGTAGTAAACCATAGCTCAGACGAACATGCTTGGTTTGTTGAAGCGCGCAAATCAAAGGATAACCCATATCGTGATTACTATATTTGGAGACCAGGTAATGATGGGAAAGAGCCGAATAACTGGGAATCTGCTTTTAGTGGCTCAACATGGGAATATGATGAAGCAACAGACGAATACTTTCTACATATCTTTTCAAAAAAACAGCCTGATTTAAACTGGGAAAATCCGAAGCTTCGTGAAGAAGTGTATGACATGATGAAGTTCTGGTTAGATAAAGGAATTGACGGCTTCCGAATGGATGTAATCAACTTTATTTCCAAAGTTGATGGTTTACCAAGTGCTCCAAATCCAGAAGGAAAAAAATATGTGTCAGGCCATGAATACTTTATGAATGGACCTAGAATTCATGAGTTTTTACACGAAATGAATCAAGAGGTTTTATCAAACTACGACATCATAACAGTAGGTGAGATGCCTGGTGTTACACCTGAACAAGGTATCTTATATACAGATGAAGACCGTAACGAGCTAAATATGGTATTTCAGTTTGAACATATGGACCTTGACTCAGGACCAGGTGGGAAGTGGAATCTTAAACCTTTAGAATTAGCTGATTTGAAAAAGTCTCTTTCTAAATGGCAAACAGAACTCGAGGGGAAAGGCTGGAATAGCTTATACCTTAACAACCATGATCAGCCTAGGGTCGTTTCACGTTTCGGTGATGATAAACAATATCGTGTAGAGTCTGCGAAAATGCTAGGTACTCTTCTTCATATGATGCAGGGCACACCTTACATTTACCAAGGCGAAGAAATAGGCATGACGAATGTGAAATTCAGCTCTATTGAAGAATATAAAGATATTGAAACCTTAAATATGTATAAGGATAAGGTTCAGGAAAATGGAGAAGATCCTGAAAAAGTGATGCTCTCGATTTACACTAAGGGGCGTGATAATGCTAGAACACCTGTACAATGGGACGCTACCGCTCATGCGGGATTCACAACTGGCACACCTTGGATACAGGTGAACCCAAATTATACAGAAATCAATGCCCAACAAGCAGTTAGTGACGAAAACTCAGTCTTTCATTACTATAAGAAGCTAATTCAGCTTCGTAAGCAGCATGACATTATTGTCTACGGTTCGTATGAAATCATTCTTGAAGATCACAATGAAATCTATGCCTATACGAGAACATTAGGTGATGAAAAATTACTTGTGATAACAAACTTCTCAGGCGAAACCCCAACATTCACTTTACCTGAAGGTTTGAGTTTTACACAGCAAGAATTACTGATTAGTAATTATGATGTAAATCATGATGAAAAAATAAACAAATTTGCGTTAAAACCATGGGAAGCAAGGGTATATAAGTTAGCATAACCTATTGTTTGCGCATTTGTTTTTTCGAGAACTTTAGCTATGTAATTTTTTCTAACTATATTAATGGACAGAAAGGTCAAAATAACTCTGAAAGGGGAGGATTTATTTTGACAATGTCAGTTCGAGAGTTAATGACTGAAAATGTAGCCACTGTTACACCGAGTCAAACGATTCAAGAAGCAGCATCAATCATGAGTGAATACAATGTGGGTTCCGTTCCTGTCGTTGAAAATGGTCAATTAAAGGGGATTGTTACAGACCGTGACATCATCATTCGATCAACAGCTCAAGGAATGGGGAGTTCGACCCCAGTCTCACATGTGATGTCTTCAAACCTCGTACAAGGTTCTCCTTCTATGAGTGTTGAAGAAGCTACATCTCTTATGTCTCAGAATCAAATCAGACGTTTACCAATCGTTGAGAACAACAACTTAGTTGGTATTGTAGCACTTGGGGATATTGCTACAAATCATACGTTTGACCATGAGGCAGAGCAGGCATTAACGAATATTTCTGAACCTTCTACTCCACAGATATAGAGAGATAAAATGGGTACTCGCATGCGCGGGTACCTTTTTTGATATACTAAAATTAACTAATTTAGTTTGTAACTAGGGGGAGAAGTATTTTGTCAAAAATAGACTTATCTAAATTTGAAAAGAAAATGATGATCCGACAGATCGGCTATAAGGATATAAAAGACATTATAGCATTACAGAAGATTTGTTTTCCTGGTATGGATCCATGGACAAAGGATCAACTAGAAAGTCACCTCGAAGAATTTCCAGAGGGGCAAATTTGTGTAGAATATGATGGTGAAATTATTGGGTCATGTTCAAGTTTAATTGTAAACTTTGATGAATATGATGATCGTCATACATGGGATGACATTACAGATGAGGGTTATATTACCAACCATAATCCTGATGGTTACAATTTATATGGAATTGAAGTAATGGTTCATCCTGAATACAGAGGAATGAAAATTGGTAATCGGCTATATGAGGCTAGGAAGGACCTAGCACAAAGGTTAAATTTAAAAAGTATTATTATCGGAGGTCGAATTCCGTTTTATCATAAGTATGAAAAGGATATGTCTCCAAGAGAGTATGTTGAACAAGTTATATCACATAAGTTGTATGATCCTGTCCTTTCTTTTCAGTTAATGAATGGATTTACATTAATGAGGATCAATCCGAATTACTTACCTGATGACCTTGCTTCAAATAAATATGCAACCTTAATGGAATGGAATAATATTGACTATCGAGCCAAAACAAAGCGACACTACAAAACAGCTTTTCCAGTCCGTATTTGTGTCGTTCAATACATGATGAAACAAATCAATTCATTTGATGAATTTGCGAAACAGGTTGAATATTATACCGATGTAGCTTCAGATGCGGGTTCAGATTTTGCCGTATTCCCAGAAATCTTTACAACTCAGTTAATGTCTTTCTTAGATGAAAAAATCCCAAGTAAAGCGATTCAAAAGTTAACAGAGTATACTGAACAGTACATTCAGTTATTTACTGAGCTAGCCGTTAGATACAATGTTAATATTATTGGTGGGTCTCATTTTGTAGAAGAAGAGGAAGGCAAAATTTATAACATTGCTTATTTGTTTAGACGTGATGGAACGATTGAAAAGCAATACAAAATTCATATCACACCGAATGAACGAAAATGGTGGGGGATAACCCGTGGTGATAAAGTAAGGGTTTTTGACACGGACTGTGGTAGAATTGCAATTCAAATTTGTTATGATATTGAGTTCCCAGAGCTTGCCCGGATTGCCACTGATCAAGGTGCTAAAATAATCTTTACTCCATTCTGTACAGAAGATCGTCAAGGCTACTTACGTGTACGTTATTGTGCTCAAGCAAGAGCAGTTGAAAATCAAATTTATACTGTTATTGCTGGGACAGTCGGAAACTTACCTCAAACGGAAAATATGGATATCCAGTACGCTCAATCGGCTATTTTCGCACCGTCTGACTTTGAGTTTGAACGTGATGGAATTGTTGGGGAATGTAATCCTAATATCGAAATGGTCATCATTGGGGATGTTGATTTAGAAATCTTACGTCGTCAACGTCAAAATGGTACTGTAAGACAGCTGAAGGACCGTAGACCGGATATTTATCAGATTAGCTATAAAGAATAGCATTAACAGAGACCAAATCACTCATAGGTGGTTTGGTCTCTTTGTGTTGAAATTTACATGATGAGGAGTTATATAAACAATGGTATATTTAGAGTAAATCTATTACTTTTACGGAGAAAATAAATGAAGAAATTAAAGGTATGGGCGAGGAAATTAAAACGACAATTATTTGTCCTTTATTTAGCTTATAAGGATGAAAGAGTACCGTGGTTTGCTAAACTATTTACTGCATGTGTTGTAGCGTATGCATTTAGTCCGATAGATTTAATCCCTGATTTCATACCTATACTTGGGTATTTAGACGACGTGATTCTTGTTCCATTGGGCATCATGTTTGCGTTAAAAATGATTCCAAAGGAAGTAATAGCCGAATGCGAAATAAAAGCAGAAGAAATGATGAAGAAAGGTAAACCGGAAAATTGGGTCGTTGGTTCACTCATCATTTTAGTTTGGTGCATCATTAGCTTTTGGATGATTGTAAAACTTTCTCAGTTTTTTACCTGATTACTAGGGCATATAAAATGAAAGAACTCACTCTCAATTGCTCGACGAGTGAGTTCTTTTCTACTTAATTTAATTTCGGAAGATAATATAAGCAAGGTAGACAATGTAGATGATTGCTAAAAATCCTCCTTCTTTCTTGGAAATCTTGAAGTGTGTTCTTGATAAGAATAGCAATAAAATAGAGACAATGATCATTAACCACATATCTTGAAAAATTTTGGGGTCAACAGCTAATGGATGGATTGTTGCTGAGGCTCCTAAAATGAAGAAGATGTTAAAAATATTACTGCCAACAATGTTCCCAATCGCTATCTCAGTTTGCTTCTTCAAGGCTGCAGTAATAGAAGTTACCAATTCAGGCAGAGATGTACCTACAGCAACAATCGTCAAACCGACTAGAGTTTCACTCATTCCAAGTGCGAGAGCAATTTCAATACTATTTTCAACAACAAGGCTACCACCAAATACAATTCCAGCAAGGCCTCCAATTGTTAACAAAATGTTCTTCACCCATGTTTTCTTTTCAGTAACAACTGGATTTTCATCAACCTGACTTCGATTGTTCCTTGCCATTTCAAAGACATAGTAGAGAAAAACAGCAAAGAAAAGTAGTAAAATGATACCTTCCGTTCTCGTTATTAAATTGATGTCTGCGTATTGAAGTTGTACATCACTAATCAGGAATAATAACGCAACGGCTGCTAACAAAGCAAAAGGTATTTCTTTTCTGATGGTATCGTTTTGTACTGCCAACGGAAATACGACTGCTGTAACCCCTAAAATGAAAGTGGCATTAAAAATATTACTTCCTACGACATTCCCAATTGCTACGTCACTGTTTCCTTCAAAGGCGGCAATAAAGCTAACTGAAGCCTCCGGAGCACTCGTACCAAAAGCTACGATTGTTAAACCGATAAGCATCGGCGATACCCTCAAAAACTGTGCTATTTTCGAGGCACCATCAACAAAATAATCTGCCCCTTTAATTAACAAACCAAATCCCACTAACAATAATAGATAAGTCATGTGTCCACCTCTTTATGAAACATCGTTTATTTAGTATACACAAATTGAAAAATAGTTATTTTAGTTTGCATTTTTACGTTTTCAAATTTTTCTACTATAATGAATGAGGAACAAACTACGATTTTTGTCAAAAAATATCCTACTTTTTTTAAAGGGATAGCATAAGCTGATGAAGAAACTCTAAAATAGTAAATATAAAAAAGCAGGTGGGACAACGTATGAATTGGAAAGAAGTATATGAGTTATGGATGGATTTTGAAGGGTTAGACCCAGAACTGAAGCAATTATTAAACGAAAAACAACATAATGAAAAAGAGCTGGAAGATTGTTTTTATAAAACATTGGAATTCGGAACTGGTGGTATGCGTGGAGAAATTGGGCCAGGTACCAATCGAATGAATGTTTACACGGTTCGTAAAGCATCTGAAGGCCTAGCTAAATACATAGATTCTTTTGGAGAAGAAGCAAAAAAACGTGGAGTCGTAATTGCCTTTGATTCACGCCATAAATCACCGGAATTTGCAATGGAAGCTGCAAAAACACTTGCGACACATGGTATTCAAACATATGTTTTTGAAGAATTGCGTCCAACACCTGAGCTTTCCTTTGCTGTACGACACCTGAACGCATTCTCAGGAATTGTTGTAACAGCTAGTCATAATCCACCTGAATACAATGGCTATAAAGTCTATGGTTCAGATGGTGGGCAACTACCGCCTGCAGAGGCTGATGTTGTAATTGAAAGAGTAAATGAAATTGAAAATGAATTGTTGATCAACGTAGAAGCTGAAGGTGTTTTAAAAGAAAAAGGCTTAATTTCTATCATTGGAGAGGAAATTGACAGAGCCTATAATGAAAAACTAATGACCATTTCTTTAAACCCCTCTTTATCTAAAGAAGTGGATGTAAAGGTTGTATTCACTCCGTTACATGGAACTGCCAACAAGCCAGTACGCAGAGGGCTTGAGACACTAGGATATCATAATGTGTCAGTGGTTAAAGAGCAAGAACTACCTGACCCTAACTTCTCGACTGTGAAATCACCAAACCCAGAGGAGCATGCTGCCTTTGAATTAGCTATTCGTGATGGAGAAAAAATGAATGCAGATCTTTTAATCGCAACTGATCCAGATGCTGACAGATTAGGAATTGCTGTAAAAGACCATAAAGGAGATTACATCGTTTTAACAGGTAACCAAACAGGGGCGATTTTACTTGACTATATCCTTTCACAGAAAAAAGAAAAAGGAATATTGCCAAGTAATGGGGTGGTTTTAAAAACAATTGTTACGTCTGAAATTGGGCGTGATATTGCCAATTCTTATGGTTTGACGACCATTGATACTTTAACAGGCTTTAAATTTATCGGAGAAAAAATTAAAGAATATGAGCAAACTGGTCAATATACGTTCCAGTTTGGTTATGAAGAAAGCTATGGTTACTTAATCGGTGATTTTGCTCGTGACAAAGATGCAGTTCAGGCTGCCTTATTAGCAGTAGAAGTTTGTGCTTTTTATAAAAAGAAGGGCTTCACCCTTTACGAAGGATTGTTGGAAGTATTTAAGAAGTACGGCTACTATCGTGAAGGACTTGAATCTCTTACCCTTAAAGGAAAAGAAGGAGCAGAGCAGATTGAACGTCTTCTAACAAACTTTAGGAATACACCTCCTGTTAAGGTTGGTAGACAACAGGTTGTAAAGGTTGAAGATTATAAAACAAGTCAGTCTGTGAATGTGCTTTTAGGAGATTCGGAGGAAATTGACTTACCTAAATCCAATGTACTGAAATATTACCTAGAAGACGGGTCATGGTGCTGCGTGAGACCTTCGGGTACAGAACCAAAGGTTAAATTCTACTTTGGGGTCAAAGGCGCTTCACTTGAAGAAAGTGAAAGAAATCTTCAAGACATTTCAGCGGATTTAATGGAGCAAGTTCACAGTCTATTAAAGGAAACAGCAAGGCCATAATGGTCTTGTTGTTTTTTATATGATTAAATTGTTCGTAAGGTGTATAATCTAAAGCTTAGTAGAAGAAAGAGGTGTTTTTATGCAAAAAAACCAAGTGGCAATTGTGACAGGAGCTTCCAGAGGCATTGGGAAAGCTATTGCTTTTAAATTAGCTGAAATAGGAACAAAGCTTTCGCTAGTAGGAAGTTCAGAGGAAATTCATAAAACAAGAGAAGAACTAAGAGAAGCGGGGTTTCATGAAGTCATAACCCACCAAGTTGATGTTTCTAACGAGGAGCAAATGCAAGACCTGGTTGAGAAAACAGTAAGCCAGTTTGGAACGGTGGATGTTTTAGTAAATAACGCAGGCATTGGATTTTTTAAGCTGGTAGAAGATACTAACGTCGATGAATGGAGAAAAGTATTCGAGGTAAATGTTCAAGGGGTCTTTGTAGGAAGCAAAGCAGTTTTACCCTACATGAAAGAGAAGAAGTTTGGAACAATCATCACGATTTCTTCGGATGTAGGAAGATACACCATCCCAAATGGAGCAGCTTATACCGCGACTAAATACGCTGTTCAAGGTTTTTCAGGAGCTCTTGCACAAGAGGTTAGAGAATATGGTATTCGTGTTGGAACGATTAACCCGGGAATGGTTGATACATACTTTAACAACTCAGAACAAGGAACCGATGATAAAAAAGAATGGCTCAAAGCAGAGAATGTTGCGGAGGCCGTTATTTATATGGCAAGTGCGCCAAAGCACATGGTTATTGATGAGATTGTGTTGCATCCGTTGATTCAGCAGTATCCTATTTCATAAAGAAAGAGTGTCGGTACTCATCACCGACACTCTTTTTTATCGTTACTCAACAATCCCATTAAACTCAAGGTATTGCTCATGGGTAATACCGAAAATTTTATATGTAATTCTCATCTGTTGAAAGTTATCCTTATAACCTTCGCTTTTAACCTTGCCCTTTAATACTAACTCTAATATATCACCAGACATTTTATAATTTTTAACTGAGTGTAATTGAATGTTATCTCCGTGTTCTTTTACAGCCTCCTCAGGTAAAACGCCAATTATCTGAGAAGGGTCTACTAATGGTTCAATTGAAACATGTGGGTCGTTATCCTCTAGGAAAAATCCATCTGTTTTTAGAAAGTCAATAGCTAAGATTGTGGGCTTAAAGTCACCTTCCCAAAGCAAATGATGACCAAAATAGTAGGTTTCATTTAGTTGGATTAAATCCTTATCAAACCATGAGCTACCAGCAATATCAAACTTATTTACATTACTAATATAAATATGCCTTAAAGAAAAAACAGTTATTATAACAAATAAACAAAGTGAGGAAATAATTCGCCACCGTTTCATTTATATCTTCACATCCTCATGTTTTAATATTCTGATAACTATTATCTTCTTTATTTGGTGAAAAGTCTACGTACCAAATAAGCTACGACTAAAGTCTCAGGACAATACAAGACTTTTTCCCAAAGAAGGGATTACCCAATAAACGTATAATAATAAGTAATTAGATATGTTCGAAAGAGGAGCTGAAAACCGAGTGGAAATGGGAGAACGGAGAATACAAGAACTACAAACCTTAAAAGTCATCGCAGAAACGTTAAATCAATGTAACGAATTAGATGCCATGCTTTCGGAAGTACTAAAGGAATTACTCCAAATAATTGGACTTGAAACAGGTTGGATTTTTTTAATTGACGAAAAGGGCAACTACACCCTGGCAGCAGACTATCAATTGCCCCCAGGCCTAAAGTGGAAGCAGAAATCCCCAATGTGTGAGGGTGGATGCTGGTGTTTAGATAAATATAATGATGGCCGCCTGAAAGGTGCTGCTAACATCATGGAATGCAAACGCATTGAAAATGCATTCAAGTACGAGTGGGGTGACACAAAGGGCATTACCCATCATGCAACGGTTCCATTGCGAGCTGGAGAAGAAAAGTTTGGCCTACTAAATGTTGCTGGCCCTAATAAATCTCATTTTACAAGCGAAGAGCTTGCATTATTAGAAGCAGTTGCTTATCAAATAGGATCAGCTATCAAGCGCATTAAGCTTGCAGAAAACGAACAAAACCTTGCACTTCTTGCAGAGCGCAACCGTCTCGCACGTGACCTCCATGATTCAGTGAATCAACTTCTTTTTTCACTCATGCTTACGGTTAGAGGTACAAAGGAAATGACGGATGATCCACAAGTGAAAGAAATGCTTTCGTACATGCAGGAATTATCGCAAGAAGCCTTAAGTGAGATGAGAGGACTAATTTGGCAGTTACGTCCACAAGGTCTTGAAAATGGTTTGGCTAGTGCATTATTAAGCTATGGAAAAGTGCTAGGACTAGATCTTGAGGTAGATGTAAAAGGTGTTATTGATTTACCAAGCACTGTAGAAGAATGTCTTTGGAGAATAGGACAAGAGGCTTTAAATAATTGTAAAAAACATGCAGGTTCAAAACAATCGAATATTGAAATCAAGGTAAAAAATAAATTAGTGACCATGGTTATCAAAGATTCAGGTTGTGGATTTCATTATGATCCTAAAGCAGCAATACCTTCACTAGGTCTTGCGAGTATGAAGGAACGAACTGAGATGCTAAAAGGTGTTTTTACATTATGCAGTGAGGTCGGAAAAGGGACAACGATTAAAGTAGATATCCCTATTTAAAAGAGGAGGGTAAAGAATGTCAATAAGAGTGTTAATTGCAGATGACCACCATGTCGTTCGTCGAGGCTTGCTTTTTTTCTTAAAAACCCAAAAGGAAATAGAGATTGTTGGAGAAGCAACAAACGGCAAAGAGGCTGTTGAGTTAGTTGAACAATTAAAGCCTGATGTTGTATTAATGGATCTAGTTATGCCTGAAATGGACGGAATAGAAGCGACAAAAAGGATAAAGGAAAAGCATCCTGATATCCATATCTTAATTCTAACAAGCTTTTCAGATCAGGACCATGTTATCCCGGCCATTCAAGCTGGAGCAACAGGTTATCAGCTTAAGGATATTGAGCCTGATGAACTTGTTAAGGCAATAAAGGCTGTCTATAACGGAGACAGCCAGTTACATCCTAAGGTAACAACCCATGTTATGACTCATCTGTTAAAGGGAGATAAAAAGGAAACGAATCTTCTTGATGAACTAACTAAAAGGGAAAGGGAAGTTCTAGCTGAGATTGCAAAAGGAAAAAGTAATAAAGAAATTGCTTCGAGCCTTGTTATTACTGAAAAAACGGTTAAAACCCATGTTTCCAATATACTTTCAAAGCTTGAACTAGCGGACAGAACACAGGCTGCACTTTACGCTGTAAAGCATGGAATCGAATAGTCTCAGTCTATAGTCGTAGAAAGTACCGGATACCTAAGTCTAATTTCGTAGATAAAGTTAAATCCTTACACCGATTTAGAAATGTTTGGTATCTCATATACTAAAAGTAACAACACAAATAAAAAGGAGAACTTTATCATGAAACTTTTAATCATAAATGGATCACCAAGAAAATCAGGAAGAACAGGAATTGCTGCAAGATATATCTCTAAAAAGTACAATGCGGACATGATTGATTTAAGCGAAGGTAAATTACCTATGTTTAATGGAGAAAGTGATCAATCTGAGGTACCATCAGTTATCGAACTGAAAGAAGCCGTTGCAAAAGCAGATGGAGTGATACTAGCTTCACCTGAATATCATGGTGCAATGAGTGGAGCGTTAAAGAATGCACTGGACTTTTTAGGAAGTGATCAATTTTCGCATAAACCGGTTGCTCTTTTAGCTGTAGCTGGTGGTGGCAAAGGTGGCATTAATGCTTTAAACAATATGCGGACAGTCGGACGTAGCCTATATGCAAATGTGATCGCAAAACAACTTGTGTTAGATCCACCTAACTTTGATCGTGACAATGATACACTCACATCTTCTACAGATGTTCAGGTTGCTGGGTTACTAGCAGAATTAGAACTCTACGCAAATTTATATAAAAAAGTGTTAGCATAATGAAAAGCCTTTATAAAGATTCCCGTTTGCATAAGGTTCTGGCAGCCAATATCTTATCTTCAATAGGGTCTGGAATTACAATGGTAGCAATTCCGTGGCTTTTAATTGCTGAAAAAAATGGTGATGTATTATTTGGCTATGCTTCCATTGCTGTAACTGTGATTATGTTGTTGGTAACACCCTATATCGGAATGATGATTGATCGTTCTTCTCGCAAAAAACTACTTCTAGTAGGCGAGATTATTGGTTTTGGAATGGTAGGATTATTTGCAATTTGGGGGTTAGTAGGCTATAGCTATGAAACCTGGCACTTGCTCATTATTTTTGGAAGTAGTTCTTTATATTACACGTTGTTTTACCCAACCCTGTTTGCTTTCAATCAGGAGATATTTGAAAAAAATCAATATAAGGAACTTAACGGCGTCATGGAAGTACAAGGTCAGCTTTCAACCGTTTTATCTGGGGGGATTGCAAGCCTATTGGTGACCAAAATTGATTTGAAGTGGATCCTTCTTGTGGACTCACTAACCTTTCTAGGAGCATTTTTACTACTCTTGTCCATTCCTTATTCGAGAGCAAAATATGAACAAGTAAGTCAAACCTTTGTGACAAAAATGCTTGGTGGCTACCATTACATGAGAAAGCAACCTGTCCTCTTTTGGTTCCTTCTAGCATCCTTTATGCCTTTTATCGGAATCATGGTAACAAATTATGTTTTCCCTATTTATGTTGAAGAAATATTAAAAGCGGATGCAAGTGTATTTGGAGCGCATAGTATGATTTATGGGATTGGGGCAGTACTTGCGGGGATTTTTATCCCCATCTTATTATCAAAAATAGACACTCGGCTTTCCATTGTACTAACGGTTACTCTTTTTACGGTGGCAATGACGATGTTTATCTTTTTTCCTTATATTCCTATTTTTTACCTATTAACAGTATTCATTGCATTTGGAAATGCTGGAACAAGGGTTGCACGTAATTCCTTAATGATGGATAGTATTCCTAATGAAAAAATTGGTCGTGTGGATAGTCTTTATAGAGTTATTGGATATGGAATGAGAATTGTTCTATTAAGTGTTTTTACAAGCGCGGTTTCAGGGGCAAATGTCATGCTACCATTTGGTTTATTAAGTGTAGTATTAATCATTTCTTCCCTAGTTATTATCTTAAGTTTAAAAATAAATGTTCATAAAAATGATTATGTAAAGGATGGGGCATTATAACCCCATCCTTTTCTTTACATTAATGCAGTTATTTCTTGATCGACTTCTTTAAATTCTGAAGCATGATCAATGTATCGTAGTAAAGAATATAGGTGTTTTTCAATCACCGAATAGTCTTTTTCAAAATTATAGGCATGTAAGAAATGTTCAATTTTCTTTGATAGAAAATCGTCATTGGTTCTAACCATGAGAATAAGCAAGTTATCCCACTGTGAACGGTGTGTGTAATATAGTGCCTTGTCATAATCAACTATATTCAACATTGGTTCCTCCTTTTCTGAGGAGTTGAGTATAGTTTGTGGAGTTCATCTTATTTATTGCACTGAAAATGTTGGTGGGAGCACCAAATGATTTTTTATAAGTAAAATCAAGTGAATTGGGAATGTTGTAAATGAGTAAATAAATGTATTGGGGTTTTAATAATGAGTCGGATTTATTTGATTACTTTAGCATTTATCGTCCTTTATCCAACTATTACATTTAGCGCTGAGATTGTAAATCCTCAGCAAGTGTATACTTATGAAGAAATGACAAGGGACCTTTCTTTATTAAAAGAAAAATATCCAGAAGAGCTTGAAGTAATAAGTATTGGTAGTACAACATTTGGGCGAGACATTCCTACTGTAAAGCTTGGAAAAGGTAGTAAGAATGTACTTTTTATTGGTTCTCACCATGGCAGAGAATGGCTCACGACTAATCTTCTCATGGAGATGATAGAAGTTTATTCAGAAGCCTATCATACCAAAGAAAATCTTTTTGGGTTTGACACTTCTATTTTAGACAACGTATCTATTTGGTTCGTACCAATGTTAAATCCAGACGGAGTCACAATACAACAGCAGGGTGCAGATGGATTTCCGCTTAGTTATAAGGAAATATTACTTGAGATGAATGAAAATGATTTAGATTTTAAAAAATGGAAGGCCAATGGAGTGGGAATTGATTTAAACCGTCAATATCCTGCAGGCTGGGATGAAATTACGGGCGACTCTCCTCATGTTTCTTATCATTATTACAAGGGATCAAGACCGCTTGAGGCAGAAGAGGTTCGTGCACTCGTGAGATTTACTTACGAAATTGACCCTTTGATTGCTGTCGCTTACCATTCATCAGGAAGAGTTCTGTATTGGTATTATAATAATCGCCCTCATTTGGTTGAAAGAGACAAGCGTATTGCTGAAAAGTTTTCAAAAATGACCGGTTATGAATTAGAGGACCCACCAGAAAATGCTGTGGGTGGAGGTTATACAGATTGGTTTATTTCGGAATTTAAACGACCAGCCTTTACAGCTGAAATCAGCTTTAATGTAACCGAAACAAATCCACCTTTGTATGTATTTTCCGAAGAGTGGAGAAGAAACAAAGCGATTGGTTTAATGATTGCCTCAGAAGCTACAAAAATCAATTAATGAATATCGTGATATCTGGATAAACTACTCATTAATAAAAGGTGAAAGGGGGTAAAACTTTGAAAAACACTACATATAAACATTGTCTTGTTGCATTTTTAGTAAGTATTTTTGCCTTGGCACAATTAGGCTCTACTGCCTATGCGCAGCCTGAGGATTATAAAAAATGGAGCAGAATTGCTGTGGATGTCGTGAAATTAAATTACCCGGATGCACAGGTTAGTGACTATGATTATAAGGGTAGAAAAGAAATATCTGATACTCAAGCACAAGACACGTTTGAATTGCAGGTTAAAGAAGAGAACCGTACAAAAAACGTAAATGTTTATGTTACCTTTAATCCGAAGACGAACTCAGTAATTACTGTTTCTTTGGAAGAGATTCGATAGGGCACCTATATAGGTGTCTTTTTTTAACTTTAACTTTGAGCGCACATTTTCGCATGGAATCATGAAAAAGCGCAACTGCCGGCTTTTTCATGATTCCAATAGGGTGGTTCGGGAGGCTCGGAGGCTGATTCGGACAGGTTGAGTAGTAGAATAGGGAAACGAGTCAGAATCCCGTTTAGATTCGGACAGGTTGAGTTGTAGGGAGTAAAGTCGAGTCGGGATCCCGGTCTGATACGGACAGGTTGAGGAGTAGGGAGTAAAGTCGAGTCAGAATCCCGTTTAGATACGGACAGGTTGAGTTGTAGGGAGTAAAGTCGAGTCTGAATCCCGGTCTGATACGGACAGGTTGAGGAGTAGGGAGTAAAGTCGAGTCAGAATCCCGTTTAGATTCGGACAGGTTGAGTTGTAGGGAGTAAAGTCGAGTCGGAATCCCGGTCTGATACGGACAGGTTGAATAGTAGGAAGGAGAAACGAGTCAGAATCCCGGTCTGATACGGACAGGTTGAATAGTAGGAAGGAGAAACGAGTCGGAATCCCGGTCTGATACGGACAGGTTGAGTAGTAGAAGTAAGAAACGAGTCGGAATCCCGGTCTGATACGGACAGGTTGAGTAGTAGAAGTAAGAAACGAGTCGGAATCCCGAGTTTATTCGGACAGCTTGAGTAGTAGCAAGGAAAAACGAGTTCGAATCTCCTTAATTCTCTGTACCTGTGGATTCTCCCGTTGATATGCTACTCTCTTGGATTCTAGAGCATAACATAACTCTCAACAATGTTAGAGTTTTAGTGATCAATCTTACATCTTTTATCAACATTTCAAAAGAAGTTATAATCCTCCCTCATCATTTATCATATTTATTCATAAATTGTGATAAGGACGAAAAGGGGGAGATCGACGTGAGACTGGAAGACCGAAAGCAGCTTGAGTATGCCATTGATGAAATTACGGAAATCGCAAAAGGTTTTGGTCTTGACTTCTATCCGATGAGATATGAAATTTGCCCTGCTGATATTATCTACACATTTGGTGCCTATGGAATGCCGACACGCTTTTCACATTGGAGCTTTGGGAAGCAATTTTATAAAATGAAACTCCAATATGATTTAGGATTAAGTAAAATTTACGAACTTGTGATTAACTCAGATCCATGTTACGCATTTTTATTAGATACAAATTCTTTGATTCAGAATAAATTAATTGTTGCTCACGTACTTGCTCACTGTGACTTCTTTAAAAATAACTGCCGTTTTGGTAACACGAAGAGAGATATGGTAGAAAGCATGTCAGCTACAGCCGAACGGATTTCACACTATGAGCGAATACATGGTAAGCGTGAAGTCGAAACCTTTTTGGATGCAGTGCTTGCCATTCAAGAACATATTGACCCATCTCTCATGAGACCAAAGCTTCCTTGGAGTTTAGATGATCTAGAAGAGGAAGAAGAGTACACTCCGGCTGCTACTGATTATGATGACCTTTGGTCGTTAGATCAACGAAATAAACCTAAACCAATCATGAAAAAGAAAAAGAAGAAGTTCCCACCAAATCCAGAAAAGGACATCTTGTTATTTATTGAAGAGCATAGCAGAGATCTTGAGGAATGGCAACGTGATATCCTTACAATGATGCGTGAAGAAATGCTGTATTTTTGGCCACAGTTAGAGACGAAAATCATGAACGAAGGCTGGGCTTCGTATTGGCACCAACGAATCGTCCGCGAACTTGATTTAACTTCCTCAGAAGCAATCGAGTTTGCAAAACTAAACGCAGGTGTTGTTCAACCGTCAAAAACAAGCATTAACCCATATTACCTTGGACTTAAGATTTTTGAAGATATTGAAGAACGCTATAACAATCCAACAAAAGAAATGCTTGAACGAGGGGTAAAACCTGGATCAGGTCGTGAAAAAATGTTTGAAGTACGGGAAATTGAATCCGACATCTCATTTATTCGCAATTACTTAACAAAAGACCTTGTCCTTAGAGAGGATATGTACCTCTTCCAAAAACAAGGTAGGGACTATAAAGTGGTTGATAAGGAATGGGAACAAGTTCGCGATCAACTGGTAAGTATGCGTGTAAATGGGGGGTTCCCATATATCACAGTAAATGATGGAGATTACTTAAAAAGTGGCGAAATGTATTTAAAACACTGGTATGAGGGAATTGAACTAGATCTAAAATACCTTGAAAAGGTAATGCCATATATTCATCAGCTCTGGGGCAGACCTGTTCACATGGAATCGGTGATTGAAGGTAAAAACGTTGTGTTTACGTATGATGGGAAGACAGTGCATAGAAAATATATATAACAAGAAAAAGCTGCTGAGGGAATCAGCAGCTTTTCGTTATTTTCATTGTATACTTTTCTTGTGGCGGAACTGTAACCATTGGTACCGTATAAAACAACCCACACAGAATCCTACTATCGCAATAAAGGCCGCCAGTGCAACCATAGTAGTAAATATCGTCGCTAATAATACATATCCGGTTAAATAACCTACTAATCCGAAGGCTAGACAGATAACAGATATGACTTGGTTGAATTGTTGTTGAGCATAATCTTCTGGAATATACTCTGACATATCTTTCTTTAGGAATAATTTACCTATGGTAATTACAGGGTTAATATTAAAAAGAAGACCAGATAACCCAAAAAGTAATGGTATTGCAAGTATCCACTCTTGACCTGTAATCCAGGTTAATATCACACTAAGCACAATAAACCATTGATTTGCTCTAACTAAAGGTCGCGGAATAGAACGGATAGACTGATTCATTTATTAATCCCAACCTTTCTTATATGTTTTATTGTATTTTACTCTATATTAAGAAATATGAAAAGCCTAATTTATCAGTGTAAATTCTAAACAAACGTTTGATGAATCGAATTCAGACCAATGATACTAAGGGGTTGAAAAAACCAATCAAACGTTTGTTTAGTTTTCACAAAGTATGTTTATTCTCTATGCTAAAATAGTTGTAACAAGTATTAGTAGGAACGGTGATTCTATGTATGAGCTAATCAATCAGATTGGATACCTGATTTCGCAACCATTTAACAACTTAGCTAGAAGCTTTGAAACAGTTCCGATTTTATTTGCATTTTTACTCGGCATTGTTGGCTCAATGGTACCCTGTCAGCTTACAGCTAATGTTGGGGCCATGACTCTTTATGGAAATAAGTCCTTTCAAAAGGGACTTGCCTGGGCAGATGTTCTGCTATTTACATTAGGAAAAATAACAGTATTCAGTGGTTTGGGTCTCTTGGTATGGTTGTTAGGTAGGGAGTTTCAGTCAGAATTAACGGTTTATTTTCCTTGGTTTAAAAAAATAATAGGACCTTTATTTATCCTAGTTGGTTTTTATATGCTGGGACTTATCAAACTAAATGGGTCTATCTCACTTTTTGACCGGTCTAAAAGACTATTGCAAAAAGGAAAGTCAGGATCTTTTTTTCTTGGGGCTAGTTTTTCCCTAGGATTTTGCCCGACGATGTTTGTATTGTTTTTTATAACACTAATGCCAGTTGTTCTTTCTACCTCATATGGGATGGTTTTGCCAAGCTTGTTTGCTATCGGAACTACATTACCTTTATTGCTCGTCATGGGGTTAATCTGGTACTTCGGAGCGAGTGGATTGGTTTTAAGAAAAAGTAGAAAAGTCGGGGCTAACTTACAAAGAATAGCTGGTATTCTTTTAATCATTATCGGTCTGTTTGACACTATTACGTACTGGACGATTTAGCTCATTATTCAAACCTCTAATCTAAACACCAAAAGCTACCCAACACTTAAGGCGAGGGTAGCTATATTTATCACTTAAACTTATCCTTCAATTTCTCCCAGAATCCCTTTTCTAAGTCGTCTGGTATATCCGTTAAATAAAGATTTACATGACCTATTGATTTATCTTTAATATAAACCGAAATCTTACCGACCGGATCTTCTAGGTCATGTCCTTTCTTAACTTTTTTCGGATGTAGCAGTTTGATTGAGAGTGAGACTTCTTCCTTTTCCTTAGCAGTCATTGGATACACAAATCTATCCTTTGTACTAATGTTTCCTTTGTAATACTGATCATTAATTTGAGCCTGCTCATCTTTTTTTACAATTTCAACTAACTCATACTGCTCAAAAGCACGATTGTAAAGAGCCATATGGTCGTTCCAATCATTACCGTCGTTAATCGTAACAGCAATTAAATCAAGGTCATCTTTTGAAGCGGTTGTAACAAGTGTTCGCTTAGCTCTCTTCGTGTAACCTGTTTTCCCACCAGTGCAATATTCATAAAACTGTGTTAATAAACGGTTTTTGTTATGCCACGATCTAGCGATTTCACCACTAGAAGGTCTATAATCTTTCGTGCCTGAAATCTTTGCATACGTTTCATTCTTCATTGCATATCGAGTTAACAAAGCCATATCATACGCAGATGAGTAGTGATTTTCATGATCATCAAGCCCGTGTGGATTTGCGAAAACCGTGTTTTTCATACCGATTTCCTTTGCTTTTTTGTTCATCATATCCACAAATTCGTCTAAACTTCCCCCAACATGTTCAGCGATAGCAACTGCTGCATCGTTTCCTGAACGAAGCATAAGTCCATACGTTAAATCGATTAACTTCATTTTTTCATTAGGTTGAAGATAAAGAGAGGAGCCTTCTGTATGTATGGCTTTATTGCTTACCTTTACAGTGTCATCCAGCTTACCTGACTCAATAGCTAGAATGGCTGTCATTATTTTAGTTATGCTTGCGATTCTTAGTGGGGCATGTGCATTTTTTTCATATAAAACCCGTCCTGAGTGCTGTTCCATTAAGATGGCACCTTTTGCGGCAATAGCGTGACTCTTTGTAGGAAGTAAAGTGATTAGTAAGAGGAATACAGTGAGTATTGTAATGTACTTTGAACGTTTCATTTTATCTCCCTTCCTATTTTATTTTCACAACACTATTGTTTGTCATTCTACTACGATACTATTCGTCATTTAGGTCAAAAGTTTTCCTTTAAAAGGTATTTTTGAAATTTTATATGGCTATATTGGTAGCGTAGATAAGTAGTACATTTTCAAGGAGATGAACCCATGAATGAGCAAAATGAACACAACCAATCAGAAGATATTTTAACTAACCGTCAAGGCCATCCAGTAACTGATAATCAAAATGTAAGAACTGTTGGGAATCGTGGTCCTACTACTTTAGAGAACTATGATTTTCTTGAAAAAATCAGCCATTTTGACCGTGAAAGAATTCCTGAACGTGTAGTACATGCTCGTGGAGCCGGAGCACATGGCTATTTTGAATCTTACGGAACAGTTAACGGGGAACCTATTTCTAACTATACAAGAGCGAAAGTATTTACTAATACAGAAGTACAAACTCCAGTATTTGTACGTTTTTCAACCGTTGTACATGGAGGACATTCACCAGAAACATTACGTGACCCCAGAGGATTTGCCGTTAAGTTTTATACTGAAGACGGAAACTGGGATTTAGTTGGAAATAACTTGAAGATATTCTTTATCCGTGATCCATTAAAGTTTCCGGATATGGTTCATTCATTTAAGCCGGACCCAGTTACGAACCTATCAGATCCAGAAAGAATGTTTGACTTTTTGTGCCAAACACCAGAATCTGCCCATATGGTTACTTTCTTATTTTCACCATGGGGTATTCCTGCTAATTATCGAGAAATGCAAGGTTCGGGAGTACATGCTTATAAATGGGTCAATGAAGAAGGAAAAGGAGTCCTTGTAAAATATCATTGGGAACCTGTTCAAGGTATTAAAAATCTAGCCCAAAAAGATGCAGATAAATTGCAAAGTATGAACTTTAATCATGCCACTCAGGATTTATATGAGGCAATTGAAAAAGGAGACTATCCTGAATGGGAGCTTTATGTTCAAATCATGGAGGATGGCGAACATCCTGAACTGGACTTTGATCCACTTGACCCAACTAAGCTATGGTATAAAGATCAATATCCATGGCATAAAGTTGGAAAAATGGTCTTAAATAAAAACCCTGAGAACTACTTTGCAGAAGTAGAGCAGGTTGCTTTCGGTACGGGTGTACTTGTTGACGGACTGGATTTCTCTGATGATAAACTACTTCAAGGAAGAACATTCTCCTATTCAGATACACAGCGTTACCGTGTCGGTTCTAACTACTTACAATTGCCGATTAACAAACCGAAAAAACATGTGGCAACAAATCAGTCCGGTGGTCAGATGGATTATCGTACAGACTTTGGAAAAGATCAGAACCCGCATGTTAATTATGAGCCATCTCTTATCGGGGGACTGAAAGAAGCTAAGAATCCAGGAAAAGAGCATGAGCCATATGTAGAAGGCAATTTAAAAAGAGAGAAGATATCGCGTGAAAACAATTTCGGACAAGCTGGTGAAACATACAGAAGATTTAACGATTGGGAGCGTGACGAACTCATCTCGAATCTTGTAGGTGCACTATCTGTTTGTCGTAAAGAAATTCAAGATCGTATGGTAGATATATTCACTCAGTGCGACGAAGAATATGGTAGAAGAGTTGCAGAAGGTTTGAAAATGGCAGGAAATAATTCAGAGAATAAAATGGATGAGGCAGTTAAACAAGCTGAAGAAATGGGACACCCTTCAGATCCATATTAAACCGATTAATAATTCTAGGGCTAGCATAAATGCTAGTTCTATTTTTCGTTGTTTAGAAGAAAAAACTACTGGGTATATTCTAAAAGGTTGAATTGATAGTAGAAAATGAGCTATACTAATATTATCTCGAATTCAAGATAAAGGATTGGTAAGAATGAATCAAAATCAACCAAATTTAAACGACTCTAGTCTTTCGTTAAAATTGTTTATAGTGTTAGCTCGTTCGAACAGAACGGTTGCAGACTTAGTCGAACAGGATATTAAAACATATGGATTAAACCCAACTGAGTTTGCAGTATTAGAATTGTTATTTCACAAGGGAGATCAACCCATTCAACATATTGGTAAAAAGGTATTACTTGCTAGCGGAAGCATCACGTATGTAGTTGATAAACTGGAGAACAAAAAACTACTACAACGTGTTTCTTGTCCAAAAGACCGCAGAGTTATTTATGCTTCCATCACCGAGGAAGGTAAAAAGCTAATGGAAGAAATTTTTCCTAATCACCAAGCAGAAGTCCATAAAATCTTCTCTGGGCTTACGAATGAAGAAAAAGAAACAATGATTACACTATTGAAAAAAGTAGGCTTACAGGAAAACAAGTAACCAATTTTATGATAGCAACTAGAAGGAGGAAAAAAGGTGAAGCATATTTTTGAAAAAGGCCAGGACATGAATAAACCAACATTATTATTACTACACGGAACAGGTGGTAATGAAAATGATTTACTACCTTTAGCTGGAATGATAGATCCTACTGCTTCTATATTAAGTGTAAGAGGAAATGTTCTAGAAAACGGCATGCCTCGATTTTTTCGAAGACTAGCTGAAGGTGTATTTGATGAGCAAGACCTAATTGAACGTACAAAGGAATTGAACTCTTTCTTAGATGACGCAGCTACTAAATATGAATTTGACCGAAATAACATTGTTGCTATCGGGTATTCAAATGGTGCGAATATAGCTGGTAGTTTACTTTTCCATTATAGTAATTCATTGAAAGGTGCAATATTACACCACCCTATGGTGCCACTAAGAGGGGGAGAGTTACCAAAGCATAATGGAACGCCAGTATTCATATCAGCAGGTAAAAATGACCCAATCTGTCCTTCCACCGAAGCAACTGAACTTCAAACCTTACTAGAAAATACAGGCGCAGAAGCCAAAATCCATTGGGAAAACAATGGCCACCAACTTACAAAAACAGAAGTTGAAGCAGCTGCAGAATGGTATAAAACAAAATTTTAATTTAAATTCGTTAAAGGCCAAGATACATTTGTATACTATGTTAATTTCTGCTGCAGGCAGGAGACTCCTGCGGGAGTAGCGCGTCAAAGTGAGACCCCACAGGCGCAAATGCGCCGAGGAGGCTCACGGACCGCCCGCGGAAAGCGAGTGCCTGCAGCAGAAATTAACAGGCATTCATATGGTTAGCAATTATAAATGTGCTTGCATCATCAAAATAATTTGATTAAAATAAAGATAACAATGGTATTTGCAAAGGGTGAGTACAGATGAATGAAATCGAACTAACCGATGTTACGCTAGAAAAAACATTCGAAAAATACGAACAAAAATTTAAGGCATTAGCTGATAAAAAACGCCTTATGATTATGAATGAAATCGTCAAACGTGGCAGTGTATGTGTATGTGATTTATCCGATATCATTGATATGCCACAATCAAAGCTATCCTATCACTTAAGGATACTGTTTGATGCAGATTTGCTTATTAAAGTTACAAAAGGCACATGGAGTTATTATGAACTAAACGAAAAAGAACTTAATCACCTTTTATCGGAAGAGTTGTGTTGTCTCTTTAAACCAGACTCCACTAAATCTTCCTGCTGTGAATAGCATCCAACTATAGTAGTTGGGTGTTTTTTATTTTGGATAAATATACTAATCTAAAAAACTATTGAATTAATAATCATACTTATGTATAATCAAACATGTCGAAATTAACCGAAATTTCATAAGAAAAAATGAAAATGATGAGATTACTTTTAATTTGGGCGTAATAGAGGTATAATTAATTGTCAGAAATATTAGAATTGATAATATAAATCAAGGGGGATCACAATGAAAAAATTTCTAGTATTTACTTTATTTTTAGCAATGTTCGTTATGACTGCTTGCGGTACTAGCAGCGAGCAAACTGGTGGGGAAGAAAAGAAAAAACTAAAGGTTGTAACTGACGCGGCTTATGCTCCTTTCGAATACTTAGACAAAGGTGAAATCGTTGGATTTAGTGTTGATTTCATTGAAGCTGTTGCAGCGGAAGCTGGTTATGAAATTGAACTAGTTAACGTAGGTTGGGACCCGTTGTTCGTTGAAGTTGAAGACGAACTTGCTGATCTTGCCATCTCATCAATTACAATCAATGATGATCGTAAACAAACTTATGATTTCTCTGTACCATATTTCTTATCTACTAACAAAATTCTAGTTCCAGCTGATAGCGACATTGCTAGTGCAGCAGACTTAGAAGGTAAAAAAGTAGCTGTTCAAAATGGTACAACAGGTCAAGAGGCTGTCGAAGCATTATTCGGTGCAAACAACAGTAACCTTAAAAAGTTCGAAAATAACAATCTAGCAATTATGGAATTACTTGCTGGTGGTGCTGACGCTGTTGTAGCTGATAATACAGTAGTTGAAGAATATGCAAAAAACAACCCAAATGAAAGCTTAAAAGTTGTTGCAGATACAGATAGCTTTGACGCAGAGTTCTACGGCTTGATGTTCCCTAAAGGAAGCCCACTTGTTTCAGAGTTCAGTGCTGCAATTAACAAAGTATTTGAAAGTGGTAAATATGCAGAGATCTATAACGAGTGGTTCGGTTCAGATCCAGATATCGAAACACTTAAAGCACAACAATAAAAGAAATAAAATTGCGTAACATGTATTTGTGTTACGCAATTTTTCACTTTATGATTAGTAGACTATATATTGTAAACTTTTACAAAAAATAGTATTTGGTTGTTTAAGGAGAGATAATAAAAGATGGATTTTCGTTTTGATTTAATTATTGAATACGGTCCGTTTTTTCTAAAAGGGACACTATTAACAATTGGTCTATCACTTGCAGGTATATTAATAGGAACAATTTTAGGTCTATTAATTGGATTAGGTAAAATGGTTAAAAATAAACTCATTGCCTTTCCATTTGTAGCATACATTGCTTTTTTTAGGGGGACACCCTTTGTTGTTCAAATTTTATTAATTCACTTTGGGTTGGTTCCAGCGTTAATTGGAGAAACAAATGCGATAGCTGCAGCAATCGTAGCACTTTCATTAAATGCAGCTGCCTATATTGCAGAAATATTTAGAGCAGGTATCCAATCAATTGATAAAGGTCAGATGGAGGCGGCCCGTTCACTTGGAATGACACATATTCAAGCAATGCGCCATGTCATTCTACCTCAAGCCACGAAACGAATGATCCCCCCACTTGGTAATGAATTCATCGTACTTATTAAAGAATCGTCCTTGGCTGCATTCATAGCAGCTCCTGAGATTATGTATTGGGGACGTGCAATGCAAGGGCAATATTATAAGGTTTGGGAGCCGTATTTAACAGCTGCCTTAATTTACTTAGTATTAACACTTACATTAAGCTTTTTCCTAAACCGCTTAGAGAGAAGGTTGGCTACAGAATGATAAAGGTTGAAAACTTAAAAAAGTCGTTTGGAGATAATGAAGTTCTTAAGGATATAAATGCTTCGGTTCAGCCACAAGAAGTGGTTGTTGTAATTGGTCCATCAGGTTCAGGTAAATCTACCTTTCTTAGGTGTTTAAACTTACTAGAATCAGTAACAGCTGGTAAGGTGTTTATCGAGGGTGTAGATCTTACAGATAAGAAAACCAATATAAATGAAATTAGAACAAATGTTGGAATGGTGTTTCAACAATTTAATTTATTTCCTCATAAGACGGTCATTGAAAATATTATTTTATCACCAATGAATGTGAAGAAAATGAAGGAAGTTGATGCTAGAGCAAAAGGCTTAGAACTGCTTAAAAAGGTTGGTTTAGCTGAAAAGGCTGATGCGTATCCTGATTCTCTTTCAGGTGGGCAAAAGCAAAGGGTAGCTATAGCTAGAGCATTAGCGATGGAACCAAAAATTATGCTTTTTGATGAGCCAACCTCAGCACTAGATCCAGAAATGGTCGGCGAGGTACTTGAGGTTATGAAACAATTAGCAAAAGACGGAATGACAATGGTTGTTGTTACACATGAAATGGGCTTTGCACGTGAAGTTGGAGACCGAGTCATATTCATGGACGGTGGCTACATTGTTGAGGAAAACGTACCAAAAGAACTCTTTGAAAATCCTCAACACGAAAGAACAAAATCATTCCTGAGTAAAGTACTATAAACAATATACTTGTCGTGAATGCTGATACCTAGGTATCAGCATTTTTTTAATAGTCTGGCTCTTTACAACAACTTTGTATAAGATAGAAATAAAGTAGTTGTCAGTGTAGGGGGTTTGTCGATGGGCCACTCAAAAAATAAAATCATTATATTAATCATGTTTGGTGGATTTATTGGATCTATTTTAAGATATACCTTCGGTGAATGGCTACAGAATACTAATGGATTTCCAGTTGGAACCCTATTTGTAAATATGGTTGGGTGTTTCCTTTTAGGCTGGTTTATAACCTATGGTGTTGCAAAGTTTAAAAGAAATTCTATTTGGGTGCCCTTTATAGGAACAGGGGTAATCGGATCGTTTACTACATTTTCTACCTTCTCACTAGAAACATTCTATTTGATTATGGATAAGCAGTATATTCAAGTAATTACCTATGTAATGGTAAGTGTCATTGTAGGACTCTTTTTCACATTTTTAGGGTATAAATTGGCGTATAAGAAAATTAATAAGGAAGGTCAACCTATATGATAATACTTATTGGTTTAGGTGGGAGTTTCGGAGCGTTATGTCGGTATATCATTGCGTTACGAGTAACTAATAAGTCTAACCAGGTCTTTCCATTAGCAACATTTATCATTAATAGTAGTGGTTCATTTTTATTGGGAGTCTTAGGAGCACTCTACATGTCAGATTTATTAGCTGAATGGGTCTGGTATCTAGTTGGAATTGGTTTTATGGGTGCTTACACAACGTTTTCTACCTTTGGTGTTGAGGCGATACAGCTTTTATTACAAGGGAATAGAAAGATTGCAAGTTATTATGTTCTGTTATCTGTTTTACTAGGTATTACTGGTGCAGGGGTAGGATTTATATCTACTACATACTTCTTATAGCATTAAAAAATCAGTCTTAAGACTGATACTGTTCCCTTCCCTCGTTCGTTCTTTTGAATATATATTTTTCTTATAATAAAGGAAATTCACTACTTAGAGTAAGAGGGTACAAGTATAGTTGAAATTATTCTTTTACTGTGGAAAGAGGGGTCGTATGAAGCAATTTACCTTAAATCGAGTTTTCTCGGCATTATTATTAATCCTTTTTGGAATCTTGTTACTTCTTGTAAATATTGATGTCATTTCCTTGGAAATAAACAATTTATTTGTCACATTCTATCCAGTGCTATTCCTAATTGTTGGATTTAAGTGGTTAGTAGAGTCGATTTTGTCGAAAGGGCAAAAAGGTTGGTTTGGAGGTTTTTTTCTACTACTTTTTGGAACATTACTAGCCCTAGATCGATTAGGTTATATCACATTTACCTTTTGGGATGTGTGGAAGCTATGGCCGGTCTTACTAATTTATTTAGGGATGAAATTATTTTCTAAAGAAAAAAGCGTATCTATTTCATTTGCGAAAAAGGACTCGGTGGCAATTGGAGACTATGTGAGCAACAGTGAAAATTGGTCACTAGAGGATAAGAATATAAAACTTGGAATTGGTGACGTTCATCTCGATTTCAGTAAAGCGTTCATTCCTGATAAAGAAACAAAGATTGATATTTCAGGTTGGGTCGGAGATGTTACCTTACTTGTTCCTGAAGACTTAGCGATCAAAGTCGAGGCTACAGTTAAAACAGGTTCTATAGAAATCTTTGACAATGATTCGGATGGTTTGAATCGCTCGTATTCCTATAAATCTGAACACTATGATGAAGAAACTAGAAAACTAACAATAAATATTAATCTTAGTGTAGGCTCCATTCAAGTTGAAAAGGTGTAAAGGGGGCTTAAGGTAAATGTTTTCAAATTTAAATAGCATTAGGCTAACGATGATTCGTTCACATGTCATTTCTGCACTGATGGTAGGTATTCTCTTTTTTACGGGCCTTCAGCTTATTTTACTAGCACTACCAAAGAACCCTTTAGCATTATCAACAATTCTTTTGCTGACAGCTTTTGTGTTTGTGATCAGTGTGGGATCAGGAATCTATTTTGGGTACAGAGACAGTACAGATGTAAAGAAAAGGCTCGAGGAAGTTTCAACATTTATCACAATTCTTGAAAGAGGTAACTTAAAGACGAGGGTGGATGTTGATGGTCAAGATGAAATTGCGAGGATAACTCAATCGTTAAATCAACTGTCTGCCAAAATTGAAAAGCAAGTACAATCACTCCAAAGGTTAGCTGACGAAAAAACGGAGTTAGCCGAAGAGGCACATAAAGCTGCGTCGATTGAGGAACGCCAGCGGATAGCAAGAGATTTACATGATGCTGTCAGCCAACAGTTATTTGCAGTATCGATGATGTCATCTGCAGCAGTAAGATTACTAGATTCAAAGCCAGAAAAGGTAAAAGAGATCATTGGGCAAGTTTCTGAACTTGCAGCACAAGCTCAGGTGGAGATGAGAGCATTACTCTTGCACTTAAGGCCGGTACATTTAGGAAGAGATTCTCTCTACGAAGGTTTAGTTAAGTTAATTGAAGAACTACAATCGAAATGTTCTCTCCATTTTGAAACGGCCATTGATCAAATCGATTGTTTATCAAAAGGTACAGAAGATCATCTTTTTCGTATTATACAAGAAGCTTTATCAAATATATTGAGGCATTCAGATGCAACGCAAGTAAAGCTCACTTTTTCTCAAAAAGAAGAATACGTTTTTTTGCAAATTTACGATAATGGCAAAGGGTTTGACGTTAGTGAAGATAAGAAAATTTCATATGGTCTTAAAACAATGAGGGAACGCTGTGAAGAAATTGGTGGAGTATTTAAGCTACATTCAAAACAGGATGAAGGAACGTATATTACGATAAGAGTTTCTGTATAAGGGGGAAACAAGAATGAAAAGTCCGATTCGGTTAATTGTAATAGATGATCACGATATGGTAAGACGAGGATTAGTCGCCTATTTGGAAACGGAGCCTATGATCGAAATCATCGCTGAAGGCGCTAGTGGTAAAGAGGCTGTTGAGCTTGTTCATAAATGGAACCCTGATATTGTTTTAATGGACTTAGTGATGGAAAATGGGACGGGAATTGAAGCAACGGAAGAAATTATGAAAACACATCCAGGTTGCAAGATCATTATTTTAACTAGCTTTTATGATGATAAAAAAGTATTTCCGGCTATTGAAGCAGGAGCTTTTAGTTATATCTTAAAAACGGCTAAAGCCGAAGACATTGTCTCAAGCATTATGAAGGCTGCAAATGGCGAAAATGTAATAGAGCCTAAGGTTGCAAGTGTGATGATGAATCGTTTTAGAACCCAAGAAAAACTCCCACATCATGAGCTAACTGAACGCGAATATGATGTATTACAATGCATAGGGGATGGATTAACGAATCAAGAAATTGCTGATGAACTATTCATTGGTATAAAAACTGTCAAAACACATGTGAGTAATATTTTAAGTAAGCTGGAAGTTGCAGACCGAACACAAGCAGCCATTTATGCCAATAGAAATGGGATTTTACGAAAAAAAGAGTGATGTTCATGAAAGGGGAACTTGTACTATTACAAATCGAACTAGCATAAAGTAGTAATAGCAAATCTACTCTGGAAGGTAAGATCGTATGGAAAATGTCTTCTTAAAGCTAGTTCTGATTTTTGTAGCGATTAATTTAAAGGTAATTGGTGCAATCCAACTCATTTTTGAACTTAATACATACAACATAAAAGGGAATGGATTAAGTTGGGATGAGCTTATGACCATTCTAATTTACGACTATCCTATGTATGTGTTTTTGAGTGGAATGTTATTAATCGTATTAGCCCACTTTTTTCCTTTATCAAGAAAAGAATATTGAAATGTATGCTTTTTTCCAAACAGTTGTTTAAATTTAAGCGGAATTTAAATAAACGTTTGTTTAAAAAGAAGCCCAATTTAAACAAACGTTTGATTAGAATAGAAAAATAATCAATTTTTTTTGATTTAATAACTGCATTTAAGGATTTTTTAACCCCCATATAATCATGATTCTCTCGAAGTATATATATTGAACCTTTACGATTGTTATGGAGGATCTAAGATGAAAAGACACCGAGAGAAAAGAAAGCTTATTAACAAAAGTATTCACAAATTAATTCTGCTAGCGCTATTAGTCTTACTATTAGTAGGAATTCTTGCAGTCAATGGATATATCATGACAAGAGATATTAGTGGCTTGAACCATGTTTTACCACAACCAACGATTATCTATGACAGACATGGAGAGGTAGCTAGTACATTACTAAATTCTAAAATTAAAGGTATTGAATTCGAAGAGGTTCCAAACCATGTAGTAAATGCTGTTATATCAGTTGAGGATCATAGGTTTTACAAACATAATGGAATTGACTATCTAGGGATCCTAAGAGCAATGATTCGGAATATCCAAGCTGGAAGTGTAGTTGAGGGTGGTAGTACCATTACACAGCAATTAACTAAAAATGTTTTTCTAACACATGATCAAACATTGAGTAGAAAGTTGGAGGAGTACTTTTTAGCTCAAAAGATTGAAAGAACATACTCTAAAAACGAGATTTTGGAAATGTATTTAAATCAGATCTATTTTGGTGAAGGAGCATGGGGAATCCGGAATGCTGCTGAATTGTATTTTGGCAAAAAGGTTCAGGAATTAACCATAAGTGAATCTGCCATATTAATAGGGTTGATTAAAGCTCCTTCTAAGCTGTCTCCACTTAAGAACTTCGAACAGTCGATGGAGAGAAGAGATATTGTCCTAGCTTTAATGCACAAACATGAATATATCACTGAAGAAGAATTGAATCAGGCAAAGGCTGGGGAAATTGTCCTGGAAGGAAAACAACTTGATCCTTATGAGGGTCAGTATCCTTATTATGTAGACCATATTATTGAAGAAGCAATTGAAAAGTATGGACTTACCCAAAACGAGATTCTTTCAGGTGGACTTCACATCTATACTGAATTAGATCAAAAGATGCAAAAAGCAGCTGAACAAGTTTATCAGAATAGCAATCTATTTCCTAAGGGAACTTCAGAGCAAATAGTTCAAAGTGGAACTGTTCTGTTAGATCCTAAAACAGGGGGGATAAATGCGATTGTAGGTGGCAGAGGAAAACATGTTTTTAGAGGGTTCAATCATGCCACTCAGTTAGAAAGGCAACCAGGATCAACAATGAAGCCACTAGCTGCATACACTCCAGCACTTGAACTTGGATATAGTGTATTTGATGATTTACCTGATTTGCCGATGAGCTTTAATGGCTATAAACCATCTAATTTTAGCAATAGCTATAAAGGGATGGTTACGATGTATGATGCCCTTAGAAATTCTTATAATGTCCCAGCTGTTTGGATGTTAAATAAAGTTGGATTAAAGAATGGGATTAACGCAGTAGAACGATTTGGAATTCCTCTATCAAAAGAAGACCATAATTTAAGTCTAGCCCTTGGTGGTTTACAGCATGGCGTTTCTCCACTACAGATGGCAGAAGCGTATTCAACCTTTCCTAACAAAGGGGTTAGACATGAGGCTCATGCAGTCATAAAGATAATTGATACTAAAGGTGATAGACTTGCTACGTGGCAAGAAAAGTCAGTTCAAGTAACGAGTCCTCAAGTTTCGGAAAGAATGACCTTTATGCTTAAGGGTGTTGTTGATGAGGGTTCAGGTAAAAATGCACGGATTTCAGGTCGAGAGCTTGCAGGAAAAACAGGATCTACTCAAGTGCCAATCACTGGAATTGATGGTGTAAAAGACCAATGGTTTGTAGGATATACACCCGAAGTGGTTGGAGCTATTTGGTTAGGTTATGATAAAACAGATAAAAATCATTATTTAACAACAACAAGTGGAACAACAGCTGCTGTAATATTTAAGGAAATAATGAGTGCAGCTCTAGAGGGAACATCAAGCAGTTCCTTTAATCTTCCAGTTTTCCAAAGTCCTAAGCCTATTCAAAGATTTGATGACAGAGATGAGGATAAGAAAGAGGAACGAAGAGGGCGAGGTAATGGTGAAGGAAAAGAAAAAGGAAAAGGTAAAGGTAACAAGGGGAAAGATAAAGACGATGATGATGACGACGATGATGATTGATTAAGTACAGGATTAAATCCTGTGCTTTTTTTAGTAAATTAATGGGAATGTCCCCATTTTAATTCCTATTATTGTAAAATGAATATGGAAGACTTTTTACAAGAAAGAAATTAAAAATTTCGAAACCTTTTTTAGTTTCAGTCGTAAATACTATTGTGAAACACAAACTTATGTTAAAACCAATGATTAAAAGCAATTCTAAGGAGGACTCTACTATGATTAAGAGCAAGAGCTGTGAATTAGCAAGTAGGCTACAAGAATTGAAAATAATACAGAAGAAAAGTCAGGAATAATTGCCATGGAACTCTTCGGTTATTCATTACAGGAAATCTATTTATTTGGACTAATCATTGGTGGTATATTCACCCTTCTCTACATTCTATTTGGTGATATTTTAGAAGGCATCTTTGAAGCAATTCCTGATGGTGTCTTAAATCCTACACTTATCTTTTCATTTGTTACTATATTTAGTGCAACGGGATACTTGTTTGAAAAACTTTCACCGTTAAATAGTTTTATTGTCTTTATGATTTCTGTCATTCTTGCACTTTTTTCAGTCATTTTATTAAATATATTCGTACTAATTCCTCTACGGTCAGCTGAGGAATCAATTGTTTTTACTGAAGATGATCTGAAAGGGAGACTTGGTAAAGTAATTATTTCTATACCAGAGGATGGCTTTGGAGAAGTTGTGCTAGAAGGAAATAGTGGGACTCTTTCAATGTCAGCGAAAAGTTTTGACGATGATCCAATACCTTATGATAAAGAGGTTCTGGTCATTGATGTGAAAGAATCTGTTCTTTATGTGAAAGCATATGATAGTTTTAATTAAATCTACTAGATTTTAATTATAAAAAATATACTTTTTTAGGAGGAATACTATGCCATCTATTTTTATTATTGTAGGTATTGTTGTAGTTTTACTTTTGGCCCTAATTGCTGTCTTTGTTACGAAATATCGTACTGCAGGCCCAGATGAGGCTCTTATCGTAACAGGTAGCTACCTTGGTGGAAAAAACGTTCATGTTGATGAATCAGGTAACAGAATTAAGATTGTTCGTGGTGGAGGTACGTTTGTATTACCAGTCTTCCAACAAGCAGAACCATTAAGTCTATTATCTAGTAAACTGGATGTTTCAACACCAGAAGTTTATACAGAGCAAGGTGTTCCAGTTATGGCGGATGGAACAGCCATCATTAAAATTGGTGGAACCATCAATCAAATTGCTACTGCTGCAGAACAATTCTTAGGTAAGTCAAAACAAGATAGAGAAAACGAAGCAAGAGAAGTACTTGAAGGTCATCTTCGTTCGATTCTTGGTTCAATGACAGTTGAAGAAATTTATAAAAATCGTGAGAAGTTTTCACAAGAAGTTCAACGTGTAGCTTCACAGGATTTAGCAAAAATGGGATTAATCATTGTTTCTTTCACAATTAAAGATGTTCGTGATAAGAATGGATACTTAGAGTCATTAGGTAAACCTAGAATTGCTCAGGTAAAACGTGATGCTGATATTGCTACTGCTGAGGCAGATAAAGAAACACGTATTAAGCGTGCGGAAGCAGCTAAGGATGCTCAAAAAGCCGAATTAGAACGTGCAACTGAAATTGCTGAAGCAGAAAAGCTAAATCAATTAAAGATTGCAGAATTCCGTAGAGAGCAAGATATTGCGAAAGCGCGTGCTGACCAAGCGTACCACCTAGAAGAAGCGAGAGCAAAACAAGAAGTTACAGAGCAACAAATGCAAGTTCAAATCATTGAGCGTCAAAAGCAAATTGAGCTTGAAGAAAAAGAGATTGCTCGTCGTGAAAAGCAATATGATTCAGAAGTTAAGAAAAAGGCAGATGCAGACCGTTACGCAGTTGAGCAAGCGGCAGCGGCTGATAAAGCTAAACAATATGCTGAAGCAGATGCTAATAAATATCGCATTGAAGCACAGGCAAAAGCAGAAGCTGAAAAAATCAGAATTGATGGTTTAGCAAAAGCAGAAGCACAACGTGCACAAGGGGAATCTGAGGCTGAAGTTATTCGTCTTAAAGGTCTTGCAGAAGCAGAAGCGAAAGAGAAAATTGCAGAAGCATTTGAACAGTTCGGTCAAGCAGCTATCCTTGATATGATCATCCGTATGCTTCCTGAATATGCGAAACAAGTGGCTAGCCCATTAGCAAATATTGATAAAATTACAGTTGTTGATACAGGTGGAAACGGTCCAAATAGCGGGGCAAATAAAGTGACAGGCTATGCAACAAACCTGATGGCTTCACTTCAGGAATCACTTAAAGCATCCTCTGGACTAGATGTAAAAGAATTAATTGAAAACTTCTCTGGTAAAGGGAATGTTAGACACAGTATTGATTCACTTGCGAAGGATTTAACTGAAGCTAAGAAAACAGAAAATCCCGAGAAGGAATAAGTTTGATTAAAACAGGATCTTAGGCTATTGATGCCTAGGGTCCTGTTTTTTATATGTGGAAAAGGGTTAGACCGATAAACTTCATTCGTGAGTATTTTTCTCCTAAGAAACCCAATGATAAGGCATAATTCCTCTTTACAATCCGTATTACTTTACAATCAATAGTAAAACCTAACAATAAATCAAAAATAAGGAGATAATGTATGAAGAAAAAATGGATTCTCTTCGTAATTGTTGGGGTTGTGTTGTTAACTCCACTTTTTGCTGAGGCGCACGTGAAATGGTTTACAGATGTCCAACCGGAAAAAGAAACAATTCATAACATATTATCGCCATTTTTTATGGTAATGGCTTTACTTTCGGCACTCATTTTATCAGTCTTACCACAGTTGTTGCCAAAGGTGATGAAGTTACCCTATGTTGGAGATATCGATAAAAAGCTAGATAATTTCCGCAGATTTTCAAGATATTTGCTGAAATATGGAACGGCAGTAACACTTATTATTCAAGTAGTATCGGGCACCATTTTTGCCCCAGAATTTTTAATTGAAAACAGTTGGGAAACAGTCTTAATTTGGGCTGCAATTGTCACGCTACTGATTCCAAATCATTATGCAACAAAAATTGGGGCATCTATTATTTTGGCCCTATTCCTATATGTTTTATCAAACGTCGGTCTATTCCATATGCTTGATTATGGATTTTATCTTGCGATTGTCTTCGTACTTTTAATTGGCAAAACAAGACTAGAAAATTGGGGTTTTCCTTTTCTTTACTTAGGAACAGGATTATCACTCTGCTGGGTTGCCGTTGAAAAGTGGGTATATCCAGTCATGAGCGCTGATATCATCTATAATCATAACGTGCCGACATTTGGATTTGCTCCTGAACACTTTATTGTAATGGCTGCATTTATTGAGTTTATTGTTGGCTATTTGCTTGTGGTAGGTGTGCTAAACAGGATCTTATCCGTTATTTTAACTCTAATCTTTTTTTCGACCACTCTTCTTTTTGGTGTAACGGAAATCATTGGTCACTTTATGATTCATATTGTGTTAGTTATTTTTATCATTGAGGGAGTGTCCTTCTATAACCCGCCAATTCGTATACACAAGTCAATCATTGATCAAATGATTTTTGTGTTTTTAAACTATATCTTTGTTCTTGCTACCTTTATACTTATTTATTATCGATTTGCTTAAGCAGCTTTCAGAAGAGAGCTGCTTTTTAAAATAAATTAAAAAATGTAGTGAACTTTTTTGAACAGTTAAACGTATTACCTTTAGATAAAAAAACGGACTACACTGGGGAGAGCCATTAGATGGACGATAAAGACTTAATAAAAAGTGCAAAGCGGGGTGACTCTCTTGCTTTTGCAATGCTTTTTGAAAAGCATTATTCCTTCTTAGTAAAATACTTAATCAAAGTGACCATGAAGCCAGAAATGGCAGAGGACTTGGCCCAAGAAACGATGATTAAGTGTATTGAAAAAATCAAACTATACAACGGAAAATCAAAGTTTTCCTCTTGGCTTATCACGATAGCAACGAACATCTATATAGATGATCTGCGTAGAAAGAAAAGAGAGCAAAGTTGGCAAGAGCAGGAACAGGCTCTTCGCAAAATGAAGTGGCAGTTTGAGAGTAGAAATGAAGAGTGGAATGATGTTTTGAATGCACTTGGGAAACTATCAGATGAAATTCGCATTCCAATTGTGTTAAAGCATTATTACGGATATGCCTATGATGAAATAGCAGACATGCTTGGGATTGCACTTGGTACTGTAAAATCACGAATTCACAATGGAATCGCGACTGTTAGAAAGGAGTTGAACGATGATGACAGAAGACAAGATTATCCCGTTAAAGAAGAAACAACAACAACAAGACTTTGATTCAAATCTCATCGATAAGATAAATAAGGGTCTTAACCAATTGGACAACACCTATCAAACATATACACCTAATGTACAGTGGTTTGAGCAAATGGTCATCAAAGAAAAAGAAGCTGCTAGAAGAAGACTCGTAAAAGAATTAATTATCTTCTTTATATCAGCTATTACTATATTAAGTTTATTAGTACTAACAATTTTTAAAGCACCAGTTATTTTTATAGTATTACAAGTGATAGTAACCATTTCCCTACCACTAGGAGTTTATATCCACCATAGAAAACAGGTGATCATTCATGACAGTTGAAGAACTAATACTTATTCCACTTGTTGCAGTCATCCTAATCGCACAAAGTACCTTTCTTTTTCTAGATGCTAGAAAAAGAGGTCATAATTACTGGTTATGGGGTATTGTCGGATTAATCCAGGCCCCTATGCCTTCTCTGTTTTATCTACTCTTTGTTAGAAAAATATTTAAAACGAAAAAGTAGGTTATGAATATGGATCGATTAAAGTATGTATTAACAGCTACTGCCACGATTGGACAACTAATTGGTATTGTTTTTCTATTCATAAACATACAGTGGGCAATATTCTTTTATATTTGTTATGGAGTGGCGATTGTTGCATTATTTGCTGTACTGATAAGAGAAAGAAGGAAAGAAAAAAAGGAGGAAGAAGAAAATGATTATCGTGACTACTGAGTTTGTACCTGGCAAGGAAGTTAAGGAATTAAAAGGATTTGTAAAAGGAAGTACAGTTCAATCGAAACATATCGGAAAGGACCTACTAGCTGGCCTAAAAACAATTGTAGGTGGAGAAATAAAAGATTATACAGATATGATGACGGAAGCTAGAAAAATAGCCATTGGAAGAATGGTAGAGGACGCAAAAAAAATGGGTGCCAATGCTGTCATTGGTGTGAGATTAGAGACATCCAGCGTAATGGCGAATGCTTCTGAAATTATCGCCTATGGAACAGCAGTTTACGTAGAATAGTCTAAAAATAGATCTACTTATTTCCAAAAAAAGGTTTGACAACGTTAAGAAACCTGTTAGTATAGGTAGCAGTAACATGTTATTTTAAAATTTAATATTGTTTTTCCACTAGGGGTGCCTTTTAAAGGCTGAGATCGAAGTGTACTTTGAGACCCTTAGAACCTGATCTGGTTAACACCAGCGTAGGGAAGTGGAGTATAGGAATCTCTGTATTTATGTGCATTTTCCATTACAACCACTTCTTTACTCTGGTAAAGTAAGTGGTTTTTTTATGTTGTTTTACGAATTCGACAAATGCCACGCACTTGTCGAAATCCCACTAAAATCTTAGGAGGAATGGAAAATGACTTTTTCACAGGAAATTAGAAAAGAAGCGAATTCGATTTGGGAGGCAAGCTTTGACCATCCATTTGTAACAGGCATTGCGGACGGCACTTTATCACTTGAGTCTTTTCGTTATTATGTCTTACAGGATGCTTACTATTTATCTCATTTTGCAAGAATTCAAGCATTAGGTGCAGCGAAAGCAGAGGATTTACATACAACAAACAGATTAGCGATTCATGCACAAGGTACGTATGAGGCTGAGTTGTCATTACATGAAAACTTTTCAAAACGTCTAGGTATTACAGAGGAAGAAAGACAAAACTTCGTAGCAGCACCAACAGCATATGCATATACGTCACATCTTTACCGTGCTGCATACTCTGGACACTTAGGTGATATTATTGCAGCTTTACTTCCTTGCTACTGGCTGTACTATGAAATCGGTGAAAGACTACAAGGTTCAACTCCTGCTGAACCAATCTACCAAGAATGGATTGAAGCTTACGGTGGAGATTGGTTCCGAGAACTAGTTGAAGAACAAATCAATCGACTTGATGAACTTGCTGAAAAAGTAACAGAAGAAGACCGCAAACGCATGAAAGAACACTTTATGATTAGCAGCCAATACGAATACTCCTTCTGGGAAATGGCCTACCGCCTGGAAAAATGGCCTGTTGAAAATACTAAATTAGAAGTTTAACAGATCCGTTCGACATCTTCTATGAAGATGTCGAATCTAAAAATTTAATAAAAAAGGAGTCAATCATATATGAATAAAGGTTTAAAGCTGACTGATATATTAGTTACTGTCGTTATTGCAATTGCATTTGGTATAGTTTATAAACTTTGGGGGCCACTTTATTATGCTGTGAAGCCACTTGGACTTCACGCCGATCAGCTAATCTATGGAATGTGGTTTATTGCCGCAACGGTTGCTTTCCTAATTATTAGAAAACCAGGGGTAGCATTACTAGCTGAAACAGCGGCAGCTTCTGGTGAGTTCTTAATGGGATCTGAATTTGGTTTAACTGTATTGCTATATGGATTTATTCAAGGTTTATTTGCAGAGCTAGTATTAGCAGCTTTCCGTTATAAGCGTTTTGACTTACTTGTTGTATGTCTAGCAGGTTTTGGTGCAGGTCTAGGCTCACTAATTATGGATTTTGCCTATGGTGAGGTTGGCGACCTTGCTGCCTGGAACTTAACGTTGTTTATTGTAGCAAGATTTGTTGGTGCTGTTTTATTTACAGGGGTACTTGCTTATTACCTAGTGAAAGCTCTTGAAGCGACTGGAGTGACAAACCTAGTACGTCCAGCTACACAAGAGGATTTTGATGCACTAGATCGTTAAATGGGGTGCTAAAAATGAAAAAAGTTGCACATGTTGAAAATCTACGCTTAAAGTTTACTGGAGGAGAATCCTTGTTATTCAAGGATTTATCCTCTACTTTTTATCAAGGAGAAAAGGTACTTCTTCTCGGCCCATCAGGGTGTGGAAAATCCTCACTACTGCAAGTGTTAACAGGGTTAATACCCAATTCCATTGATGTACCTATGAAGGCAGACAGTATAGAGATTCCAGCATCTTGGGGCTATGTGTTTCAAGACCCTGATACTCAATTTTGTATGCCTTTTGTTGACGAGGAAATTGCGTTTGTACTAGAAAATCTCCAAGTGCCTAGAGAACAAATGAACCAAAAAATCCACGAACTTCTTTTTAAAGTAGGACTAATTCTAGATTCAACACATACTTCAATTAACACATTATCAGGAGGAATGAAGCAACGGTTGGCGATTGCTTCAGTATTAGCTCTAGAACCTGAAGTTCTCTTTTTAGATGAGCCAACAGCCATGCTTGACCCAGAAGGAACAAAGGATATTTGGGATACGATAAAAAAAATAAGCAAAGACAAGACAGTCATCATCGTTGAACATAAAATTGATCATGTCATTGACTTTGTCGACCGAATTATCCTCTTTGATGGGAAAGGACAAATCATTGCTGATGGAGATAAAGATGAAATTTTCCTGAACTACAAGAAAGAAATTAAAGCTCAGGGAATTTGGTATCCGGGCGTATGGGATGAGTATGTCAGTGAAAGGCCATCTAACCTGCCAGATTTTATGGAAGATGCGAATGAAGTCCTTAGGTTAGAAAACTTTACAGGCTACCGGAATAAAGAAGCAAAAATACATGTACCTGATTGTACAGTCAAAGCAGGAGAATGGATTGTAATTGTTGGAGAAAATGGTGCCGGAAAGAGTACGTTATTACATGCCTTATTTCAATTTATTAAAACGTCAGGACACTATGATTTAATGGAGACAAACATTCAACATATCCAAAAACTGACTAAGTATTTAACATTTGTTTTTCAAAATCCTGAATTCCAGTTCATTACGAATTCTGTCTATGAAGAGATAGCCTATTCATTAAAAATGGAGAAGGTCAATGATAAGGAAATTGAAGAAAAAGTAAATGAACTGTTAACTCTTTTTCAGTTGGAAAATCACCGCAAACAACATCCCTATCAACTATCAATGGGACAAAAGCGCAGATTAAGTGTAGCAGCATCCATTGTTAAGGGGCAAAGAATCATGCTCCTAGATGAACCAACATTTGGCCAGGATTCAAAAAATACATTCGCATTGCTTGAGCTCATTGAACAGTATCGTAGAAAAGGAACGACTATATTGATGGTGACACATGATGAACAAATTGAAGCTCATTTTGCCACAAGGGTATGGCATATCGAAGCTGGCGAGCTGATCAATGATCGAGTTCAAACTAGGTCTCAGCCTTTTTTAGAAAGGAAAGTGACCTATGCAAATTAACTTTTCATTTGAAGAAACCTGGCTGCACAAGATTAATCCAAGTGTAAAACTACTTACGATGATATTTCTACTATTTATCGTACTGTTTATTCATAACCTAAACTTTATGATGAACTTTGCCATTATCACTCTCATTCTCTACTGTTTTTTTACAGGACACCCAACGAAACGAGTACTACTCTTTTCCATACCCTTTGTGATTGTATTTATTTCTACAGCATCCTCTATGATTCTGTTTGGAAAAGGTGATACTACTTGGCTTAAATGGGGGCTCATTTCTATTTCGGAGGAGAGTTTTTATAGAGGAATACACATTGGTTTTCGAGCTCTCACTTTTGCAGCCTTAGGATTGACCTTTGCATTAACAACAAGACCTGTTTATTTATTTTATTCCTTAATGCAACAGTTAAAACTAAAGCCAAAATATGCGTATAGCTTTATGGCTGCAGTGAGGCTTATACCGATTATGATTGAAGAATTCCAAACCATCCGAAATGCCATGAAAGTTCGTGGTGGGGATGACAAAAATGGGATTCTATCTATTTTTAAAAAAATGAAATCCTACACGATACCTATGTTATCCCAAAGCATTCGTCGAGCACACAGAATTGCAGTTGCTATGGAAGCGAAAGGATTCTCAGATACGACAAAGAGAACGTATTATTATCAGGTAGGCTACTCAAGATATGATCTGATATTTATATTGTACTTTGTCATTATGTTACTAGTAGGCTATGTACTTGCTATCAATCTACCTTACTTACCAGCAACAGATATACGCTATAACTAAATTGATTGAGAATCTAACGATGTATGTTATACTAAGGGTAATCTAATAGCTATTTATTCACTAGGGGAGTCAGACTGTTGACTGAGATGGAGAACGTGTTTCCAGACCCTTTGTACCTGATCTAGATCATGCTAGCGTAGGGAAGTGGAGCGGTTAACATTACCTATTGATATAACCTAACCACTCTTCCTTACTGGAATGAGTGGTTTTTTTATTTTCCTACTAAGGGGATTTTTTAATGGCAAAAAAAGAGCTTCATATCATCTCGACTGGACAGCAGCCAATAAAAGAATTTGTAAGCACTATAGCCAGCATTCATGATTATGTTGACTATATACATATTCGAGAAAAAACGAAAACAGCTAAAGAAATCTTTGATACTGTGATGTACCTTACAGAAAATAAAATTCCGTTATCTAAAATAATAATAAATGACAGAGTAGATGTGGCTGCTGTTACAAGAGTAGCAGGAGTGCAACTTGGTTACTCAAGTTTAGATGTTGAGTCAGTTAAATCTAGATTTCCAGAATTAAAGATTGGCTGTTCAATCCATTCAAAAGAAGAGGCTATCGCTGCTGAGAAAAATGGGGCTAACTTCTGTTTATTTGGCCATATTTACTCAACTAAGTCTAAACCTGGAATAGCTCCAAGAGGAATTACAGGCTTAACAGAAGTTGTTAGCACAACCAATTTACCAGTTATAGCGATAGGTGGAATTCAGCCTCAAAGTACACTAGATGTTATTGAAGCGGGAGCCGCTGGCATTGCCGTATTATCTGGTGTCTTATTGGCTTCTAACCCTTTAGGTGCAGTAAAAGAATATGCATACAAACTAGGAAGGGAAGGTGTACATAATGAAGCAAGAAAACTATGATGCTATCATTATTGGTGGTGGTGTCAATGGTTGTGCGGTAGCCTACAATCTTGCCAAGAGAGGTAGAAAAGTAGTTTTATTGGAAAAAGACCGAATAGCTAGTAAGTCCTCTGGAGCTGCTGCTGGAATGATTGCAGCACAAACAGAGCTTGATGAAGATGGTCCACTGTTTTCTTTGGCACGTAAAAGTAGAAGCATGTTTACTGATCTTGCTATAGAACTTAAGAAGGTAAGCGGAATTGATATAGAACTCGTGAACAAAGGCATGTATAAGGTTGCTTTAACAGAAGAACAAGAAGAGGAACTAAAAGGAATTATTAAAGTCCAAACGAATCTTGGTGAAAAAGCTGAGTGGCTTACAGCTAATGAGTTACGCATGAAGGAACCCGCAATTTCATCAGAAGTAAGGGGCGCAATGTATGTCCCAGAAGATGGGCAAGTATCTGCACCACACCTTACCGCTGCCTTTGCCAGCTCTGCAGCTGCGCTAGGAGCTGAAATAAAAGAATTTACCGATGTGTATTCAGTTGAATATGAAAGCGGACAGGTAAAAGGGGTTATCACAAATGAGGGGAGGTTTACTAGCGAGAACATCATCGTGTGTACCGGTGCATGGAGCAAAAAAGTGTTGGAAGAAACAAATATTGAGCTAGACACTTATCCTGTTAAAGGCGAGTGTTTCTCTGTAAAAACAACTAAGCCCCTCGTTGAAGGTTCAATCTTTTCTCATGGTTGTTATATCGTGCCTAAAAGAGGTGGTCGCTTAATTGTTGGAGCAACAGTAAAACCACATACTTTCGATCAAAAAGTAACGGTTGATGGTGTAGCAACGTTAATGGAAAAAGCAATTAAACTAGTTCCTGAGATTGCTAGTACAGAATGGGAGACGGCATGGGCTGGTATTCGACCTCAAACGGGTGATGGACTTCCATATATCGGGGAGCACCCAAGTATACATGGGTTGTTTATTGCGACTGGTCATTTTAGAAACGGCATATTGCTAGCACCTGTGACTGGGGAATTACTTGCAGATTATGTTGAACGTAAACCAATTGATGAGAAGATTGTTTCAGCTTTTCGAATTGATCGTTCAATGGTTCATCAGTTTGAGTAGGAGTGATTGAGAAATGAAGTTAATCATAAATGGAGATAGAGTGGAAGTGCCAGAAAGTGTCCAGGATGTATCAATGCTATTATCGCATTTTAGTCTGGATCAAAAGGTTGTTATTGTCGAATGGAATTCATCTATTTTAGAAAAAGGGTCTCATCAAGAAACAAGATTATCTGATGGAGACCGTATTGAGATTGTACATTTTGTAGGAGGCGGATGATATGTTGAAAATAGGAAAATACGAATTTAACTCTAGACTTTTATTAGGTACAGGAAAATACCCGAACTTTGACATTCAAAAAGAAGCGGTAGCTGTATCTGAGTCTGAAATTTTAACTTTTGCAGTAAGAAGAATGAATATTTTTGAAGCTAGCCAACCTAACTTTTTAGAAAAGCTTGATCTTAGCAAATATACGTTACTACCAAATACAGCAGGTGCGAAAACAGCAGAGGAAGCAGTTAGAATTGCTAAGCTTGCAAAAGCATCTGGACTTTGTGACATGATCAAAGTTGAAGTAATTGGTTGCCAGAAAACGTTGCTGCCAGATCCAGTAGAAACGTTAAAGGCGTCAGAAGAGTTACTGAAAGAAGGTTTTATCGTTTTACCTTACACGTCAGATGATGTATTATTAGCAAAACGTTTAGAAGACTTAGGCTGTCATGCAATTATGCCAGGAGCATCTCCAATTGGGTCTGGCCAAGGAATTATTAACCCATTAAATCTAAGATTTATCATTGAACAATCAAGCGTTCCTGTTATCGTTGATGCTGGGATTGGAACTCCTTCAGATGCAGCTATTGCAATGGAGTTAGGCGCAGACGGCGTACTATTGAATACAGCTGTATCAGGAGCAAATGATCCTGTGAAAATGGCAAAAGCAATGAAGCTTGCGATAGAAGCGGGTCGATTGGGATATGAAGCGGGTCGAATTCCGAAAAAACAATATGCAACAGCTAGCAGTCCGATGGAAGGAATGAGCATTAGTTGAGTGAAAGATATTCACGACAAGAACTATTTACTCCAATAGGAATTGAAGGGCAACAAAAAATACGAAATAAACATGTCTTGATTGTAGGTGCAGGTGCTCTCGGAACAGGAAGTGCAGAAGGGCTTGTTCGAGCGGGCATTGGAAAACTTACAATTGTAGACCGTGATTATGTTGAGTGGAGTAATCTTCAAAGACAACAACTGTATTGTGAGGAAGATGCAGATAAGCGTTTTCCAAAAGCAGTTGCTGCAGAGAAACGTCTTAAAATGGTTAACTCTGAGGTAGATATTAATGCGCTTGTTATGGATGTTTCAGTTGCGGAAATTGAACGACTGATTGTAGGGGTAGATTTAATTATTGATGCAACGGACAATTTCGATACAAGATTGTTACTTAATGATATTTCACAAAAGTATAACATACCATGGATTTATGGGGCATGTGTAGGAAGCTACGGAATTTCCTACACGATTGTACCTGGTGATACCCCTTGTTTAAATTGTTTGTTAGAAACGGTTCCAATGGGCGGTCTAACTTGCGATACGGCTGGTATTATTAGCCCTGCTGTTCAAATGGTTGTTGCCTATCAAGTAACAGAAGCATTAAAGATTTTAGTAGAGGATTTTTCTTCCCTACGAAAAAAATTAGTCTCATTCGATTTATGGAAAAATCAACATACAGCGATAAATGTTGAGAAAGTGAAAAAGGCAAGCTGCTTATCATGTGGACCGGAGCGAACGTATCCATACCTATCTTTTGAAAATCAGACTAAGACCGCTGTTTTATGTGGCCGTGAGTCTGTACAAATTCGTCCACCAGAACGAATGGAACGCGATTTAGAAAAGCTAGCAGACCTATTAGCCGCTCAAGGTGGAAAAGTGGAGAGAAATCCGTATCTAGTTTCTTTTACGATTGATAAACATCGCTTAGTTATTTTTAAGGATGGCCGTGCATTGGTTCATGGAACAAAGGATATTGCAGAAGCAAAAACATTGTATCATCGCTATTTAGGTTAGGGGGCTTTTTCAAAATGGTCTATAAGGCACTAACGATTGCAGGATCAGATAGTGGAGGAGGAGCTGGGATTCAAGCAGATTTAAAAACATTCCAGGAATTAGACGTATACGGAATGTCTGCAATCACAGCGGTTACTGCTCAAAATACATTAGGTGTTCAAGGGGTTTACCCCATGTCAGTAGAAGCAGTCATCCAGCAAATTAAATCGATTGCTGCAGATCTCCCACCTCAAGCTGTAAAAACAGGTATGCTTTTTAGTAGTGAATTGATTCGTGCAGTTGCTGATGAAATAAAGCATGCGGACTGGGTAAAGCTAGTTGTTGATCCAGTTATGATCGCTAAAGGTGGGGCGTCACTTTTACAAGAAGAGGCGGTTGCAGCTTTAAAAGAGTATTTAATTCCATTAGCATACGTGATTACACCGAATATACCAGAAGCAGAAGTTCTTTCAGGGATGAAGATTAACTTCATGGCTGATCGGAAAATGGTGGCTATAAAGTTGTATGAGCTAGGTGCAAAGCATGTTGTTATTAAAGGTGGACATGATAACTCTGAGCTCGTTACTGATTTATTATATGATGGAGAACAATTTTACGAGTTTACTAGTAAAAGGTTAATCACTCAGCATACACATGGAACAGGTTGTACATTTGCGGCTGTCATTACGGCAGAGTTAGCTAAAGGACATACTGTATATGAAGCAATTCAAGTTGCAAAAGAATTTATCCATGCAGCCATCGGAGAAGAGCTTGGGATTGGATCAGGTCATGGTCCAACGAATCACTGGGCTTACAGAAGGGGAGTGCAAGTAGGATGAAAAAGGAATTACTTGAATTATATTTGGTACTTGGAAGTCCGAACTGTAATAGAGACCCCAGGCATGTTTTAAGAGAAGCGATTGAAGGGGGAATTACTCTCTTTCAATATCGCGAAAAAGGAACGGGTAGTTTGGAAGATTCAGAGAAGCTTGAGTTAGCCAAAGATCTTTTGAGTATTTGCCGGGAACATCAAATACCATTCATTGTAAATGATGATATTAATCTTGCGCTTGAAATTGATGCAGATGGTGTTCACATTGGCCAAGAAGACGAGTTAGCTACCAGTGCTCGTGAAAAAATCGGTGATAAAATTCTTGGGGTTTCTGCTCATAATGTAGAAGAAGCACTCGCTGCAGTGAAGGCCGGAGCAGATTATATTGGTGTTGGACCGATGTATGAAACATCCACGAAAACTGATGTTAGGGAAGTACAAGGTCCTGAAGTAATTGGGTTAATTAGAGAAGCAGGAGTTACCCTACCTCTCGTAGGCATTGGTGGGATATCCCAAGGCAAAGCAGAAGCTGTCATAAAAGCTGGCGCAAACGGAGTGGCAGTGATATCGGCAATTAGTATGGCTGAATTTCCATTAAAAAGTGCACAGGGACTATTGGGTGAAGTGAGAAAGAGCTGATTATTGGCTCTTTTTTTGTAGTTTTTTTGGATGACGCTTAATTTAAGTTTTTTCCAATGAAGTGCATCAACCAGCCTGAATGAGTACGATCAATTCAAGTATTTTCCAATCAAGTGCAACACTAATATGTACCATAATGAAATTTGTCGCAAAAGTAGTAATTGACAAAATTATGTACACAGTGATAAGCTTACAAAAGAAAAACACTAACATTAACTGGAAAAGGAGGGAAAACGAAATGGAAAATGTAGTAGCAATTGTCATGCAGCAAGATCCTAATAAGCAACACCAACAATTAAATCATTTCGTGACCTGTCCTTTTATTATACTTTTTTAATTTCACCTACAAAAGTACATAAAGCACAGGTCACCATAGGTGACGTGTGCTTTTTTATGTTCTCAAAAACGAGGCCACACCCCGTTTTTGGCATACATTATATAGAAATTCCCCTGTTTTGTAGGGATATCTATATTTAGCGAAAGCATATCGCACTATTTGCGGTATGCTTTTCTTATTTTCTGGTGTACTTCACCAAACTGGTGTTTACAATATAAAAAAAACAAATAAAAGGAGGAGCTATTATGAACAAAGCTAGTGTATTGATGATGAATTATGAAGGATATCTCGAAAGTGGCTAGTTTGTTTTGACAAACATGAGAGGAGCTGACAAACATGTTATCAGTTTTAGGAAAATTATCTTGGTTTTTTAAACTTTATTGGAAAAGATACACAGTTGCCATACTTCTATTAATAGTTGTAGGCTTGCTAGAAATTATCCCGCCTAAATTAATTGGTGTGGCAATTGATCAAATTCATACAGGAAGTCTTACAGGTGAAAGGCTGTTTCAGTATATTCTATTTTTACTAGCTTTAACAGTTGTTATTTATGCAGTTACGTACACATGGATGTACAAATTGTTCGGTGGTGCTTATTTAGTAGAGCGAATTTTACGTGGTAGATTTATGGGCCATCTTTTAAAAATGACACCAACGTTTTATGAGAAGAATAGAACGGGAGACTTGATGGCGCGTGCGACAAATGATTTAAAAGCTATTTCATTAACAACTGGTTTTGGAATTTTAACATTAGTTGATTCAAGTGTCTTTATGCTAACGATCCTATTTACAATGGGTATCTTGATTAGCTGGAAGCTTACGTTCGCCGCATTAATTCCATTACCTTTGATTGCAGTTGCCATCAGTATTTATGGGAAAAAGATTCATCAGCGTTTTACTGATGCTCAAGATGCATTTGGAACAATGAATGACCAAGTATTAGAATCCATTGCTGGAGTAAGGGTTGTTCGTGCATATGTTCAAGAGCAAGCGGATGAAAATAGGTTCAACTCAATTACAGAAGATGTTTACCAAAAGAATGTCAGAGTAGCAAAGATTGACGCTTTATTTGAGCCAACAATTAAAATCCTTGTCGGAATGAGCTACTTAATTGGTTTAGGCTATGGAGCATATCTTGTGTTTCAAAATGTCATTACGTTAGGAGAGCTTGTCTCATTTAACGTCTATTTAGGGATGATGATCTGGCCGATGTTTGCCATTGGTGAACTGATCAATATCATGCAGCGTGGAAACGCGTCTCTTGATCGAGTAGATGAAACTCTATCCTATGCACAAGATGTAAAGAATCACGAGGAACCAATTGCGGTTGGTACTCCAGAAAAAATTGAATTTCATGATGTTACATTCCAATATCCGTCTTCAACAGTTAAAAACTTAGAGGACGTAAACGTAACGATAAAGCGTGGTCAAACACTTGGGGTTGTTGGAAAAACAGGTAGTGGAAAGACGACCTTAGTCAAACAACTATTGCGTGAATATCCGTTAGGTGAAGGTGAAATTCTCGTTAATGGGGTTCCGTTAGACAAAATTGCTTTAGAGGAAATTAATGAATGGATGGGGTATGTTCCTCAAGATCATATCTTATTTTCAAGAACGGTTAGAGAAAATATTTTATTTGGTAAAAAGGATGCAACTGAAGCGGAGTTAGAAAAATCAATTGAGCTTGCAGCCTTTAAAAAGGACTTAACGATGCTACCTGAAGGTCTTGATACACTTGTGGGAGAAAAAGGTGTGGCATTATCCGGAGGTCAAAAGCAACGGATTTCAATTGCAAGAGCATTAACAGTGAATCCAGAAATCTTAATCTTAGATGATTCATTATCTGCAGTTGATGCAAAAACAGAATCAAAAATCCTACAAAACATTCGTAAGGAACGTTCTGATAAAACAACGATTATTACAACACATCGTCTTTCTGCAGTAGAACACGCAGATCTGATTGTTGTCCTAGATGATGGGAAAATTGTTGAAGAAGGAACACATGCCGAGCTTATCGAGCATAATGGCTGGTATAAGGAGCAATATGATCGCCAGCAAATTGAAGAACTACAGGAAAGTGGGGTGTCAGCATGAACGTAGGTAAACGCCTAGTGAATTATGCACTCCTTTATAAAAAGACATTAATTTTTGCATTAATAATGCTAACCATTGCAGTTGCCGCTGAACTAACAGGCCCGTTTATAGCCAAAAAAATGATAGATGATCATATCCTTGGGATTGAAAGACCTTGGTATGAAACGGTTGAAGGTGAAGGGGCAGTAAATTATAACAACAAATGGTATAAACGCTCAGATAACTTTAATGAAGGTGAAGAAAAAGGAGCAGAAGCTCGAGTTATTCAAGTAGGGCGTGAATATTTCTTTATAAACGGTCCCATTGAATTAGATGGAAAGAGAACGGTCGATGAAAATGGGAATGTAAAAATTTCACGTAATGACCAAGAAGCAGTATATGAAGCGACCAAGTTAACCAAAGCGCAACTGTTCAGTTTCTACAGTCCGCAAATCCCGAAGCTAATTGAACTAATCGCTATCTACTTTGGGCTACTTGTTATTGCATCTATTTTCACGTATGGACAACGCTTTTACCTGCAAACATCCTCAAATCGAATCATTCAAAAAATGAGAAAGGATGTTTTTGCACAAGTTCAACGATTACCTATTAATTATTTTGATAACCTTCCTGCGGGTAAGGTGGTATCCAGAATTACAAATGATACAGAAGCAATAAGGGATCTATATGTTTCTGTTCTTGCCAACTTCTTTACAGGTATCATTTATATAACAGGTATCTTTATCGCCTTATTGCTACTAGATGTGAAACTAGCTTTAATCTGTATGATTTTGATTCCAATTCTCTTTATCTGGATTAAGGTATATAGAAAATATGCTTCACACTATAATCATAAAATACGTTCAATTTTAAGTGATATCAATGGAATGATCAACGAGTCAATCCAAGGTATGACAATCATTCAGGCATTCCGTCGTCAAAAGGAAACGAATAAAGAATTTGAAACGATGAATGAGGAGCATTTTACGTATCAAAACAAGCTTTTAAGCTTAAATGCACTCACGTCCCATAATTTAGTTGGGGTGCTGCGTAATATTGCCTTCGTGGCATTGATTTGGTATTTTGGTGGTGCCTCACTTGGAATTGGAACGGTGGTCTCATTGGGTGTTCTTTATGCCTTTGTAGATTACTTAAACCGATTATTTCAACCGATTACAGGTATCGTTAATCAGTTGGCTATTTTAGAGCAATCTCTTGTTGCAGCAGAGCGTGTTTTTACACTTTTAGATGAAGAAGGTGTAGACGTTAGTAAAGAGGACTTCCCGAGATATAAAGGGAATGTTGTGTTTGATCATGTAAACTTCGGCTATAAAGAGGGCGACTATGTCTTAAAAGATATCAACTTTGAAGCGAAGCAGGGTGAAACAGTAGCACTTGTTGGTCATACAGGCTCGGGTAAAAGTTCGATTATGAACTTACTTTTCCGATTCTATGATATTAAGGAAGGTAAAATCTTAATTGACGGTAAGGATATTAATACAATTTCTAAACAAATGTTAAGAAAGCATATGGGAATCGTACTACAAGATCCATTCCTTTTTACAGGTACCATTGCTTCTAATGTAAGTTTAGATGATCCTTCAATTACTCGTGAGAAAGTTGAAAAGGCACTGCAGGATGTAGGAGCAGATCAATTACTAAAGAGTTTACCAAATGGGTTTGATGAGCCAGTTATTGAAAAAGGAAGTACTCTTTCATCTGGACAACGTCAATTAATCTCATTTGCTCGTGCGCTTGCATTTGACCCAGCGATTCTAATATTAGATGAGGCGACTGCTAGCATAGATACAGAAACAGAAGCAATCATCCAAGATGCCCTAGAAGTTTTGAAAAAAGGAAGAACAACCTTTATCATTGCACATAGATTATCTACTATCCGAAACGCAGACCAAATCCTAGTACTAGACCGCGGTCGAATTGTTGAAAAAGGAAACCACGAAGAATTGATGAAAGTTGGAGGAAAGTACTATCAAATGTACCAACTTCAACAAGGCAAAAACAAAGGCCTTGCTGGTTAAATGAAAAGATGCTGCTTTAATAGGCAGCATCTTTTTTATGATTCAAGAATGTTGTAGCCAATAAATAAAATTAGCATCATTGAGAATGCAATATTCAATGTGATTGATAGTTCTGACATGTTAAAACCACTCCTTTTGTTTAAGAATACCATCAGAAAACAGGGTGAAATACCATAGGTTATGAACACTTTTTGACTACAAAATGAACAATTTATGACTGTTGGTCTGATGAATTCACCATGATTGCAGCAACCTGCTTCAGACGGTCAAAAAATTGAATGGATGCTGCAGTATCAGATAGACCCACTTCTTCAAAGGCTTCTTTCATACACGTTAACCATGCATTAGCACGTGCAGGTGTAATCTCAAAGGGTAAATGTCGTTCTCGCATAGCGGGTGGGCCAAACTCATTACTATAAAGGATAGGTCCTCCTAAAAACTGCGTAAGAAATAGTGTTTGCTTTCTTTTGATTTCGTTTATATCCCCTTCAAACAGTGGACTTAGAATAGGGTTAGCATATACTTTAGGATAAAATGCGTTTACCAGTTGTGTAACAGTGTCAGCCCCACCAATTCGTTCATAAAGTGTTTCCAATACAGGATTCTTCACATCAATCACCACCGATTTAATTCGTTATATAAGTTACTATAGCAAGGAACATAGAAAAAAAGTGTGATTTGAATCACTTAATAACGAACTTAAGGAGTAATTAGATTTCTCATTTAAGATAATGTTTGTTATTATTATCTTATCCTTATTTTTATTACATAATGAAGCATAATAGGGGATAGAGTTAGAGGTATATAAATTTTTAGGAGAGTGAACTTTCTTGGCCGAATTGCCACTGAATACCATTATTTTGTTAGTTGTTTTAATATTTTTATCTGCTTTTTTTTCAGCTACAGAGACAGCGTTTTCAAGTGTGAACAAGATTAGATTAAAGAACTATATGGACGAAGGTCGCCGTGGCAGTAAAAAAGCTTATTTTATTACTGAAAACTTCGATAAAGCTTTATCAACCATATTAGTAGGAAATAATATTGTAAACATTGCGGCTGCTTCCATCTCTGCAGGAATAGCTACGCAATTGTTTCCTGGAAGTACGGGGTTATTAATAAGCACAATCATTATGACGATATTGATCCTCATTTTTGGTGAAGTTCTACCAAAATCATTTGCAAAGGAAAATGCGGAAAGCTTTTCTCTTGCTGTTGCAGGGATATTATTTCTGTTAATGAAGGTATTGACTCCAGTAACCTACTTATTTATTTTACTTAAAAAGGGAGCTTCCCGATTAATTAAAACTAAAAATGATTCTCCGGCCGTCACAGAGGAAGAAATCAAAGTTATGATTGACCTAAGTGAGGAAGAAGGAGTTATTGATTATAAAGAAAAAGAGTTAGTACATCGATCTTTAGATTTTAATGATATATTGGTTGGAGAAATTCTTACACCTCGTATTGATATGATTGCTGTTGAGGTGAATCATCCTGTTGAAGATATATTATCGATGTTTTTAGAGGAAAGATACTCAAGAGTTCCAGTCTATGAGGATAATATTGATAATATTATCGGAATCTTGTCTGAAAGAGAATTCTTAGCCAATCTTGTTCAAAAGAATGAAATTAACATTCGTGAATTAGTTCGAGATCCATTCTTCGTTGTTGAATCAATGAAAATCTCAATGTTATTACCGGAGTTACAAAAAAGTAAAACACATATGGCGATTGTAGTAGATGAGTTTGGTGGAACATCCGGACTTATTACCCTTGAAGATATACTTGAGGAAATCGTTGGTGAAATTTGGGATGAACATGATGAGAAAATAAAGAGCTTTACGAAGCTAGATGAAACTACATATGAATTTAATGCAGAAATTCCTCTTGATGAATTTATTAAAGTCATGAATGTCGAGGAACCAGAGAGTACGTATCATACATTAGGTGGTTGGATTTTCGAGTCTATTGAACGTGTGCCATCAAATGGTGAGCAATTTGACTATGTCAACTTAACCTTAACTGTAACTAAGGTTGAAAACCGTCGTATCCGCAAAATTCTTGTAAAAATAAATGAACAACCTGTTGAAGCTTAAGTAACAAGTAAAAAAAAGGGTAACCGTGTATCGGTTACCCTTTTTTTTATTGCACTAACTCATTCAATTCATGTGGTAGTCGTAGAGGTTTATCCGTTGCTTTATTATTCTTATACGAGTGAAATTGAAAAAGAGTTTCTTCAGGAGAACCTACATGAAGCTCAAGGATGTTACCAACGGTTCCGCCTTTTGTGTCTAATTTCATCGTAAGTCTGCCCATCTTTACCTCATACGTAGTAAAACGTAATCCTAATAGTTCTCTCGTCTTAAAAGAAGCTTCAGGGTGGGTAGCAATGAAAACGGCAAGATCCTCAATTGATAATGTTGGCTTTTGAAGCAATATATCAACCTTGTCTTTTACAGCATAAGATGTTTGGTCTAACGCTGCTTTTACATTTGTAACAATTTTTTTTAGTAAATCATTCATAGATAAATCTCCTAATTGGGCATATTTAAATGACGTTCTACTATATATAATAACCAACATCAATAAAATTTTACGTCTTTCTAGTCTTGTATATTTTTTATTGCATTTTGCTTTGCCTGCTCCCAGTAGTAAATTTGTGGGTAGCGGATATGGACTATATACTCATGAAAAAGGGTATAAGAGATAAAAGAAACAAGTTTCCAGTCAATTGCATCAAGCATATTACACAACCCCTTTCCTTTTTAATACTATATGGTGTTTTAAGTTTGTCTGATACATCTTTATTCCAAACACTTTAAATAGGCTCAAGTAGCATAAATCATATCAGGAGGGATACAGTTGAATTATAGGGAAGAAAGAGACACTTTAGGAATTGTTAGTGTCCCAGCAGATAAATACTGGGGGGCACAAACAGAGCGAAGTAGGCAAAACTTTGCCATAGGCGAAGAGAGAATGCCGATGGAGATGATTATTTCGTTTGCCATCGTAAAAAAGAGTGCAGCTATTGTGAACCATGAATTAGGAAAACTGCCTGAATCAAAGAAAAACTATATAGTGAAAGCAGCAGATGAAATTCTTTCAGGAAAAATGAATGAACACTTTCCACTCGTTGTTTGGCAAACAGGTAGTGGAACACAAACGAATATGAACGTAAATGAGGTTATCGCTTTTCGTGCTAATCAACTAGCTTCTGAAAATGGTGAATCACTTCTTATTCATCCGAATGATGATGTTAATATGTCTCAAAGCTCCAATGATACATTTCCAACAGCCATGCACATTGCAGCAATTGAGGCAATAGAACAGAGGCTGCAACCTGCAGTTCGTAAGATGAAAGAAGCAATAAAAGAGAAGCAGGTAAAGTTTGATGACATTATTAAAATAGGAAGAACACATCTGCAGGATGCAACACCATTAACAGTGGGGCAAGAACTGAGTGGTTGGATCGCTATGCTTTTAAAAACAGAAAAGATGTTAAGTGAAAGCAAGGAGTATTTGTTAGAGCTTGCAATCGGTGGAACAGCTGTTGGTACAGGGATTAATGCACATCCGGATTTCGGTAAATCAGTGTGTGAAAAAATAGCTGAATTTACAGGACATGAATTTGAAAGTGCACCGAATAAATTTCATGCGCTAACTAGTCATGATGAAATTGTTCATGTTCATGGCGCAATTAAAGCTCTTGCGGCAGATGTAATGAAAATAGCAAATGATATTCGCTGGCTCGCAAGTGGACCGAGAGCAGGAATTGGAGAATTTCTTATTCCGGCCAACGAACCGGGAAGCTCGATCATGCCTGGTAAAGTAAATCCCACGCAAAGTGAAGCATTAACGATGATTGTTAGTCAGATATTTGGAAATGATGCAACAATTGGTTTTGCAGCAAGTCAGGGGAATTTTCAACTGAATGTCTTTAAGCCTGTAATAATCTATAACTATCTCCAGTCTGTGCGATTATTATCAGATGGATTGCAATCCTTCACAAAAAATTGCATAGAGGGATTAGATATAAATAAAGAGGTTATTGAGAAAAATTTAATGAACTCACTAATGTTAGTTACAGCACTTAATCCACATATTGGCTATGAAAAGGCTGCGACTATCGCTAAGTTAGCCTATCAAGAAAACATCTCACTAAAAGATGCTGCAAAACAAAGTGGGATTTTGACTGAAGAAGAATTTGATTCATTTGTTAACCCGGCAAAAATGGTTGATCCAACAGAGTAAATAATTTCATCCACACAGAAAAGGTCCCAGGTTCATGCCTGGGACCTTTAAGCCATATTATGAAGTTTTTAATTATTGTTGTGGATAGCCGCCCATTTGTTGTTGAGCCATAGATACTAAACGCTTAGTGATTTCTCCACCAACTGAACCGTTAGCACGAGCAGTAGTGTCAGCACCAAGGTTTACACCGAACTCTTGAGCAATCTCATATTTCATTTGATCGATTGCTTGTTGTGCTCCTGCTACTAGTAATTGATTTGACGAATTGCTTCCTGATGTTTGGTTTGCCATTTGTAATTCATCTCCTCGAAAATTTTTTTGGTTTTGGTTGGGTTAGCTGGACTTGCACCAGCGAATGAATGTTGTTTTCATTGCCCCTTGGGCTTAACCCAATAACTTGTTTGATGTGTTTGTATGAATTATTGTGTTTCATTTTATATTTTTTATTCAACTTTTTTTGAAAAAAATTTTTGCTGGCTGGCTGGCTGCTTTGTTGCTTGCTTTGTTACTAAATAGTATGGAAAAAATAAAGTAAACTATTCAAAATAAACATCGGAAATTTATTCCAAGTTCATTTGATACATTAACTATAGAATTTAGTTGAAAACTACATATTAATAAAATGAATAAGGATGAGTATACAAATGAACATTTGTCCGTTATGTAATGGATTTGGAAGCAACCAAACCTACTCCTGTACTAACTGTGGTAATGAACTTGAAGATTCAGGTAGAGTCATTGATTACTTCGATGATTATAGTGCCTATATGGAAATTGATGATATGAAAAAAATCGATGGATATCCTACAACATTAAGTCAGCATGAATGCGCTCATCTTTTTTATTGCCCAAGCTGTCAAACACAAGAAGTAAAACTAATTAAAGAGTAAACATAAAAAAGTCGCCGGTTGGCGACTTTTTTTTATTTAGCGAATTCTTAATTCAGATTCAACATCAAAGAAATGAGATTTGTTCATGTCAAGTGCTAAATGAAGCTCCTGACCAGGCTTCACATCAGTACGAGAATCAACACGTGCGATAAACTCTTGACCCTCTACTTGAGAGTAAAGCATAGTTTCTGCACCCATTAACTCAGCAACTTCAACAGTTGCTGTAATCTTAGTTCCTTGTGAAGATTCTAAGAAGATAGGCTCATCATGAATATCCTCTGGACGAACTCCAAGAATTAGTTCTTTGTTTGCATAGCCTTTATCACGTAAGACTTTCATTTTTCCTTCAGGAACTGCAATAGAGATATTTCCAATAACAAATGAATTATCTTTTAACGTACCTCTAAAGAAGTTCATTGCAGGAGAACCGATAAATCCTGCTACGAAGATATTTTCTGGATTATCATACACCTCTTTCGGTGCACCTACTTGTTGAATAAGGCCATCTTTCATAACAACTAGTCTTGTAGCCATTGTCATTGCTTCTGTTTGGTCATGCGTAACATAGATTGTTGTTGTTTGCAGACGTTGGTGAAGCTTTGAGATTTCAGCACGCATTTGTACACGAAGCTTAGCATCAAGGTTTGATAAAGGTTCGTCCATTAAGAATACCTTCGCATCACGAACAATCGCACGACCTAATGCAACACGCTGGCGCTGACCACCTGATAATGCCTTAGGCTTACGATCGAGGTAGCTCTCTAAGCCAAGAATACGTGCAGCTTCTTTTACACGCTTATCTATTTCATCTTTAGAAAACTTACGAAGTTTTAGACCAAATGCCATATTATCATATACGTTCATATGTGGGTAAAGAGCGTAGTTCTGGAAAACCATTGCAATGTCACGATCTTTTGGAGCTACATCATTTACACGTTGCTCATCAATATAGAAGTCACCTTTAGAAATTTCCTCAAGGCCTGCAATCATACGAAGAGTCGTTGATTTACCACAACCAGATGGACCAACAAAGACGATAAATTCTTTATCTTTGATATGCAAATTAAAGTCTTCTACAGCTGTTACTTTGTTATCATAAATTTTATAAATATTTTCAAGTTTTAATTCAGCCATTCTTCATTACCTCCTAATATTGAAAGCGTTATTCTAAGACTAGAATAACGTATAACTAATCTCATAATAAACGTAAACTTGCACAAAAAAAGAGGAAGTGAAGTGGGCATGTTTACAAATCACTATCCTCAAAGTGCTTAATAAGTAGAATCGATAAATAAGCGGTTACTGCACCATTAAAATTTTTAATATCAATTCCGGTTTTTTCTATAAATTTATCGATTCGATATTGAAGGCTGTTTCTGTGCATATAGAGCTTTTTCGCTGCGAGTGTTACGTTTAAATTACTCTCTAAAAAAACTTTAATTGTTTCTAATTGTTCTTTTTCCTCATTAAACGTTTCCTCAATAATAAAAGAAATGTCATTTTTTGAGCTTTTATCTATGCTTTCAAGAATTACTAAAGGAATGATATCCTGAAGCGAAAACACTCTTTGTTTATGTAGATACTTAAATGCTATATTAAATCCATTTCTTTCAAAATGAAATTTAGACTGTAAATTGCTAGTTATTTCATACACGTTGCCTAAGAATAAATGAACATCTATATAAAAGTCACTTGCAAATATCTCGATGACGTCTTCTAAATTGTTATATTCAATCATGGAGTCTTGATTAATTTTTTCAATAAAAGTGCCTTGCTGTCCGTTTTCCCAAACAATAATAACCTCAGAAGGAAAAAGAGCCTTTACTGCTAGCTCAAAGTTTTGGAGATCAATGATTGGCTTACTGATTTTAAAGTGAACAAATCTACAACGATTAAAAGCGCTTTGAGGTATATCTGTGGCCTCTGTAGTGAAAAGAAACTGTGACCACAAGGATTGCTCTGTAGTTTGCGCATTTGACTCTAGTTCATAAAACTCAAAAAGAGTACTTAATAGGACAACTTCTTTTTCAGAAATAGCGTCCTTTTTGATGCCAAAATGGATTCCAGTATCTGAAATGAACCAGATGTAACTTGGATCTCCTCCTGAATTTGAGACTATGAAGGAATCCTTATAAAGGTTTTTAAGTTTTTCAATCATAAGCTTATTTTCCCCTCGAAAATGACCTGACCTTATTATACTAAAAAAAGAAGAGTGAAGCACTGTGCTTCACTCTCACATGAGAATTAGTTGTCTATGTCTGCAGGAGGCTCCTCCGGCTTTAAATCTCTAGCTTCTTCAATGTTGGCAACTTCATCCTTACGATGGACTGAGCCTCCAGACATCCCTTCGTTGATAAACCTGTCAACGTCTAGGAAGACCTTGTCTTTTCCTTCGTAAAGTAAGTCATCTTTAACTTCATCTTTTCTACTCATAGCAATGCTCCTCCCTTGTTCATCATCTATAGTGTGTGAAGGGAGAGGAGCTTGTTATTCATATACATGAAAAAGCATTAGTTCATGTATTTGAGATTTTAGCTGCTCTTCATATTCTGATGTCGGGAGTTCGCTACTCCACTCAATTTGTCCATCTTTATGATAGATGCCATGATACCCAGTACCTTTAAAGAAAAAGGAAAAGCGCCAACCAGGTATTTGTGTATTGTCAAATAAAGGCTTCCATTGAAAATGTGAAATCATTGATTATTTTCCTCCTAACAAGCTAGGGTGTGCTTGCCCTCATTATAAGGAGTTTGGTCAGATTTTCAAGACCTTTGTTTTTTATGGACCTTTCATCAAAAACCATTGGCTTAGAGTTTACCTCATAAATATAGTAATGATTATCCGCTGATTTTCCAAGATCAATAGAAAATTCACCAATAAAGGAATTTGTCTCTTTGGTTAATTGCTTCCCAATTTCATTAACGATCAAATCTATCTTTTCTTCATCTATCCTATGTTTGATTTGTTCATAAGGATAAATAGTTCCCCCATTAGGGATATGGGTTGTGATTTCTTGTTCTCCAGCCATTCTTACTCCAATCCCACTAACTTGATACTTTTCTGTAGCAACAGAATGTACTAAAAGGCGTAAGTCATATCGCTTTCCGTTAATCCTGTCAGACTGAATCGCTTGTTGAATGATATAAGGAGAACTGGCAGTATGTGAACGAATTGCTTCCCATAGATCGTTTAGATTAGCAAAAGAATGTTGATTACCCTTACTTAGAAGGAGGATTTCTCCAGAAGATTTAGAATCAATTTTGAAAATCCCTTTTCCTTTAGAACCTTCAGATGGTTTAATATAAACCTCTTTATAAATATGAAGCATTTCAATAAGTGCTTGAATGCTTGTTAATGATTTAGTTAAGGGTAAATGATGTCTGAGCTCCGGATTGTTCCAAAGCCAACGGAATGTGTTCCATTTAGAAAAAAAGAAGGGATTAAAGTATGGTATCGATTGCTTATGTAAAAATGCAAGCACATCTTGAAATGATTCAGCCTTTTCCATCTTTCTAAATGGAATTCGGTTATAAACTATATTGGGTAAAGGGGTTTCTGCTTTCACCCACTTACTAATACGATCAAAATAAATATATCCATTAAGTCCAGTTTCATGAAGGGAAGAAGGGGTAAATACAACACATAACGCTCCGCTACTTGATAAAGAATGGTGAAGCCTTAAAAAAGTACCAGGATTACCAATTAATTCATAATGCTCTCCTTCACCAGCAAGGACCCCAACAATTGGACCGACAACTTTTCCATTGACCGCTAAGTTAAAAGGGAGCAATTTCTCGTGTATGCTCCCTGAAAACGTTACTTCTAAAAAGTTATGTCCCCACTTAATTGAGTCTTCTGACTCATTTTGAACCCAACGACGAGTATACGGGTCATAATAAAGTTTAATTCTCATAATTGTAAAATTTCCTCAGGCTGCTTTATGGTTTTTTCGGTTAAAAATAGTGCATAAAGCAAGGAAAGTTGGCGGGAATGTAAGTCATTTTCCCTTAATTTAGGGTGCGAGAAAATCGAGCGTCCAGGTTTAGAATTGGCTTCAAATAACCAGATTTTATTGTCTTTGTCAATTCCAAGGTCAAAACCAATTTCTCCAATTGAACCTTTTATATGAAAATCAATAGCATGGCTAAGTCTTAATGCAGCTTGGTTTAAAGACTCAATTGCCTTAAAGCATTCTTTTTTATCTGGGAAGATTTCGTCAACCGTTTTAACGACACCACCATTATTTAGATGTGTAGTCACGCTCCCTCTACCCGCAATTTTGCCTGCGATAACACTAACCTTCCATTTGCCGTTCGCATCTTTATTTGTATGGACTCTAAAATCAATCGTTTTATGGTCAGAACGTTGTAATGAGATTCCTTGTTGTACGATATAATCTTTCAATTTTTTGTTTCTAAATAAATAATTTATGCACGATTCTAGGGAAGAAAACTTTTGAAGTCTGTTTGCATTTTTATCATCATTGTACCTACAGTAGTAAGCTCCTTCTTCCTTTGAATAAATAATTTGATAAACACCAAGTCCCAGGCTCCCATTAGCTGGTTTTAAATACACATGCTGATAAGTTGAGAGCATGAGTTCTATCCGCTCAAAGGTAGGATTAATGTACGTCTCAGGGAGGTAATGCGCAACAGATTTCTCTTTAATTAATAGCTGATGAATCTCCCATTTATTGAAGAAGCCAGGATTAAACCATGGAATTAAGTATTCTTCATGAAGCCTTTGCTTCACCTTTTTGAGTGCTCGATGGTTTTCAGTTCGTCTGTTGGGTAGTCTGTCATAGACAACATTCGGAAATGGCACTTCAACTTTTTCCCACCCATTCTTACGATAAAAATAGCCGGTAATTGTTCCTTGGTCCCAATTGATTTGATGGGCGCCAAACACAAACGTAAACACACCAACCGATTTTTCAACTGCAAGAAGCTTTGCAAAAAAGAGCGAGCGCTCACCAATCGGACGCAATCCAGAGTCGGTGAAACCAGCAGTAAAAATTCCAATAAGAGGACCTAAGAAAACTGTGTCTTCGTGAAAAATTATATGTGTTGGGCCTTCATTTGGAATGAGTAATGCATTATATAAATCCTCACTTACTAACACTTCATCTGTTGAACTCGTTTGGATTTCACAGTCAAGGGATAATGTACCAAAAGCTACCTTTGTTAGGCTTTGTGAGGTAGTTAAAGATTTGGGAAGAAACAGGGTGTTTTTACCCTTCTCTGACTTTATAAGTGGATAGGCTTTATTCATCTAATCAACTCCTTTTACTAGGGACTGCTTTTCAAGATATGCACTATATTGAAGTGGTGCTTTGTAAAGCTCATCAGCTTTACCTTCCTTAGAATGCAGAATGACCTTACGACCAGGTTTAGAATTTATATCTAAAATCCAAACACCACCATCTATGCCAAAACCGATATCAATTCCCAATTCAAATAAATTTAGAAATTCCCTTTCAAGTAGTTTAGGGACTTTATTAATAATTGTTGTTATACCATCCGTAAGAAGCGCTTGTTGCTGAACAGGCAAAGCATTTACCCAGTCATCGTATTTTAGAACCTCTGCCCCAGCATTAATATTAGATATGAGGTGATCCTTTAAGCCTCTTCGAATACCACGACCTTGTTCAATCCACTCTCCATTTTCGTTCTTTTGAAGAAGGATTCTTATATCAAAGGGGTGATTATCTACGTCTTGGAGAGGCAGCAATTGCTGACACATATAGTCACGTGAGGAAAGCAATTGATCCAGCCACTTGCTAAATTCACTTTTTGAAAGAAAGCTTTTAGTAATGAGTTTTTGATTTTTATGGGTCAAGGCTTCAACTTTTCCTTTTGTAACCATCAAGCCAATAATCCCTTTTCCTTGCGAACCATTTTTCGGTTTGAGGAGGAGTTTTTTATCTTTAATTAATTTATTTATAATTTTTGGCACAGAACTAGCTTTAATAGTTTTAGGTGTGTAAGCAGCTAACTCTTCGTCAGATCTTAGTACATTGTAAATTTCCCATTTATTTGGTAAACCCAACCCTATAAAGGTTGAATATGGACGATTTTTTAGCCAATTCATGATTGGTTGACTTCTTATCGAAAGAGGATCATCTCCGTAAAAGCAGCGATCATAAAGATACATCGGAATATCAAACACCGCTGTTTCCCAAACACCCGATTCATGGTTAAACTTTTCACCATGCACCTTCTCAGTAGCAGGGTCAATTGCTGTGGGGATAAACCGATAGACAATCGTATTTGAATCTGAATGTCTAGCGATTTCAGTTATATAGGTGTTTTCCTGGTTAGGATGGATCGTTATGAATCCAAAAGTTATCAATAGGGATCACTCCTTATGAGGGTAATTGGCTAAAAATAGGCAATGCTGAATAATTGCTTTTGCAGAAGGTCGTACTTTGCTTGAAAGATGATCTGGATCTTGATCTTTCGATGGTTTTGTATTGACTTCAATAACCCAAGGTTTCCCCTCCATATCAAGCGCGAGGTCAATTCCAAGTTCACCATAGATGCCTTGACAGGATAAGGAAATACTTTCAGCGACTTCAAGTGCTAATTCCATCATCAGCTTTTTAATGTGAACAGCGCGCTTTGAATCAAACGTTGTTGAAAGAATAGTGTTGAGCTTCATCAACTCTCCACCTCTAGCCAAGTTTGATACAAACTGTTCTTTGGATGACACCCTTGCAATAGCTGATGTGATTTTCCACTTATTCTCATTTGTTTTATGACAGAGAATTCGGAAGTCAAGTGGTCGATCATTGTACTGGAGGAGAGGAAGCCCTTGCTGTGCAATAAAAGCTTGTTGATTGAGACGTGACCGCAGTGATTGAAATAGGGAACGAATAGAATCATATTTTTGCTCGATTTCTCCTGAGAAGGATGTATAGTCAAGGAGATAATCAGATTCATGTTTTGTAATACGAAAGATTTTTCTTCCTTGACTCCCATGAATAGGTTTAAGAAAGATACATTCGTGAGTAACTAGCATTTCTTCTAAAATATTCATAGATAAAAGAATCTTTGTATCTGGAATAAAAGGTGTTAAATGCTCTTGAGTTATTAGGTATTCATGTACCTCCCATTTATTTAGAAAGTGATCATTGAAGTAGGGAATATTCATATTAGAAAGTTGGTCGGTGAATGTCTTAAAGGCTTCGGATTGTTCCCTTTTCCGTGAATGGATTCTGTTATGAATCACTTGTGGGTGAGGTACCTTAGACTTTATCCATTTTTTATTTTGAAAGATATATCCTTGCATAGAGTCCTTATTCCAGTCTTTGAAGGAAAAAACAAAAAAGAAAATACCATTTACAGTACAATATCTAGCCAATTCCTCGCAGAAGTCAGTGATAGAGCCCATTGATACAGATTCACTTTTATCTGAAATCTCGGTAAGCACACTAACAATCGGTCCTAACGTAAAATGGTTTTGTCTTTTCTCTTGCGTAATGGAAAGAAAGAATGGTAGTTCATTAGGTAAGTGTAAGGAATGTAAGAGTTCCTTAGTGCAATACATAATTAAATCTCTCTCTTTAATAGATACGAGTTGAACTTGACAACTATACCTACTACAGTTCAGATGTATTGTTTGATTAGGCTTTAGACCTAGCGATTCGATAAGCTTTTCACTTGCTTTTATTTCATAAGGTCGTAGGATGTTATCCTCAGTAAGAGGCCTTATTTCTAGCTGAATAGGATTCATCATTTGAAAACCTCATTTGCTGACTTGTAAAACAAGCTTTATAATTTAGTTGGATGGGATAATAAATCTTAACTATTTAGTTCTGCTGCAGGCACTCGCTTTCCGCGGGCGGTCTGTGAGCCTCCTCGGCGCTATGCGCCTGTGGGGTCTCACTTTGACGCGCTTCTCCTGCAGGAGTCTCGTGCCTTCCGCAGAAATAAACTAAGTATTAAATCAACCCTAACTTTTTACATGGTCTAAAAATAGGCGAATGCTGATAGGGTATCGTATGATATTGTTAGAGAAACTGTGAGTGAAAATATATTGTTTTGGATGGTGTGGAGGAATGAATGGATTTGTAATTGTGTTGTTTATGGCAGTGATTGGGGCAGCAATTGGGGGAGTGACGAACTCGTTAGCTATTAAAATGCTGTTTCGCCCGTATAAAGCAATTTATATTGGTGGCAAACGCCTGCCATTTACACCGGGATTGATTCCCAAAAGGAGAGAGGAATTAGCTACTCAACTTGGAAGAATGGTTGTAGACCATCTGCTTACCCCTGAAAGTATACGATCTAAATTTAGTGATCCTCGCTTTAAAGCAGAGATGGTGGAATGGGCTCAGGAGGAAGCAAACAAATTGTTAATCTCTGAAAAGACCCTAAATCAACTTGCCACTCAATTTGGAATGGATGAGTTAGATAACAAAATCAATGATAAAATTAAAGATTACATAGAGAAAAAATATGAACAAATTATGAGTGACCTGCGTGAAAAGGAGTTAAGTGAAGTTATACCAAGTGAGTTACTCGAAAAAGTGGATAGCAAAATTCCATCTCTATCTGAATATATCGCCCAAAAAGCAGTCGACTATTTTTCAAGTGCAGAGGGTAAAAGAAAAGTTGGCAGAATGATTGATGATTTTTTAGCAACACGAGGCATGCTTGGAAACATGGTACAGATGTTTCTTGGGAATGGAAGTTTGATTGATAAGGTTCAGCCTGAGATTATTAAATTCCTTAAAAATGACGGAACGAAGGAGCTTTTAACAACAATCCTTCAAAATGAGTGGGAGAAGATAAAAGCACTAAAGGCAAATGAACTTGAAGATAAGGTAGGTAGTAAACTAGTTGTCTCCATTTTACAGGACCAGGTGACCACACACTTGAATATTAGCCAATATTTAAATATGTCAGTTTCTGAGGTTGTGAGTCCTATTAGGGATAGAGTAATTGCAGAATGGATACCTACTGCTGTAGAAAAAACAGGTGAGTTAATTGCCTCACGGGTTGAGGAAATGATGGAAAGGTTACAGCTTGCTGAAATCGTTAAAAAGCAAGTTGAATCCTTTGCAGTGGATCGACTTGAGGACATGGTACTTTCGATTTCAAGGCGCGAATTTAAGATGATTACCTATTTAGGAGCACTGCTTGGTGGTATGATCGGAATCGTTCAAGGTATGATTGTACTCCTAATGTAATAGCTATAGTAGAAGACGGTGATATGGCTTATTGCTTACTATTTGAAGACGAGTTTGTTATAGTGGAGTAGTACCAAATTGATCGTTTACCAAAAGTTAGGAGGAAACTACTATGGCAGTTAACATGTATGATGTAGCATATGAAGTGGAAAAGGCAATTCGTGAGAGTGCGGAGTTCAAAAATTTAAGAAACATGTATGATGAGGTCAATGCAGATGAATCGGCTAAAACAATGTTCGAAAACTTCCGTAACATCCAATTAAACCTTCAACAAAAGCAAATGATGGGTGAAGATATTTCTCAAGAAGAAGTAGAACAAGCTCAAAAAATGGTAGCTTTAGTCCAACAACACGCGACTATCTCAAAGCTAATGGAAGCAGAACAACGCATGAGCATGACCATTACAGAACTAAACAAAATTATCATGGCTCCTTTAGAAGAACTTTATGGAAGCTTAGAAAATAAATAGTTTATTCAACCCCACATTCTTTTGTGGGGTTTTTATATAGGGTCCGAATAAGCTTAGGATTCTGACAGATTGAGGAAGGACCTCGTTCAACAAGTCCGAATAAGCTTAGGATTCGGACAGGTTGATGTAGATCCTCGTTCAACGAGTCCGAATAAGCTTGGGATTCGGACAGGTTGATGTATATCCTCGTTCAACAAGTCCGAATAAGCTTGGGATTCGGACAGGTTGATGTAGACCCTCGTTCAACGAATCCGAATCCCCTCTGATTATTTTATCTATAGAGTAGACCTAAGCGAAAAACTAAACCATGTTTTCTCTACTAATCTATTTTCAAGGTACCCTTGTTCTATTTCCCCCCCATGTCTCATATTCTTAGGATAAATACGTACATGAAGAAGATGAGAGGGGGAGCTATATGCAATATAGATTGCTGGCGATCAACATCGATGGTACTTTATTACGTTCTAATGGTCGGATTCAGAGTGCAACAAAAGAAGCAATAGAATTTGTGAGGAAAAAAGAAGTCTATGTAACACTAGTCACAAACAGAAACTTTCAATCAGCTAAAAAGATAGCAAAAGCCTTAAAACTTGATACACATATTATTACACATAATGGAGCTTTCATTGGCCAATCAATTGATAAACCCATCTATCAAAGCAGATTATCTGAGGAGAAAACCTTTAATCTTGTGCAGGTTTTAGAGAATTTTGACTGTAATATCCGCCTTGTACACGAAAGATTCTCGATTGGCACAAAAATGAAGGTGCCTGGAAATATGGTAGCAAAAGCGGTCTTGGGAACAGGAGAACCGCTTTTTTACCCGATGCAATTTGTGGAATCACTTGGCGATTACTTACTAGACCATCCTGTGGCACCACCGAAAGTGGAAGCATTTTTTCTAACAGAAGAAGAATGCAACCGCGCTAAAGAAACGATCGCGGATGCTTTTGATGATATTGCTGTCACTAGTGGAGATAAAATGAGATTAGAAATAATGCCAAAAGGAGTCTCCAAGTTAAGCGGGCTACAAATACTAGGAAAACAAGTAGGTGTTCCTTTATCTAAAACTGTTGTTATCGGGGATTCTGATGATGACATACCTATGATTGAAGCAGCAGGATTAGGTGTGGCCATGTGGAACTCATCAAAAGAAGTAAAGAAAGCCGCAAACTGGATTACGAGGTCAAATGATCAGAACGGTGTAGCCTATATGATAAAAGAGCACTTCAGAATGCAACAAAGAATGAATTTTATCCGCAATATGAAAATTGAAAAGTAAAATTGGTTAAAGACTGCCTAGTAGGAGAGCATTACCTACACTTGGGCAGTCTTTACTGTTGCTATTAAAAATAGTATTTTGTACACTTAAATAAGTCTTTTTTATAAAATCACAAGACGTTGAAAGGTGATTACATTGAAAATTTGTTTTCAAGGAATAAACGATGAGCGATTTCACCGCCCACTCAGCTTAATAACTGACCTGTTTTATGAGGAAAGTGAGCTTGCTTTTTCACAGGTAGAAAATCCAGACCTTTTCATAGATATCACACTTAATGATCATGGCACAACCATTTCTTCACATGCACGGTTAAGGGACATCCAAACTGGTAAAAAGTATGAATCGACTTTTAAACAGGATTTGTCTCATATTACGAGTGATAAAGAACGATTTAAACGTATCAAGCATTCCGTTTCGTATGTATACGTTACTGTTTTGCAGGAACTAACGGGTGTAACTCAACAGTGGGGAGTGTTAACTGGTATTCGACCTACGAAACTACTCCATAAACGACTTCACTCTGGCATGGATAAGGAAACGGCTCATCAGCAATTAAAAGATGAGTATTTAATTACAGATGAAAAAATGAACTTGATGCAGGAAATTGTAGACCGTCAGCTTGCAGTTGTTCCAGACTTATATGAGTTGAAAAATGAAGTGAGTATTTATATTGGTATTCCCTTTTGCCCAACGAAGTGTGCCTATTGTACATTTCCGGCTTATGCAATAAATGGACGCCAAGGCTCAGTAGACTCCTTTTTAGGTGGACTGCATTATGAAATCAGAGAAATCGGCCAATGGTTAAAGGAAAATGGTATTAAGATTACAACCGTTTATTACGGTGGTGGCACACCGACTAGTATTACGGCAGAAGAAATGGATATGTTGTATGAAGAAATGTATCAATCTTTCCCTGATGTCGATAAAATAAGAGAAATTACAGTTGAAGCAGGAAGACCAGATACGATTACTCCTGAGAAGCTGGAAGTTCTAAATAAGTGGAACATAGACCGAATCAGTATAAATCCACAATCATATATCCAAGAAACCTTAAAGGCAATTGGACGTCATCATACGGTTGAAGAAACGATTGAAAAGTTCCATTTAGCTCGAAAAATGGGAATGAACAATATTAATATGGATTTGATTATCGGCTTACCAGGAGAAGGTGTCGAGGAGTTCAACCATACGCTTAGTGAAACAGAAAAGCTCATGCCAGAATCCTTAACCGTTCATACACTATCTTTTAAACGTGCTTCAGAAATGACAAAAAATAAAGAGAAATATAAGGTTGCAGGTAGAGAAGAAATTGGTCAAATGATGGATCATGCAACAAAATGGACCAAGGCCCATAACTATGCTCCGTATTATTTATACCGTCAAAAAAATATTCTAGGTAACCTTGAGAATGTTGGTTATGCCATTCCAGGTCAAGAAAGCATCTATAATATTATGATCATGGAGGAGCAGCAATCCATTATTGGATTAGGCTGTGGTGCATCTAGTAAATTTGTGGATCCAAACACAGGTAAAATTACACGCTTCGCCAACCCAAAAGATCCTAAATCTTATAACGATGGCTTCATTCATTACACTGAAGAAAAGATTAAAATATTAGATGAACTATTTCAAACAAAAAAGTGGTCTCAGGCACGTGCCTAGGACCACTTATTTTTTTTATATACACTTGTGATAAGGATGTAGCCAAGTATTACTCCAGATGTTTTATATGTAGAAACCTCTGTTAATAAATATCCCAGGTGAGATGGTAGTCTTAAAAATTGAAAATAAAAATGAAAGATAAAATAGAGAGTAAAATAAAGAGCTGGAAGCCCCATGAAAATCAACTTTACATAATTAATTCTCCATCTACCACCTTTTTCTTTCTCTTTTATAAGGTAAGGTACCCCCAACATTAATCCCATTGGTATAAATAGTAATAGTCTATAAATAGTCCATGGAAACAGACTGAAACTTTCTGTGGCAATTTGCTTTAGCAAAACATCAACATAACTAGTAAAAAGTAGCATACCAAATAAAAGGACAGAGTATAAAATATAATAGCTTACCTTTGTTTTAATTTCTATCACCCCCTCGTGCTTAAAACCTTCTATATTTCTATGTTTCTATACTCTTTAACATTCCCCCCCATAAGCCCTAATTAAGAAAGACATAATAAAGTTAACTTCGACGTATTTTTAGTAGTAGAACATTTTAGAGGAGGTAAGATATGTCAAATCAGTTGAAGCAATTTTTACTGTCACAGTTGGCTGCTTGTCATGATGAAGAGGGGTGGTTTGTTCCACTACATAAGTCTTTGGATGGGCTAACAGCAAAAGATGCTTTGTGGAAAGAAGACCTAAACTCCAATTCAATTTGGGGAATTGTTTCGCATCTAACATTCTGGAACCAGCGGTATTTGCATCGATTTTTAGAAAAACCTTTATCTGAAGAAAATATAGATAACACCGAAACCTTTAGTGAGCCAGAACATGAATCAATGGAAGTGGAATGGTTTTCAGAAGTTGTAAAAACCCTGGCTGTTATGTCAGAATGGCGGGAAGCTATAAAGCTATGTGATCCTGTAAAATTAATGGGTCCTGTCAGAGAGAATTCGGATGAACCCTGGCTAAATACAATTGCACACATTAACATTCACAATGCCTATCATATTGGTCAAATTGTCCAAATTAGAAAGGTACAGGGAACCTGGAATATAAATGTATAGCCGATTAGTTTACGAATAATTCGGAATATTAGAAGGATTTTTAATGCTATATGATGAATTATTTTAACTAACTAGAAAGTAACTTTGAATTCAAAGTTACTTACTTCATTTATGAAAACGTTTTCCAACTGGGTAGTGAAAGGGGAGAAAGTCGTGACTGCACGTTATTTACAAGAGGAACATCACATTTTTCGGGATGCCTTTCGAAAATTTTTAGAAAAAGAAGCATATCCCTACTATAATGATTGGGAAAAACAAGGACTGATACCACGTGAATTTTGGACGAAAATGGGGGACAATGGATTCCTTTGTCCATGGGTAGAAGAACAATATGGTGGCTTAGGCGCAGATTTCGGTTACTCAGTTGTAATTAGCGAGGAACTTGAAAAAGTTGGTTCAAGCACGATTGGAATTACACTACATAATGATATTGTTGTTCCATATCTACAAATCTATGGGAATGAAGAACAAAAGAAGAAGTGGCTTCCAAAATGCATCTCGGGTGAATTTATTACAGCAATAGCCATGACAGAACCCGGAGCAGGTTCAGATCTAGCAGGTGTAAAAACGTCAGCTGTATTAGAGGGAGAGCATTATATCGTAAATGGCCAAAAAACATTTATAACAAATGGTATCCTTGCTGATTTAATTGTAGTTGTTTGTAAAACGAACCTAAAAGAAAGACATAAAGGAATTAGTCTTCTTGTTATCGAGAGAGACACTCCTGGATTTTCTAGAGGTAGAAAGCTTGAAAAAGTAGGCCTTCATTCTCAGGATACAGCTGAACTAATTTTTGAGGATGCAAAGGTTCCAGCTTCTAATCTATTAGGAGAAGAAGGCAAAGGATTTTATTATCTAATGGAACAACTGCAGCAGGAACGCTTATTAGTTGCAATATCAGCACAAACTGCTGCTGAAGTTATGCTTAAGCAAACACTTACTTATGTGAAGGAAAGACAAGCGTTTGGTCAATCGATTAGTAAATTCCAAACAGTTCAGTTTAGACTTGCCGAAATGGCAACAGAAGTCGAAATTGGTCGGACATTTCTAGATGAATTAATAGAACAGCATATAGCAGGCAAGGATGTAGTCACAAAGGTATCAATGGCAAAGTATTGGATTACCGATATGGCCAAAAAAGTAGCAAATGAATGCATGCAATTACATGGTGGCTATGGATATATGGAAGAATACGAGATTGCAAGACGCTATCGGGATATTCCAGTTTCCGCGATTTATGCAGGAACAAATGAAATCATGAAAACAATTATCGCAAAAAATATGGGGCTTTAACTCCCTTTGGGAGATTCAATTGATAAAATCACAAAAAAATAGTATTTGGGAGATGATCTATTATGATGAATGTACCTTTATTAGTTCCAACAATGCTAGAGCGTGCAGAAAAGTTTTTCCCGAAAAAACAAGTGATTTCAAGAACTGCTGAAGGAAAGAAAACCCATACGTACAAAGAAATTGGTGAGAGAACAAGACGTTTAGCCAGTGCCCTGGAGAAACTGGGAGTGAAGAAGGGCGAACGAGTTGGAACGATTGCTTGGAACCATCACCGACACCTTGAAAGCTATTTTGCGATTCCTGGGATAGGGGCTGTCTTACATACAATTAATATTCGATTAGCCCCAAACCATATTTCCTATATTGTCAATCATGCGGAGGACCAGGTGCTACTTATTGATGAAGATCTACTACCATTAGTAGAAAGTGTAAAGGATGAGTTATCAACGGTAAAAGCGTTCGTTATCATGACTGAAAAGGATAGCCTTCCTGAAACAAGACTTCAGCCTGTCTATCATTATGAAGAACTGTTAAAAGAGGGTAATCCTAGTTTTGAATTTGTAACAGACATTGACGAAAATGAACCAGCAGGTATGTGCTATACATCTGCAACAACGGGCAATCCAAAGGGTGTCGTTTACTCTCACCGAGGTATTGTTCTACACAGTATGGCGTTAGGGCTAGCTGATTGTTCAGGGTTATCTGAAAACGATGTTTCCATGCCGGTTGTTCCAATGTTCCATGTAAATGCATGGGGTATGCCTTTTGCTGCAACATGGTTTGGTACAACACAGGTTATGCCTGGCCCATATTTCACGCCTAAAATTATTGCAGAGTTAATCCAATCAGAGAAGGTAACCATATCCGCTGGAGTTCCAACAATATGGCTAGGGTTATTAAATGAATTGGAGCAAGGAAACTACGATACTAGTAGTATTACACGTATTTTATGCGGAGGGTCAGCTGCTCCAAAAGGAATGATTAAAGCCTTTGAAACAAAATATAAAATTCCTTTTGTTCATGCTTATGGAATGACGGAAACAAGTCCACTTGTGGTCCTTTCAAGACTAAAGAGCTATCAAGAAAATTTATCAGATGAAGAACGATTGGATATACGTTCTAAGCAGGGGTCCTTGGTACCTGGTGTTGAGATGAAAGTCATTGGTAAAGATGGTGACGTGGCTTGGGATGGGCAGGAAATGGGCGAGTTATTACTTCGTGGACCATGGATTGCAAGTGAGTATTATAAAGACGAACGCACAACCGATGCTTTTAGAGATGGATGGTTATACACAGGGGATGTTGTAACAGTTGATGAAGAGGGAATCATCAAAATCGTTGACCGCACGAAAGATTTAGTGAAGAGTGGTGGTGAATGGATTTCCTCTGTGGATTTAGAAAATGCATTAATGGCGCATGAAGCTATTTTTGAGGCTGCGGTTATAGCTGTTCCACATGAACAGTGGCAGGAGCGACCAATTGCTTGCGTAGTTCTAAAAGATGCTTACAAAGAAAAGGTAACAAAAGAAGAAATTTATGATTTCCTAAAACCACAATTTGCAAAATGGTGGCTACCAGATGATATCCTTTTCTTAGATACGATTCCTAAAACATCCGTAGGGAAGTTCTTAAAAAGAGCTCTACGTGACCAGCTTAAGGAGCATTTAACGACACAAGCATAAACGACTAATCCTCAGTGAAACCTGACTTTAGGGATCACTGAGGTTTATGTTTTATTGTAGATGAGGAAAGAACTGTTGGAGGGTTCATAAATGAATTTATGTGACCTAGAAATGGCATTAACGCTTATAAGAGGGTTCATAAATGGATTTATGTGACCTCAGAAGAGCACAAACGCTAAAAAGAGTGTTCATAAATGGATTTATGTGACCTCAGAAGAGCATAAACGCTAAAAAGAGGGTTCATAAATGGATTTATGTGACCTCAGAAGAGCATAAACGCTAAAAAGAGGGTTCATAAATGGATTTATGTGACCTCGAAGTGGCATAAACGCTAAAAAGAGGGTTCATAAATGGATTTATGTGACCTAAGAAGGGCATAAACGCTAAAAAGAGGGTTCATAAATGAATTTATGTGACCTAGAAATGCCATTAAAGCTAAAAAGAGGGTTCATAAATGCATTTATGTAACCTCAGAATGGCATAAACGCTAAAAAGAGGGTTCATAAATGGATTTGAAAGTATCTACCATTCTATATTCAAGATTGTCTTCAACATAAGATATGCTAATGGGGGTAAAAATACATGATAAAAAAAGTCGCAGTAATTGGTGCAGGATTAATGGGGAGTGGAATTGCGCAGTCGATGGCAACCGGTGGTAAGGAGGTTATCTTATACGATATCTCACAAGAAGTGTTAGACCGAGGTATGAGCACGATTCAAAAGAGCCTATCACGTATTGTAAAATCGGGCCACCTATCAGAAGAGGTATCAAAACTTGCCTCAAACAATATCAATACAACTCTTGATTTATCTAAAGCTGTTGCAAATGCAGATTTAGTTATCGAGGCAGTTCCAGAAAACCTAGAGTTGAAGAAAAAGATTTTCAAAGAGATAGATGAATATGCAAAGAGTGAAGCAATTTTAGCAACAAATACTTCTGAACTTAGTGTAACGGCAATTGCTTCAGCAACGAATAGAGCAAATAAAGTAATTGGGATGCATTGGTTTAACCCAGCCCCAGTCATGAAGCTTATCGAAATAGTAAGAGCAATTGATACATCAGAAGAGACTATACATGCAATTGTACAAGTTTCTGAAGAGATTGGAAAAGAGACAGTGGTTGTAAAGGATATGCAAGGATTTGTAACAACAAGGGCACTGGCTGCTCACCTTCTTGAATGTATGAGGATGTATGAGGAAGGGGTAGCAAGTGCCCCAGATATCGATAAAGCAGTCCGCTTAGGATTGAATTACCCAATGGGACCACTAGAGTTGGCGGACTATGTAGGCTTAGATACCATGTTGTTTGCTTCAGAAGGATTGGTTGAAGCCTATGGTGATCGCTTTCTCCCTCCACAAACATTAAGGAAGCTAGTGGAAGCGGGTCACTATGGTCGAAAAACAGGTAAAGGATTTTATAACTACAACAAGTAAGGGAGATATTCATATGAATCGAGAAGTCGTAATAGTCGAAGCAGTTCGAAGCCCTGTTGGGAGGAGAAATGGAGTATTTCGAGAAGTACATCCAGTTCATTTGGCCTCTTTGGTGTTGAATGAACTAATCAATAGAGCAGGAATTGAAAAAGGACAGGTAGAGGATATTGTAATGGGGTGTGTAACCCCGTTAGCTGAACAAGGATTCAATATTGGGAGGTTAGCTGCACTTGAGGCAGGCTTTCCAGTAGAGGTGCCTGCTGTTCAGATTAACCGTATGTGTGGATCAGGTCAGCAAGCGATTCATTTTGCAAGTCAGGAAATTAAGTCAGGCGATATGGATATTACAATTGCTGCAGGTGTTGAGAGCATGACAAAGGTTCCCCTCCTAAGCGATGGGAACGAACGAACCATTCCAGAATCATTATCTGCAAAATATCCCTTTGTACATCAGGGAGTATCCGCAGAATTAATTTCTGAAAAATATGGATTAACTCGTAATGACCTCGATCAGTACGCATTTGAAAGTCATAGACGAGCCATTGCTGCTCAGGAACAAGGAATCTTTGACCGTGAGATTGTCCCAATTGAAGGGCTAGATAAAGAAGGTAATCACTATTTAGTTAAAAAAGATGAGGGACCAAGAGCAGATACATCTATTGAAGTGTTGTCAGGGTTAAAATCTGTTTTTAGACCTGATGGAGTAATTACAGCCGGGAATGCCAGTCAAATGAGTGATGGTGCAGCAGCTGTTTTATTAATGGAAGGAAAAAAAGCTAGAGAGCTTGGTCTAAAACCACGTGCCCGAATTATTAACCGAGTTGTTGTTGGCTCAGATCCAACTCTTATGTTAGATGGTGTTATTCCAGCGACACAAAAGGTACTTCAGAAATCGGGCCTATCAATAGAAGATATCGACCTATTTGAAATTAATGAAGCCTTTGCACCGGTTGTACTTGCTTGGCAAAAAGAGCTTAAGGTCAATTTAGCAAAGGTAAATGTAAATGGTGGAGCCATTTCGTTAGGACACCCTCTTGGTGCTACTGGAACAAAGCTGATGACCACATTACTTCATGAGTTAGAACGCCGCAATGGACGTTACGGATTATTAACCATTTGTATCGGTCATGGCATGTCAACGGCTACGATTATTGAGAGATTATAAGATTAAAGAAAATACATTGAATTCCGCTAATCTTAAAAAGGAACTCACCAGCTCGAGTTTCCGAGAGGGAGTTCCTTTTTTTGTAGATCTAGACGCTAATTTTCTTCTTCGAACTGTTTTCATCCCAATGTTTCTTGTGAGATTCTAAAGAAAGTAATTCAACCTTTTCAACCTCTTGCTGTTGCTTTATTTTCTTTTTCTTTTGTTTATCTGTGAAATTCTTTAACCCTTCACCGAATAAATTTAGACCAATAATAGTAATTGCAATAAATAGTGATGGGAAGAACGGAATCCATGGAGCTATATGAATATCACTTAATGAGTCAGACAGCAATGATGGCCAGGTGAATGTAAGGTTTACTACTGTTAAACCTACGGTTGGATCGAATTGGAGATCTTGCGATAAAAAAACATCTACAATTCCAAGTCCACCAAGGAGAACCATAATTCGGGCCATATCACTTATAAAAATAAAGATAATCTTTTGGTATATGTTTGGTATGTAGTGTCTAGTAATCAAGTTATACCAGTTTGTGCCCGTTGTTACTGCTGCTACCAAGTATTCAGTTTTATTAATTTTTATAAATTCCTGTCTAATAATCTCACTAATTCTCCCTATATCTAAGAGAGCTATGACGAAAAGCAGTATAACATAACGGTTTTCAGCTTCTAGTAAAGACGGCAGATTGCCAATTAACATGACTAAAATAAGTGTTGGCAAAAATGAAAGCAAACTATTCGAGAACCCCAGTAGGGTTTTTGTACCTCTGTTAATAGAGGAAAAATATCCAAGAGGTATGCTAATGAAAAATCTTATAACAACAATTATGAGTAGTTGCATAAGGGTTTCTTTTGCACCATGTACAATGATACTGAAAAGATCACGACCATTTTGATCTGTCCCAAACCAATAGGCATCACCTGGTGGGACGGGAGCCTTCACTAATTTCATATTTTCATCGTATTTGACCCGGAAGCCTTTTAGTTCACTGTCAACAAAAGGTAGCGATGGACCTAGTAAAGCCATAAAAGCTATTCCGGCCAAAATGAAAATTCCTAAAGCAAAAGAGGGATATTCCTTAATTAAACTAAAAATTCTTTTTGGAACTCTTAGGAAAGAGAGAGTAACTATAGAAAAATAAATTCTCTTTACGATCTTGAATGGGAATATCAGGGTCACATAAAATGCCAGCTTCAAAGTATTGAAAAGGAATGTTGTGAAAAAAGAATAGACCAGTCTAACAGTCTTGTAAGGGATTGATTTAATGAAATCAACCAACCACTTAACACGCTTGAATCGTTTTACTTGTATTGTAGATTCAGATAATTCCTGTTCCAGGCTAATAGGGATAATCCAAAGTTTTATAATATCTGTAATCCATACGGTAATTAATACTAATAAAAGCAGAGGCAAGAGAAGTCCTAAAACCACATATGCATCATCTGCCTGAAGCGACACAATCAATTGATGACCAGCACCTCTGTAAAAGCATAATCTTTCAATGATTGGCAAACTGCTAATGATAATTAACATCAGGGTTTGAGTATAACTAAAGATCGTTGGCCATGCATTCCAAAGCAAATGTTTTAATGTAATCGTCTGTTGGTTAATTCCTTTCGACATAGCAGTTCTAACATAATCCCTATCTTTTTCAGTCATTAAAGATTGATAGGTAATATTCGATATGTAAAAGATAGGGGTGATGCTGATAATCGCGGTTGGGAATAAGAGATGGAACCAAGTCTCATCACCAAATAAATCCAACTCAATCAAATTTGCCCGAATGAGCAAGATGATTCCAAATTGAACTGTAATTAGCAGAAAAAAGTCAGGAACAGTACCAAAGAAGAGATGGTTTATCTTGTGAAATTTATTTTGTGTTTTTCTGTCTCTACCAATAAAACGGATGATTCCTAAAATAATACCAAGGACAAAACTGATTATAAAAGCAGGAATGATAATCTTTAAGCTTTTCCCATATAACTCCGAAACAATATCGTTCACAGATAAAACTGGATACTCCATTGACATCCCGAACGATTGATTAATGATCAAATCTCGATAATATTCAAAAACCGCTTGGGCCATAACACTCCAATTCGTTTTGTTTACAAAGTAAAAGTCCAAAGTTGAAATAAATACCAAATAAACGATAGCGGTGGAGGCGAGAAGGAGGAGAATGAAGTTTTTTACCATTTTATTCATTAATAGAAACATAAATTTTTACCCCTCTGAAGAATTTAAATATTATTAGAATTTAATATAATTGTAAAAAATGTAATAATCAACCATTTTTTTGTGAAGGCAAAATTGCTTTGTCGAATAATAGTTGCATTTGTATTTAAGGGGTAATTTTTCTAATATAGTGAGAAGTGGAGGTAAACAATTAGAGGGTATACGGTTATTAAACAACTGGGAGAAGAGAATTTTAATAGATTAGCAAATGAAAGTATATAACACATTTCTCCTCTTAAAGTTATACTTAAATAATGGTTGCACGTACATTCTTTCTGATGATTCAAAGAAAAAAAGAATTCGACAACACTAGTTTTTGACATTGGTAAAAAATGAGGTTCATTTTAGTTGAACTCGACTCAGATGCAAAATATTGGATAACGATTTTTACTACAGAACTTGAAAATCTTCAGAAAATTATTTCTATTATGTTAGTATAATTGTATAATAATAGAAAATAGTAAATAGGAGGGGTCAAATGACAACACAAAATGCACCAGTTCTTTTAAATGTGGATGGAAGAGTAGCAACACTTACCCTAAATCGACCTGAGGTTTTAAATGCAATGGACGTACCAATGCTTCGTGAGATTGTTGAAAGACTTAAGGAAGTAGAAAGCAATGATGCAGTTGATGTATTAGTATTAACCGGCTCTGGGCGCGGTTTCTCAGCAGGCGGAGATATTAAATCGATGCTTAGTTCCACTGATGAGTCAGCATTTTTACCTGTAATGGAAACGATTAGTGAAATGATGATTACGCTTTATTCGCTTCCTAAACTCGTAATCAGTGCAATCCATGGGCCTGCTGCAGGATTAGGACTAAGCTTTGCACTAGCTGCAGATTACATTTTTGCGGAAAAACAATCAAAACTTGCGATGAACTTTATCGGAATTGGACTCATTCCTGACGGAGGCGGTCACTTCTTTTTAGAGCGAAGACTAGGAGAGACAAAAACAAAACAAGTTATCTGGGAAGGAAAAACCATGGGAGCAGATGAAGCATTCTCTCTTGGTTTAGTTGACCAACTTGTAGAGGTAGAGCTACAAAACGCAGTTTCAGAGAAAATAAACGAATGGTTACATAAGCCTGTCAAAGCAATGGTAAAAACAAAAGCTATCCTAGCAGATGCTAATAAGCAAAAGCTACTTAATGTACTAGAGCTTGAAAAATATGGCCAACAAGAAATGAGAAGCACAAAAGATCACCGAGAAGGAGTTCAAGCCTTCTTAGAAAAAAGAAGACCAAACTTTACCGGAAAATAAAAAAAGAACTAGGTTGTGGTTAATATCACAATCTAGTTCTTTTCGTTTTGAGTCCGCTAACTTTTTCACAAACCACCTAACGATGGAACAAAATCAGCTTACCAGCAGAAGAAGTACAACGATGTGTTGTATCAAGATAATTTTTCTCTGCTAACATTTTCTCTCCAACTTCCTTCGCTTCCTTCTCAGTCGCAGCCTCAAAAGACTCATCCAATAACGTCTCACCGCTTTTATCAAATACCGTTAACTTATAAACTCCCATAATTCACTTTCTCCTTTAAAAAATTCTGATAGTTATTACTATTCTTACATACTTTTAAAATTCCTGCAAACTCATAATTAGTAAATTTTATAGCTTTTAAAGTTTTACTATTGTTACAACAAGAGTGGATTGGAGCGGAAGACACTTGACTCCTGCTCAGAAGTTGAGGAAAGGTCGAGACCCCGCAGACGGAACGTCGAGGAGGCTTGACTTCCTCCCCGCGGAAAGCAAGTGTCTGTAGCGCAAAGGAACGGGCTAAATTCAAAGTCAAAAACTACATACCTATAAAAAACCTACCACTTATTTTCCAAAATATGATATTTTTAGAAAGTTATGAAGAAATTATGAAACTATAACGTAGTTCTATCGTATTAGTAGTTGGATGCAAAAGGAGGAATAGAAATGGCATTAACATTAGAAAATGTAACAAAGCGTTTTGGAAGCTTTACAGCAGTAGATAAGCTTTCAATTGAAATACCCGAAAAAGAAATGTTTGGCTTCTTAGGAGCAAACGGTGCAGGTAAAACAACAACCTTTCGTATGATTCTAGGTTTATTAGATTCATCCGAGGGGAAAATTTCTTGGGATGGTAAACCTATTAATTACGATACAAGCCATATTGTAGGCTACCTGCCTGAAGAAAGAGGACTTTATCCAAAAATGAAGGTCCAAGATCAATTAATCTATCTTGGCAGATTAAGAGGAATGCAAAAACAAGATATCCTAAAACAATTAGAGTATTGGCTTGAAAGATTTAAGGTTCCTGAGTACCTAAACAAAAAAGTAGAAGAATTATCAAAGGGGAATCAACAAAAGATCCAATTTATTGCCTCTGTTCTTCACAAGCCAAGACTACTTATCTTAGATGAACCATTTAGTGGACTAGATCCAGTGAATGTTGAACTTTTAAAAGAAGCCGTATTGGATTTAAAAAATCAAGGTACGTCCATTGTGTTCTCAAGTCATCGTATGGAGCATGTTGAGGAGTTATGTGAACACCTTTGCATTATGCACCGTGGAAAGCCAATTGTCCATGGAGCCTTGAAGGATATCAAAAGATCTTTTGGGAAGAAAAATGTAAGTGTTCATGCTGATTTTGATTTATCTCATTTAGAGAATGTTCGAGGCGTAGTCAAGTTCAAGCAGACAGGTGAGGGTGTACATTTGCAAGTTGAAAATGAAGGAGTCTCACAACATATATTTGAGGAGATTTCTGGTAAAGGATTCGTAAGAAAGTTCTCACTAGAAGAGCCTTCATTAAATGATATCTTTATTGAAAAGGTAGGTGCTTCCTATGAATAAATTTTGGCTTATCTTTTTTCACACCTATTTGAATAAGTTAAAATCTAAATCATTTATTATAACTACAATTATTACAGCGGTTATTGTTCTAGGACTAACAAATATCCAAACCATCATAGATATGTTTGATAAAGGTGATGACGATCGGATAATTGCAGTTATTGATGAGACAGGGGAGCTATACCCACTTTATGAACAACAGTTCCAAGTTTTTTCAAATAAGCTTGCTATTGAACAGTTTGGAGGTTCAGTAGAGGAAGCTAAAGAAAAAGTATCTGATGGAGAATATGCAGGTCTTTTAGAAATCTCGTATGATGAAGAACAGCTTCCACAGGGTGTTTTTAGCGCAATGTCAATTACAGATTCAGAGGCATATTCGCAGCTAGAACAGGCTTTGCAACAGCTTAAGGTATCACTAGCAACTTCGAAGCTAGGATTAACAGCAGAACAGGTAAATCAATTATATGTTCCAGTCATGTTTGAAAAAATTGCACTAGAAGAAGATGCTAAGTCTGAAGAAGAATTGAGTCAGGCTCGTGGGTTGGTTTATATTTTATTATTTGTCATCTACTTTGCTGTTATCATGTATGCAAGTATGATTGCAATGGAAGTAGCAACGGAGAAATCTTCACGTGTAATGGAGATACTAATCTCTAGTGTTTCTCCAATTAAGCTAATGTTTGGAAAAATTCTAGGTATCGCTTTATTAAGTATCACTCAATTTGCATTTATTCTAACAGTAGGTTATCTTTCTCTACGTTTAAATCCTGCAAACAGTAATGAAGGAATTTTTTCTGTTTTTGGATTGAGTAATATTCCTATTTCAACATTTATTTATGCGATCGTCTTTTTCGTGTTAGGCTATCTACTTTTTGCAACATTAGCGGCATTTTTAGGCTCACTTGTAAGCAGAATTGAAGATGTACAACAGATGATAACACCTATGACATTAGTAATTGTAATTGCATTTATGATCGCTATGTTTGGACTGGGGAAACCAGAAGCATCATTTATCACGGTTACTTCTTTTATTCCATTCTTTGCACCAATGATTATGTTCTTACGTGTTGGGATGTTAAATGTACCTATTTGGGAAGTAGCTTTAAGTATTGGATTACTTGTAACAACCATTGTTCTACTTGCGGTATTTGGGGCCCGTGTTTACCGTGGAGGAGTTTTAATGTATGGAAAGAGTTCATCATTTAAGGATATTAAAAAAGCTCTACAGCTAACAAAAAATGAAAAGTAAACTAATTACTAAGGATGAAACCTATAAGGTTTTGTCCTTTTTTTAGATTAATTACGAAAGAATTATTCTTGTGAGAACGTGCATTCGTATTGTTTGGATGGTAAAATAAAGTCAACTCTATTTGAAAAGAGGAATAAACGAATGAGTTCAATAAAATTTTTACATACAGCAGATTTACATTTAGATAGTCCTTTTAAAGGACTACAAAAGTTCCCTGAATTACTTTTTAAAAGAATAAAAGAAAGCACGTTTACCTCTTTTTCTCGAATTGTGTTATTAGCTATTGAAGAAAAGGTAGATTTTATGATTATCTCTGGGGATTTGTTTGATTCTGTGGACCGGAGTTTACGCGCACAAGTAAGATTTCGTGATGAAATGAAACGTCTTGAAAAAGAGGATATCACAGTATATATCATTCATGGAAATCATGATCATCTAGGCGGATCCTGGACTTCGATTGAATGGCCAAGGAATGTGCATGTATTTTCAGGTAACATAGAGTCAAAGACATTCGAAAAAAATGGACAACCACTGGTCAATCTGTATGGATTTAGCTATCCAAAGAACCTCGTTACTGAGAATATGACCAGTTATTACTTAAAGAAGATGGATGCACCTTTTCATATTGGACTCTTACATGGTAGTGAAGATACTACAACCCAAGATGAACATGGTCGCTACGCACCGTTTACAGTTAAACAGTTACTTGAAAAGGATTTCAACTACTGGGCATTAGGCCATATCCATAAGCGTCAAAGTCTCTATGATAATCCACCTATTATCTATCCTGGTAACATACAAGGTAGGCATCGAAAAGAATCTGGGGATAAGGGATGTTATATTGTTACTTTGTCAGAGTCAAATACTACATTAACGTTTAAGGAAACAGCAGATATTGTATGGGAAACTGTTCAACTTACAATATCAGACATAGATAACTATAACCAATTGGTAGATCAATGTTATCAAATCTTAGATAAGCTAAGGCGTATTGACCAAGGTGTGTTAGTAACATTAGAGCTAATTGGATCAGGAAAACTTCATAACAGTCTACAAGATCAAAATTTAGTAGATGAATTACAAACCATTTTAGTCGAGTCTGAAGTGGATAAACGAAACTTTGTTCTTGTAAATTCTATTAGAGTTGAAACGAACATCGTGGTGGATCGTGAAAAATTAAGGTCTGAATCGCATTTTTTCGCAGATCTTATTGCTTGTATAGATGAATATGATGATTTCTATGAAGCGCTAGGCCCGATTTTTAATCATCCTCAAGCAAGAAAATATGTGAATCAATTAACCGCTGATGAAAAACAGGAAATCATAAAGGAAGCAGAAGCACTGCTTTTAAATGGAATGATGAAGGATTAATAGAAAAAGAGAAAGGAGGTACATCATGAGAATAATTGACCTTCATATTTATGGATATGGGAAATTAGAAAGCAAAGAATATGGTAATCTCTCTGGTGGTATTCAACTCTTTTATGGTAAAAATGAAGCTGGAAAGTCGACATTAATGTCATTTATCCATAGTATTTTATTTGGTTTCCCTACTAAACAGCAGCAAGACCTTCGTTATGAACCAAAATCAGGAACAAGGTATGGTGGGAAGATCAGCTTACAAACAAAAGAATATGGAACCATTGTTATTGAGCGATTGCCAGGTAAGTCTAGTGGTAATGTGACAGTCTATATGCCGGATGGTACAACAATGGGAGAGGAGCTACTCAAGGAATTATTCCAAGGAATGGATAAATCCTTTTATCAGGGAGTGTATTCTTATAATCTTCAGGGCCTTCAGGGCGTTCAACAGATGAATGCTGAGAAGCTAGGGAATTACTTGTTTTCTGCTGGTGTAGTTGGTACTGATGCTCTGGTGAAAGTGAATGAACGTATCACGAAAGAGCTAGAATCACTTTTTAAGCCTAGTGGACGTAAACCCATAATTAATCAGCAATTAATCGATTTAAAAGAAAAACATCAACTCTTCGTTCAAGCACAAGAAAAGAATCAAACCTATAAAAAACTAATTGAAGGTAAAGAAGACCTGCAGCGAAAAATGCAGGATATAGAACGTGAAGTAAGTAAAACAACAAATGAGTATAGACAACTTGAACATTTACTTTCAATGAACGATTTGCTTATTGAACGCCAAACCATTCAGACAAAGCTTATCTCTTTACCGTCTTCTGAGCCTTTCCCTGTTGATGGTCTAAAAAGACTTGAACACTTACATTCACAGCTTCTCCCTTATAAGGCACAGTTATCTAGCCTGTCTCAAAAAAAGCTGAAGTTGGAAAATGACATAAGGAATATCAACGTAAACGTGGAGCTATTAAATAGAGAACCAGCCATACGAGAAGTATCAGATAATGTTCGAGTATATGAACAACTTCAGGCAGAGATTTCTGAACACAAAAGAGAGATTGCTCTCCTTAACGAGTTCTTATCATCCACGAAGGAACAAGTAGGGTGGACGAACTCAGAGGAAGAACTTCTTTACTTGGACACTAGTATTTCAAAAAAAGAAGAGATTAAAACTGTAGTTAATGAATTTGAATCAATAAAACAACAAAAGCAATTTTTAGACGAACAGTTTTCTCGAACTAAAATGCTACTAGAAGCAAGTGAAGAGAAGATACATGATTTACAGAAACAATTACTGACTAAAGAAGCGAGAAAGCACTATGAGGAAATCTTGCATGCTAGTTCTACTAGCAATGAGAACCTGAATGAAAGAAGTAAAGTGATAGATTTACTATCCACGACTGAAGATAAAATAAAAAGATATAGCAATCAAGAGAAAGCAAGAATAAAGAATTCAAAAGTTCTATTCACTAGTTTCTTCCTATTACTAACTGCATTAACGATCTGGCTGATTCTAAATAATCAATGGATTGTAGTAGGAGCAGTGTTAGTCGTTAGTGTTTTAACTTTCGTTTTGTTGAAAAATATATCCATGCAAGGTACTAGTTATATTTTAAAAGATCTCAAACAGGAAAAAGGTCAGCTAGAACAAAAGCTTGGTAAACTTAATGAGAATATCGAAGCAGGGAGTAGGGATTCGGAAGGGATAGAAGAAGCCCAGGAACTCCTAATAAAGGACCGAGAACTCAATCGCATACTAGATATTGAAAAAATTACTTTATCACAAAACGAGCGTCAATATGAAAAGGTATTGTCCGAGTATGATTCATGGGAAAATCGAAGGTTTAGTAATCATGAACGAGTAGCTAAAGTAATAAGTGAGTTACATTTATCAGAGGCTCTTTCAGGTGGTAAGCTCTTAGATAGTTATATCTTGTTAGAGGAGCTTAAGAGCACTTTCCGTAAAAAGAAAAAACATACTGAACAATTAGAAGCTGCTAGTTCTAAGGTTTTACAATATGAACAAAAAGTAAAGTTGTTATGTGAACAGGAAAACAATCATGAGATTGTCAGTGCAGTCTATACTTTACTTACAAGGCTTGAGTCAGAAAAAGAAAAAAAAGGTAAGTTGTATCATTTAACAGGGAAACTTGAGGATATTATTGAACAGACGACGCAGTTGCAACTTGAAATTAACTACTTAGAACAAGAGTGTACACAGTTGTATGAGATGGCAGAGGTTTCAAATGAAGAAGAATATCGAAGCAAAGGAAAGATATATGAACAAAGAGCTCACTTAAATGGTAGACTTGACTTAATTGAAAGTCAGGTAGGGCCCTATTTGCATCTTATTGATGAAGAATACCACGAAGACGAAAAACGAGTTCAACTAAAATTTTTAAAAGGAAATCTAGAAGAACTAAAGTTAAAAGAAAAGGATTACCGTCATCAGCTATCTGAGGTTTCTATCAGAATCACTGATCTTGAAGAAGGTGGGACGTATGCAGAAACTTTTCACATTTACGAACAAAGTAAATCTTTATTTCAACAAGAAGTGAAAAAATGGGCAGTTCATTCCGTGGCTAAAGACATTCTTGGGAAAACAATTGAACGATATCGGGCACTTCGTTTACCAAGGTTATTAAGTGATGCAGAAGAATATTTCCGCTTCTTAACAGAAGATGAATACAATCACATCTATTCACCAGATGATCAAGCTGGCTTTATTGTTGAGAGGAAGGATGGCGTCAGATTTTCTCCAAGTGAACTAAGCCAAGCTACAGCCGAACAATTATACCTTTCTCTTCGAATTGCTTTAGGAAATACAATGCATCCAATGACAGCGTATCCATTTATTGTAGATGACAGCTTTGTGAATTTTGACCAACAAAGAACTGAAAAGATAATAAAGCTCTTACAAACTTTATCAAGCAATCATCAGATATTACTTTTTACGTGTCACAAACATATCGTAGACCATTTTCAAACAGAGGATGTCGTTTACCTCTAGGTACGAAAATATAATAAAATAGATAAAGGACAGGGGGAACGTATATGGGTAAAGGGATACTTCATTATGATTTCGGAGATAAAGTGGAGGTTTTTCTGCTTGTTAAATCATCTACCAAAGGTATCGCTAGCAATGGGAAACCATTTCTAACGTTGATGCTACAGGATAAGAGTGGCGAAATTGAGGCAAAGTTATGGGATGCCTCTTCAGAGGATGAAAACGCATATGCACCACAAAACATTGTCCATGTTTGTGGCGATGTGAACAATTACCGTGGTAGAACTCAGTTGAAAATTAGAACAATTCGTCCAACAAACGAAACAGATACAATAGAAGTTGCAGATTTACTTGAAGTGGCACCTTTAAAAAAAGATGTTATGGCTGAAAAAATCACTCAATATATATTTGAGATGAAGAATCCTTCGATTCAACGTATTACAAGACATCTTTTGAAGAAACATCATTCTGCTTTTTTTGAATATCCTGCAGCAACAAAAAATCATCATGAGTATGTTTCTGGACTCGCGTATCATGTTGTATCCATGCTGGACTTATCCAAAGCCATCTCAACTCTCTATCCTTCGTTGGACACAGACCTTTTATATGCTGGCGTTATTTTACATGACTTAGGCAAAGTCATTGAGCTATCTGGTCCAGTCTCAACGAGTTATACAATTGAGGGGAATTTGCTAGGTCACATTACAATCATGGTAAATGAAATAGGTAAAGCAGCAGAGCAGCTTGGAATTACAGGTGAAGAAGTAACAATTCTGCAGCATTTAGTACTGAGCCATCATGGCAAAGCGGAATGGGGAAGTCCAAAGCCGCCAATGATTAAAGAGGCAGAAATATTACATTATATTGATAATCTCGATGCAAAAATGAATATGTTGGACAGAGCTTTAGAGCGAGTAAAACCTGGTGAATACTCAGAAAGAGTATTTGCTTTGGAAAACCGAAGCTTTTACAAACCTTCCTTTCATAAATAATAAATAAAAATTATCTAAAAGCTTGTACAAATCAGTGATATCTCCTTGTGTTACATCATATAGTGATATAAAGAAAGTTGGACAAGGGGGAAACAAAAATGATTTTTGCAGTTCCATGGTGGGTATATGTTGTCATTAGTGGCATTATCTTTAGCGGTTATATGGTCATTAGAACAGCAAGAAATGAGCAGGAAGTAGAGAACTCCTTTATCGAAAATGAAGGACAAGTTTACATTGAACGTATGAACCAAGAAAAAGAAGGCAGAAAACTAAAAAAGCCTGAGGCTATGTAAGTTAAGATAGTAGCCTAATGAGACTGAATAGAGAGTCCTGAGTTGATTGGAGGGGAAGGCACTTGACTCCTGCGGGACGTAGAGGAAAGGTCGAGACACCGCAGGCGCAACGCCGAGGAGGCTCGACTTCCTCCCCGCGGAAAGCAAGTGCCTGGACCGGAAATCAACGGACATTATTATTATTACAAACCAAAAAAGGAAGTGGTGAACAGCATTTTGCTATTTAGCCACTTCCTTTATTTATATTCAGTACTTATTTAGTTTCTGCAGCTTTAAAAGCATCTTTAAGGTCTGCATCATTTACTTTAACATTTGCTTCTTCCATTTCGTTGCTAAGTGCTGCTTCAACTGTTGCAGCATCTAATTTAGTTAGACGAATTTCTTGTTCAATTTCAGCTTTCATTTCTTCTAATGTGCCTACTTCATTTTCTTTTTTCTCAGTCAATTTGATCAGGTGGTATCCAAAATCAGTTTTTACGATATCACTGATTTCTCCAACTTCAAGTGCATATGCTGCTTTTTCAAAATCAGGTACCATTTGACCTTCACCAAAGAATCCTAAGTCGCCACCTTGAGCTGCCGTTCCATCTGTACCGTATTCCTTAGCTAAATCTTCAAAGGCTGTTCCAGCTTCTAGCTTTGCTTGAATTTCCTTTGCAGTAGCTTCTTCTGTTACTAAGATGTGACTTGCTCTGATTTCAGGCTTTTTGTTTTTCATTTCCTCATATTTTGCTTGTACTTCTTCTTCCGTTACTTCGATTTCTTGAGAAGCCGCTTTTTCACGTAATAAATCTGTTTTAACCATCGTACGGATGGCTTCTTCACCGTTTTGTTGAACTGCTGCTTCAAATTGAGGACCAAATGATGCTTTAAGTTCTTCCATTTTTGCGTCAATCTCTTCTTCAGTTACCTCATATTTATCTCCAAGAACTTTTGCGTGTACAAGATCTCTTAAAATCTGTTGACCAACTTGGTCTTTCATTGCATTGTAAAATTCATCTTTTGTAATATTACCTGCGCTTGTTTCAACTACAACTTCAGATTCTTCAGCATTATTACATGCACTTAAAGCAAGTATACTTGCAGTTGCTGTTAAAGCAATTATCATTTTTTTCATGTTCGACATCTCCTACTTATGTTAATTGTATGTTTGTCCAAAACCACATGAACTACTATATCACATATTTTGGATATAAAGAAATGTTTTAGGAATGGTTATCTAAAATTAAAGATAAAATTGATTGAAAAATTCTTTAAAAACCAAGACAGGTGCCTATTCGAGTGAAAAAAACTGTGCATATGATAGTAGCGTATACAACAGAAGGAGGTGTTACGTATGGGTCACGCCGGATATAGTGGTGGATTCGCGTTAATTGTTGTATTGTTCATTTTATTAGTCATCGTTGGTGCTTCTTGGTATTAAGAAGTTAGTACACTAAACAATTAAAGGAGGAAATAATTATGTCACACACTGGATACTATGGTGGAGGATTTGCGTTAATCGTTGTATTATTCATTCTATTAATCATCATTGGTGCTTCTTGGGCTTACTAAGGATGATGACAAAAAAGTGGTGAGGCACATTGCCTCACCACTTTTTTATCTATTAGGTAAATAAAATTTCTACATAAGAAGAAATTAATAAAATCGTAATTAAGATATTAATCGTTCTAAAGACTTTAGGTTGACGGTCTTCAGGAATTTCTTTTTGAATGCAAAGCATATTGGTCATTTGATTGATATAGAACAAGATAAAAGTGGCAAAAGGAATAAATAAAATAGCCATCCTGAGATCCCCCCTAAATTCTTTTATGTCTTCTATAACTTTAACAAACATTCATTAAAAAAGATAGACTTATATCGATTCGTATAACTGTAACAAATTGGAATGTAGACGTTAGTTATTAACTAGGATTGAGTATCCATCATCCACTTCTTCAATCTGGCTCGTTTTAGGTGCTTGAAGGACATGACGTAAACAGATAAGATCAGGAACACATAAACCTAAGTTAATAGCTGCAATAATGCTGAAGTAATGGATGTAACCCGGAAACATAAAGCTACCTATTAACATCAGTGATGTGATTAAAAGAAAAGGCATGATTAATGCCATAATAATAATTGATTTCGATAAAGTTTGTTTTAATCTGATCGTTAACACAGGCATGAATAGTATATAGCTAGATGCCGTCAATTTGAATTTTTTACGTAAAATAAATAGTGGTAATCCATGTAATAACTTATGAACTGGAAAGACAATTAACAATCCAATTAAAAAGAACAAGATTCCGTCTTCTTTTAAGTGTGCTTTAGGATGCATTAAATTCAATGGAATATAGATTAAAACAAATGTAAAAAACATCGTAATAATTGAAATAAGAACGATGCGATGGAATCCATAATCTTTAGCTAGATTAATGGTCCTCCAACAAGTCATAACGGTTCACCATCCGAACTTTAGTATTCTTCAAACTTACTAAACTACTTTACGACGATTTTTCTTAAAATGCAATAGGAATATTTCAGCCCGAAAATTGCAATTTTCGAATAAACTAATTATCTTTATCCTTAAAGAATATGTTAAGATGATTTTGATTAGTCGTACAAGTTTAGTGTTTTTGTAAAATTACTCTTTTGTGTAAAATATATATAGTAAATGCTGTGAGTCAAAGGGGCTATGAACGAAGTGGAATCTCTAGAGGCAAGAATTGAACGGTTAGAGTATTATCAATCCTTATTATTTGATTTTTTAGATACAGAAAAAGCTGCATTTTACAAACTTATTGTTAAAGCTCAATTAGGCAAGAATGAGGTTAATGACCTACTCAATCTTTGTGAAATTATGGACGAAAAATTCAAACAGCAAAAAGCGGAAGGATTTGTTACATTCACTCCGCTTCTTACAGAATTTGTAGGAATGTTACATTCTAAACTAGAAGTTAAAGAAGTCATTGATGCTTTGATCAATCATGGAAAGTATTTGACTTTGATGTATGAATTTAAGAAATTGTTGAATACCCTAGACTAGTCCCTAATTACTAGCAACTTCCTTTGAATGTGTCTCTTCATCTACACGTTTGTATAATTTCCCATCAATTTCAATGAACTCATCCTCGAGATTTTTAAAAGATCTCTCAAAGATTTGCATAAAATCATCACCATAAATATTTCGAATAATACACATAACCTCAAGCATATCCGGGAATTTACCGTACAACTCCTTTAATGGTAATGCACCGCTATAAACAGCATTATTGCTAGGGTTATAATCTTCAGTTAATTTTAAAAGAATGTCCTCGCCTTTTTCTGTTAACTCGATATACGTGTTTCGTTTGTCATTTTCCTTTTTAGAAAATTGCAGTAACCCTCGTTCTTCTAGCTTCTTCGAGAAATTAAATGCAGTAGAAACATGCATTACACCAAATTTAGCAATCTCTGAAATTGATGCACCTTTTAAATGATAGGCAATCCATAGGATATGATGCTCATTGATATTTAAATCATATGGCTTAATCCATTGCTGCCAGTCTTTCTCAATAGATTTCCATAATGCCTTGCTCAACTGAGCCACTCTTTGGCTAAAGATCATAGCATCTTTAATTGAATATTGCAATTCTTCTTTTTTCATCTAGTCACCTACTTTTACAATTCTAAAATACTATTAATACTATTATGCCAATAAAATAAAAATTAATAAAGAACTAAATTTACTAAATTTTTAAATAAAAAAAATAATAGGCTTAAAATCATGATTTTCGAACAGATTTTTCCAAATCTGACAAAAGAATCTCGATTTCAGAAAGCTCTTTTTGAATACTTTTTTTATTTTCTTTAGTTGATTCAGTCCATTGGTCAAAAGAATGAACAAGATCATTTTTAAATTCCGAAATAGCTGTGATACTTTGCTTTGAAGAGGAAGTAATGGTATTGCTCAAATCTAGGCCCTCGCTCTTCAGTTTTTGTAGTGTTTCAATAAGGTGTTGGGAATTTGTTTGTAATTGTTTACGCAGTTCCTTACCAGAGGTAGGTGAGGTAAGAAGTGTCGTAGCACCCCCAATAGCACTTCCTATTATAATTCCGTATAAAAAGTTTAATCCTTTGCCCATGTTTATCACTCCATTAAAAAATCCTGTAAAAGTAATAGTAACAAATTTCTACAAGTTGCCTTATATTTCCTCTTTTTTCATACTAAAACTTTTAAGTCCTTACATACGATAACTAAACCCAGCATAAAGATGAATAAAGGGGGAGTTGAATTGGCTGGGGTCATATTTATAACATTCGTTATTAGTATTTTATGTTTAATTGGTATGACTAATTATTTTATGTTATCTCAAAAAGCAAGAGTCTATCCTCCAAAGAAAGTTCTGCTTAAAAAGGCTGGACTATTAGGAGTAGCTGGTATCACTTTATTAGTAGTTGGTATACTTTTGTATAGCATGGGTGCAAAATAAAAAACCCGATCTTGTATGAGATCGGGTTTGGTCTTTTATTATAGTTGAGAAGCTAGTCTAGTACGCTTAAATATCTGTTGTACTATCGGGTAAATGACAACCATGGCCACTGTGTTGAATGCAGCAGTTGGAAGAACAATTCCGGCAAAAAGACTTAGAAAAGTTGCTCCACCAGGCAGTTGGAAAAATACTAGGGCTGAGCCTAAGAATATAAATCCTGAAACTAGTGTGCCAATAGCAGTTAATGTACCAGCAGATAACAAGGAATGGCTATATTTTTTCATAAGTAATAGCATTCCAAAAAAGACAAAAGCAGTAATTGGTTTGTCAATTAAGTTAGGAATTTGCCCTGAAGGAAATCCAGTTGTTAAAGCTGAAATAATTCCTGTTAACAGACCCAATAATAAAACATTTTTTCCTGAAGGGAACAGTAATATCCCTAAAAACATCATCGTTAGCATTAAATCTGGCTTCATTCCAAATAGTAATGGCGGTGTGACTGCATGAAGTACAGCACCCATTCCAACTAACAATGATAATAAAACTAGTACTCTTGTATTCATTTCTCATCTCTCCTATTCTAACTACGCTCAATATTTTTGAGAATCCTCCAATAGTGCTCTACGCCTATTGCGAAAATACTCATTTATTAGTATATCAAAAATTAGTGTAGTTTGACAGTATAAATTATCAGAAATTTGATTTTTTAAATCTACTCATAAAATGGGAGAAGGCCTCACACGACTCATAAGAGACAGCATTGTAAATAGAAGCCCTACAGCCACCAATTGAACGATGTCCGTTTAACCCAATAAATCCATTTTCAACTGCTTTGGCTAAAAATTCTTTTGTTAATTTTTCTGTTGGCAAGGTGAATGTAATATTCATGTTGGAACGACTTTCTTTAGTTGCATGAGGTATGTAGAACCCATCAGACTCATCAATTGATCGATAAAGTAGCGATGCTTTTTTATTGTTTCTTTCTTCTATAACTTCAACACCACCATGTTCTTTCACCCATTTAAGAACAAGTGAAAGTAGATAAATGGCAAAAGTGGGAGGTGTATTGTAAAGACTGTTATTTTTAACATGAGTGTTGTAGTTTAAGGTGGTTGGAATAGAAGCTGGAATGTTTGGCAGAAGGTCTTTTCTTAGGATAACAACTGTTACACCTGCTGGACCTAAGTTTTTTTGTGCACCTGCATAAATTAGAGAGAAAGAATCAATATTTATTTTCTTGCTCAAAATGTCACTAGACATATCCGCAATTAATGGAACCTGGCCAGTTTCTGGATAGGAGTGAAACTGTGTCCCATAAATTGTATTGTTCGATGTAATGTGTAAGTAGGAGCTATTTATAGGTAAATTGAAAGTTGTATCGGTAGGAATCGTTGTATAATTGCTATCTTTTGTTGAAGCGATGATAGATGTCTCACCAATTTTACTTGCTTCCTCATATGCTTTTTCTGACCAAGCTCCAGTTAAGACATAGGAAGCGACACTGCCTTCAGTCAATAAGTTTAGCGGTACCATTGAAAATTGTAGACTAGCTCCACCTTGTAAAAAAAGGACTTCATACTTATCAGAGATCCCCATTAACTCTTTTAACAAGCTTTTCGCTTGTTCGTGAACCTCTTCATACACTTTACTGCGATGGCTAAGTTCCATAATCGACATTCCGGTATGGTTAAAGTTAAGAAGTTGAGCTTGTGCTTCTCTTAGAACTTCCTTAGGTAAGGCAGAGGGACCAGCATTAAAATTATGAATTGCCTTCAAAAAAAACGCCTCCTAACTAAATTATTTTTTAATGTTAACACGATATTTTGAAAAGTAAAGTGAATTTTCAGTAAAGTTGGTTAGTCTGGAGAGTGGAAAGGATGACGATTAGATAATTCTTAGGGTGATTCTGACAGGTTGAGTAGTAGCAGAGAGTAACGAGTCCGAATCCCGAGCAGATTCGGACAGGTTGAGCGGTCGAAGAGAGCAACGAGTCTGAATCCAATGCAGATTTAGACAGGTTGAATAGTAGTTGAGAGAAACGAGTCTGAATCCCGAGCAGATTCTGACAGGTTGAGTAGTAGCAGAGAGAAACGAGTCCGAATCCCGAGTAGATTCGGACAGGTTGAGCGGTCGAAGGGAGAAACGAGTCTGAATCCCGAGCAGATTCGGACAGGTTGAGTGGTCGAAGAGAGCAACGAGTCTGAATCCAGTGCAGATTTAGACAGGTTGAATAGTAGTAGAGAGCAACGAGTCTGAATCCAGTGCAGATTTAGACAGGTTGAGTAGTAGCAGGTTCAAACGAGTCCGAATCCATTCCGATAAACAAATAAATGGTTACTTCCCACGAAAAAAGAGGTAATGCAATGATTACCTCTTACTGAATAGCTTGTGAAATTTCTGAAGCGATGTCTTGAAGGTTTTTCGCTGTGTAAAGATTCGCATGAGATTTCCAAACAGCGCCAAAACCATCGCCTTTTCCATACCTAGGGATGATGTGCATATGGAAGTGGAATACGGTTTGACCAGCATGTTCACCATTATTACTTAATAAGTTCAATCCAATTGGGTTGTACTTTGCTTTAATCGCATTTGAAATTTTAGGAACCGCTTCGAACACATGTTGTGCAATTTCTGGAGTTAACTCGTAAACATTGTCTTTATGTACTTTAGGAATAACAAGTGTATGACCCTTTGACACTTGTCCAATATCTAAAAAAGCATACACATGCTCATTTTCATAAACCTTTGCACCTGGAATTTCACCTTTAATGATTTTGCAAAAAATACAATCGCTCATATGATCAACCTCACAATTTTTTTCTATAGTTTACCATATCTAGCTTAACCAACAAAATTGTGTTCTAAAATTAAAAGAGCAGAATGCAACGAATGTGCATCCTGCTCTAATGAGAGAGGTTATGGGAGAATAGTTCACGCCTTACAGGTTAGAGTATCTTTCGTAAACACCTCATTTTTCAATAAAATGAAATGATATACTAATGAAAGTGGAAGTTCCTTTGTTCAAGATGACCATCCCCTTGTTAAAGGCATAAGTTTCACAACTTATATTACTTGTAGATGATCTTTAACAAACACCTCATTTACAAAATGACTTATTAATACAGGCTTCTACAATTGTAAATAGTGGCCCGTAAACACCTCATTTTCGTAAGAGTAGGTTTGATACTTTTCTCTATCTAAAGGAAACTAACCTTATTCAATACTACCATCCCCTTATTTGGTCGTGTTCGTCAGCATATCGTCTAAAACAAGGAATTGTCTTTCACAGACACCTCATTTCAAATTTTTGATGAAATTCCGTCATCAAATGCTTTTTTAATCTCCCCCTCTTCAAAAATTATGATGCCCGGTGTGTAATTGAAATATGCAAAGATAAATTATTTTTTTTAGAAACGCACTTCGACAAATGCCACGCAAATGTCGAATATCAAGTACATTTGACAAGCTCTATCCTCCTTTGTCGAAAGGCCATGAATGTTTCTCTTTATGGTAAAATTTGATATGATTAGTAAAATAATGAATAGAAAAAGAAGGGATTAGCCATGTCACTTTTAGAGGTAAAACAGTTAACGGGTGGATATACGAAAAATCCTGTTCTTAAGGATGTGTCCTTTTCAGTAAACCGTAATGAAATTGTTGGTCTGATCGGTTTAAATGGAGCAGGGAAAAGTACGACAATAAAACACATCATTGGGCTTATGGAAGCAAAGCAGGGGCAAGTTTTAATTAATGAAAGAACACAAAAAGAGGATATAGAGAAATATCGTTCTCAATTTAGTTTCATCCCAGAAACACCAATCCTTTATGATGAACTAACCTTGTTTGAGCATTTAGAGTTAACCGCAATGGCATATGGTTTAGATAAGGAAACATTTGAATCACGTCTTCAGCCATTGTTAAAAGAGTTTCGAATGGAAAAGAAATTAAAGTGGTTCCCGGCTCACTTCTCAAAGGGAATGAAGCAAAAGGTCATGATTATGTGTGCTTTCTTAGTGGAGCCTTCTTTATATATAATCGATGAGCCGTTTGTTGGGTTAGATCCATTAGGCATACAATCACTTCTTGAGTTGATGAACAAGATGAAGGAAAATGGTGCTGGTATCCTAATGTCTACACACATCTTGGCTACTGCGGAAAGATACTGTGATTCATTTGTTATTTTACATAACGGAAGGGTTAGGGCGAAAGGAACTCTAACTGAATTAAGAAAAGAGTTTAACATGGAAAACGCAACGTTAGATGATATCTATATTCAGCTAACAAAGGAAGAAGATACGAATGATTGATGCTAATAAATTATGGAAGCATAGGAACACTCAATATATAACAGAGATTAGACGCTATTTAAAATATATGTTCAACGATCATTTATTGATTGCTTTGATTTTTTTAATCGGCGGAGCAGCTTTTGTTTATAGTGGTTGGCTTGAAACACTATCACCAACATTTCCTGCCATTTTAATCATTGCTATACTGCTAGCGATCCCATTGACAAATAGTCAGATACAAACACTTTTAAAAGAGCCGGATATTGTATTTTTATTACAAGTTGAAAATAAACTAACACCTTACTTTCAAAAAGCATTCTTATCTAGTTTGGTGTTTCAAAGTTATTTAATAGTACTACTACTCGCAGCCATATCACCACTATATTTCAAGGTGACAGGTAATTCATTCCTAGCTCTTTTCGTGATTTTTTGTGTCCTTATCTTACAAAAGATATGGAACTTGTTAATAACATGGAATGTAAATTACTTTATTGAACCTTGGGCACGAACGACGGATCGATTTGTACGTTTTTTTATTAACTTTTTGTTTGTATATTTACTTTTAAAAGAAGCAAACTTTCTGTTTATCGTAGGCATGATTGCAATTATGATTGTCCTTCTTCTTTATTTTAACAGAGCAACATCATCAAAAAGTTTAAATTGGAATCAGTTAATTGACTTAGAGTCCAGAAGGATGATGACATTTTATCGAATAGCAAATTTATTTACAGATGTGCCTAAACTTAAAGAACGTGTCAAGAGGCGCAGATGGCTTGATTGGGTGACTGGAATGCTACCATACGCGCAGAAAAACACATATGGTCATTTATACTTAAGAACTTTTTTACGCTCCAGTGATTACTTAGGAATGTATGTCCGACTTCTTGTCATCGGTGGCCTTATTCTCTATTTTATCCCACTGGGAAATGGGAAGATCTTGGTTGCGTTGTTATTTATCTATTTAACAGGATATCAATTAATGACTTTATGGAGACAACACAGCTTAAAGATATGGATTGATCTATATCCAGTTTCAAAAGATACACGATTGTCTTCCTTTTTACAGCTAATCTTAGTCTTACTGGCGGTTCAGAGTTTGTTATTTGCAGTAAGTGTGTTCGTGAGTGGGATGGTTAGTCAATCACTACTCGTACTCGTACTTTCAATTATATTTACTTATCTTTTTGTACAAATGTATATTAAAGGTAAGATAAAGAAGCTTTCCTAGACAGATGCCCCTTTTCCGAGGATAAGGGGTTTTTTAGTTCAATGAATCTTTCAATAAATACATTCGTATATAAATAGACAGTATTTTAAAAAGGACGTTGAGGGTATGGATTACTATGAAGTCAAAGCTAAAGAAGAATTAGGTAAGTGGAGAAAGAAGATAACGAAGAAATCAACGATACTAAATCGTTTTTCAAAAACAGCACAAACGAAGATCAATAGTTATATTCCAGAAAGGGCGCATCAAATTATTACCGAAAGTATTAAGAAAATGGTTCAAGCCACATTAGCTGGTTCGGAGTATACAACCAAAGAAAGAGATGTAAGAGAGTTAACTTTAGAGGAAAAAGAAAAACTTGTCTTAGAAAGGTTAAATGTGTATAAACGGACAGCTGCAGTAGAAGGAGCGGGAACTGGAGCAGGTGGTTTTTTATTAGCTCTAGCAGACTTTCCATTACTGCTATCGATTAAAATGAAGTTCTTATTTGAAATAGCTTCAATCTACGGTTATGATTCAAAAAAATACGATGAGCGTTTGTTTCTTCTTCATATTTTTAAATTAGCTTTTTCTAGTGATAAGCATAAAGCAGAAACACTTGAGTTGATCGAGGATTGGGATGAAAAGAAGAAGGAGCTAGAAGAGTTAGATTGGCGTGTATTTCAACAAGAGTACCGTGATTACATCGATTTTGTGAAAATGCTTCAACTACTACCTGGAATAGGAGCAGTAGTAGGTGCCTATGCGAACTACAACCTACTTGACCAATTAGGAGAAACAGCAATTAACTGCTTTAGACTAAGGTATTTTGAGTGAAATAATGGGAAAAGAAAGTATTTAATTGGAATTGGTAAGTATTCTGTAGGAATAGGAAAGTAAACCTCCAAGATAGGAAAGTATTTCTGTTCAATAAGTAAGTATTTTGTTGTCTTAGTTAAGTATTTCAATTTATTTCCATTTGAACGCCTGATTATGATCATAAAAAAGCGTCTGGAAGAAGGGTTCCAAACGCTTTTATTCATTAAGCTTCTATTTTTGCTTCTACTTTATTATTAATTAGGTAATTAATCGCAGCTGATCCTAATGTTTTTGATGCAACTAGCATTGCTTTTTCATCAAAATCAAATTTAGGATGATGGTGTGGGTAAGGAACATCGACATTTACTGGCCTTGCTCCTGTAAAGAAGAATGTGCCTTTCACATGTTGTAAGTAATAGGCAAAATCTTCTCCACCCATTTGAAGATCTGCTTCTTCAACAGAAGTTACTCCAGGTACGCTTCTTGCAAGATCAACTAAGAATTCTGTTTCAGCCTTGTGATTAACAACAGCTGGATAACCACGATCAAACGAATAAGTGTAAGAGGAGTCATTTGTGTAACAAGTACCTTTAACAATACGTTCAATTTCTTCTTCTACCTGTGTACGAACTTCCTCATCAAAAGTTCGAACGGTACCAATTAATTTAGCTGTATCTGCAATAACATTAAATGCATTTTCTGCTACAAAAGAACCGACAGATACAACAGCTGATTTAACTGGGTTAACCTTTCTACTAACAATTTGTTGAAGGTTAACAACAAGTTGTGAAGCTGTTACAACTGCATCCTTTGTTTTATGTGGCTGCGCACCATGTCCACCTGCACCTTGTACTGTAATTTCAAAACGGTCAGCAGCAGCCATGATTGGTCCAACTCGGTATTGAATCGTTCCAGTTTGGTCACCAGCCCAAAGGTGAGTTCCAAAAATAGCATCGACCCCATCTAAGCATCCATCTTCAATCATTGAAATGGCTCCACCTGGTGCATATTCTTCTGCATGCTGATGGATGAATACAACTGTACCAGGAATCGAATCCTTCATTTCATGAAGAACTTTTGCTAGTATCAATAGAGTCGATGTATGCCCATCATGTCCGCAAGCATGCATAACGCCTGGAACAGTTGATTTGTAAGGGACATCCTTCTCGTCTTGAATTGGGAGAGCATCAAAATCCGCACGTAGTGCTACAGTTTGTCCAGGCTTTCCACCTACTACTTTGGCAACAACACCATTTCCGCCAACATTTGTACGAACCTCAATACCTAGTTCTTTATAGAAGTTAGCTATGTATTCAGCCGTTTTGTATTCTTTAAACGAAAGCTCAGGATGCTGATGTAAATGACGTCTAATATCAACCATTTCACTATACTTTTCTTCAAGCGATTCAAACAATTCAAGCAACATGAAAGAAGCCCCCTTTAATTTTTCAAACTATTGCTATAATTATAGCATGTTACTATAATAAGTATGAATCTTTTGTTTTAGACTAATAGAATTAAAATAGAAGGAAGTGAAATGACATTGGAAATAAAAACACAACATCAATTAAAAGCCACTAATACGAACCTACCATTCTATTTTTTTCTTAGTTTTTCAGTACCAGCTCTTGCTTTATTAATTTTATTCATGCAACAGGTGACTTCTGGCACAGAAGTGTTCGGAGATAAGGCTATCGAAAATTTTGTTAGCGGATTTACAAATTCATCTACAGTCTTTTTCTTTACCTTTATTACCAATTTTGTAACGACAGGTTCGGTCATTACTTTACTTGTAATCTCACTTGTTCTGATATGGTGGAAAAGCAGAGATTATGCAGCTATGATTGTTCTTGCTGTAGGTACTTACCTTAGTGATGAGATAAACCAGTGGTTGAAGATTACAATAGGAAGGGAACGCCCCAGTATTGATGTTAGCGTTTTTGCAGAAGGACACAGCTTTCCAAGTGGCCATGCAATGGTAGGAATTATGTTTTACGGTTTTTTAACCTACTTTGTTTTTTCAATGCTAAAAAATAGCAAGCACAAATTAATCCTAGTTATTACAATGTCTGTGATTATATTTCTAATTGGACTCAGCCGAATCGTTTTAAATGTTCATTACCCTTCGGATGTTATTGCAGGATTTGCAGCAGGATTTATCGGACTAGTTATTATGATTTTATTACATAAGGGTGGGCGTACAATTTTCCATCAGAAACTAAAAAAGGGATGAGCCTTCATCCCTTTTAATATTTATTCTATAGTTAGTAATAGCGCATCCCCTTTTTGGGATACAGCAACTTTCGCAAACTCCGCATTTCGCTCAACCTCAAGTCCAGTTCCTTCTGGCACGAAGTAGCTCTCAATTCCAAAAATGATTTGATTATATCCATTGTACTTTCCTGCAATAATGACCTCGTCTTCAGCTAAGCTTTCTTTAGTAGGGTCAATCTGCGTTTTATACACTTTTGAAACACTATAAATACCTTCATCATTTCTCTTCAAAAGTAAAAAGACCCGACCTTCATGTCTACCTTCACCAAGTTCAACTTCACCGATCTCATATTGCAATCGTACATAATCACCTTGGATCATGGACCTCGGGTCTACTGGAGCAAGTTTAAGTGTAATCGTTTTTCCTTCATTAATTAAATGTTCATTTGTTATCATCTGAAAGCTTACAAAAGATAACTGAAGAACTAGCACGGCACCTACAAACACCCATTGTATTCTTGTAAATGTTTTATTTGCACCGATTGTCTTATTTTCTTTATCCAAAAACCATGTAATTATAAAGAAAATAAGCCCAATAATAAAGAATGATAGAGACTTGTGAAGTAATGACCATACTAAATCATAATAGGTTGTCACAAGACTTAAAATCCAAAAAACGGCACTTACTCTAAATTCAAAAAGCTTCTCATTTTTACCAAAAAAGATGAGCAAACCTGTAACAACTATAAAAAGTAGTATGGCAAATATAATCTCCAAGACGATTTCCTCGTTTAGGAAGGTAAGCGCGTATAAGAAAAGATAAAAGAAAAACAAACCAATCCTAAATATATCTTTTTGAGCCTTCATCAAAAAAGCAAGAACTCCATTTATTACTGCAAAAACTAGGAATACTAGCTCAATATGGTCCCCTAGTTGAAGGTCATCAAAAACAAAGGAGAGTGTGGTAATTAATAGAGCAACATAGCTTATAAATCTAACAACTCCATCTTTAATGGTAATAAAAACAGCTAGAGATATAAGTAAGTAAAGTGTAGTGATAAAGCTTGAAAGAAAAATGGCTCCAAACATTCCAGAAAAGAAACCAATGATTAGTATTGTATGACGGGCAGTGTTATCAAGTTTCTTAAATAAAAGGCCAGTAAGAATAAACAATAAGCTTACAATAACTGCTGCATATTCCGATTCGGTTAAAATAAAGAGCAACGAACCGAAGCTTGAAGCAAACATGATGGAGCCTATGATTGTAACAATAACAATTAAAATTCGTTTAAGAGTTGAGTTTACTTTGCTACCACCACTAGGAGTGAATTTTCTGGCTAAGAATATACCACCTAGTATTAACAATAATGAAGCAAAGGTTCCGCTGAGTTGTACTGCAAAAAAGCCAAGATAATGATCAAACAAGAATGGTATTTCGATAATCTTTGCACAAATATATAAACTTGCCATGGTAAATAGAATAATCGTTAATCCTTGTTGACCCTTTGATTTTTTTAGAATTACAAAGGAAATGAATGCGAATGAAATGTATAGTACATTCGTCCAACCACTGTACGGCGGAAAAAGTTCAAAAAAACTCAAACTGATTAATGCAAGATGTACAGCCGTGTATGCAAAATATCGGATAATTTTAATTCTAAACTTGTTAGTAAAGGTAAAAGCGAATAATGCTAAGTTAATTAAACATACAACAAGATATATCAACCACTCCTCTAGATTTGTTCGACTGATGAAATAAGACGATGGGTTCATATAAAACCAGTAGGTTAGGTGAAGTAATACATAACTCACAACCCATAGTGGTGCATACCCTGTGATAAGTGCGAGTAGTACAGTGGGTATTAGCCATACGAAAAATAGCATATAGCTATCTGCATGTGAGTTATATATCTGTCCAATCAATCCAACACTCACGCCGAAGCATATGGCTCCTGCAACAAGAAACCACTTACCTAAAAAAGGTTGTTGCGAGATAAATTTTGTAGTTATGGCTGACACGAAATAAAAAAGAAGCATGATTCCAACGGATAGCCCCAATTTTTCAAACCTCGTAAAATAACTCCAGTTTGCAGCAAAAAAGTAAATAATGCTCGTTAGTAAAAGGATAATTGACCCGAGGTAGCCTACAGGTATTAATCTTTGCATAACTTCTCTCCCCCTTTGTTCTCATTCTATACCAAAAATACCTTTTCTGAATGCCTAGTATGAAGAAATTTCCATGATTACTGTGCTTGATATAACAAAAACCTAACAATAGGAGGTAGGTCATGTTGAATTCATTAAAAGTTATCATGATAATCATAGGTATTATCCTGTTTAATACAGCATGTCAAAGTGGTAACCAGGGAACATTGATGGAAAATAACATTGAGCCTCAAGGGGCGATATTGTATCAGAGTGAAAAGCACAGTGCGATCTATGGCACACATAATGAAGAAGAAAACATTAAGATCTTTTCAAATTCAGGGAATGATTCACAGTTAAAAACGGACCTTATAAATAAATATCAGATTCCCAAGGAATGGGGAGAGAATGTTACCGGTGTCAAGACGAGGTTGGATACAACTGATAAAGTCATTGCCCTTACATTAGATGCATGTGGTGGGGTTAATGGGAATGGGTATGATGCTGAGTTAATCTATTACCTTCGCACGGAAAATATTCCTGCAACTTTATTTATTAATAGTCGTTGGATTGATGCAAACTACTGGACATTCTGGGCATTAAACCGAATTCCTATTTTTGAACTTGAAAACCATGGAACTCACCATAGACCTTTATCAATCAATGGTAGAGAGGCTTGGGGAATAAAAGGTACAGCAAATGTCGGAGAGATGGTTGATGAAGTACTGCATAACCACCGCAAAATAGAAAGTATAACAGGAAAAGCACCAAAGTTCTTTCGATCTGGAACAGCCTTTTATGATGAAATTGGTGTAAAAGTAGCGAATGACATTGGGGAAGAAGTCGTAAACTTCAACGTGTTAGGAGATGCAGGAGCCACATTCTCAAAAGAACAAGTCAGAGATGCTCTCCTAAATGCTGGACCAGGAGCAATCGTATTACTTCATATGAACAAACCCGATAGAGAAACCTTTGAAGGGATAAAACTCGCTGTACCTGAATTAAAAAGAAGGGGATACAGATTTGTAAAACTAGAGGATTACCCTTTGAAATAGGCGTTGAAAAAGACTCATCCCATTAGGTGTTGGATGAGTCTTGCTATTACACCAAAATCTCTGTCTTACGCAAATTCTCTAACACCACTTGTACATCATAGCCTACTTGAAAATCATATAACTCACTTTGGTTTCCGTTTATCGCAGCTACAAACTCATTTATTAATTCATTCCAAAAATGATTACTCTCAGTTGGTAGCACTTCGTATGGTTCACCGATTTTTCCAGCTTTCACCTTCATTAAATCAACGAGTGAAATTGTTCCTTCTGTTCCATAGGCAGTTAAAGATAGTTTCTGTTCATCTATACCTGCCGTTCCACTAATTCCATTAAAAATGATAGGTACATGGTTAGCTAGTTTCATACTAGCAGTAATTCCAGTTTCCGGAAGCGTTGGGTCAGTCGGAAGTTCTAGGATACTTTTAACATCACTAATCTGACCGAAGAAGCGTTGGATAAGCTGAATGAAATGGCCTGAAACTTCGAAAACAAATCCACCTTGATCACGTGTATTGATCCATTGATTTTGCTGCCATGGTCTAGGCCATGTAGGGAATTGCATGTTAAGTTCGACTTTTCTAAGTCTCCCTATAAAGCCAGTTCTAATTAGTTCTTCAAATTTTCGTGTATTAGTTAAATAATTTAAAGGGAAGTTCATAGCATGAACAATGTTTGCTCGTTTTGCTTCATATAGCAATTCTTTAGCTTCTTCAACTGAATTAGCTAGTGGTTTTTCACACAAAATATGTTTCCTAGCACGAATTACGTCAAGAGCAACCTCATGGTGCCATTTCGGAGGGACAGAAACATACACCATGTCTACATCTGATTTCTCTAGTAAATCAGTGTGAGCTGTAAAACCTTTAACTTGATATTGCTCAACAGTGAGGTCTACCTTTGTTGAATCGATATCACAAATGGAAACTAGATCTACTAAAGGGTGCTCAGCAAAGACCTTTACCAAACCTTCTCCTAATGCTCCAACACCCACAATTCCAACTTTTACTTTGCTCATTGATTTACCATCTCCTGCTTACTTCTAAAGAAACTAGCCCAATAGTTTAATGCATTCTCAGTTGTTAAGTTTGCTAATTTACAAATTGTTAATGCAAAGTCTACATAATCGTCACCTTTTGCTGTTACAATGTTTTCATCAACGATTACACCATTCTCTACAAAGGCTTCACGAGTAAAGTGGTTAAATAATTCTAAGTCTGGTGTTACAGATGTCGTGAACTTTCTTTTCTTTAAAATACCAGCATCAGCTAACACTAATGGACCATAACAAATAGAACCTATAAGTTTGTTTTGCTCGTTTACTTGTTGTAATAATTTCTGTAATTTTTCGTTACCTAGAATAGATGGTGCATCTCCACCAGGTACAATAAATATATCAATATCATTAGGATTTACTTTGTCAATTGTAGTATGTGGTTTCATGATAAAACCCTCAGCACTTGTGATCTCTGATTCTCCTAAAGAAACTGTAACTAATTCGTGTCCGCGTCCTTTTATCCATCCAATTAAGTTTGCCTCAAAGTGTGCATAATCATTATAAATTAAAATATGTATGTTCATTTTTTCTCTCCATTTCTAAATCTCTTTTTAACATTTTTTAGTTTAATAAATTTTTGGATATCAAAAAAGACCCATTTTGGTATAATTTTACTAGTCCACTTTAGGCTTGAGAGGAAGAAATCAGATGAATATTTTTTTTACATTAGATTTTGAAAAAAGTAAATATAAGTATAAGTACCAAGCTTTGTACCATTTTATAAGAGATTTAATATTAAATGGAAAAGTTAAAATCGATACCAGATTGCCTTCTAGTCGTGAAATGGCAGTAAAATACAATGTAAATCGGAATACAGTTAAGCAAGTTTTTGAAATGCTTATTGCAGATGGGTATGTATCATCGGTGGAAGGTAGTGGTACGTTTGTTGCTTATTCGCCAACTAAATTTAATTTAATAGAGAAATCTTCAACAAATTTACGATTATCAAAATGGAGTAAACGAATACCTAGTAGTCCTTCAAAAGAAAAACCAATTAAAGCAACTATAGATTTTGGTGGTGCTGGATTTTCTCCAAATCTTTCTCATTTTCCTATTCAAGATTGGAAAAAGACTATATACGAGGCTACTAGAGAACTAAATTTTTTAACAGAGATTCCGGGGTATGATTCCAAAGGGCTTATACAGTTAAGGGAGGCTATTTCAGCTTACATACATCGTACACGTGGTATGAGTACTGACCCTAGTCAAATTATTATTATTAACGGTGTAATGCAGGGAATTGGAATTTTGTCTCAATTGCTAATTGATGAAGGAGATAAAGTTGTCGTAGAGGAGCCATCTTTTTCATCTATTCAAGGAAACTTTATTACTTCAGGTGCGACCCTGATATCTGCACCAATTGAACCTGGTGGATTTAGTGTGAAAGATTGGGACAGTCAATTAATTTATGTGACCCCAAGTAACCAATTCCCAACAGGAAAGGTAATGTCTCTTGAACAACGTTTGAATCTTCTTCAGTGGGCTAAAAAGAAAAATGCAATCATTATAGAAGATGATTATGATAGTGAGTTTAGAAGAAAGGGTCGGCCAATTGAACCACTAAAAGTACTTGATTATGAGGATCGAGTGGTATTCTTGGGTACGTTTGCAAAAAGCATACTTCCACATTTACGAATAGGATATGCAATCTTACCCAGTGACCTAGTTGATGAATTTTTACGAGCACGAAACTTGTTTGGATCATATACGACTTCTGCTCTTGAACAAATGGCAATAGCGCTATTTATAAAATCAGGAAAGCTTGAGCGCCATCTACGAAGACTAAACCGAATTTATTCACTAAAATATGAAGCATTTATGCTAGCCATTAAAACTCATTTACCAGACGCTTTTGATTGGTTGGACACAGATGCTGGCCTACATTTATTCGCAAGTTGGAAGCATTCATCCGAAAAGTATAAGGAGTTTACAAAAGAGTGCTTAGCGAGAGGCGTTCAGTGGGAAAGCGCTAACGAATATTATTTAAATCCTCCTAAACAGCAAAAGGCTATCTTTGGCTTTTCGCACTTAGATGAGCAGGAAATTGAGGAAGCAGTAAAACTGATGGGAGAGGTGTTTGAAAAAGTTAAGTGAAAAGCCCACTAAAGGGCTTTTCTAGTGTATCACAATTTCTTAAACAGAGATTCGTTACCTGAGTCCTGCTTATCCTTTTTACTGACTTTTCCTCTAATAAAAAGGATGATAACGATAATCGAAACAAATCCAATGCTAATAAAAAATCCTGGTCGACTAGAATCACTAAATAAAGTTCCAAACACAGCTAATAAAATGATAATCAGACCGAGAATATATTTCACATTTTTCATAGCTGTGCCCGGCAATAGCTTTCGGGCTGACAGTAAGATGAATAACCAGTTGAACAATAGCATTAGTCCAGCGGCAGTTGTAATGTATTCATAAATGGTATCAGGCATTAAAAGAGAAAGAATAATCGAAGCTAAAAGGCCAAACATTGAGAGGATAAATGTTAATGTTGGTACTTTTAGTTTTCCTTTTTTCGCAAAGACTTTTGGCGCATCTCCATCCTTTGCAAGTGTGACCAGGACAGTGGTTACTCCGAATAATGCGGCAACCATCGTAGAAAACCCAGCGATAATTAATGCAGCATTGAAAATGTGCTCGACATAAGGGAATTGATAGTTTTTTAAGGCAGTCACAAATGGACTTTCCTCAACCGAAAATTCTCCTTGTTTCACCATTATTACTGCTAATGTAATCGAGATTAGATAGATGATCGTTATTAGTCCTACCATTACCTTACCAGCCTTTGGTGCTTCCTCCGGGTTTTTTAGCTGTGCAGCCATTAACCCTGTTACCTCAACCCCACCAAATGCATAGAACACTAGAAGCAATGCTGACCATACTTGAACAATGCTGAATGGAAATATTTTATCCATCGTATTAGGAACATAGATTGGTTTTGAAACATCAAATAGCCCCATAATCGCTGCTAAAGCAATGATGATAAACATGAGAATTGCCGCAACCTTTATTAAGGCAAATATATTTTCAAAGCGGTTAACACCTTTGGCGCCAAATAAAATGACGATTAATCCTAATGCTGCATAAAAACTAGCAAAAATCCATAATGGAACATCTGGAAACCAAAAACGAGTGAAAATGGAAAGTGCAGTAAGCTGGCTCCCCATAATGAGCATTTCAGAGGCCCAGTACACCCATCCAGAAGTAAATCCAGCCCAAGCACCATATGCCTTTTTAGCATATGAACGGAATGCACCTTCAAGTGGTTCCTGAGCTGTCATTCTTGCAAGCCCATCAAAAACTAAATATGTACCGAGTGCAGCAATGATAAATAATAGTAAAACAGCCGGTCCACTTTTAATGATAGATATACTTGAGCCAAGGAAAAAACCAGTTCCGATTGTACTTCCTACACCAAATAAGGATAATTGCCACCATTTCAGATTATTTTCTGAACCGTTTGTTTTGCTCATAACACTCCTCCTCAACATGAATATTGTTCCAATATTTATTGGTTTTATGTGTTGTTAAAAGGTGAGTGGGCTTTAATTTTTTGTGTTATGAAATGGACTAGCTGAATACACTTGTACAAGTACTTCTTTGATATCTCATTAAAAGGTGGGGAACTATGAGTGTATTAATCAGTTATTTTTTTCTAGGAATTTCCTTAGCAGCTCCAATTGGACCAATCAACGCAGCTCAGTTAGATAGAGGAATCAAGTACGGATTTTTTAACGCATGGTTAATCGGTTTAGGATCTGTAGCAGCAGACCTTGTCTATATGCTCGTTGTGTATTTTGGACTTATTCATATTCTAGATATTCCTTTTGTAAAAGCATTTCTTTGGTTATTTGGTTTTTTTGTTTTAACTTATACAGGGATTGAAAGTCTTAAAAGCACTGGACAGATAACCAATTCGAGGGATGAAAGTGATGAATCTTATAAAAAGTCCTTTTCTGCAGGCTTTCTTATGGCTATTAGCAATCCCCTAACAATTTTGTTTTGGTTAGGGATTTATGGGTCAATATTGGCAAACACTGCTGCGACAGCTAGTTTAGAACAATTGGCAATCTACAGCTGTGCAATTATAGCAGGTTTAGTTTTATGGGACGTGTCAATGGCTGCATTATCAAGTAGCTTTCGCAAATTTTTATCGCCAGGTTTTTTAACATCAATTTCAATTCTATCGGGAGTATCTCTAATAGGTTTTGGACTGTATTTTGGGTATCAAGGGTTCATTCTTTTATTTGGATGATTTATATAAAAAAATGGTCACCCAAAATTGAGGGTGGCCATTTTTACTGTAAAGATATCTCGGTTTCTAATAAGTGTCTTAAGTGTTCCTTAGCATGGTTAAGTCTGACTAGTTGTTGTTCATTAGAAAGACCAGATTCATCAAGGCTATTTAACAAATCCTTTGTGATTTGCAGCTGATAATGTGCTTGATTCAATTCTCCAGCATCCCCAGTAGTTTGTGCATCAATCAGCTCTTTTTCTGCCAGTTCTAAAGAGTTCATCGCTTTTTCAAAAGTATTTTGTTCATCCACATTCATTCCCCCTAAGAAGATATCGATTTTAAACTAGCTTGCCACGAAATCGAAAATTTATCATGATTAGGGAGATACTGAACTCTTAATAAAAAAGCTGACTTCTCACGTGAAAAGTCAGCTTTTTTATTAAGACTGTGCAACACTTGATAAACGATCAGATGATGTAGCCACTTCATCAAAAGCATTTCCTAATTCATTTATCACATTCACAAAAGAAACTAGTTCATGCTTAATTTTATTATTTTGCTCTTTTGTTTCAATCATTGTTTTAAGAATTTCATCAAAATGTATATTTGTTTCAGAAATACTTGAAGTACCCTCGTTAACTTCAATTCGTATTTTCTCTAAAGAACTACCAAGCTTATCAACTTGTGTATTCGTATTTTTAATAAGATCAGCTACATTCGTTACTGATTTCTTCGTTTCTTCTGATAGTTTTCTAACCTCGCCAGCTACAACAGCAAACCCTTTGCCTTGTTCTCCTGCCCTAGCTGCTTCAATCGCTGCATTTAATGCCAATAGATTTGTTTGGTCCGCAATACCGGTAACGATGTTTACAATGTCATTCATTTGTTTAGATATGTCTAACAAAACTTTAACATCTGTTGAAATATCATTTACTGTTTGCTGAATCGTTGACATGTTTTTATCCTGACTTTGAATTTGGTCTTTTCCTTTTTGAGATCTCTCTTCTGCAAGGACAGACAAATCACTTGCTGTATGAGCGAGTGATGTAATCGTATCGGATTGTTTAATTAATTCTTGGAATGAGGCATTTGTTTGCTCGGAAACTGCCGCAAGGTGTTGAGAAGCTTCCGATATTTTCATTCCTAATCTTAATTTATGATCTTCAATTTCTTGTTTAAGACGCTCAGTCTCTTTATCATATGCCTCTAACACGACCTGTTGTTCTAAGTTGAGTAATTTTGAAACAGCCCGTAGTGCAGGGAATTGTAAGTCTTTTTGCAAATTCTGTTCAACGATATCAAGTAGAGATAGCAGTAGATCTTGAAAGGCGCACATATACCACTTTGTTTGCAATCCAATTTTAACGTGGACATGAGCAATTGTTTTTCTTTTTTCTAAGTAAGTTGAATCAATAACACCATCAAACATTTCAAGAATATGTATTCTAAGTGTTTTCTTTAGTCGTTCAATGGAACTATTATCATTAATTATATGTAATAAACTAGACTCATTCTCTAAGTTACTGTAGAAACGATTAACGATCTCCTCGATGCTAACGTTTACAAAGGGTTTAATGGCTTTGATTGTTGATAAATCGTCAATTGTTAATCCAATCATTGAAACTTGCTTTTCTAAATCACTTCCAGATTTAATTTCAAGCCTACCTTTTTCTGTAGGTGGTGAGGTATTCATCGCAGTCTTTTTTTTCTTAAATAACATATTTATGCACTCCTTTGTAAATTTCTACAATATTCCATTATATTAACATATGAAAATTAAATAGTCGTAGGACTTTTAAACTATTTACATGGTATATATGTAGTAAACTGTTGGAAATGGTAGAAAAATGTTGAGGAATTGTCAATTTCTAAACGAAACTTTCAACAAATGTGATAAATGTCACAGTTCCATTCTGGGTCTACATGTGATAATTACTAACATGATGATAGGAAATATATCCTGTTGGTACACTGATTAGAAGGGGACTACTATGAGTGTAATGGAAAATAAAATGAACAAAAATATAATTCTTAGTAATATAAAGGATGCTTTAGATGTGTCATCCATTATCGCTATTACAGATGAAGTTGGAACCATCACTTATGTTAATGATAAGTTCTGTGAAATTTCTCAATATACGAGAGAAGAATTGATTGGAAAGAATCATAGAATCATAAATTCAGGATACCATTCAAAATCTTTCTTTAGAGATATGTGGAGAACGATATCTAATGGAGAGGTATGGAGAGGGCAAGTAAAAAACAGAGCAAAAGATGGTTCATCATATTGGGTTGAAACGGTGATTGTTCCTTTTTTATCCGAAAATAAAAAACCTTACCAGTATATCTCTATTAGAAATGACATCACTGAGAAAAAGAATATGGAAGAAGAGCTTAATTTTCATGAGGATAGGGTTCGAGCCATGATTCAACATCTTAGTGAGGGGGTTGCAATACTCAAGTATGACGGAACAATTCGTTATATTAGTCCTTCTTATGAAAAGATTACAAAAATGAAAGTTTCTGATGTTATTAATAATGGTGTTGTGAAACTTATACATAATGATGATCGTTCTTATTTTGATAGTAAGATTAAATTAGCGAAAGAAAATCCTCAAGTACCCATGCGCTTTCATATTCGTGCACTGCACGGTGATGGGGTTTATTATGTACACGAATTAATTGTGACAAACTTTTTAAATCAAGCAGGGATTAATGGGATCGTTATAAACTTTAGGGATATCACTGAAGAAAAAAGAATTGAACAACAGCTTAAAAACAATGCATTTTATGATCCATTGACAAGTTTACCTAACCGCACCTTTTATAGATCAAGGATTAATACAGTGATTGAGAATGCACAGAAAAACGATGAACAATTTCATTTAGCTGTTTTAAATATTGATGATATTCAACAAATTAATGATATGTTTGGTTACGAGACAGGAGATCAAATATTACAAGAGATATCAAAACGACTGTCTACCAATCTTCCTATTAATACTTTTATTGCAAGGATGGGGGGAGACGAATTTTCCTTGATTTTAAGAAATGGCTGTATCTCAGATAAAGAGATTGGCGAATATATTTTGTACCTAATGAAAGACTCCTTCATTGTAGAAGGTCAGGAACTGTATATTTCTATTAGTCTTGGAATTAGTTGTTTTCCTTTAGATGCTATAGATAATCAAACCTTACTTTCATATTCAACTAGTTCTATGAGGTTCGCAAAACAGCAAGGAAAGAACCAGTATAAGTACTTTGATAACTCCATTGCGACTATCAATTATAGGGAATTTACTATTAAAAATGATATTCACCAAGCTATTGATAAGGATGAGCTTTCAGTCTATTTCCAACCTCGTATCAACACGAAAACAAACAAAATTAGTTCCTTCGAATCTTTAATTCGTTGGAATCATCCAAGAATAGGAATGGTTCCCCCTAATGAGTTTATCCCTATCGTTGAGAAAAGTGGGCTAATGTTTTCTATTGGATACTGGGTGTTTAAGGAATCCTGTAATCAACTCAAAAGGATTAATGAACTAACTAACACTTCATATAAAGTATCCATAAATTTTTCACCTTGTCAGTTGATGAGTGTGCATTCTGTCAAAGATTACTTGCAAATTGTTCAATCATATGAACTCTCTCCGTCTCTTATCGAAATTGAAATCACAGAATCTGTTTTTATTCAGAACAAAGAGAGAGTGAAGCAAGTTATTAGAAGCTTTAGAGAAGCTGGTTTCACAGTCGCTTTGGATGACTTTGGTTCGGGTTATTCATCCCTTAGTTATCTTCAAGAATTTCGAACAGACACACTAAAAATGGACCGTAGCTTCGTTAAAACTATTGAAAAAGAAACAGAAAGCTTAGAAATAGCCAGAATGATTATTAATTTAGCCAAGTTGTTAGGGATGCATGTTGTTGGTGAAGGGGTAGAAACGACGGAACAACTTCATTTATTACAAGAGATGGGGTGTAATGAAGTACAGGGGTATTTATTTAGTAAACCTTTGCCTTTCCGTGCCCTTGTTGATTACGTTATTCAAAAAAATAAAAATGAATTAATCTTCAGCAAATGAACTAAGTCATAGAGCGCAGCAACTACAAGATATTGTTGAACAGTTTAAATTGTAGTAACACAGAATTTTTTACTGTAACCTCTTTTAATTAAATACTATCTATTCATAGAGGGTGAAATTTGAACAGGTTTCATCCTCTTTATCTTTTGTATTTTAAGTGACATTCATATAGAAATAAGTGTAAAGTATAGTAAGATAATAAAGCAATTAATGGTAATGGAGTATAAAATATGAAAAGAATTAAATATAATAGAAAATTCAAACTGACTACACTGTTAACCAGCTTAGTTTCGGCGTCAGTTATATTAACTATTATTATTCTATTGGGAGCATCCTATCAGTCTGAGAAAAGGTCTCTGACCAATACGTATTTATCTCTTAATGGTTCCAAGTCAGAGAAGATAAGCCGGTCAGTTGATTCATTATTTAAGTCAATGAGGCTAAGTTTAGTAGAGACTACCAACTACCTTGCTAAAAACAGCGAACTGAGTGATGAAGATATACAAGAACAATTGGAACTATTGAGGAATAATAGCAGATACTTTAACTCGCTCTCTTGGATAGATGAAACAGGTCTGATACGAAACATAGCTCCATTAAGTGTTGGGCTTAAAGGTGAAAAGGTTACAGGAATCACAAGAGACGTACTCGACCTGAAAGTACCAACTTTAACAAAGCCATACATCGCACCTTCAGGACGACTTATTGTATTAATGAGTGAACCTTTATTTGATAGTAATGGTAATTACCGTGGGATAATTGGTGGATCTATATATTTACAAGAAAGAAACGTCCTAAATGAGATACTTGGAAATGATATCATTGGAGAGGATGGCTCCTATTATTATGTAGTGGGACCCGGTGGGAAATTATTATTTCATCCTTACACCAACCGTATAGGTGAAGATGTAATAGCTAACCCAATGGTTCGTAAGGTTATACAGGGGCAAAGTGGAGTTCAGCGTGTTACAAATACACAAGGCATTTCGATGCTTGCTGCCTATAATCATATACCAGAAACTGGTTGGGGAGTCATACAGCAAACTCCCGTCTCCTATATTAATGAACTATTGAAAAAACATACTAAACAACTAATGTTATACGCACTATCTCCATTTTTATTTTTACTGTTTTTATCCGTATTACTTGCTCGGAAACTAGCTAAACCTTTTCATTATTTGGCGGATCTTGTTAATCAATTAGCATCTGGGGAACAGGTCTTAACTCTAGAAAAAAACTCTCATTGGAATAGAGAAGCAGATTTATTAACTAAAAGTGTATTAATTGCAATTGACTCTGTGCAAAAAAATAATACTAAACTTACAGAGGAGGCTATGACAGATCCTTTAACTGAACTGCCGAATATTAGGAAATTCCAAGAGGTCCTTGAGCGTTTTAAGAATGAAGAAAAGTCGTTCTCGCTAGTCCTTATAGATATTGATCATTTTAAAGCTGTAAATGATAACTTTGGACATAAAGCAGGAGATGAAGTGTTAAAATATATGGCTAAAATGGTTTCTTCTTTAATAAGAGATTCAGATGTGTTTTTTAGGTATGGCGGAGAAGAGTTCGTGCTTTTATTACCTGATATTAATTCTTCTGAAGCTTACGAAATAGCTGAGAGGATACGAATTAAAGTTAGTAAAAGGAATACTCCAATTGGGGAGCCTATTACTATTTCATTAGGAATAGCTGATTATCCTCAAGCAACAAGATCACTGAATGATTTATTTAGGTTTGCTGACAAAGCCTTATACAAATCTAAAAATGAGGGTAGAAACCGAACGACAATTTGGTTTATCGGTAGTTAAAATAATACTAAAAGGGAGTTAGTGATTTATTATCATTAACTCTCTTTTTCTATACTCTTAAAGAAAACTATTTACCACACTAGTCCGATAAAGCATTTTAAATTTTTTAAATATAAAAATAAATGTTTATTTTTTATGGTTGTCTAACATATAATTAAGAAGAATCTGACAATTATAAAAAGGGGGAATAAGATGGAACAGGTAGTAAATTGGCTAAATGGCATTGTCTGGAGTCAGGCACTTATTTATTTATGCTTAGGGGTAGGGTTATACTTCACGTTAGCAACTAGATTCATGCAAGTGAGACACATAGGAGACATGGTTAAATTACTATTTGCGGGTGGCAAGTCATCTGCTGGGATTTCTTCGTTCCAAGCGCTCAGCCTTTCTTTATCCGGTAGGGTAGGAACAGGTAACATTGCTGGGGTTGCGACTGCGATTGCCTTTGGTGGTCCTGGAGCAGTTTTTTGGATGTGGCTAATTGCATTCTTAGGAGCGGGTTCAGCATTTATTGAATCAGCTTTAGGTCAGGTTTATAAAACGAAAAAGGATGGACAATACCGTGGGGGTCCTGCATTTTATATAGAGAAGGGACTTGGCATTAAATGGTATGCTGTCTTGTTTGCCATCGTAACTGTGCTTGCAACTGGAGCGCTTTTACCAGGTGTACAGGCAAATAGTATTGCATTAGGAATGGACACTGCATTTGGAATTCCTCAATGGGTTACTGGTCTTGTCATTATTATCTTTTTAGGACTTATTATTTTCGGTGGAGTTAAACGTATCGCACGTACGGCAGAATTTGTTGTACCTTTTATGGCACTAGGTTATATGATTGTTGCCTTAATCGTTATTTTTATGAATATTTCAGAAATTCCTGCGGTATTAGGACTTATTTTCTCAAGTGCATTCGGTATGGATGCTGCATTTGGTGGTATTTTAGGTGCTGCTATTTCTTGGGGAGTAAAGCGTGGAATTTACTCAAACGAAGCTGGTCAAGGTACTGGTCCACATGCTGCAGCTGCAGCGGAAGTTTCTCACCCTGCTAAACAAGGTCTTGTTCAAGCGTTTTCAGTATATGTTGACACTTGGTTAGTATGTTCTGCAACAGCATTCATGATCTTATTTACAGGAATGTACAATGTTACACCAGCTGGACAAGAAGCTATCGTTAATAACCTTGGCGATATCGAGCCGGGTCCTGGATATACACAAAATGCCGTTGAATCTGCTCTACCAGGCTTTGGAGCTCCATTTGTAGCGATTGCATTGTTATTCTTTGCATTTACGACAATTATGGCTTACTACTATATGGCTGAAACAAACCTTGCTTATATTAATGGTAAGGTAAGAAGAGTTTGGACCGAGCATATTTTAAAGCTTGTACTTTTAGGAATGGTATTCTATGGAAGTGTTAAGACAGCGGGACTTGCTTGGTCATTAGGTGACCTTGGGGTAGGAAGTATGGCTTGGTTAAATATCATCGCCATTGTGTTGTTATCCAAACCTGCTCTTAAGATCCTCAAAGATTACGAGGCACAAAGAAAAGAAGGAAAAGACCCTGTGTTTGACCCAGTTAAGCTAGGTATTAAAAATGCTGACTTCTGGGAAAAAGAATATAAATATGATTCAACAGGATCTATCGGAGAAGTACCTACTTCTGGTACAACTGTTGATAAAAATTAGGTATAAAAAAGCTTGGATGATTTCTTCATCCAAGCTTTTTACTCTTTCGGGCTAACAATATAATATTCTTTTACGTAGGCTGGGCTAGGATATACAATTTTATGCTGTTGGTCAGCTATTTTACTTTGAAACACCTTATGTTCCTCTGATTTATGCCATACATTATAAGACAACTCATTTTCCCAAATCGTTAATACCGTATACGTCCCTCCCTTTAATGGTCGCAAAAAACGTAATGCTATAAACCCTTCTTGTTGGGCAAGGCGGTTCACTTCACTCTTAAAGGTGTATTCAAACATTGGTTTACTTTCATCCGTTACAGGAATGTAATTCACTGTGGTAAACCCTTTATCTGGAAATGCCCCATTTGATAAAAGAACTTCAAATTTTTTAGGCTCTTTAAAGATAGAGTCTTTTTCTGTTTCGTGATATAGCATGGAGTTCTCTTCTGACTGTAATAATAAAATCTCTTCAGTAGGATTTGCCATCTTCTTTTTCTCCAGAAAATCAACCGTTCCAAACGTAATAAAGGCTTTCAATCTATCCACCACCCATTTGTGTATTTTATTTTTAATCTTATTTTATACATACTGAGAAACATTTACATTAATACTAATGTATATCCATATAACCATAAAAATACAAAATATGTCGAATTTGTCTATAAATTCAAAGCATTAGTCCTTATAACTGGAGGTGTCTTATTTAATGAGAAAGAAGCTTTTATTATCCATTTCTATTCTCTTCTTTACATTTGTGTTAGGTTTATTCGGTTACTTACTCATTTTATCGGCTGGAGATTACGTTGTTGATGAGAAAAAACTTGTCATGGATTCAGCTTCCAAGTTAGTAGATGAAAATGGGAATGTTATAACTAAATTGTATTTAGAAAATAGAGACCTTGTGGATATTAAAAATATTCCAGACCATGTCCAACAAGCGTTTATAGCGGTTGAAGATTCAAGATTCTACAAACATCATGGAATTGATGTAAAGGCAATTTTAAGAGCCTTATATAAAGATATTCTTGCTGGGGGGAAAGTTGAAGGTGGAAGTACAATAACCCAGCAGCTTGCTAAGAATGTATTTTTAACATCTGACAAAACATGGCTACGCAAAACGAAAGAAGTAATCATCTCAATTAATCTTGAGAAAAAATACAGTAAACAAAAGCTGTTAGAGATGTATTTGAATAGAATCTATCTCGGTCACGGGGCATATGGAATTCAATCTGCTTCTAAACTTTATTTTAATAAAGATGTTTCAGAACTTACGATAGCAGAGGGTGCCTTGCTGGCTGCGTTACCAAAAGCTCCTAGCACTTACTCACCTCTTGTTCATGCTGATAAAAGTATAGAAAGACGAAATTTAATCTTAAGTTTAATGGAATCACAAGGTTACTTAACACCGGAGGAGACCGTTCGTTACCAAGGAAAAACACTAACTTTGGATGTTCATCATCATAAAAAAGACCCTGCATTACTTACTTATATTGATATGGTCCTTCAAGAAGCGAAGGAAGTCTATTCTCTATCCAACGAAGAACTTTTAAGAGGTGGCTATACAATTACGGTCCCATTAAATAAACATGTTCAAGAAACTGCGTATGAGTTATTTCAGGACTCCTCTTATTTTCCAGGAACGGATGAAAATGCAGAAGGGGCATTTGTTCTATTAGATAACAAGACAGGTGGAGTAATTTCGATTCTAGGTGGAAGAAAATATGTAGAAAAAGGTTTGAATCGCTCCATTGTGAAGCGACAACCTGGTTCAACAATTAAACCACTAGCTGTGTATGGGCCAGCTTTAGATGAAAGAGAATTTAAACCTTATTCTTTACTAGTTGATAAGAAGCTTGCTTATGGGAAATATGAGCCAGAAAACTATAATGATATTTATAAAGAAGAGATATCTATGTATGATGCTGTCATAGAATCGGCCAACGCACCAGCTGTGTGGACCTTAAATCAACTAGGGATTGAAACAGGGAAAAAGTACCTCGGTAAATCAGGAATATCAATTCCAGATGAAGGGCTGTCAATTGCCTTAGGAGGACTTCAGCAAGGAATATCGCCACTTGATATGGCAAAAGCCTACAGAGCGTTCGCCGCTGGAGGCAAAATCATAAAACCGCATTTTATAAATAAAATCATTGACCGCAATGGCAAGGTTGTTGGAACAGTAGACTATGAAGAAAAAGAAGTATTTTCAAAACAAACGGCATGGTATATGACACGAATGCTAGAAGCTGTTGTGAAAAGTGGAACCGGAAGATCTGGTTACTATAACGGTGCATTAGCTGGCAAAACAGGGACAACCAATTACCCACATAAAGAAGGTGCGGCCAAGGATGCATGGTTTGTTGGATTTACTCCTACTGTTGTAGGGGCACTCTGGATGGGGTATGATTCGACAGATGAAGAGCATTACTTAAAGTACGGAAGTTCTTACTCAACAAAACTGTTTAAAGAGATTCTTACAAAATCAAACTTATCTCAGCAGTCGTTGATGGCTTTTACAACTCCAGAAGATGTAGAAGAACTAGAAGCACCAATAAGAATAAAAGAAGTAACTGACCTCCATGCAAACCTTACATTTAAACCATTTGGGTTATTTACAATCCGATTAAACTGGACACCCTTAGAAGACCGTCGAGTAGAATATCGAATTTATGAAAAGTCCTCTACAGACTTAAAATATATAGGTTCAGTAAAGGGAGAAGGCAATTACGAAATTGAAAATGTGAATATATTCACCCTTCCAACCTTGTGTCTAATCCCATATAACCCACAAACCGACCAAGAAGGACTAGAATCAAACCTAGTACGCCCAGAATTTTTCTCAAAACACTAACTCAACTAAGTCAATTTTTTGACATTTAGTGTAGTAAACTATACAACTAAAGTATAAACTGGTAAATTTGAATAGGCATATTTAATAATTGTAAAGGCATGCTTATAGATTAGGTACTTTGAGATGAGCCGTTTTAATTACCCTATGAGTTTGATTTATAAATATTTAACTCGAGTGGATTGGAACGGCAAGGTTCAAAGTGAAACAACAATCTTGAAAAAGCCGTAAAATAAGAAAACTATGTTTGTGAAAGAGTGAAAGGTGGATATTGCAATGAGTTCTGTGTTTAATGATACGTTTTTAAAAGCCTGTAAAGGAGAAGCAGGCAAGCATGTTCCAGTCTGGTACATGCGCCAAGCTGGTCGTTCTCAGCCTGAGTACCGCGCAATAAAAGAAAAATATTCTTTATTCGAAATAACCCATCAACCAGAGCTTTGTGCATACGTAACAAGGCTTCCAGTCGAACAATACAACGTTGATGCTGCTATTCTCTATAAAGATATCATGACTCCACTACCAGCACTTGGGGTAGATGTTGAAATAAAATCAGGAATTGGTCCAGTTATTAGCAATCCAATTAGATCTCTACAGGATGTTGAAAGACTTGGCGAAATTAATCCTGAAGAGGACATACCTTATGTTCTAGATACAATCAAATTACTTACAACTGAGCAACTAAATGTTCCACTTATTGGTTTTGGAGGTGCACCGTTCACTTTAGCTTCTTACATGATAGAAGGTGGACCATCTAGAAACTATAACAAAACCAAGGCATTCATGTATTCTGAACCAAAGGCTTGGTTTGCATTAATGGATAAGCTCGGGGATATGACAATTACATATATTAAGGCACAAATCAAAGCAGGGGCAAAGGCAATTCAAATCTTTGATTCATGGGTTGGAGCTTTAAATGTTGCAGATTATCGTTATTATATAAAACCAATTATGCATCGCATTTTTACAGAGCTAAGAGGTGAAGGTGTTCCGTTAATTATGTTTGGAGTTGGAGCAAGTCACTTAGCTTTAGAATGGAATGACTTACCTTTAGATGTTGTTGGTCTTGATTGGCGTTTACCAATTAACGAAGCAAGAGATAAAGGAATTCAGAAAACGGTTATGGGAAATCTTGACCCATCCATTTTACTAGCTCCATGGGATGTAATTGAAGAAAGAGCAAAAGCGATACTAGATCAAGGGATGAAAAATCCAGCCTATATCTTTAACTTAGGTCATGGTGTTTTCCCAGAAGTAAATCCAGATACATTAAAGCGATTAACTTCGTTTATTCATGAATATAGTGCGAAAAAATAATGTTTATGAGGTGTAATACGTAATGGCAAAGAAAAGAATGGGGCTACTTGTGATGGCATACGGTACCCCTTATAAAGAAGAGGATATTGAAAGATATTATACTCACATTAGACATGGTAGAAAACCATCTCCTGAAAGTCTTCAGGATCTTAAAGACCGATATGAGGCTATCGGGGGCATTTCTCCGCTAGCAAAAATTACAAAAGAACAAGCTGAGAAATTAGAAACTCATCTGAATCAAATTCAGGATGAGATTGAATTTAAAATGTACCTAGGCTTAAAGCATATTGAACCATTTGTTGAAGATGCAGTTGCTGCTATGAACAAAGATGGAATTGAGGAAGCAGTTAGTATTGTACTGGCTCCACATTTTTCTACCTTTAGTGTTAAATCATACAATGGCCGTGCAAAGGAAGAAGCAGAGAAACTAGGTGGTCCAATTATTCACTCTGTTGAGCAGTGGTACGATGAGCCTAAATTTATCGATTATTGGGTAACTGAAGTTAAAAAGACTTATGAAAATATGACTGACGAGGAACGTAATAATGCAGTCCTAATTGTATCAGCTCACAGTCTTCCAGAAAAAATTATTGCAGCTGGTGACCCATATCCACAGCAACTTCAAGAAACAGCAGATTTAATTGCTGAGAAAGCTGGAATAAAAAATTATGAAATAGGCTGGCAAAGTGCAGGTAACACACCTGAACCTTGGATTGGCCCGGATGTTCAAGATTTAACAAGGGATTTACATAAGGAGAAAGGCTACACTTCTTTTGTATATATCCCAGTAGGATTTGTCGCAGATCATCTAGAGGTGCTATATGACAATGATACAGAATGTAAAATTGTTACAGATGAAATTGGTGCTTCGTATTTCAGGCCTGAAATGCCAAATGCTAAGCCAGAATTTATTGATTGCCTAGCAACCGTAGTTTTGAAAAAAATTAACAAGTAATCACCACGGGGAATTGCCCACGTTGGTTAGCCCCCACTTTATGTAAGGAGTGGGGGTTTTATCATTATAATCACAGTGGTAAATAATTTAATGAAAAGAAGGCGATGAACAGTGAGTGAAGCAAAAGGGCGGGTTATCGTCATTGGTGGCGGAATCACAGGACTAGCTGCTACGTATTATCTACAGAAAGAGTCTAAAGAAAAAGGGAATACCCTAGACATAAAATTAATTGAAGCAAGTCATCGATTAGGAGGCAAAATTCAGACGGCAACAAATGACGGCGGATATGTAATCGAGAAAGGCCCGGACTCATTTTTGGCTAGAAAACTCAGTGCATCTAAACTGATTAAAGAAGTGGGGTTAGGGGATAAGCTCGTCTATAATTCGTCAGGGAAGTCATATGTTTTAGTTAAGGGTAGGCTTCATCCAATGCCTGGTGGTTCGATTATGGGAATACCAACCCAAATTACCCCTTTTATCACTACTGGACTTTTTTCACCAATGGGTAAGATGCGAGCAGCTGCCGATTTTGTCCTACCTGCTACACAAACTGAAGGCGATCTGTCTCTTGGACAATTTTTTAGAAGAAGACTTGGTGATGAAGTGGTTGAAAACCTAATTGAACCATTATTATCAGGAATTTACGCTGGGGATATTGATAACTTAAGTTTAATGTCAACCTTTCCTCAATTTTACCAAGTGGAACAAAAGCACGGAAGCTTAATTAAAGGAATGAGGCACGCTACACCACCTAAGCCTAAGACAGGTACAGAAGGTCAAGAACCAAAAGGGATGTTCTTAACGATCTCCTCTGGTCTACAATCCCTTGTTGAGAAAATAGAAGAAAAGCTTGATTCTGGTTCGGTTATTAAAGGCATTCGTGTTGAAAAAATAGAGAAACGACACAAAGGATACCTTGTTCATTTAAATAACGGTACGGTTCTAGACGCCGATAGTATCATCTTGGCAACTCCACATCAGGTGACTGTGGACATCTTACAAGACTATCATTTTGCTACACCATTAAAAGAGATGCCATCAACTTCTGTCGCTACGGTGGCATTGGCTTTTCCTGAAGATGCCATAAAGAAAGATATAGATGGAACAGGATTTGTAGTTTCTAGGAAGAATGATTATACAATTACAGCTTGTACCTGGACCCATAAAAAGTGGCCACATTCAACACCGAAAGGGAAGGTTCTCTTACGGTGCTATGTTGGGAAATCTGGTGACGAAGCGATTGTTGACCAGACAGATGAAGAAATCATTAAGGTAGTCCTTGATGATTTAACGAAGACAATGGATATTGATTCACAGCCTGAGTTCACAATGGTAACACGCTGGAAAGATTCCATGCCCCAATACACTGTAGGTCACAAGGAGAGAATTGAGAATTTAAAACAACATATGAGAGATGAATTACCTGGAGTATTTCTAGCGGGGAGTTCCTATTCAGGCTTAGGTATCCCTGATTGTATCGACCAAGGAGAAGAAGCAGTAAGCCATGTACTAAATTTCCTTAATGAACATAACAAAGATTTAGTAGGGGTTAACTAATGTTAGCCTCTCTTTTTTTGGAAAAATCATCCTTAAATTGAAATTGGGTAAAAAAGTATCTATACTATTACTATGAAAACGATTTCATTTAAGCGAGAGGGTTAGGTATGGCTACAATTGAGGATGTTGCAAAATTATCGGGATTATCAAGGACCACGGTTTCAAGAGTTATAAATAATCATCCATATGTCGCAGAGGAAAAAAGAATCATTGTACTCGAAGCAATGAAAAACTTAGGTTATGTACCAAATTCTGCTGCAAGAAGCTTAAGAAATCAAAAAACAGGTATGCTTGCTGTATTAGTACCAAGAATTACGAACCCTTTCTTTAGTCAACTAATTGAAGCAATTGAAATAGCGGCATCTGAACATGGGTATCAGCTGATAGTTTGTCAGACTAGGTATTTAAAAGAAAAAGAATTAGATTATCTTAATCTCTTAAAAACTAAACAAATCGATGGAGTGGTTTTAACTTCTACTGAAAATGACTGGGAGACTATCTCCCCATTTTTAAAATATGGACCAATCGTTCTGTGCAATGAACCGAATGAAAGAGCGAATGTACCCATGGTTACTTTAGACCACTTCTATGGTGGATATTTAGCTACAAAGCACCTTATTGAACAAGGTCATAAAGTAATTGCTTACTGTTGTGGGGAGTATAAAAGTTCTATTAGTAAGCATAGAGAGTTAGGGTTTTTAAAAGCACTTTCAGAGTCAAACTTATATTTTGATGAACAGCATGCATTTCGTGATGCTTTAAGTGTTGCAGATGGTAGAGAAATTTTCCATAGAATAAAAGAAATGGCTTATCAGCCTACAGCTATATTCACTGGCGGAGATGAAGTAGCTGTTGGAATCCTTGCAGAGGCAAAGAGTAGGGGATGGAAAATTCCAGAACAACTTTCTGTTGTCGGATTTGATAATCAAATAATAACAGAGTTAGTGGAGCCTACAATTACAACCGTTCATCAACCAGTGAATCAAATGGGTCAAAAAGTCTTAGAGCTGCTTATGGAAAAAATTAAAAGCAAAACAAAGTTGTACAGAGATGTACATTGTTTACCATTGGAGCTTATTGTTAGAGAATCAACGCTAAAAAAGGCTAACCAAACACTATATTAAATAAAAGAAAGCAGCCATTGAGGCTGCTTTTTGTGTAGTCATTTTATAATTTATTTTCCAAGCTGCATGCAGTTTTCGCACTTGTTTCCATAGCATTCATGCTGCTCCTGGATTTCATTTTCACATTCGATACACTTTTTCGCAGGAAGATTTTTAAAAAATTCAGTACTTTTCATTAACATTTTATCCCCTCCAATGTGTTTTTCTTATAATCATTGTATTATAACAGTTTGTTTTGGTCAACGTCTGTTTTGTAACAATTTTTAAAATGATGAAAATGCCTATATAATAAAATAAGGAAGAGTTAGAATGCATTTTAAAGGAGTGAGTGAGTTGAAGGTTACTGTAGTAGGATTTTGGGGTGGTTACCCAGGAGTGAATGAGGCAACGACAGGATATTTATTTGAAGAAAATGGATTTCGCTTGTTAGTTGACTGTGGGAGTGGTGTTGTAGCACAGTTGCAAAACTACATAAAAGTTGAGGAACTAGACGCGGTTATTCTCTCTCATTATCATCATGACCATGTTGCTGACATTGGTCCACTGCAATATGCACGCCTTATAGCAAAGTCATTAGGGAAATCAAATGAAGAACTGCCGATCTATGGACACACATATGATGAAGAGGGATTTTCTAAGTTAAGCTATAAAGGTTATACAAAAGGAATGCCTTATTATCCTGAAGGAGATATAAAAATTGGTCCTTTTACAATCAGTTTTTTAAGGACAAAGCATCCTGTTACTTGCTTTGCCATGAGAATAACCAATGGAACACAAACAGTTGTATTTACGGCAGATACTAGTTATATTGAAGAATTTATTCCATTTTCAAAAGAAGCTGAGTTATTAATATGTGAATGTAATTTATATGAGGGACAGGATGGGCCAGCTTTCGGACATATGACGAGTACAGAGGCAGGTGTCCTTGCAAAAAGTGCAAAGGTAAAACAGCTACTACTCACTCATTTGCCGCATTATGGAAATCATCAAGATTTGGTGGAACAAGCTTCGAAAGAATATCCTGGACCAATTAATCTTGCAACATCAGGATTTGTTTGGCAACTGTAATGAAAATTATTTTTATAAAACTTTCCAACTTATATTGGAAAGTTTTTTTTATCAAGAAGCTGATTAATACTAATTATGAAATCGATTACAAACTAATTCTTGCTAGTTTAATTTTCTTTTAATATAATATATTTAGATATTTTAGAAAATGAGTGATGATTCATTCATAAAATAAAGGGAGGGTTTTACGTGAATTTAACTTCACAATTAGGGGTTACAGCAAAGAAATACTTTAATAAAACCGCTTACATTTTTAATGATTCAACTAGTACATATGCTGAACTTGATGCTGCAGTAACTAAATTTGCTAGTGGTCTTACGAAGCTTGGTATTTCAAAAGGTGACCATGTAGCTATTTTATCTGGAAATTCACCTCATTTTATTATCGGATTATATGGTGCACTGCGAGCTGGAGCTACAGTTATTCCAATTAACCCTATTTATACTCCTGATGAGATTGGTTATATACTTAAAAATGGTGATGTAAAAACGATCATTGCTCTTGACCTACTAGTTCCACTTTTCGAAAAAATGAATGGCATGCTTCCCGATGTGGAGAACATTATTGCATGTGAAACACCACAAGGTTCACAAAGTGACTTAGATGTTACTAAATTATCAATATTCCCGAAATTGAAATCGTTTACAAGTATAATAGGTTCTGGGGATTTAGCATTCGAAGGACCACAAGTAAACGATGATGATGTAGCTGTTATCCTTTATACATCAGGAACAACAGGAAAGCCTAAAGGTGCAATGCTTACTCATAAGAATCTTTATAGCAATGCGATTGATGTTGCGAACTATTTAAAGATCACTGATTCAGATAATGTTATTACAACTTTGCCGATGTTCCATGTATTTTGCTTAACAGTTGCCTTAAATGCCCCACTCATGAATGGAGGAACACTTATCATTGTTCCGAAATTTAGCCCGGGAGAGATTTTTAGAGTCGCTAAAGAATATAATGCAACAGTATTTGCGGGTGTTCCGACTATGTATAATTTCTTGTTGCAATACCCTGAGGGGCAAGTGGAAGACCTTAAGAGTTTAAGGCTTTGTATCTCTGGTGGTGCGTCCATGCCTGTTGCGCTTTTGACTAGCTTTGAGAAGAAGTTCCAGGTTTTAGTTTCTGAAGGATATGGATTGTCTGAAGCTTCTCCGGTTACTTGCTTTAACCCTCTAGATCGTCCACGCAAAGCAGGATCAATTGGAATGAGCATTGTTAATGTTGAAAATAAAGTTGTCAACGAACTTGGCGAAGAAGTACCTGTTGGTGAGGTTGGGGAGTTAGTTGTACGTGGTCCTAACGTAATGTCAGGGTATTACAAAATGCCTGAGGAAACTGCACATACAATACGTGATGGCTGGTTGTATACTGGAGACCTAGCTAAAATGGATGAGGAAGGTTATTTTTATATTGTAGATCGCAAAAAAGATATGATCATTGTAGGCGGTTACAATGTGTATCCTCGTGAAGTAGAGGAAGTATTATATAGTCACCCTGGAGTGGTTGAGGTAGCTGTTTTAGGTGTGCCTGATCCTAATTTTGGAGAGGCAGTAAGTTGCTACGTTGTTAAAAAAGATCAAGACCTAACAGAGGAAGATCTACTAAACTACTGTAAAGAACATCTAGCAAAATATAAAGTTCCGAGTACAATTAACTTCTTAGAAGAACTTCCTAAAAATACAACTGGTAAGATCTTAAGACGTGCATTAAAAGAAGCTGTTCTTCAGAAATAATTCTTAAGAAAGGTGGGCAGTCCTAGTAGGGGACTGTCCATTATTCTATTTTAGAACATATTTTTCCTGTCGACATACTATATTTTATGCAAATTAGGGTAGGGTGGGAAAAATTGTGAAGAACACATATCTAGACTGTTTAGCACTGTTTGGAGTTGGGGGAGCGCATCCTGGAGGTCTTAAACTGACAAGAGAAATACTAGCTCAAGAGCAAATTGACTCTTCTTCTAGGATTCTTGATATTGGTTGCGGAACTGGTCAAACGGCCGCATTTATTTCTAATCACTATAATTGTCATGTTAGTGCTCTTGAGAATAATAAGGTAATGCTTGAGAAAGCAGAGGAGCGGCTTTCTACAATTAGTTTGCCTGTTACAATTGTGGAGGGAAAGGCTGAAGAATTACCATTTGAGGATAACCATTTTGATATTATTCTGTCAGAATCAGTGATTTCTTTTACAGAACAACCGGTGACACTATCTGAGCTTAAAAGAGTTTTAAAGCCAAATGGTGTATTGTTAGGTATCGAAATGACACTTGAAAAATTAATAGACAAACAAGAGTTAGAAGCATTTATTCATTTTTATGGAGTCACAAGGCTCCAGACTGAAGATGAGTGGTTTGAAACAGTAAAGGAAGCTGGATTTTCGGCTATTCGTATCACTAAAAATGACGAGGATCCGGATGAAGAGGATCTTGAAAATGCTACTGAGTTTTATCTTTCAGAGAACATCACAGATGAATGTTTTAGTGTGCTAGAAACTCACGAGCAGTTTACAAAAGATTTTAAAGACATAGTCGGCTACCGTGTCATTAGGTGTACTAAATAGGTTAGTAGTTTAGTGATGATATTAAAACGACTATTCATTTTGGTAGTCGTTTTATTTTTTCATAATAGTATTATATTCTTCGTAAATAAAGGAATTTATCTTTTCTTATCGAAATAAAATGTAAGCGGTCACAACAAAGAGATGGGGAGAGATATCATGAGTACAATTATCTATCATGTTGAAAATTACATAGCAACCGTAACATTGAACAGACCAGAAACAATGAATTGCTTTAATTATGAAGCATTAAAAGAGCTTGAGACGGTCGTAGAAGAAATTAGGACAAACCAAGACGTTCGAGTAGTTGTATTTACTGGTTCAGGAGATAAGGCATTTAGTGTTGGAGCTGACTTGAAAGAAAGAAAAACACTTACACCAGCAGAGGTTAAAAGAAATGTGTATAAAATTGGAGAGGTATTTGCAAGTATTGAAAACTTGCCACAGCCTACGATTGCTGCGCTGAATGGATATGCTTTCGGAGGTGGTATGGAGCTAGCTTTAGCTTGTGACTTTAGGATTGCTGTGGACGATACACTAATGGGTTTAACAGAAACAAGTTTAGCGATTATTCCAGGAGCTGGTGGAACTCAAAGACTACCAAGATTAATAGGTACTACGAAAGCTTTAGAGCTAATATTAACTGCTAGAAGGCTTTCTTCTGAGGAAGCTTTTAGCTATGGAATATTAACAAAGGTTGTAAGTCGTGGTGAATTATTAGATTCATGCTATAGCTTTGCAAGCGAAATGCTTAAAAATGGTCCAGTTGCACTTCAACAAGCTAAATTTGCAGTGAAAGAAGGCATGAATACCGATATTCAAACAGGGCTTAAAATCGAACGAAAAGCCTACGAGATAACAATACCAACTGAAGATCGTGTGGAAGCGCTAAACGCATTCAACGAAAAACGAAAACCAGTATTCAAAGGACAATAAAAAATGTCTAAAGGGGGCCTAATCCACAAGGTGATTTAACACTTTAAAGCACCGGGGGTCAGGCCCCTTATGACATATTTAGCACATGTTAGGTGGGACTAAGTTTGTATTTAGGACGCTTGGTAGTGTGTCATGGATATATGGTGGTGCTGGCTTAAGGACAGGTATTTTACCGTGTGGTACAGGGTTCTCAACATATGAGAACATCCCATTTCCATCGATACTTGGACCGTTCGCCCAACGTCCTGTAGCACTTTCGTTCCCTCTAGAGTAATTGAATAGTACATGTGAAACTTCCTGTTTCTCAAGTTCACGTGGGAATGTACTTGGAACAACAACATTTTCTTTAGCTTCAAGCTCATAAATGGCTGCTAACCATTGGTTTTGATGCATGGTATCTCTTGCGATAAGCCATGATAACATATCTTTAACACCACGGTCAGTAGTCGCTTCATACAGACGAACAGCCTGTAAACGACCTTGTGATTCTGCATTTAGGTTAGCTCGGAAATCAGCTAATAAGTTTCCGCTAGCACCGATATAGCTTGCTGTCCATCGGTTTCCGACACTATCAACAGGCATTGCACCTAATCCGGAAACGATGGCATGTTGAGGGTTCATACCTCCTAGAATAGCACCGATAACAGGATCTTTTGCTGCTACCTCTAAATCCCCAACAGGTGCACCATCAAGTAACCTAGCAATCATAGTAGCTAGCATTTCGATATGTGCAAGCTCCTCAGCTCCTGTGTCCATTAGCAAATCCTTATACTTACCATTTCCTCTAACATTCCAACCTTGAAATAAGTATTGTAACGCAACAGAAATTTCTCCAAATTGCCCACCTAATATTTCTTGTAATTGCTTCGCAAATAGAGGATCTGGCCGCTCAGGCTTTGCTCTATATTGCAATTCTTTTACATGATAAAACATCTTTTCAGCACCCTTCTAATCTAACTCTGAAATTCATTCTAATATAACGAATCCATGCTAGTAGGCTATGCACCTATAAGAAGTTAGGTGATAGAAAAATTAATAGTGGACCTAAGTAAGTAATTTTCAGCACTTTAATGCACCGGGGGTATTAAAGCTACCCCTTAATAAATTTTTAAGAGTGTATTGGAGCGGAAAGCAAGTGCCTGTAGCGCAAAGGATCGGACAACGTTCAAAGTTTAGTTTATCTAAAGATTCTTACAATATATGGCCTTAAGTTTGATGACATCAGGCCCCAATAGAAATAAAGTATTGAAGTTTAATATTTTTTGTGTATAATTTAGTTTAACGCATAAAAGCATAAAAGCATAAAAGCTTAAAAGCGCGAAAGTAAAATACGAACATAATCTATTTACATAAAAGGAGATGCCACAAATGCAAAACAAATGGAAACAACTACTTGCGGGTTCAATAACAGCTACATTACTATTCGTTGGTGGTTGTGGGACAAGCACCACAAATAGCGGAAGCGCAGATGGAGATAGTACTTATAAAGTAGGAGTTACTCAGATTGTTGAGCACCCATCTTTAGATAAAGCATTAGAAGGATTCCAGAAAGCATTATCAGATAAAGGGTTATCTGTTGAATATGATGTTCAAATTGCCCAAGGTGATCAAAATAATAATCAAACGATCGCAACAAATTTTGTAGGTGATAAGGTCGATTTAATATTTGCAAACTCTACTCCAAGCGCCTTAAGTGCTTTAAATGCTACTTCTGAAATCCCAATTGTGTTTACATCAGTTACAGACCCAGTTGGAGCTGGTTTAGTTGAAGCAATGGATAAACCGGGTAAAAATATCACTGGAACAACTGATAACCATCCAGATGCAATTCCTAATACGATCAAATTTATTAATGAGTATTTTCAAGGGAATACAGTAGGGATGATTTACAATTCCGGTGAGCAGAACTCACTTGCTCAAATAGAGCTTGTTGAAAAGGCTATGGAAGGAACGAACCTAAAAACAAAACTTGTATCTGTATCAACTTCTGCTGAAGTTAAACAGGCAGCAGAATCCTTAGTTGGAGCAGTAGATGTAATCTATATTATTACAGATAATACAGTAGCATCAGCTCTAGAATCAGTGATTCAAGTAGCAAACGATGCTGATATTCCATTATTCGTTGGAGAGCTAGACTCAGTAGAGCGTGGCGGCTTTGCTGCATATGGTTTCGATTACTTTGATATTGGATACGAGGCTGGACTAATGGCTGCACAACTTTTAACACAGGAAAAAGCAGCAAGTGATTTACCTGTTCAATACCCACAAAATCTAAAACTATTAATCAACAAAACATCTGCAAATGAAATGGGCATTAAACTAAAAACTGAGTGGGAACAAATAGCTGAATATACGGAATAATAGTTGAGGCTGACCTTAACAACATGTGTTTGTGTTGTTGTGCTCAGCCCAATATCTTTTTTTAGATGAATAACTGGAGAGAGGATGAACAGGAATGTCACTTGCACTATTCGGAGCTGTTGAATCAGGATTAATCTATGCCATTATGGCTTTAGGTGTATATCTTTCATTTAGAATATTAGACTTTCCTGACCTAACAGTGGATGGAAGTTTTGTTACAGGAGCAGCGGTTTCAGCTATTATGATTGTAAATGGGGTGAGCCCATTCATAGCGACCATTACCGCTTTACTAGTAGGATTTCTTGCCGGGAGTTTGACAGGTATTCTACATACGAAAGGGAAAGTAAATCCCCTTCTCGCTGGGATTCTAATGATGATAGCACTTTATTCTATCAATTTACGAATAATGGGCAAATCGAATTTGCCACTGTTAAACGAATCAACGCTTGTTAAAATAATTAGTGACTTTTGGAAGGGTCTTGGCCTCGATGACTTAATTACAAACTTGTTATCTGTAATTGGAGTAACGGGTTTTGTACCAAAAACTTGGAGTGTTATAATCTTTGCTGCAATTATTTCCATTTCTATTAAACTAGTTATTGACTATTTTTTAAAAACAGAAATTGGCCTTTCACTTCGAGCTACAGGGGATAACAAAAACATGATTCGCAGTTTTTCTGCAAATACAGATCGACTAACGATTCTAGGTTTAGGATTATCGAATGCTTTAGTTGCCTTTTCTGGTTCATTAATATCTCAATACAATGGATTTAGTGATATTGGTATGGGTATTGGAATCATTATTATCGGTCTTGCATCAGTCATTATTGGTGAAGCGATTTTTGGTACTAAAACGATTGCTCGTGCTACATTAGCTGTTATAGGCGGTGCAATTATATATCGTATTGTAGTAGCATTAGCTCTTCGAATCGACTTCCTTGAAGCAGGAGATGTAAAATTAATCACAGCTTCCATTGTAGTTTTCGCACTAGTCTTTCCAAAACTTCTAGCTGGAGTACGTGAAAAGAAGCGTCGGAAAGAACGGCTATCGAAGAGAATCCTAGACCATTCAGTAACAAAGAGGAGGGGAGATGCCATTGCTACAATTAAAGGAGATCTATAAAATATTTAATGAAGGTACACCTGATGAGAAGGTAGCATTGGACTATCTTAATCTATCATTAAAGGCAGGGGATTTTGTAACCGTTATTGGAAGTAATGGAGCGGGAAAATCTACTGTCATGAATACAATTTCTGGTCGATTAATGCCAGACTATGGGTCAATCATAGTAAACGGAAAAGATGTAACAACTATTCGTGAGCATAAGCGGGCAGCCATGATTGGTCAAGTATTTCAGGATCCAATGGCTGGAACTGCACCGACGATGACTATTGAAGAGAATTTAGCCATTGCTTATGCACGTACAAAAAAGCGAACGTTTAGCTTGGGTGTAACAAGACAACGCAGAAACTTTTTTAAGGAACAATTGGAGACATTACACCTTGGTCTTGAAAATCGTTTAAGTGCAAAGGTCGGATTGCTTTCCGGAGGAGAAAGGCAAGCATTATCATTACTGATGGCAACCTTTACCAAGCCTGACATCTTGTTGTTAGATGAACATACTGCAGCACTAGATCCTTCTAGAGCAGAGCTTATTACACATCTAACAAAAGAAATTATAAATCAACATGGATTAACAACAATGATGGTGACACATAATATGCAACAAGCATTAGATCTTGGCAACCGTTTGATTATGATGGATAAAGGCCAAATTATCTTTGAAGCCTCTGGGGAAGAGAAAAATAAGTTAACGGTTTCACAGCTATTATCAGAGTTCCAACGTATTCGCGGAGAGCAACTAGCAAATGACCGTGCCGTATTAAGCTAGATAGACACATAGAATTCATTTCTATGTGTACTTTTTTTGAAAAAATCCAGTTCAAAACTATTGAAATAAATCATACTTTTTAAGAGAATAATAATTATCTTTAGTCATGAAGGAGAACGAACAGAATGTCAACTACCATTCTAGCGAAAAAGCATTCCGATTTTCGCGAAGGCGTGCAGGCAGGCGTAAGCATTGGGTTAGGCTATATGCCAATCGCATTGACTTTCGGCTTAATTGCAAAATCAACGGGATTATCAGTCTCAGAAACAATTCTTATGAGTTTACTCGTTTTTGCTGGTGCATCACAATACATAGCTTTAAGTTTATTAGCTGTTGGCACAGGTGTGTTTGAAATCATCTTAACAACCTTCATAGTGAACATTCGCCATTTATTAATGAGCGCATCCTTAAATGAAAAAGTAGAAGATGATCATCCAGGTAAAAAGGCTCTTTATGCGTTTGGAGTAACAGATGAAACTTTTTCTGTATCCGCCATAAAAGAAGGTACAGTTTCTACTGGTTATATGTTTGGTGTCATTATCATTGCCTACTCAAGCTGGGTCATAAATTCAGGAATTGGTCATGTGATTGGTTCAAGTCTTCCTCAAACACTTCAAGAAAGTATGTCTGTTGCTTTATATGCAATGTTTGTTGGTCTTCTAGTACCATCCATGAAAAAACATAAAAAGGTAATCGTTTTAGCTGGGGCTGCAGCTATTTGTAACACACTTTTTTCACAGTTTCTTTCAACAGGTTGGGCCATCGTATTGGCAACGCTTGTCGCAGCAGTAGTGGTTGAATTCTTTGCAAAATCTCCAAAACAGGAGGAAGAGATTAGTGGATAAAATGATTGTATTAATGATAATTGGAATGGCTGTTGTAACGTATATCCCAAGAATGCTACCATTAGTCTTTCTAAATGGAATAAAACTGCCACCATTTCTACAGGGTGTATTAAAAAATGTTCCTTTTGCGACCTTAGGTGCTTTAATAGTTCCAGGAATTTTTCTAATTAACGAGGATATGTGGTTTGGAGTCATAGGAGCAATCACAGCATTTGTTGTTGCCTATCTAGGTGCCAATGTCATCATGGTTGTATTAAGTGCAATTGTTTCACTAAGCATCTATTCCTATTTCTTTTAATAATATAAAAAAACACCGGGTTCTCAACAACACCGGTTTTTTTTATTAAATCTCTTTCATTATTCGATTAAAAACTTTTTCCGTATCAAATTGTTTGTCCATACCCAATACTTCAATAATATGGTTTTCTTCGTCAATCAGGTAGGTAGAGGAACTATGAATAATCATCCCGTTCCCAGGGTCACGATATAGAAAGTCAAATGCCCCAGCGACTTTTTGTGTAGCCTCGTCACTGCCCCTTAACAAAACCCAATCCTTTTGATTTTCGATTCCAAAGGCTTTGCCGTATTGCTGAAGTGCTCTTTGTGTATCACGCTCAGGATCAATCGTAATTGTTAAAAATTCAACTTTATCCCCGAAAACTCCTTCTGCCTCTAACTTTTCACGAAGCTGTTTCATTTTATGAGTAGTAGCAGGACAGATATCTGGGCAGTTTATATAGATAAATTCAATTAGACGTACTTTAGGCTCTAGCTCACTAAAAACATATTCTTCTCCATAAGCTGTTTCCATTACTACATCCGCAGGAAGATCCATACTAGCTTGACGGTAAAGTGTAAAATAAAAAATACCACCGAGTATTCCTAATACAAGAAGGGAGATAAAGGTAATATATAGTTTTTTCAAAACAGTTCACTCCGAATCTTTTTACAATATATTGGTGTTGAATATAATACTATCATACAATCTAAAAGAACTCCTACAAATGATTGAACATTGTTTGACAAAAAGAGGACGAACTTGTTCTAACTATTCACTGACTACACTAAAATGTATAGTGGCAGAGTTGTACCATTTAGCTTACATAACCAAAACATAGAAGGGAGACCTAGTAATGAGAAAAGTCATTGGTTGGTCGATTGTCGGCTATTTATTATTTGCACTTTTTTTGACTTGGTATTTGTTTTATGGTGCGAATACCTTAATACCAGCTGAGTTAAAAGGGACTGCAGCAGATCCTGAAACATTTTTAAATACACGTGAGCTACTGTTAACAGAAGAGTATTCTCAAATACGAAACTTATTGTTCTTTTTAAATATTCCGCTTGAGTGGATTATCTACCTTTTCATCCTAGTACTAGGGATATCAGCTAAATTCCGAAACTGGTCAAAGGGAACTTCAAATCTATCTGTTCTTCAAACAGCGATTTATGTGTTCTACTTATCACTTATTGTAAAAGCACTAACGTTCCCCTTGCAGTATGTTGGATATACGTTATCGAAGCAATATAATATTACAACCCAAGCCTTTCCTGGTTGGATGAGGGATGTGATAATTGACTTTTGGGTGAATTATGCAATGACATTTTTGATTGTTACGGTGTTATATTGGTTGATCCGTAAAAGTACAAAGAGATGGTGGTTATATGCGTGGTTAGCTTCCGTGCCATTTGCCCTTTTCCTAATGTTTGTTCAACCTGTGATTATCGACCCACTATATAACGAGTTTTATCCTTTAAAGGATAAGGAACTTGAGGCAAAAATATTAACACTTGCTGCAGAGGCCAATATACCATCGGAGCATGTATATGAGGTTAACATGTCGGAAAAAACGAATGCGTTAAATGCTTATGTCACCGGAATTGGCTCAAACTCCCGAATTGTACTGTGGGATACAACGCTTAATCGTTTAGGTGATGAAGAGATTTTATTTATCATGGCACACGAGATGGCACATTATGTGATGAAACATATCTATGTAGGAATTGCAGGATATTTGCTTCTTACATTAGTTGGCCTATTTATTGTTCATAAGCTTATGGCACTCTGTATTCAGCGTTACGGTTCATTACTTAAGGTTAACGATATGAGGGATATAGCTTCGTTACCGTTGTTCTTGTTATTAATTTCTTTATTAAGCTTTGCTTCAAGTCCGTTTTCTAACGCAGTATCTAGGTATCAGGAGACATCAGCAGATACTTACGCAATTGAGTTGACACATAATAATGAAGCAGCCGTCGAAACATTTCAGGAGCTTACAAAGGCTGGATTAAGCCAAGTAAACCCTCCTTTTTTAGTAAAGATATTTAGATATGGTCACCCTACAATGTTAGAAAGAATTACGTATCTGGAAAATTACGAAAAAAACGAATAAGGAATTTACTCTAGGTTTCTGTACTATGACAGAAACCTTTTTTTATTTTTTTCAGGAAAACTGTTCCATTTTTAAAAATACTGTTATATAATACTATTAAATTATTAATACTGTATTATAACAACGTGAAAAGAAAGGTGTTGTGGTAGTAAATGACTACACAAACGTCAGGAATTCAAATTTTAGGAAGAATGACTGATCAGTACAAAGAGATATTAACACCTGGGGCATTAGTACTTATTGAAAAGCTTGAGCGAAAATTTGGTGAGCGTCGCAGACAATTATTAGACGCACGAGTAAAAAGACAGAAACAAATTGAACAAGGGTTATTACCGGATTTCCTTCCAGAAACAGAGCATATACGGCAGGGAGATTGGACAGTAGCACCACTTCCTAAAGACTTGTTAGATCGGCGGGTAGAAATTACGGGTCCAGTTGATCGAAAGATGATTATTAATGCATTAAATTCTGGGGCTAAAGTTTTTATGGCAGACTTTGAGGATGCAAACTCACCTTCTTGGGAGAACGTCATCGAAGGGCAGATAAACTTAAGAGATGCAGTTAATCGAACGATTTCCTATGTAAATGCAAATGGAAAAACATATAAGCTTGGCGATGAAATTGCTACATTAAAAGTACGTCCAAGGGGATGGCATTTAGAGGAAAAACATATTGTACTAGATGGTCAAAGAGTGTCAGCTAGCTTAGTAGATTTCGGATTGTTTTTCTACCATAATGCGAAAAGATTGCTTGAGAATGGAAGTGGCCCTTATTTTTATTTGCCTAAAATGGAGAGTCATAAAGAAGCAAGATTATGGAACGATGTTTTTGTCTTTGCACAAAACGAACTCGATATTCCCCAAAAGAGCATTAAAGCAACTGTGTTAATTGAAACGATTTTAGCTACGTTCGAAGTGGATGAGATCCTTTATGAATTACGAGATCATTCTGCGGGCTTAAACTGTGGGCGTTGGGATTATATTTTCAGCTACATTAAGAAGTTCCGTCACTTAGAAAATGTTATTTTGCCAGACAGGGCAGTAGTAACTATGTCTGTACCGTTTATGAGTTCCTATTCCCAATTAGTTATCAAAACGTGTCATAAGCGTAATGTTCATGCTATTGGTGGAATGGCTGCTCAGATTCCAGTGAAAAATGATGAGAAGGCAAATGAAGAAGCATTCGCAAAGGTTCGTGCTGACAAAGAACGTGAGGCGCAAAATGGCCATGACGGAACATGGGTTGCACACCCTGGCCTCGTCCCGGTTGCTAAAGAAATATTCAATAAATATATGCCGCAAGAAAATCAAATTGCTAATAAGCGTGAGGATGTTCATGTTACCGCAGCCGACCTCCTAGCTGTACCGGAGGGAGCTATATCTGAAGCGGGTGTTCGAACGAACATTAATGTAGGAATTCAATACATCGAATCATGGCTAAGAGGTAGGGGAGCTGCTCCTATTCACAATTTAATGGAGGATGCAGCAACTGCTGAAATTTCGAGAGCTCAAGTTTGGCAATGGGTTCGCCATCCTAAGGGAGTGCTTGAAGATGGTCGAAAGGTTGACTTGGGATTAGTTGACCAGTTACAAGAGGAAGAGTTGCAAAAAATTAAACTTGAAGTAGGCATAGAAAACTTTGAAAAAGGTCGATTCAAAGAGGCAACACAATTATTTCAAAAGCTGGTTCGAAATGATGAGTTTGAGGAATTTTTAACACTAGAAGGCTATGAAATTTTATAAAAAATAGATTAATAGGAGGACACAAAAATGACAAATGAAAGAGTACAGAAGCTACAAGAAAGCTGGGAATTAGATAATCGCTGGAACGGAGTACAGCGACCATATTCGGCAGAGGATGTAATCCGATTAAGAGGCTCACTTGATATTGAACATACATTAGCTCGTCGTGGGGCTGATAAACTATGGAACCTTCTTCACACAGAAGACTACGTCAATGCTTTAGGTGCCTTAACTGGTAATCAGGCCGTACAACAAGTAAAAGCCGGTTTAAAAGCAATTTATTTAAGTGGCTGGCAAGTAGCAGCTGACGCGAACCTTTCAGGGCATATGTACCCTGACCAAAGCTTATACCCAGCCAATAGTGTTCCAAGTGTAGTAAAAAGAATTAATCAGGCTTTACAACGTGCAGACCAGATTCAACATCTTGAAGGTCAAGGGGATACAGATTGGTTTGCTCCAATTGTTGCTGACGCTGAAGCTGGGTTTGGTGGGCAGTTAAATGTTTTTGAACTAATGAAAGGAATGATTGAAGCTGGTGCAGCGGGTGTACACTTTGAAGACCAGTTATCTTCTGAAAAGAAATGTGGACATTTGGGAGGAAAAGTATTACTACCAACACAAACTGCAGTGAAAAACTTAATCTCAGCTCGCTTAGCAGCCGATGTTATGGGAGTCCCAACTATCCTTGTAGCACGAACGGATGCGGATGCAGCTGATTTAATTACAAGTGATATTGATCCTGTAGATCAGGAATTCATCACAGGTGAGCGAACACCTGAAGGGTTTTTTAGAACAAAAGCGGGTATGGACCAAGCAATTGCACGTGGCTTAGCTTATGCTCCTTATGCAGATCTAGTTTGGTGTGAAACATCTGAACCGAACTTAGAGCAAGCTCAGCGTTTTGCTGATGCTATTCATGAAAAATTCCCTGGTAAACTACTGGCATATAACTGTTCTCCTTCATTTAACTGGAAGAAGAAATTGGATGATGCTACGATTGAAAAATTCCAAGTGGAGTTAGGGAAAATGGGCTACAAGTTCCAATTCGTAACATTGGCTGGTTTCCATGCACTTAACCACAGTATGTTTGAGTTAGCTCGTGGATATAAAGCAAGAGGAATGGGTGCTTACTCTGAGCTTCAGCAGGCTGAGTTTGCAAGTGAGCAACATGGTTACACAGCTACGCGTCACCAACGTGAGGTTGGAACAGGTTATTTTGACGAAGTATCACAAGTTATTTCAGGTGGTACATCATCAACTACAGCCTTAAAAGGTTCGACTGAGGAAGAGCAATTTACAGGAGCATAAATGATAGTGGAAAAAGTCCGATTTGGGCTTTTTCTTTTTTGGAGCGGGGGACAAGTCGGACTGACAATCCGTTATTTAGTTAAAATGGCTCATATTGGTGTAAAATCGGACTCAGATTCCGCTATTGCTTAAAAATTAAAGGTAAAGCTCACACTATTGGTTTAAAAGCGGATTTTGAGTCCGCGAAAGGATTAAAATTAGTCTATTTTGCGTGAATAACGGATTCTGAGTCCACATAAGCATCGTGTAAGTTTGTCATAAGCTGGACTAAACAAAAAAACTGGCTAACGCCAAGTCAGCCAGTTTTCTTACGTTCGGCTTTTATTATAGCCGAGAAGATTCTTCCGCTAATGGCAAATAAACATGTTCCGATTGCCAGAAGTAGATAAAAGAATTCCTTTGAAAGAGCAATTCCTAATGGGTAAAGAGAAGAGAAACCATAGAGGAGTATCCCTACGAATAATAACAAAAACGGCAGCCTACCATTCATAACTAACTAACACCTCGCATTTGGGCCACAGCTATTTGTTTTGTGTGGAGAAGATTAGATTGAAAAGACAAATTACATAGCGAATTTTGCGAGTTCTCGGTACTCCTTTGATAGTTCCATGAAAAGAGGGATATCTCTTGTATCAATGGCCTTATTAATTTCCTTCTCAAGTAAGTCGCGTTTCCTATTGTAGAGGGCTTCATCTAAAATCATTTGAATGTACACATCTAGCATCGTTTTATGCTCTGCTTTTTTCTTTGAAATAGTACGGGTTTTCATGATCTCAGTATACGATTTTTCATTTTTCATGAAAGATCACCCCTAATGTCTTTTTACTATTATATTGTCGACTTTCAAAAATATCAACAGAATTTTTAGATTTTTTAGAATTTTATTCTTTTTAAAAATTCCGTATGATTTTCTCATGCTTATCCAATGATAATAATGGAGGTGTATATCATGAGTAAGGATCCGAATGATATTTTAAGGGGTACAGCTTTGAATCCGGTAATCGGAATGACCGAGGACTTAGATACGAGTAATCCATATGAGTCTGAATCAATGTATGCTGGCGATTCAGTTGATGAACATGTGACAATTGAACAAGCGAATCAGTACCTTGGAGAAAAGGAAATAAAACAGGTATATGACAATTCTTAATGAATGTAGAGTGGTTTTTCTAAAGTAAGGGCAATTCTTTTAAATTGCCTTCGAAAATCACTCTATTTATTTTGACAATTTTCAACAGAAACCTCCAATAAATATGAAAATTTTGTGAATTCATGGAATATTCTCGTCTATTCTGTTACGATTTTAGTGTGACTTTTAAATTATAAAAAAAGGAGTGTGTATTAGATGGAAGTAAATTCGTTTACTTACTTAAAAGACTATGAAGTAAATCGAAAAACGATGTCAATTCTTCCAGTTACCATTAAGAATCGAAAATTTTCAAAAGTCATGGAGACTGATGGAGAATATTTAGTTGCGATGAAGCCAACAGATATTGTTGAAAGGAGTTGTCGCTACTTTGGCTCTAGTTTGAAGGGTAGGCAAGAAGGAACTCGTGAGTTAATGGGAGTTACACATAAAGCGCCGATTATTGTTGAAGCAACTAGTATGATTTACCTTTTTCCTACAGCCTCACCTACAAAATCCGATTGTGCATGGATTTCTCACACCTATGTAGTTAAGCATTCTTCAGACGGTTCTGAGAAAACAATGGTAACCTTTTCCAATGATAAGTCTATATTGTTGCCTATATCAGAAGGCTCATTTGAAAACCAACTTTATCGAACGTCCCATCTTAGAACAATTATGTCAACAAGGATTGACCAAAGAGAATATAGAAAACAATTTGTTTTATCCCCACCTAATTACTCGCAACATAAACCCATAGTTAACGACATGTAATAGAGATGAATGCGCTCCTATTTTTTTAGGAGCAAAGCGTTACCCGAAAAGGTATTTCTCCATCATTGATAGTACTTCATTGCGAATACGCGGATTAAAATAATTATGTTTTTCTTCATAGCCTTTGTAAATAAAAGAAAAAAGTGTAAAGGCCTCATCTCTTTCTACCTCAACTGCTTTCATCTTCCGCTCTCTCATTTTTTGTTTAACCACATATAAATCTTTTTGTACGCGTTTCATCGCCTCTTCAATTAAATGAATATAAGGATCCTTAAGTTTAAATGGACTGTTTTGAATAACGGAGAGGTCACGGTTAAAAATTGTTAATACCATTGGTAAGAAGAGGGATTGCTCTAGAATAAAGCGGTCTTCTTCTGTAATTCTAGTCATGTATGTCACCCTCCTAGGAACATATGTTTGGTTATTTTTATATTAATTCAAATCCCCTTAGAAAGCAAGCTTAAAAATAGCTTCTACTTTCTAAGTATTTTTGAAGGTGATAAACTAGGAGTATTCAAAGTTTTCGAATGCTTCATCCATATTATGTGTAGAGGGGTTGCTAAAATGTCTGAAGAAATAAAAAGAGGTATAAAGGCAGAAGATTTATATCATTTGAAATCACTAAATGATCCACAATTATCACCAGACGGAACAAAAGTTGCTTTTTTACAAACCGAGATAAATAGGGAGAAGCATGCATACAAAACCCATATTTTTGTTGGTAACCTTGAGGATAAAGAAATTAGACAATGGACATTTGGTGAGGTTAGAGATAGTTCACCAAGATGGTCTCCGTTAGGTGAGTCTCTTTGTTTTGTATCGAATCGTTATGGCAAATCTCAACTTTACATAATGAATGCTAGTGGTGGAGAAGCAAAAAAATTAACAGCATGTTTAAATGGCGCGCGAAATCCAATTTGGTCTCCGGATGGTTCAAAGATATTATTTGAAACCTCTTTAGGTTCAGAAGAAAATATCTTAGACACGGAAAAGAAGAAGGAAGAGCAAGAAAAGCAACTAGAACCTATGGTTGTTGATCGAATTCGGTATAAATCCGATGCTGTTGGCTTTTTAGATGACAAGAAACAGCATCTTGCGGTTGTAGATGTAAAGAGTGGAGAAATTGAACTATTAACGGATGGGGCAACAGATTATTCAGGTGGTTGCTGGTCCCCTGATGGTGAAAGCATAACACTATTTGCCAACTTAACAGACGAACCGGACTACACTCTTATATCCGATTTATATATTATGTCACTCAAGGATAAAAGCCTACACAAAGTAACGAATAGTAAAGGGTTCTTTTCAAATAGCTCATGGTCTCCTGATGGAAAATATATTGCTGTTATTGGACATGAAAGAGAATATGACAGTGCGACTCTTTCAAGAATTTGGTTGTATGGGGTGGGAGTTAACAGCCTCATATGTTTAACGAGTGAATGGGATGTTGAAGTAGGGGATGTTGCTATAGGTGACTTTCATTCAGGAAATGTGAATCCAGGAATCGTTTGGACAAATGATAGCTATGGCTTCTACTTTCTTATGAGTGATCAAGGCAGTACAGGTGTATATTATGGTTCAATTGAAGGCGAAATGTATCCATCCCTATTCGAAAATCAACATGTGTATGGTCTAACCGTTGATGGTGAAAAGCATAAGGCTGTATTGGCAATTAGTAAACCGACTTCTCCAGGAGAGCTTTATACATATGATTTAAGTACAGGAGACATTGAACCGTTTACGAACGTGAATGCATCATTTTTAGATAGAATTGAATTATCAGATGCTAAAGCCTTTATGTTTAAGGCACCTGATCAATGGGATGTGCATGGCTGGATTATGAAGCCAGTAGGATTTGAGGAAGGGAAAAAGTATCCAACTATCCTTGAAATTCATGGTGGCCCTCATGCGATGTATGCCAATACTTATTTCCATGAGTTTCAAATGTTAGCAGCACAAGGATTTGTTGTTGTGTTTACAAACCCACGTGGAAGTCATGGTTATGGTCAAAGGTTTGTGAATGCCGTTCGTGGTGATTATGGAGGGAATGATTATATAGATGTAATGAGTGCAGTTGATTATGTGCTTGAAAACTATGATTTCATTGATGAATCCAAATTAGGCGTAACTGGAGGAAGCTATGGAGGCTTTATGACAAACTGGATTGTTGGTCATACAAACCGCTTTAAAGCTGCAGTAACACAGCGCTCGATTTCAAACTGGTTAAGCTTCTATGGGGTAAGTGATATTGGCTATTATTTCTCAGAGTGGGAAGTGAATGGTGACATTATTTCTAATACGGAAAAGCTTTGGAATCATTCACCGCTTAAATATGTCGAAAAGATTGAAACACCACTATTAATATTACATGGTGAAAAAGACTACCGTTGTCCAATAGAGCAGGCAGAGCAACTGTTTGTTGCTTTAAAAAGACAAAAAAAGCAAACAAAATTTGTTCGATTCCCTGAATCAAATCATGAATTATCAAGAAGCGGCAACCCTAAGCTTCGTATCGACCGCCTGAATCATATTAACAATTGGTTTCTTGAATATCTTACGAACGAATAAATGAATTGAAAGGCTTGATAAGTAAATTACCGAGCTGAAACTCATGACTAAAGGTCATGAGTTTTTTACTATGTAGAGCGTATAGGATTTTTTGAATTTTTCCCCTATTATAATTAATGAGGTGTACAATTATTCTAAAAAGGATAAGGGTATAATAGGAAGTAATTCCACAGATTGTCGTTTTTAAAGGGAGACTTGTGATTTATGGATTTAGACGTTTTAAAAGAGTTAACAGATTTAGACAAGGTACTCGAACTACTACAGGAATACAAGGCACTTGGTCCACTACCAGGCATTTTCCTGCCAATGCTAGAAGCATTTTTTCCTTTTTTGCCACTCGTGTTATTTGTCATGGCAAATGCTGCTGCTTTTGGATTATGGTTAGGTTTTCTTTATTCATGGATTGGTACATGTGTAGGGGCTTTGCTCGTTTTTTTCATTGTACGTAAGCTTGGACAAAAAAGAATATTTGGGTTTTTAAGTAGACATAAAAAGGTTAAAGGGTTAATGAATTGGGTTGAAAATCATGGGTTTGGTCCACTGTTTTTAATGCTTTGTTTTCCTTTTACTCCATCAGCCTTGGTTAATATCGTGGCTGGCTTATCAAGAGTCAGTGTTGCTCAGTTTATACTAGCAGTCTTATGCGGGAAGTTAGTCATGATATTTACTGTTAGTTTCATCGGTTATGATATCCGAGCCCTAATTCATCAACCCATCCGGACTGGTATATTGGTACTCGTCATCCTAGTTCTATGGTATGTTGGAAAAAGAATTGAAAAGAGATTAACTGAAAGAACAGTGGAGCTTGAAAAAGGAAATTAACTACATATTGCCATAGCTCTAACTAATTGTTAGAATATTATTATAATTAGTTGGAGGAATCATGAATGGAAGGAAAGTCAAAGAAAAATAGGATATGGGTTGTAAAGTCAGTTGGGATTGGCATCATTCTTTTTATTTTTCTTAGAACTTTTTTATTATCTAACTATGTTGTAGAGGGCGAATCAATGATGCCCACTTTACAAAATGGAAATCTTCTAATGGTAAACAAAGTAAGTTTACATATTGGAGACCTTCAACGCTTTGATATTGTTGTTTTTAAATCAGAATCAAAGGAACATTATGTGAAACGAGTCATTGGCCTACCTGGCGATAAGGTTGAATATATTGATGATATTTTATATATTAATGGTCTTCAAATAGATGAACCCTTTTTATCCCCTTATAAAAACAACCTTATTGGTGGTAATTTGACCGGAGATTTTAGCCTTGAGGAAATAACAGGACAGAAACAAGTTCCGCCAGGACATATTTTTGTTATTGGTGACAATCGACTAGGGAGTTGGGATAGTCGACATTATGGTTTTATTAAAATCGACCATATTGTCGGTAAAGTGAATCTGCGCTATTGGCCTGTCAATGTAGTGGATCTGCGTTTTTGAAGTAAGAATCCGGAGAGAATACGGGTTCTTTTCGTGTTTATACATAATAGAAGTTTTAGTATAAGTATGATAAAATAGTAACAAAATTAGGAAAATTTGAAGCGAGGTATTGAAGTGGAAGAAAACAGTACTATACTTCTAACGAAAATTACTCCTCCGAACGTGAAAGAGCATATATTACGTAGACCGTCCTTAATGAAAAAAATGAAAGCGGTAACAAACTACCCCTTAACAATCATTCATTCCGGTCCTGGCTATGGGAAAACAACGGCACTCTCATCACTGGTCAAGGATCAAAACCATTCGTTCTCATGGTACAGCATTTCGAATAATGACGACGATGTTATACCGTTCTTATCTTATATTACTTCTGCGATAAGGAAACAGCATCCAACCTTTGGTACAAACTTTCTATCCTATATCGGTACAGTAGACCGCTACATACGAGATGAAGAGATACGATCGTTATGCTCTTTATTTGTCAATGAAGTTATCAGTTTTGGCTCTACAATAATACTGATTTTAGATGATTATCATATTGTCCAACAATCTCCAAGTATTGACAAATGGATGACAATGTTAATACAACATATCCCAGCCAATTTACATGTAGTAATTTCGAGCCGTACACGTCCTAATTGGGATTTGTTAACTGCAATGAAGGTGAAAAACGAATTACTAGAAATTAAACAAAAAGACTTAGTGTTCACCTTTGATGAAGTAGAAGTCTTACTAAGAGATTATTATGAATGTGAAGTAGACGACCTTGAAATTGAACAAATTTTTTCTGCAACCGAAGGCTGGGTTATTGCCATAGGAATGATTTGGCAGCAATTAACCGTAAACGGAAGCCTGAGTGACGTATTAGTAAATAAATCACGATCTCTTGATGATTTGTTTAAATTCTTAGCAATGGAAGTATTTCAGAAACAGCCACCTATGGTACAGCAGTTCTTAGAAAGTACATGTATTTTTGACGAGCTACACGGGCAACTATGTGACGATGTCTTGGGAATCAGTGGGGCATCAGCAATGTTGGAAAATATATCAAATAGGAATCTGTTTCTATATTCAATAGGGGACGGGCAATATCGCTATCATGCATTATTTAAGGAATTCTTAGAGAAGCAATTGCGTATGACAAATGATAGGCAATACAGAATGCTTCATGAACGTAGTGGTAATTACTATTATCGCCAGGGATTAATGGTCCAGGCTATCTATCATTTTGAAGCAATTAGTGATTTTGAAAATGTGGCTAGAATTCTAGATAAACATGGTCAGGTAATGATTGAAAATGGTCAGCTTGAGAGTTTACTAGAAAGGCTAAAAAGAATTCCTGAACTATTAAAAAATCAATATTATTTACTATGGTTATATGAAGGCGAAGTACTAAGGTATCGTTGTTCATATAATGACGCAGAAAGATGTTACTTAAATGCAATCGAAAAAGCTAGCCAAATAAAGGATTATATAGGGGAGAGCCGTGCATTAGAAGGGCAAGCTAGGATCTATCTTGATACAATTCAACCTGGTAAAGCAGAACGATTTCTTCAGAAAGCCATTGAAGTACTTGAAGTGAGGGGAGATACAGGGTATGAAGGCCTAGGTAGACTTTATTCTTTGATGGCTGAAAACCTAGCCAACGCGGGACAAGCGATTAAAGCCCAAAAATGGTTTAAGAAAGGGAAAGAGCTTAACATAGCGCTTGAGGACGGCAATCTCGAAGCTAGACTGTATTTGCGTTCAGGTAAGCTTATGAATGCCAAGAAGATATTGATTCAAAAGAAACAAGCCGAATCTTCGAGTGCACAAGTCCATTTGCAGCAGTCACATCGCGAAACAGATCTATTACTTTCTTTAATTGAAGCTTTTATGGGGAATGGTGAGGAAGCTAAGGAATTAGCTCAATCTGGTATTCAACAAGGTGTGAGATTTCAGGCTCCATTTGTTGAGGCATGTGGCTGGATCAGGATGGGGCATGCAGTACAGTTGCTAGGAAAATATGATTATACACTAGCAAAACAATGTTATGAAACGGCACTTGAAATTATGGATGAAATTAACGTTTCTAGGGGAAAAGCAGAACCACTAATGGGGCTATGTATTTTACTTGGAAATGAAGGGGTATATGAGCGATCCATTGAATATGGTACCAAGGCATTGGAAGAGACTGAAAAGGTAAAAGATGCATGGTTATCAGCACTCATTTTATTATGTATGGCAATTGCTGCTGTTTATAACGAAAAGTATGAGGAAGCAAACGACTATTTATCAAAGTGTTCAACACTATTTACTGAGTGTGGTGACGAGAATGGTTCTTTAATGGTAGCTTTGTGGAGGTGTGTTTCATCTTTTTATAGTGAAGAAGAGGATCAGTTCCTAATGAATGTGCAACATTTTGGTAAGCTACTTCAGTTAGGGGACTACACTTTTATATTTAAGAAGCGTACTTTATTTGGACCAAGGGATTTAAAAAAGCTTGTACCTATTTTACTAGAAGCTCAGAAAATTGGTGTTCACCGTCAATATATTAGTAATTTACTAGATGAATTAGGAATTATGAATGTAACAAACCATCCGGGTTATACTTTGCGAATTCAAACCCTAGGGAAATTTAGGGTATGGCTAGGAACAAATGAGGTACACGAATCTGATTGGCAAAGAGGAAAGGCTAAGGAGTTATTAGAGTTCTTTGTCACAAGACGTAATGTGCTAATACCTAAAGAGGAGTTATTCTCAGTACTTTGGTCAGGCCTAGATGAGAAGGCAGCCGCTAGAGATTTTAAAGTAGCTTTAAATGCTTTAAATAATGCCTTAGAGCCGAATCGTAAAGCAAGATCTACACCATTCTTTATCCAAAGGATTGGTACCTCCTATGGCCTAAATCCTGATTCAGGATATTTATTAGATATTGATGAGTTTGAGGAATGGATATTAGCAGGGTTAGAAGAGAAGGATCGCTCACAGGTAATAAAATGTCTTCAGCGGGGCCTTGAAGTGTATGAAGGGGATTACCTGCCAGAGCGACGTTATGATGATTGGTGTTTAAATGAACGAGAACGGCTTCAAGTCAATTTCTTACGTGGTGCGGAAAGAATGGCACAAGCTTATGTTCAAGCCGCTCAATATGATAAGACGATCTATTGGTGCGAAAAGATCATTGAAAAGGATAAAACGTGGGAAGAAGCCTATCGTTTGCTAATGTTTGCTTATTATCATAAGAATAATAGACCACAAGGATTGAAGTGGTATAAAAAATGTTGTGAAGCCCTTGACGATGAACTTGGTGTTGAACCAATGTCACCAACAAAGCAAATGTATGAAATGCTAATTGGCGCAAAAACTTCTTAGTAAGACAGAATTCCGTACCGTAGATGGTACGGTTTTTTCGTAGTGATGTCCAGCTTCGAATGCCCAGCGTCTAGTGGTCTTCGCCTCTTCTCCTTGCGATAAGTCAACATCGGATCGCTTGCGCTCTCCGTGTTTCCTTTATCTCATGCGAAGCGACTCAGCCCATACGCCGCTGAACGGGCATCCTCCGCATTTCGGTGATGTCCAGCTTCGAATGCCCAGCGTCTAGTGGTCTTCGCCTCTTCTCCTTGCGATAAGTCAACATCGGATCGCTTGCGCTCTCCGTGTTTCCTTTATCTCATGCGAAGCGACTCAGCCCATACGCCGCTGAAAGGGCATCCTCCGCATTTCGGTGATGTCCAGCTTCGAATGCCCAGCGTCTAGTGGTCTTCGCCTCTTCTCCTTGCGATAAGTCAACATCGGATCGCTTGCGCTCTCCGTGTTTCCTTTATCTCATGCGAAGCGACTCAGCCCATACGCCGCTGAACGGGCATCCTCCGCATTTCGGTGATGTCCAGCTGCAGCGCCTAGCCCCTCGAGTCAAATAACCTGCGTCATAAAAAGTCAAGATCGGACTTTTTCTGCCACAGAAGCTTGTCGGGGCTGACCAATTCGCTTCCGCATTTCGGTAGTGTAACTTATTTGTAACTACGTCATAATACGATAGGTTCAAAGTTTTAAAGTCAATTTTATAAGGGGGAAATGTAATGGTGAAGAAGAATGTGTTTTTGCGTTTTGGTATGTTGTTCTTATTTGCTTTTCTATTAATCTTCGTTTCAGCATGTAGTTCAGATACTACAACAAAAGAAGAAAGCCCGAGCACAACTGAACAACCGAAGGAAGCGGCGAAGGAGGAACCTAAAGAGGAGCCTAAAGAGCCAATAAAAATTGGTGTTTTAGCTTCACTAAGCGGAGCACTAGAGGCTTATGGGAAACAAACAGTGAATGGCTTCGAATTAGGTCTACAGTATGCAACAGGTGGAACAATGGAAGTGAATGGCCGTAAGATTGAATTTGTAGTAGAAGACACTGAAACAAAACCAGAAGTTGCTATTAAGAAGGCTACTAAGCTATTAGAAGAAGATAAGGTTGATTTCATTGTGGGATCATCAAGCTCTGGTGATACTCTAGCGGTTCTTCCATTGGCAGAAGAGTATGAAAAAATCATGGTTGTTGAACCAGCAGTTGCTGATAGTATTACTGGTTCTGAATGGAATAAATATGTTTTCCGTACTGCACGTAACTCATCACAAGATGCTGTTGCTGGAGCAGCTGCTATCGCAAAAGAAGGCGTGAAAATCGCTACACTTGCACCTGACTATGCATTTGGTAGAGACGGTGTTGCAGCATTTAAGGATGCAGCAATTAAACTGGGTGCAGACATTGTCCATGAAGAATATGCTGACCCTGCAGCAACTGATTTCACATCTAACATTCAAAAGATCATCGAGGCAAAACCTGATTATCTATTTGTTGTATGGGCAGGAGCAAACTCTCCTTGGAACCAAATTGCTGATATGAAGGTACAAGAAAAGGGAATCAAAATATCTACTGGAGCTCCTGATATTGCTGCATTAAAAACAATGCAAGCGCTAGTAGGTATGGAAGGTTTCACAGTTTATCATCACACATTACCGAATAACGATATTAACAAATGGTTAGTTGAAGAACATAAAGCGAAGTTTAATGGTGAGGTTCCAGATCTATTTACACCAGGAGGTATGAATGCTGCGATTGCAATCGTTGAAGCACTTAAAAAGACAAATGGTGACACTGATACGGATACATTAATTAGCACAATGGAAGGTATGAGCTTTGAAACACCTAAGGGTACTATGACTTTCCGCCCAGAAGATCATCAAGCTCTTCAAACACTTTACGCAATCCGTCTAGAAATGGTAGATGGTTTTGACTATCCAGTACCAGTATTAATTCGTGAACTTACTCCAGAAGAAACTGCACCTCCAATTTTGAACTAATAGGTTTGCCTGAGTAGACTTCGGTATCATTACCGAAGTCTACTTATTCGAATAAACTGCGTTCTCTTCTGAAAATTAATCCTCAAAATTTACAAGGTGGTGAAGAAGTTGACTTCAATTATTGAAACTAAGGATTTAACAATTGCGTTTGGGGGACATGTGGCAGTTGACAGTGTCAATTTCACGGTTCCTAAGAATCACTTTAAGTCAATTATCGGCCCTAATGGTGCTGGAAAAACTACATTCTTCAACCTTTTAAGCGGCCAGCTAAGTCCAACTAAGGGGCAGGTGTTTCTAAAAGGTGAGGAAATTACAAAGCTTTCTCCAACAGTTAGAACACGAAAAGGAATCGGTCGTTCCTTTCAGATTACAAATGTTTTCCCGAATTTAACAGTATTAGAAAATGTAAGACTTGCTGTTCAATCGAGAGCAGGAGTTCGTTATCAAATGCTATCTCATTTTAAAAAGTTTACGCAATTCGAAGATAAATCGCATGACATTTTAAAGCTAGTGCTTCTTGATAATAAGTCGGATGCCATTGCTAAAAATCTTGCTCACGGAGAAAAACGTAAATTAGAGATTGCGATGCTGCTAGCTCTTGAGACAGAGGTGTTGCTGCTAGATGAACCTACAGCAGGGATGTCACTTGAAGAGGTTCCAACAATCTTAGAGGTTATTAAAAAGATTAAGGCAGAAGGAAATCGAACCATCATATTAATTGAGCACAAGATGGATATGATCATGGATTTATCAGATAGTGTCATGGTGTTATTCAACGGCAAACTTTTGGCAGATGGTACACCAGAAGAAATCATGAATAACGAAACAGTACAATCGGCTTACTTAGGAGGGCTATATAATGACGACACCGCATCTTAAACTTGATGGAGTTGAAACTTATATTGACCAATATCATATTTTACAAGGCGTATCCTTCGAGGTACCAAGAGGTGAAGTTACTGTCTTATTAGGCCGTAATGGAGCAGGAAAAACAACAACCTTACGTAGCATTATGGGGCTTAACCCAGCGGCGAAAGGGAAAATTCTTTACAATGACCAAGAGATACAGGGATTGCCAACCTATACAATTGCTAGCAAAGGAATTGGCTATGTACCTGAAGATCAAGGGATATTTGCTGATTTGACTGTAGAAGAGAATATGAAGGTTGCTATAAAAAAAGAAAATGATGAAACGAAGGAACGACTAGAGTATATTTTAAATTTATTTCCTGACTTAAAAACGTTTTGGAAAAGACGAGGCGGTAATTTAAGTGGAGGACAAAAGCAAATGCTCTCTATTGCTAGGGCATATGTGAATGAAAATGACTTACTTTTAATTGATGAACCAAGTAAAGGTCTTGCTCCAATTATTGTTGAGAAGGTAATGGAATCGATCCAGGAAATGAAAGCAAAGACAACTATTGTTCTTGTTGAACAGAACTTTATCATGGCAAGTACAATAGGTGATCATTTTTATATTATCGATGACGGCCGTTCTGTTTATCACGGTGAAATGCAAGAACTAAAAGAGAATGAGCAATTACGTAAACAATATTTAGGGATTGCCTAAACGTTAAATTGGAAGGAGGTCAAGTTAAATGGATGTAATTATTAATTTAACGGTAAATGGTTTAGCAACAGGTATGCTAATTTTCTTACTCGCGGCAGGGTTAACCTTGATTTTTGGATTAATGGATGTTCTTAATTTTGCTCACGGCGGACTATTTGCTTGGGGAGCCTATGCTGGTATATGGACGTATACAACTTCAGGAAGCTTTTTAATTGGTATTATTTGTGCAATGCTTACAGGTCTTATCCTTGGATATTTAATGGAACGTTATATTGTTCAACCAGTTTACGGTAACCATATTCAACAAATCCTCATAACACTGGGATTGATGTTAGTGTTATCTGAAATGCTGAAGGTCGTTTGGGGTCCAAATCAATTAAGTGCAACTACACCGAGTTATTTATCTGGTAGTTGGGAATTCGGTGGGGTTATCTTAATTAAATATCGTTTACTGATTATTGCAGTAGGTTTCCTAGTGTTTTTCCTCATTCATTACATTTTAAAGAATACGAAAATCGGATTAATTGTACGCGCTGGTGTTATGGATAAGGAAATGGTTCAATCACTAGGCATAAATATCAAAAAAGTTTTTATGCTCGTATTCATGGTTGGATCCGCATTGGCTGCACTAGGTGGAGTGTTACTTGGCCCATACTCCGGTGTTATTCATGCAGAAATGGGGCTAGAGTTCGGAATCCTAGCTTTTATTGTTGTCGTTATTGGAGGAATGGGAAGCATTACAGGTTCGGTTTTAGCTGCGATTTTAGTAGGGTTGGCTGGTTCGTATATGGCGTATTATGTTCCAGATTTAGCCCTTGCTGTAAACATGCTTCTCATGGCACTAGTATTAATCTTTAAGCCACAAGGTCTATTTGGGATAAAGGGGTGAAGATATGAAACTATTACAAACTAATTCACAAAAGGCAAACCTAGTGTATGTGTTGATGGCTTTCTTTTTACTCCTCTTTCCATTTATAAACGATTCTAGAAGTTTAATGATCATTTTTACACAGATGTTTATCTTTGCAATCTTAGCTATGAGTTATGATATTTTGCTAGGTTATACAGGAATTGTTTCATTTGGTCATGCGATGTTCTTCGGAATAGGTGCATATACGACTGGTATCTTTATGAAACAGTTCGATAGTACAACGGTTTACTTATTACTTTCTATTGTAGTTGGTGCCATTTTAGCTGGGATTGTAAGTTATATTGTAGGTCTGCTTTCATTACGATTAAAAAGTCACTTTTATGCTATGTTAACCCTTGCATTTTCAGGTCTATTCCTTGTTTTAGCTGAAAAGTGGAGAACGCTAACTTATGGAAATGATGGATTCACGTTCCCAATTCCTGATTATTTAAAAGATAGGTTAACTCTTTATTTAATTTCCTTTGGACTTATGGTTCTCGTGTTTATTATTTTAAAAAGGTTTACGGAATCGCCACTCGGTCGAGTGTTACAGGCAATAAGGGAAAATGAACCGAGAACAGAATCACTTGGATATAATGTTCTACACTATAAGATTATTGCAAGTGTTGTTGCTGGAGTAATTGCTAGTTTATCAGGGTCACTTTACGTACTTACACTACGATTTGTAAATACGTCTGTATTTACAATGGATATCACGCTTGATGCGTTATTAATGACAATTATCGGTGGTGTAGGAACATTAGTAGGTGCAATTATAGGTGCTGGATTGATTGAATTTGCTCATCATTGGTTAACTGGTCTTTCAAAGGTCCATTGGATCTTTGAGCGTTGGATTATTTTCTTCGGAATCTTATACATTTTAGTTGTTATGTTCTTCCCTTACGGACTTGTTGGAAGCTTTAAGCTTTGGTGGTTCAAACGCCGTTCGAAAAAGGGGAAAGAAACTACTTCGAATCATGACATTGCAAGCTAAAGGAGTAGAGGCGATGAGTGAGAACAGTCAACTGATTTCTTCGTTTGTGGTCAGATGCAATTTGGTTGATATTGATGAAACATCAGGAGAGAAACAATGGCGAATTAAGGTTAGTCATGTGCAAGGTGAAGAAGAAGTGGCTGTGAAAAATATGGATGAGGCGGTTAGCTTCATGAAACAAATAATTGGAGAGTGAAGGACATTGCCAACAATCGGTGTTTTAAGTACCGGAGTCTATCTGCCTGAAACGTACGAAACGGCTGAGGAAATTGCTGCAAAATCAGGGATTCCACAGGATGTCATTGAGAAGAAGCTTGGCATAACTCGAAAGCCAATCCCTGGTTCTGCAGATCATACTTGTCAAATGGGGATTAATGCAGCTAAAAAGGCGATCGCCAAAGCTGGAATTGATCCGCTATCTATTGACCTAGTAATCTATATTGGAGAAGAGCATAAAGAATATCCATTGTGGACAGCAGCTATTAAACTACAACAAGAGGTAGGAGCTGAGAACGCATGGGCATTTGATGTGGCAATGAGATGTGGAACGACAGTAATGGCTCTTAAAGTAGCAAAGGACATGATGATTGCAGATTCTTCTATTACTACAGTTTTATTAGCTGGTGGCTATCGTAATGGTGACTTCATTGATTACGAAAATCCACGTACAAGGTTTATGTATAACTTAGGTGCGGGTGGAGGAGCTCTTCTTTTACAAAAAGGGATAGAGAAAAATCAAGTGTTAGAAACGACCATTATGACAGACGGTTCTTTTTCAGAGGATGTTGTAGTTGTTGCAGGTGGTACGAAGGAACCTATTACAGCGGAAGCGATTGAAAATAAACGTAATATGCTTGATGTGCTAGATCCAAAGGGAATGAAGCTGAGATTAGAAGAAAAATCAATGAAGAACTTTTTAAAGGTTATTCGTTCATCGCTGGAGAAAAGTGGTTATACAGAAGATGATATCGACTATTTAGGTATTCTTCATATGAAAAAATCTGCTCATGATTTTGTTTTAAATGAGTTGGGCTTATCTGACAATCAATCCATCTATTTAAATGAATATGGGCATATTGGACAAATTGATCAAATTCTTTCGTTAGAATTAGCAGAAAAATCTGGTAAAATAAAAGCAGGCGACATCATCGTTTTGGTTAGTGCAGGAATAGGCTATGCGTGGGGAGCAACAACCATTAAATGGGGGGAATAAGAATGCCAACTATTCAACTGAAATCTGTAAAACTAGCAAACGGAGAGACATTAGGGTATAGAGAACGTGAGGGTGGAGAACATGTTGTGTTACTAATCCATGGTAATATGACTTCTTCAAAGCATTGGGATCTAGTGTTAGAAAATATGGATGAGGATTATAAACTTTATGCAGTTGATATGAGAGGGTTTGGTATATCTACATATATGGAACCTGTTAACTCTATTAAAGATTTCTCAGATGATATTAAACTTTTTGTAGATGAGCTAGGATTAAAGGATTTTACAATCATCGGTTGGTCAACTGGTGGAGCAGTTGGAATGCAATTTGTTGGGGACTACCCAGGTTATTGTCAAAAACTCGTTCTATTAGCTTCTGCCTCTACGAGAGGTTATCCGTTCTTTGACCTTGATGCAACTGGTCAACTTGATATAACAAAGCGTTTAGTCACAAAGGAAGATATAGACCGAGATAGAGCCAGAACAATTCCAGTTCAACAAGCTTATGATACAAATGACCAGGCTTTTTTAAAAGGATTATGGAATATGATGATTTACCGTAAAAATCAACCAGAGGAAACACGTTACAATGAATATGTAGAGGATATGATGACACAACGTAACTTAAGGGATGTCTATTACTCTTTAAATACGTTTAACATTAGTAATCATCATAATGGCCTAAATGAGGGTACTGGTTTAGTAGGCAATATTAAGATTCCTGTACTAGTCCTTCGTGGGAATGAAGATTTGGTTATTACTGAAAACATGGCAAAAGAAATTGTAGAGGACCTAGGAGAATATGCAACCTTTGTCGAATTAAAAGGATGTGGGCATTCTCCACTAGTAGATGACCTCGAACAATTATTAGGTGTAGTAGCTGAATTTTTGGAAGAGAAGGAGTTATCAAAATGAGACTACAAGATAAAGTAGCAATTATAACCGGTGCAGCAAACGGTTTAGGCTATGAAGCGGCAGTAACATTTACTAGAGAAGGAGCTAAAGTTGCACTTGTTGACTTTGATCAAAGTGGTGAGCAAAGAGCTCAGGAGCTAAAAGATCAAGGAGCAGATGTTGAGTTTTTTCAAGTTGATGTAGCTAATCGTGAAAGCGTTGACAACATGGTATCACAAGTACTCGATCGTTTTGGTAAAATCGACATCTTGATTAATAATGCAGGTATTACTCGTGATGGTATGCTAACGAAACTATCGCAAGAAGATTTTCAAAAAGTACTTGATGTTAATTTAACTGGTGTTTTCAACTGTACACAGGCTGTTGTACCTCACATGATTTCTCAAAGCTATGGGAAAATTGTTAGTACATCTTCTGTTTCTGGAGTGTATGGTAATGTTGGTCAAACCAATTATGCAGCAACTAAGGCAGCAGTTGTTGGAATGACTAAAACATGGGCAAAAGAGCTTGGACGAAAAGGCATTAATGTTAATGCAGTTGCTCCTGGCTTTATTGAAACGAATATGGTTGCAGCTGTACCTGAAAAAGTAATTGAACAAATGAAATCTATTATTCCCCTACAACGTTTAGGGAAGCCGTCAGACATTGCAAATGCATATCTCTATTTAGCTTCCGATGAAGCTACATACGTAAATGGCACTACACTACATGTAGACGGTGGAATAATGATGTAATACAAAGGATCGAGTGTGTTAAATCTGCACTCGGTTTTTGCGTTTTTAATTTTAAAAGAAAAATAGACTATAAGAGGAGCTGGAGTTATGAGAAATGTAGTAATTACATCAGCAGTTCGTTCACCAATCGGCACATTTGGAGGTGCCTTTAAAGACTTACTTCCAACAGATTTAATTGTACCTGTTTTAAAAGAAGCTGTTTCAAAAAGTGGCTTGGCAAATGATGAAGTGAATGAAGTTATTTTAGGACATTGTATTCAAAGAACAGATGAGCCTAATACAGCAAGAACTGCCGCATTATTAGCAGGTTTAGCTGATACAACAACTGGTTTTACTGTCCAAAGACAATGTGCTTCAGGTATGCAAGCTGTCATTTCTGCTGCACTTCAAATTCAAGCTGGGTTATCAGATGTTGTTGTTGCGGGTGGAGTAGAAGCAATGAGCTCTAGTCCATATGTATTAAAGCAGCACCGTTGGGGAGCAAGAATGCAGCACGGACAAGTAACTGATACAGTATGGGAGATCTTAGAGGATCCGATTCATCATATTATGATGGGGGAAACGGCAGAAAACCTTGCTGATCTTCATGAAATCTCAAGAGAAGAGCAAGATGAGGTAGCTTTGTTAAGTCACCAACGTGCCCTTCATGCCATCGAAAATGGTTATTTTGACTCTCAAATTGTTCCAATTATAATAAAATCACGTAAAGGTGATGTAACTGTTACGAAGGATGAAAACCCACGTCAGGATTTAACAGCTGATAAGTTAGCGGGATTACGTCCAGTGTTTAGAAAAGACGGAACAGTAACGGCAGGTAATGCATCTAGTTTAAATGATGCAGCAGCTGCATTAGTGTTAATGGCAGAAGATGTGGCGATTGAAAAAGGCCTTACACCACTTGCACGAATTTCAGGGTTTTCTCTAGCTGGGGTTGACCCAAAGGTAATGGGACGTGGACCAGTGCCAGCTATTAAAGATGGATTAAACAAAGTAGGGTGGGCATTAGAAGAGGCAGATTTAATTGAGGTTAATGAAGCGTTTGCTGCGCAATATTTAGCTGTAGAAAAAGAACTTGGATTAGATCGTAACAAAGTAAATGTGAATGGAAGCGGGATAAGTCTGGGCCATCCAATTGGATGTACAGGAGCTAGACTCGTAGTTTCACTGGTACATGAATTACAGCGCCAGAACCTGCAAAAAGGAATTGCCAGCCTTTGTGTTGGTGGAGGTATGGGTGCTACTGTGTTTGTAGAGGCATTTAATAAATAATATTAATATACGCGCAATACCTGTTTGGGGCAGGTGTTGCGTTTTTTTGTGATTTGTTAAGATTTTTGGGGTCACTAATTTCATAATATTTCTATTATAGCTCATCAAATTGCTACTATGAGATCCCTCAATTCAAAATATTTCCATCCAGGTGCATCAAACTGCCCCTTTGAGACCCTTCGATTCAAAATATTTCCGATCAGGTGCATCAAACTGCTTCTATGAGATCATTGTAACTATCCTGTAACTACCTTCTTATATAGTCAATGTAGATATTGACGATGTGAGGAGAGATTTTTGTGAGGTGGGAATTAGACTGGTTATCAAACCGAGCTCGAATTTCGCCAGATGCAACCGCTATTGTTGAGGGTGAAGCCGGAACTCGATGGACCTATGGGCAGTTAAATACTAGAGCTTTGAACCTAGCAACTTATTTAATGTCTATCGGAGTGAAAAAAGGAGATCGAATCGCATTATTATCTCCTAACCATATAGGGTATTTTGATTTCTTTTTTGCATGTATGAAACTAGGAGCCATTTTTGTACCACTGAACTGGAGACTATCAAAAGCAGAAATTTCGTTTATACTTACTGACTGCACACCGACAATTGTCGCAGTTCATAGTACTTTAAAAGAGCTATTGGTCATAGAAAAACTTAATCAATACTTTGAAATCGATTCAACTGAATATGAGTCGATAACAGAAAGAAAGCAAACGGACTTTCATGAAATAACAACTGAAATAAAAGATAATGATCCTCTTGCTATTATTTATACAGGTGGGACGACTGGAAAACCAAAAGGAGCAGTTCTTAGTCATCAATCCATACTCTGGAATGGGCTCAATACAATTGTAAGTTGGAGCTTAAGTGAGAAGGATGTTACCTTAACTTACTTACCGATGTTCCATACCGGTGGCTTGAATGCACTATCTATACCGATTTTATTGATTGGTGGAAAAGTTGTGATCGCCAGTGACTTTGAACCATCCAAAGCGGTTGAACTCATAAATCAAGAGGGATGTACAGTAGTACTATTAGTTCCTACGATGTATCACATGATCGTAAATAGTGAATTTTTTAAAGATGTTACGTTTCCAACAATGCATACTTTCCTATCAGGTGGTGCTCCTTGCCCATTGCCAATCTATCAAGCGTTTGAAAAAAAAGGATTAGCCTTTAAAGAAGGTTATGGTCTTACTGAAGCTGGCCCCAATAACTTCTTTATCAATCCAAACATAGCTAGATTTAGAAGAGGCTCGATTGGTAAACCGATGATTTTTAATGAGATTAAGCTAATGGGATTTGACGGAGAAGAAGCACAGCCTGGCGAGGTAGGGGAGCTTTTGATCCGTGGGAAACATGTTTTCGAGTATTATTGGAATAACCCTCAAGCAACTGAAGAGGCACTTATAGATGGCTGGTTGTACACAGGGGATTTAGCTAAGAAAGATGAAGAAGGTTTTCATTATATAGTGGGAAGGAAAAAAGAAATGATCATCTCGGGTGGAGAAAACATTTATCCACTTGAGGTTGAACATTGTATGAATCAGCACCCAGCTGTGAATGAAGTAGCTGTATTTTCACTACCACATCCTAAATGGGGAGAAATTGTAGCAGCCGTTGTATCCCTAAAAAGTAACCTGAAAGTTACTGTTGATGAGTTAAAAACATACTGTAAGCAGCACTTAGGAAGCTATAAGATTCCAAAACATATTATGTTTGAGAATGAAATTCCGAAAACACATGTAGGTAAAATTGATAAAAATTCACTTCAGAAGAAGTATGAAAATATTGTTGTCTAACAGGACCCAGTCGGGTCTTGTTTTTTTTCGGAAAATAAAAAGGGGTATCTAGAATTAACATAGAATACGTCAGTATCAAAGGAGTAGGGAGAGTTCATATGTTAGATTATCACTTATTACAAGGTCAACGACTTAAATTGGATAGAATGAAGGAAACGGATATTCTTGAAATTGCTACTTGGTATGAAGATGAGGAATTCCTAAGAAATCTTGATGCAATCCCCTCCTTTCCAAAAAGGGAAACTGAAATTGAAAAATGGATAAATAACAAGCAGCATAATACATATACAATGGCGATCCGTGTAAATGACTCGAAAAAGATAATCGGGTATGTTGAATTTGATGGGATTCTTTGGAACCATCGCAATTCATCGATGTCTATTGCTATCGGAGGAAATAACCGTGGGAATGGTTTTGGCAAGGAAGCTCTTGAGCTTGCACTAAAATTTGCATTTCACGAATTAAATCTCCATCGAATTCAGCTTACTGTATTTGAGTATAATCATAGAGCCATATCCCTTTATGAGAAAATAGGATTTACAAAAGAAGGGTCACATCGGGAGTTTTTAGAAAGAGATGGCAGAAGGTATGATATGCATTTGTATGGACTTCTTAGGCATGAGTGGATTGGCAACCAATAAATTGTAAGTGTACTCGTAGTTTTCGCAACTTAGGGGAATAATACCCCTTGAGGTGGTATCCTTGTTAAAAAAATTTATGTTCTTTATTATGATTATTTTTCTTTCATTCTCTAATAGTTCAATTGCACAAAGCAATAAAGTTGAAATCTTTGATGTGAAACAAGAAAAGGTTATAGCAACAGTTGAAAAAACATCAGAGATACAACGAGAGGTTGAAGCCTTTTTAAAGGGTATAACTGGCGTATATAAGAAGTTGAACCCAGTTCCAACTACAGGTTTTATGGTGAAAGTACCTTTAGAGCCTTATTTAAATCTTGAGAATGAATTTATCAAAGGTAAAATCGTTGAAGTAATCGTGGTATTTTCAATTGAAGAAAATCCATATCTAATCGTTTTTGACGCTGAAAATAACTTTTATGTTTTTACATTTGAAGCAAATACTGATTCATTTCTAGAAAAATTAAATTATAATCCAATGACCTCAAATTAGAGGTCTATTTTAATTTTAGGCATCTTTCTCATTCAAATAAATGTTTGAACAAATTTAAAATTTTGCATATAATATATTCAAATGATTATTTGAATAAAAAAGGATGATACTAATGACCTCTAAAGATTCATGTGATATTTATTGTTATGATGAGGAAAAAGTAACTCGAATTAAAGGTGAAATAAGAAGTATAGATGTTGCAAGTGTGGCTCAATTATTTAAAGCTCTTGCAGATGAAAATCGCTCAAAAATTGCCTTCTGCCTTTGTGAAGATGAGGAATTATGTGTCTGTGATATTGCTAATATTATTGGAGCGACAGTGGCAACAACTTCACATCACCTTCGAACACTATATAAGCAAGGGATTGTAAAGTATCGAAAAGAAGGTAAATTGGCTTTCTATTCTCTTGATGATGACCATATAAAACAGCTAGTCCTTATCGCTTTAGCACATAAGGAAGAGGTGAAATCATGATGGAACAAGCAAAATCAGCCTCTTTAGACACAAAAACATATCGTGTTCAGGGATTTTCCTGAGCAGGGTGTGCTAAAACGTTCGAGTCGAACGTAAAACACCTGGATGGTGTGAAAGATGCAAAAGTAAATTTTGGTGCTTCAAAAATTACAGTAATAGGTAATACCTCGATAAAGGCGCTTGAAAAAGCAGGTGCATTTGAAAATTTAAAGGTATTGGACGAAAAGGAACAGTTCACAAAACGGGAACCATTTTGGAAGGAAAAAGAAAATATAAAAGTATATATTGCAGCCTTATTGCTTATCGCTAGTTGGATCATCGGTGAGCGTTATCCAGAAGGTCATATTATCCCGACAATAGGCTATGCGGCTTCAATCTTGATTGGTGGTTATTCGCTTTTTATTACTGGTTTACTAAATATTAGTCGTTTAAGATTTGACATGAAAACATTAATGACTATTGCTGTAATAGGTGCAGCATTTATTGGAGAATGGGGAGAAGGCGCAACTGTCGTTATTCTCTTTGCGATAAGTGAAGTATTAGAACGCTATTCAATGGATAAAGCACGACAGTCTATTGAAAAGCTAATGGATATCGCTCCGAAAGAAGCACTTATCAAACGTGGAAATAATGAAATGATGGTACATGTAGACGACATACAAATTGGTGACCTTATGATTGTAAAACCTGGTCAGAAATTAGCTATGGATGGAATCGTTACAAAAGGCACATCGACCATTAATCAAGCTGCCATTACTGGTGAAAGTATGCCAGTTGCAAAAGTGATAAACGATGAGGTTTATGCAGGAACCTTAAATGAAGAAGGTCTAATTGAAGTAACAGTTACGAAAAGAGTAGAAGACACAACATTAGCTAAAATCATCTATTTAGTAGAAGAAGCTCAGGCAGAAAGGGCACCTTCTCAAGCCTTTGTTGATAAATTTGCAAAATATTATACCCCGTTAATTATTGTCCTTGCTTTTTTTATTGCAACAATTCCACCACTAGTTTTCAATGGGGACTGGAGTGATTGGATTTATCAAGGATTGGCAGTATTAGTTGTAGGCTGTCCGTGTGCACTTGTTGTATCAACACCAGTTGCTGTTGTAACAGCAATCGGTAATGCCGCTAGAAACGGTGTTTTAATTAAAGGTGGCGTATATTTGGAGGAAGCAGGATCTATAAAGGTCATTGCCTTTGATAAAACTGGAACTCTTACAAAAGGAATACCTGTTGTTACAGATATAGTACTATATCGTGAGAATGAATCAGAAATATTATCAATTACTGCAGCAATCGAAAAAGGATCACAGCATCCGCTTGCTTCTGCCATTATGAAAAAGGCTGAAGAAATCGGGGGCGACTTTAACTCTGTCACTGTTGATGGGTTCAAATCGATTACGGGTAAAGGGATAAAAGCAACAATAAACAATACCATTTACTATGTAGGTAGTCCTAATCTTTTCAGGGAATTACATCAAACGATTAATAAGGAAACAGAAGAACAGATTATTGCACTTCAGTCTGAAGGAAAGACAGTTATGGTAGTTGGTACTGACCAAGAAATATACTCATTAATTGCCGTTGCAGACGAAATTAGAGAATCTTCAAAAGAAGTTATTCGTAAGCTTCACAACTTAGGGATTGAAAAAACAGTAATGCTTACCGGTGATAACCAGAGGACAGCTTTATCGATTGGTAAGAGCCTTGGGGTTTCAGATATTAAAGCAGAGCTCCTTCCAGAAGAAAAATTAAACTATGTTAAGGAATTACGAACTGATCACCGAAGTGTAGCTATGGTAGGTGATGGTGTAAACGATGCACCTGCTCTTGCTGCTTCAAACATCGGTGTCGCCATGGGCGGTGCTGGAACAGATACTGCATTAGAAACCGCTGATATAGCGTTGATGTCTGATGATTTAAGTAAACTGCCATATACAATTCAATTAAGTCGCAAAGCATTACGAATTATTAAACAAAATATAACCTTCTCACTAGGGATCAAAGTATTAGCATTGCTGTTAGTTATACCAGGGTGGCTAACACTATGGATTGCAATCTTTGCTGATATGGGAGCAACCTTGCTCGTTACTTTGAATAGCTTAAGGTTATTGCGAATAAAAGAAAAGTAGGATTGAGAGCGTTTGGGAGAAACCCAGCGCTTTTTTTTTACAGCTTTTCAGGCTCATCTTTAATAAACAAATTTTTCCTGTTACAAAGGTTTTTTAGAACTAACAGAGAATTATTGATAAATGATAAACACGTAACTAGGAGTGGCGAACATGGAGTTAGTATTAACAAATGATTTGGCAATAAAAATAGAGAAATCGGAAATTGATTGCTTATATTCAAGATTATCTGCAATTCAAGCAAGAGTCGGTAATCCAATGGGGGTTAGCATAGAAAAGTTTGGGCAAGCAACAGCATTTTCAGTTAAGAATATCCCTGGTCCAGCTTTTAACACGGTTAAAGGTCTAAGTGCTGGAGATGAAGACTATATTGAGGATATTTTAAACTTTTATAAAGAAAAGGACATTCCAGTTCGCTTTGAACTACCACCTGCACAGGTTTCAAAGGAGTTGCTATCCTATCTTTCTAAGAAAGGATTTCTGCAAACCGATTTCCATTCTTCCTTATATTCAGCACTAGATACCGAATGTGAAGAGGGTGATGAGCTTATTCATGTGCGTGAACTGGATAAGAGTGAATATGATTTATTTGGCGAATTATATATTCAAGGATTTCAAATGCCTTCATTTTTAAAGAGTGCGATAGCAGAAAACAATGAAGTACTCTATAACATTGATGGTTGGAAATTTTATTTAGCTACTTTTGAAAAAGAATCTGCAGGTATTGGAGTATTATTTCATAAAGACGGAATTGCAACTTTAGCTGCCGCAACAACTGTCCCAGAATATAGAAACAAAGGAGTACAGACAGCTTTATTAAAGGGGCGCATAAATCAGGCCATCAGACAAAACTGTAATCTAGTTGTTGGCCAGGCACGATATGGGAGTATAAGCCAAAATAACATGGAAAGGGTAGGTCTTAAAATAGCTTATACTAAGGCAATCTGGACTATGGGATAAAATACAAAATAGTACAAGTTCATCACTGATGTAAGTGGTTTATTAGAAAGACTAAAAAGGACTAGCTAAATTTATTTGGAAAAGCATTATTTAAAATTAGTATCATAATATTAAGTTGACTCAAACTTTTGCCACTATTCTATATTGATCGTTTAAACCCTATTTAAAATAGGGTTCTTTTTATAAATTCTGATATTTATACAAAAAGGTGGGATGAACGTGCCTGCGGTAGATGGACCAACTTTCTTAAAGAGAATAAGTCAGTTACGAGCAGAAGTATGGTTTGATGGTCAAAAAATTGATCAAAACATATGTGAGCATAAAGCATTTAAAGGAATTTTAAAAAGTAAAGCACGGCTATTTGACATTCAGTTAGATAAAAAGAAACAAGGGTTTATGACATACAAGTCTCCTTTGACTAAAGACTTAGTAGGAACCTCTTTTTTACAACCTAGAACAAAAGAAGATTTAGAACTGAGAAGGCTAACAATTCAGGAGTGGGCAAAAACATCAGGAGGTATGATGGGAAGATCTCCAGATTATATGAATACAGGAATTATGGCTCTTGGTACAGCTTGGGATATTTTTCAAGATAAGTATGGTCTCAATATCAAACATTTATATGAAAATGCTAGGGAAAATGACCTTACATTTTCACACACCTTTGTTAGCCCCCAAGTGAACCGCTCTCTAGCATACTATGAAGATAGTGAGCAGCCTATATCAGCACAAGTCGTAGAGGAGAAGAGTGATGGACTAATCATAAAGGGGGCGAGATTACTAGCAACTCAGGGTGGCATTACCGATGAGATATTAGTTTTGCCAGTGGGAGGGAAGCAAATCGATGAGCATTTTGTTTATGCCTTTTCGATTCCTAGTAATACCCCAAATTTGAAGTTTATTTGCCGTGAATCTTTTGGTTATCGTGATTCAACATTTGACCATCCCCTGGCTGCACGCTTTGAAGAGATGGATACAATCGTTGTGTTTAACAATGTGTTTGTCCCATGGGAGCGTGTATTCCTCTATAAGAACTACGAGACTGCTTCTAAAATGTATGAAGAGACAAAATTTTATCCATTTTTACTTCATCAGGCTGTTTCGAGGCAAGTGGTTAAAACAGAATTCCTTCTAGGAGTTGCACAGTTAATTGTTGAATCTATTGATATCAGTGGATACCAACACGTTCAGGAAAAGGTCAGTGAAATAATCTCTGGCTATGAATCTTTAAAAGCTCTTTTGTTAGTTTCGGAGCTTCAAGCAAAAGAGGATAAAAGAGGAATAATGATTCCAGATGCGGCCCCATTGTATGCAGCAATTACCTCATTTCAAAGACTCTATCCAAGATTTATAGAAATAGTTCAGCTGTTGGGAGCAAGTGGATTGATTTCAATCCCAACTGAATGTGATTTTGACTCGGAAATTCGCCCCGACTTAGACCAGTATTTACAAGGAGCATCTTGTAATGCTCTGGAGAGAACAAAACTATTTAGGCTCGCTTGGGATGTTAGTTTAAGTGCCTTTGGAGGACGACAAACTCTATATGAAAGATTCTTTTTTGGTGACCCAGTCCGCCTAAGCACTGGATACTATAATGGCTATGAAAAAGATCATGCAATATCATTAGCTAAATCGCTACTCGATATGGATTAATAAACATGAAGAGACCTATACGAGTGATGTCGGATAGGTCTCTTGAGTATTAAATAACTGGTTTCCAAATCATAAAAATAAAAAGTACTGTCCCTAGTGCTGTTGCAATATAAAATTGATTACTAATTTTTGATAATAATAGATTTTGTTCCTGTGGTAATTCTTCCGCATCCTTATTCTTCTCATCAAAAACCCAAGCAGCTAACCTTTTCGATTTTGGCTCAATGCCCCCAATTACCACTACTTGAATGATAATATAGAGGACTAGGGATCCTATCAACCAAAGATTTAAAAAGGAGCCATAGTTTCCAAGAATAACAAGTAAAATCCCAGTAAGAACAGCAATCGTTCCTCCGATTTTCGGAAAGTAGTTTAGCATTTGAGACATGGCCATAGAATGGCGAAGAGTGACAGCATTTTGATTTTTTCTTAATAACATGTGAGCAAAATAAGTTGGTCCGATTCCAATAATAGCTGATAAAACATGAATAAGTACAAGAACCTTCATCTAAATTACACCTCTTTCTAGTACTTTTTATTTATTTCATAAGTACCATACGAATAATATTTATGCAATAATTATTTCCAATTATTCCATTTCTTTAATCTTTAACTTACTCCCAACAATAAGGTTGAGTGTGAAAAGTCCTATAAGAAGCAGAACTAGCTTATTGAAAAGGAGAAACTCAGCTAGAACTGGTCCAAGGCTTGCACCTGTCAGTAAGGTAAAGGAGTAGATAGAAAGTGCGCTTCCACGATGCTCTCCACCATTTTTTCCAATGAAGGAAATAATAGAAGGTAAAAGTAAGGAGATCGACGCAACAAAAAAGATGGATAAGATTGCAATCAATTTTGGTGAGGGTAGGATGATTAGTGGAAACAAGCTACAAATGGTTAAACAAAGTCCAAGTTTTAACGTCTTCATTTCTCCAACAGCTGCAATTATCTTTCCAGTAAAAAGTGAGAGTACAGCTCCTAAAAGTCCTGCACCTCGAATGGCAAATAATACTTCTGACTCAACCTGCAATTCATTTGTTAAATATCTAGTTATCCCATCATAAAAGGCAACAAATGTTAGCAGAAGAGTAAAGGTAATCAAATAACTCTTAATTAATAGTGAATTTTTAAGTAAACGGATCATATTTTTTAGTACTTCTCTTGATTGGCTGGGGACTACATGCTTAGGAAAAAGTACACAACCGATTCCAAACAGACCAAAGTATACTAATCCAAAGAAATAAAATACATATTCCCAGCTAAGATAATCTGTTATAAATGAGCTTACTAGTTGACCCAATATTCCAGCCATTAAAAAACCACTGTTTATCAAAGCAAGAACCAGGGTTCTAGGTTTAGCGGGAAATAAATCAAACGTATAGGAGAAGGCAACGGGGGCAAAGGTGGCTAATGCTATTCCTTGTAGTCCCCTCGAAAGATATAGTAGCCATTCACTTGTTGAAAGACCAACAATGATAGTCGTAATACTCGAACACAAAAGTCCAAGCACAATAACAAGCTTTCGACCAAACTTTTCAGACATCGGCCCAAACATAAGTAAGCCAATAGCATAGCAAAATGAAAATACACTACTTGCTAATACAGCTTTTGTCGAAGAGATGTTCAAGTCTAGAGAAATATCATGATAAATAGGAATTAACGTATATATATTGCTTGCAATTGAAATTCCAGTAAAAACTAAGAATACAGCAACGAATAGTAATCTCATAACAAAACTTCCTTTTTTTAGGTGTAAGTACCAATGGTATTTAGGTGCTTTCGTTTGTTAGTTAAAGTAAAATAAACTAATAAACTAATTTTCTAATAGCATATTAAATTCTCATACGGAGGGTTAAATAAATGTCAGTACACTTTATATTGGGACGGGCTGGTAGTGGTAAGACGTCAACCATTATCCACGAGATTCGGGAGAAATTGTTGGACAACCCAACTGGTAATCCGCTAGTATATCTTGTCCCGGACCAGATGACGTTTCAATCAGAATACGATCTTATTAACACACCTGGTTTAGGTGGCATGATGCGTGCACAAGTGTTTAGCTTTACACGTCTAGCCTGGCGAGTATTACAAGAAACAGGTGGTATGAGTCGTTACCACTTAAATAACGTTGGGGTAAACATGGTTCTTCGAAAAATCATTGAGCAACGCAAAAAGGAACTAAAGGTTTTTTCTCGCGCTTCTGAAAAAACTGGATTTATCACTCAGATGGAGGAAATGATTGCTGAATTTAAGAGGTATTGTGTTCGTGGGGAGGACCTATCGGAAGCCACAATTGATGTGAATACAGATTCAAATCCGGTTTTAGCTGATAAACTTCATGATTTAAAGTTGATCTTTGATGACCTAGAACTGCACCTTTCCAGTAAGTACGTAGATTCTGAAGATTATTTACGATTGTTAGCAGAAAAAATAAAATCATCTTCATACCTTGAAGATGCTGAAATTTATATAGATGGATTTCATAGCTTTACACCTCAAGAATATGAAGTGTTAGCACAGTTGATGAGAAAGTGTAAGTCAGTGACCATCGCCTTAACCGTTGACAAACGCTATGATGATTATCCACCGCATGAACTTAGTCTTTTTAGAATGACTGGTCATACGTACCAAACCTTACGTGACCTTGCCAGCGAAAATAAAATAAAAGTACACGAACCGCTCCTCTTTTTAAAAGAACCTTTTAGGTTTGCAGATGCTCCATCTCTTGCACACCTAGAGAAAAACTTTGATACAAGGCCGACTGTTCCTTATCATTCAAATGCAGCAATATCAATCAGCCAAGCAGTTAACCGTCGAGCTGAAATTGAAGGGATTGCTAGAGAGATTCGCAAGCTTGTTCGTGAAGAAAACTATCGTTATCGGGATATTGCCTTATTGGTACGCAATTCAAATGATTATCACGAAATGATTGAAACAGTTTTTAAAGACTATGAACTTCCTTTTTTTATTGATCAAAAACGATCAATGCTTAATCACCCTTTAATTGAATTCATTCGTTCAAGTTTAGAGGTTATTACAGGTAACTGGAGATATGAAGCTATTTTCCGTTGTGTAAAAACAGATCTGTTGTTTCCATTGGGTGAAAATAAGGTAAGTGGAAACAAGTACCGTTTAAGAGAAGAGATGGACAAGCTTGAAAACTATTGTTTAGAGTATGGTATTCAAGGAAGCCGCTGGACAACTAAAGACCGTTGGACCTATAAGAAACTTCGAGCATTAGAGAACACAGACTTTGGTCAAACGGACAAAGAAAAAGAAATAGAAGACAAGCTGAACACATTAAGAGATATGATTGTACAACCGTTAGTAGCTTTACAGCAGCGCCTTAAAAAAGCACAGGATGGTCGAGGGTTGTGTGAGGCACTTTATCTCTTTTTAGAAGATCTTAACATTCCAGAAAAAATGGAAGAATTGAAAATCGAAGCAGAAGAAAAAGGAAACCTTGAAGAAGCAAGAGAGCACGACCAAGTTTGGAAGGCTGTAATTGATTTGCTTGACCAGTTTGTTGAAATTATGCCTAATGAAAAGGTTAGTTTAAGGCTTTTTAGTGACATGCTTGAATCAGGAATGGAAAGCATGAAATTTGCATTGGTTCCACCTGCCATAGATCAGGTATTAGTGGCTAGTCTTGAGCGCTCTCGTTTTTCAAACATAAAATGTACATTTATTATTGGGGCAAATGATGGGGTTATTCCAGCTAAGCCAAAGGACGATGGTGTATTGTCTGAATCAGACCGAGATCGTTTGAGTGAGAGTGGAATTAAGCTTGCACCTGGAAGTAGGGAGCTTTTACTGGATGAGAACTTTTTAATCTATAATGCACTAACTAGTGCTGCCCACAAAGTATATGTTAGTTATCCATTGGCTGATGAGGAAGGGAAAACGTTACTTCCTTCGGTTATTCTGGGGAGGTTAAAAGATCTGTTTCCTTCCATCCAATACAGATTTTACGTAAATGAACCAGCAGAGTTAGCTGTAGAAGAACAGTTGTTATATGCTGTTAATCCATCTGTTGCGTTATCCTACTTAACCGCACAGCTTCAAACATGGAAAAAATTATATCCAGTAGAACCTCTGTGGTGGGATATTTATAACTATTTTATGAAACATGAACAACTAAAAGGTCAAGCAAAGCATGTGTTAGGAAGCTTGTTTTATAAAAATAAACCTGAAAAGTTGCCACCTGACCTTTCGAAAGAGTTATATGGTGAAACCATTCAGGGAAGTGTTTCAAGAATGGAAGTTTTCCAAGGGTGTCCGTTTTCTCATTTTGTAAGCTATGGTCTAGGTTTGAAGGATCGAAATGTATTTCGATTAGAAGCACCTGATATAGGGCAGCTTTTTCATGCAGCACTTAAACAAATTGCAGATATGCTTCATGCACGTAAATTGGAGTGGCGTGACCTTACGAAAGAGCAATGTAATCAATTAGCAATAGAAGCAGTAGATTTGCTTGCTCCAAGACTGCAAAGAGAAATTTTATTAAGTTCAAATCGATTTCAATACATTAAACGGAAATTACAGCACATCATCAGTCGTGCGTCTGGTATTTTAAGTGACCATGCGAAAGCAAGTGGATTTGCTCCATTGGGGTTAGAAATTGATTTTGGTAAAAAAGGCCCTTTACCTCCAATTCAAGTTGAACTTGATAATGGAAGCAAGATGGAGTTGATCGGCCGTATTGATAGAGTGGATAAAGCTGAAAGCTCTAAGGGTATTCTTTTACGTATTGTGGATTATAAATCTAGTCAGAAGAGCTTAAACTTATCTGAAGTATACTATGGACTAGCTTTACAGATGTTAACCTATTTGGATGTTGTTATCACTCATTCGAAGGATTGGATAGGAACTAAGGCAACTCCAGCTGGGGTATTATACTTCCATGTTCATAATCCGATGATTAGTAGTAAGAATGCCATGAATGAGGAGTCTATCGAAGAAGAAATCTTTAAACGCTTTAAGATGAAGGGTCTATTACTTGGAGATGAAGAAGCTGTTCGTTTGATGGACCAAACCTTAGAAACTGGTTATTCTCAAATTGTTCCAGCCGCAATCAAAACAAAGGGTGGCTTTTACTCAACCTCAGCGATTGCAAGTGAAGAAGATTTAGGACATTTACGAACTCATATTAGGGGTATCTTTAAGAACATTGGTAACCGTATTACCGAGGGTAATGTTGACATTAATCCTTATAAGCTAAAGGATAAAACCCCTTGTACGTATTGTTCATATAAAACTGTTTGTCAATTTGATCAATCAGTAGAGGACAACGACTATAGAGTACTAGTTCAAGAGAAAAATGATGATGTACTTGAGAAAGTAAGGAAGGGAGGAACTAGCCTTGAGTTCTAATCATATTGAAAAGCCGATTGGTAGTCAGTGGACGGATGATCAGTGGAAAGCGATTGTCTCAAGCGGGAAGGATATCTTAGTTGCGGCGGCTGCAGGTTCAGGGAAAACAGCAGTATTAGTAGAACGTATCATCAAAAAAATTCTTTCAACAGATAACCCGATTGATGTGGATTGCCTGCTGGTTATGACATTCACAAATGCTTCAGCGGCCGAAATGAGGAACCGGATTGGTGAGGCACTTGAAAAAGCTTTAAAGGAACAGCCGGCCTCCCTTCACTTAAGAAGGCAGCTAACCTTATTAAATCGTGCATCCATCTCAACCATTCATTCCTTTTGCTTGAATGTAATTAGAAAGTATTACTACATGTTAGATATCGATCCGGGATTTAGAATAGCAAATGAAACAGAGGGGGAGCTTCTTAGAGATGAAGTATTAGAGGAGCTCTTTGAAGAGTATTATAGTTCCGAGTCGAATGAGTTGTTTTTTGATTTAGTAGATCGTTATACGAACGACAGAAGTGACTCAGACTTACAAGATATGATACGTAAGCTGTATGACTTTTCAAGGGCTCATCCCAATCCTGAAAAATGGTTGGATGAAATGATAGCAAATTATGATGTCCGCGAGGATACGGAGATGGAGGACACCTCTTTATATCCATATCTAATGGCAGATGTATTGCTCAACTTAAATGGAGCCAAGAACCGTTTACTACAAGCAATGGAATTAACAAAGCAACCTGGAGGACCAGCCCCACGTGCAATTACGATAGAAACAGATTTAGAGCAACTAAATCGATTACTATCTGCAAGTAAAATGTCCTGGTCGCATCTTTATGAAGAAATGCAAAACTTAACGTACCCTAGTGCAAAACCTTGTAAAGGTGATGAGTACGATCCGGATTTACTTAAGAGAGTTACAAAGCTACGAGATGATGCAAAGGATCAGGTTAAGAAAATAAAAGAAGAACTTTTTAGTCGTCAACCAGCAAATTACTTGAAAGATTTGCGTGAAATGAAAGATGTTATTTCAATGTTGGTTACATTGGTTAATGAATTTGGAAATCGATTCCGAAAATTAAAAGAAGAGAAGGGTCTTGTCGATTTCTCAGACTTAGAGCATTATTGTTTAGAAATATTGGCTAATCAAAATGATGGATTAGACCTGATTCCTTCTGATGCTGCTCTAGATTACCGAGAACAGTTTGAAGAAGTACTAGTTGATGAATATCAGGATACGAACATGGTTCAGGAATCCATTTTACAATTAGTTACGAAGGAAGGCGAAGTAAGCGGAAATTTATTTATGGTTGGAGATGTAAAACAATCCATTTATCGATTCCGACTTGCAGAACCATTTCTATTTTTAGGTAAATATAAACGCTTTACCAAGGATGGAGCAAACACAGGTCTACGAATTGATCTATCAAAAAACTTCAGAAGTCGAGCAGAAGTTCTTGATGGTACGAATTTTTTATTCAGACAGATCATGGGAGAAACGGTTGGAGAAATTGAATATGATCACGACGCAGAGCTAAAGCTGGGAGCAGCTTATCCTGACAATAATGATATGGCAGCAGAGCTATTAATTATTGAGCGTGAGGGGAAGGAAGAAGCCCAATCTTCCACAGAAGAAGATAGTGAAGATGAAGTGTCCGTTCTGTTTGATCAAGCTGAATTAGAAACTGCCCAACTTGAAGCAAGGTTGATGGCAAAAAAGATTAAAGAACTTATTCAAAATCAGTTCCAGGTCTATGATTCAAAGCTTAAAAGAACAAGAAATATTACGTATCGTGATATTGTTATTCTTTTACGTTCGATGCCTTGGGCTCCTCAGATACTTGAGGAATTTAAGCAACAAGGAATCCCACTATATGCCGACCTTCGTTCAGGTTATTTTAATGCTACTGAGGTAGCAATTATGATGTCCTTACTAAAGGTGATTGACAATCCTTTTCAGGATATACCGCTTGTGTCGGTGTTAAGGTCACCTATTGTAGGATTAGATGAAACGGAATTAGCGGTGATTCGTATTTCTTCAAAGCAAACCTCCTATTATGAGGCAATGACTGCTTTTATAAAAGAAGGTCATACAGATTCTCAATTAATAAATAAGGTAAAAGCTTTTTATGAAAACCTTCAAAGGTGGAGGACAGAGGCTCGCCATGGAGGGTTATCTGATTTGATTTGGCAGCTATACCGTGAAACAAAGTTTTATGATTATGTAGGCGGTTTACCTGGAGGGAAACAGCGTCAGGCTAACTTGAGAGCTTTATATGACCGTGCCCGTCAATATGAGGCAACTTCCTTCAGAGGGCTTTTCCGTTTTTTACGATTTATCGAAAGAATGCAGGACCGTGGAGATGATTTAGGGACGGCTCGTGCACTAGGGGAACAAGAAGATGTTGTTCGTTTAATGACCATTCATAAAAGTAAAGGACTAGAATTCCCGGTAGTTTTTGTTGGAGGATTGTCGAAGCAATTTAACATGATGGATTTAAATAAAAAGTACCTACTTGATAAAGAATTAGGTTTTGGTTCTAAATTTGTAAATCCGAAATTACGTATTAGTTATCCAACGATTACCCTGTCCACTATGAAAAAGAAGATGAAGCTTGAACTAATTGCCGAAGAAATGCGTGTACTTTATGTTGCACTCACACGTGCAAAAGAAAAATTATATCTTGTTGGAACCGTAAAAGAGTTCCAAAAGCAGACTGAAAAGTGGCAGGATGAATTGGAGAATAAGAATTGGTTACTCTCCGACCATAGAAGAGCTCTTGCCAAATCGTATATGGACTGGATAGGTCCTGCTTTAATACGACATAAGGATTGTGAACTTCTACGGGGAGAAGGGGCAACAATTCAGCGTGTGCCGGAAGAAATAAAAAATGACTCTGCTAAATGGTTAGTGGAACTGATTCATTCGGGTAGTCTTCAAGAAGTATTTATTGACGATAAAGAAAATGATGCAGAGTTACTTGAGGCGTTAAAAAGTGGTAGTCCTGTTGCCGTAGAAAGTCCATTTAAAGATAAAATAATAAGTCAATTAGAATGGGTCTACCCAAATCAATTGGCGGCTTCACATCGATCCAAACAAACTGTCACTGAGATCAAAAGGCAGCATGATAGTATTGATGAGAGTAGTTCCACGGAATTTATTCGGAAGATGAAACCAAAACTTGCTGATCGCCCACGTTTTATGCAGGAGAAGTCATTAACACCGGCAGAAAAAGGGACAGCAATGCATATGGTTATGCAGCATATTGACTTTGCAAAGGATATGAATGAAGCGAGCTTACGTGAACAAATTGCAAAGATGGTAAATACTGAGCTCCTAACAAGTGAACAAGCTGAAGGAATTGATATTGCGAATATAGTAGGATTTTTCCATACTGAAATTGGAAAGAGACTAACTAAAGCCCCTTATTGCAAAAGAGAAATCCCATTTAGCTTGGCCTTGCCAGCGAATGAGGCCTATGCAAAATGGGAGCAAGCAGAAGAAGAAAATATATTGGTTCAAGGTGTTATTGATTGTATATTCGAGGATGAAAATCGCCTAACACTAATCGATTATAAAACAGATGCAATCACTGGCAGGTATAAAGGTGGCTTTGAAGAGGCCAAGCCTATCTTAGAAGAAAGATACCGAACTCAAATCGAATTGTACACAAAAGCAATCGAATATATTTGGAAGAAGCCGTTAACCCACCGCTATTTGTATTATTTTGACGGTGGACACTTACTAAAATTATAGGGTGTAAGATTTATTGGCAAATCTAGTTAAAAGCCCACGACATTTACCTACTAGTTGAATATCCTTTATTGAACAACTAATTAGGTACATGTGGAGGTAAACAGATGAATCAACAATTTCCTATTCATGCAATGGACACGAGAGCTTTAAGAAGACCATACATTAGACCAAGAAGACCTTATTGGGGCTATGGTGGCGGATTTGAGGGACCACTGGTAGGTGGAGTATTAGGTGGCCTACTTGGAAGTACATTACTAAACCCATACTTTTATGGACCGACTCCGTTCTATCCACCGTATCCGTATGGATTCGGCTATGGTTACCCTGGATTTTGGTGGTAAAAATGAAAAGAAACTATCCTTTGGTCAGGATAGTTTCTTTTTTATATTAAGCATTGGCGGTAATATTAGAATCATTGACATCTGGGTCAATTGCATTCGTTGCACTTAAAATATTATTTACGATATGAAAATCACCCGTATTTGCTCCACCAGAACCTAATGAGCTTTTAGAAGACCCTTTTGGTGAAATATAAAAAGAATCCCCTAAATTAACAATTCCTTCTATACTGTTAATTTGAATAGGGCCAACAATAGATGGCATATTAAAAAACTCCCTTTTAATGAAATTAAGATATATATACTTTCTATTCCTATTCTTCTTCATCACTAAGTATTTGACGGATATGCTTAACCCGTGACTCTGAAGAGATATGTTCGGTAGATCCGACATGAAAAATACCTGATGCTGAGATGGCAGAAACTTTTATGTTATTAACATTTATTGTAGGTTTCAAGTTGTGCTCAACCATGTTTACCCTCTCATAAAAATGAGGTTGCACTAGAGGCTTTGTGAAGACTGGATATTCATCAAAATTTCCTTCTACTCCAAAAAAGACCTGTTTTTCTCTTTGGACAGCAAGGGCTCTAGACAGAGGACGGAGATTAGTAGAGTCTCCAATTTGCACAACAGAGCCAAGACCTACTGAGTTAACATATATATTTTTAACGTTTGACGATCTTCTTAACATATTAAAGCTCCTTATACTGAAGGGGTCAGTGGAACAAATGGTCCAATAATTAGAGACTCTGCAGGAGTATCAAAAGCTGAAGACAAAGATATCGTTTTCGTATCGCCGATTAAAAAGATAGATGAAGTCGAAACACCTACAACGTGAATATTCCCAACCGATAAGTCTCGGTTAACGACTGTAAAATTCATCTTTAGTTTGCTCCCTTCATATTGTCTGGAAGATTAATTATGAAAGCATTAATCGCATTTTCTATGTCAGCTTTCATACTCGCAACAACATTAGTATGAATGATATCTGGTTCGTTGCGTGGAAGGGATGGATTAGACAGTTGCTGATTTAAGTGATATTCAATTCTAGTATCAAGTTGTTTAGAAATATCATCAATAATAAAATCACGGTAGGCTTGATCTAATGTAGCTCCATGCTTTTTCTCAATCGTATCGATTAAATCTAAACATTCATCCTCCAAATAAATCACCATTTCTCCACGGATTCCCTCAACATATTCTCTGTTAAATTGATTATAAGGGGGAACCTGCATTTTCCCTTGTGAAACGGAGAAATCATCAATGGCTCCAGTATCAGATGGATTCAGTCCAATATTTAAGGTACCCTCAAGTGTCTCCACCTTTAATTGATCAAACTTATACTCAATTCTTTCGATGTTTGTACTTGGTTTTTGCTTAATTTCTTTAATATCATTTTCTAATCGTAAGATAACAGTCTCTAAATGGTTAATTCTTTCATTCTGTTTTAAAACATATGTGTGGAGTTGCTGCAAGTACTGATTCATATCATAAGACATATACATTAGAATCCCTCCCAAAGCATTCATAATCCCATTTATAAATTTATATATTCAATAGAAGGCAAATAGGTGAATGCCTATCGACTAACTGTAGAAAGTGGAACAGCCGGGACAAATTCTGAAGCGTTTTCTGATACAACAGTTTGGTCAGTAGCTATTTCAGGTGCCGGTTGTGTATAACCACCGGTATTATACAAATTACTCATAGGCTTAATGATTCCTGCACTACCAATTTGTAATACTGATGAGTTTGCAACTGAACCGACTCGCAAATAATTGATGCAAATACTCTGATTGATGTAGAAATTCACTAAGGACCCTCCTTACAAGGTAAAGTATGCAGATGAATGTTAAGCATTACCTGCAATAGGCTGATCAACGACATCTCTATCATAAGTGTTGGTTGAACTTTGTCTATTAAGAACATATAATCCATCTCCCGTATTGAATGAACCAGCACCAGCATATGTTTTGGCATTGCTACTTGGTGAAATTGTAAATACGTCCCCGATATTAAACACTGAGCTTCCCCCAACACTATTTACTTTTACTGCTCCGACGAAAGCTGGCATAACTAAAACACCCTTTAATAATAATCTTGCTTTAAGTATATGACGAAGGCCTATACGACGTGAATTTTCTTATCCTTTGTAAGAAGAGTAACTTAACCTAGAATTATGTCTAGTAATCAACTATAATGAAAAAATGGTAAAAATTATCAGTGTAGGAGTGTAAAGATGAATCAACTAACACCTATTCAAGAAAAAGAACGAATTAAATCGATTGATATTATTCGGGGATTAGCGATATTGGGGATATTTTTAGTCAATATGGCAGCCTTTAATTCACCTGTACTTTATATTGGGCCGGATTGGTGGACAGATAAACTGGATCTTTGGACGAAAGATTTTATCAATCTATCTGCCCAAGCAAGTTTTTACACAATGTTTTCATTTCTGTTTGGTTTTGGAGTTATGATATTTAAAGAACGTGTTATGGAAAAAGGATTTTCTTTTCCAAAACTCTATTTTAGAAGATTATTTGTGCTATTGATAATAGGGTGTATTCATGCCTTTTTAATTTGGCATGGTGATATATTAATTACGTATGCAATTATCGGGGTTATTTTCTATTTATTTCATAAGGTTAAGCCAATCACATTATTGGTATGGTCACTGGTATTAATCATTGTTCCGACAATATTAATGACAGGACTTCTCTTGTTAGCCTTGTTATTTGAGCCATCTGCTCTAACAATTCCATATGATGAAAAAATGACTGAGCAATCGGTTGAGGTATATAGTACAGGAACATTTACCGAAATTACCTCTCAACGGTTTCAAGATTGGTATATGGTAAATGGCCCATTTAATTTTCCATTTATGCTAGTGACTTTGTTGCCAATGTTTTTACTTGGAGCCCTCTCTGCAAAAGTTAAATGGTTTTCGAAAGTAGATGAGAATATTAAGTCGATTAAAATTGTATGGTTTATTACATTGATGATTGGACTACCCTTTAAACTTCTACCATATCTATTCGATCAAAACCTGATGACAGAATTTATACAGGATACGATAGGTGGCCCTGCGATTGCTATGTTTTACATAACAAGTATTCTCCTCTTATTGAGAAAAACTCTGTGGCAATCTATTTTATCACCGTTATCTTATGTTGGTAGATTGTCACTCACAAACTACTTATTTCAATCCATATTATGTACATTGTTGTTTTATAGCTATGGATTGGGCTTTTATGGAAAAGTGAGTCCGTTTGTGGGACTGATCTTAACACTTGTTATTTTTAGTATACAAATAATCCTTAGTAAGCTTTGGCTAAACTATTATAAATTTGGTCCAGTAGAGTGGCTGTGGAGAACTTTGACATACGGTAAAAAACAACCACTTAAGATAAGAGAGTAAAAAAAACATTCGCTTTTAAAGCGAATGTTTTTTTTATGAAATAATCGATTTAGCGGCAGGGTTTTCATCACATGAATCTTGTGACTCCATAGCTTGTCCATATAAATTCAATAGTCTATCTAGCTCCTGGCTACACTGTATGGTTTCTTTTGCAGTGAATCCATATTTCTGTGCTAGAGTAATCATTTTTATTCTCTTGGCTTCTATAATTAAGCTTAACATATGACTATCCCCAATAAATTTTATAGTACTTCGATCATGAAAAATTTATGTAATGTAGGCTAGTAGTACTATACCTTTTAAATTTGAGATTTAACTTACTTCTCCATAGCACCTTATAATAAGTGCAAGCGATTGTATAAATATTATAGCCTCAAAATCCTAAAAGAAAACCGATTCGTCAAAAGATATCGTGATATTACAAAAGACTACAAATTCCTACAATGAAATCGACTATAGGTCTTTGTGTTTAAACGGAGAGAATTGAACAGTGAGTATCGGCCTATTTTAGTTGGAAAAATCATGGGGGCATCTACCTAATAAAATATTAAAAATTCTGAAAATAAATAAGTCTTATGTAGGATTGTCGTTTTGGGTTAGGAAATTTATCATAAAAGCAAGAGATCAGTCGGAAAAGTGAAAAAATTGCTGAATCTCGATAAAGGCAAACCTGATGAAAATCAGTGACGCAAAGCTACAGGGGCTAAAGTGCAATATGCACTATGCCAGCCAGCTACCGAAAGATACAGGGTGTAGTCTATCTATTAGTCTGCAATTCTTTATCCCCCCTTTCGGTAAAAGGCAGGGGCTATTTTTGTTGGAGAGAAGAGGTGAAAAAATGAAGCTTATGAATCTGACAAACAATGAAATACTTGCTAGTGATCTGAGAAAAGCTTACAGCTTTCATAAAAGATTATTCGGATTAATGTTTACTCATTCACTTGCATCAGGTTCTGGGCTCCACATCAAACCCTGCCGGTCAATCCATTCGTTTTTTATGAACTATTCAATTGATGTACTTTACATATCGGAACAAAATGACATTGTTGCGATAGACGAGCATTTCTCACCCCGAAAGATCGGAAAGGTGCATGCTCAGGCAAGTTCAGTTGTTGAACTTCCAGCCGGTACAATCAAGAAAACCAACACCATGATAGGACATAAACTGCAAATTAAAAATTGAGAAAAAGGGAGAGATTTATAATGATGAACAAATTAAAAGGATTAGTAGTAGAAGAGCAAGGTCAAGGGATGACTGAGTACGGGTTAGTATTAGGAGTTATTGCGGTTGGGGTAGTAGGAACTCTAGTTTTATTAAGAAACCAAATTCAAGCAATGTTTACTGACGTATTAACAAATGTACAGAATCGTAATGGTGCACAATAAGAAGAATTCCAGCAAGGGTCTTGCGTTAATTTAACGTAAGGCCTTTTTTAAAAGGATTATGTAGAAAAGAGGGATCCTTAATGATCATGAATAGCCTACTAATCGTCGTGTTAGGGATTTGTTTATTAACCGATCTTAAATCACGAAGAATATACAATAAAGTTATTTTCCCAGCTCTCGGTGTTACGTTTATAATTCATGCTTTTTCACCAATAGGAACAGGAATCATATTTTCTGTATTAGGTTTTTTAACAGGACTCGGGATCCTGATCATTCCATATATGTTAGGTGGAATGGGAGCTGGTGACGTAAAACTATTAGCCTTAATTGGAGCAATTAAAGGTTCAGTTTTTGTATTTTATACTGGAATTTACATGGCTCTAATTGGTGGAATTATTGCATTAGGAATATTGTTTTTCCGAAAAGGAGTATTAACTCGTCTTAAATCAATTTTATATTCAATTGTGGGATTAAAAAATGGAGTTAGGATTCCATTAACCTTAGATAAAGATGCACTTCAAGCAACTTATCCCTATGGTGTCGCAATTGTTGGAGGAGCACTCTTATCCTTATTTGCAAAAGGGTGGATACTTTTATGATAAAAGAAGAAAAGGGACAATCCCTAGTTGAAATGGCTTTGTTGTTACCTATATTACTACTATTACTTGCTGGGATATTCGATTTTGGTAGATTGCTATATTCTTATACTCATCTTCATTTAGCAACTCAAGAAACGGTGCGTTTGGGGGGCTTAGGTAGAGGAGATGCTGAAATCAGACAGTTTGCTAGAGACTATGTTGATTTAGGGGACTCTAGTCTATTAAAAGTTACAATCTCACCATCAGAAGAATACAGAAAATCTGGAGAATATATGAGCATAACCCTTGATTATCCAATTGAAATTGTCACCCCATTTTTTTCATCGTTCTTGCCTACTCCACTTATTTTATCCACTGAATCAACCATACGAGTTGAGTAAGGGGTGAATAAAATGAAAAAGAGGCTGAAGAAATTTTTACAAAAAGAAGAAGGCAATGTTTTATTACTCGTTTCATTAGCTTTTATGGGTTTACTTACAATGGGCGGCCTTGTAATGGATGGTGGAACAATGTATATGACAAAAAGTCATTTACAAAAAGTTGCGAATGCAGCGGTTTTATCAGGGGCACAGGAGTTAACGAATACTGAAAATGCAGTAAGGCATGTAGTCAATGAGGTTCTACTTGCACATGGAGAAGAAGGCCATCTTCAAGAGATGACGATTACAATGGGTGATCGAGTTGAAATTGAACTGAAGCAAACAGTACCTTTAGTCTTTTCAAAACTGCTTGGATTTGAATCGATAGATGTGCACAGTAATGCTGCAGCTGAACTAAGGGTGATGGGAAGAGCAACTGGTGCAGCACCACTTGGTATAGATGATTCAATTAAGCTAGATTACAACACGCAATATAAACTCAAAGTCGATTCAACTGGAGTTGAATATGGAAATTTTGGAGTATTAGCACTTGGCGGATCAGGTGCGGCAACCTACGAAGATAACTTAAGGAACGGATATCAACAAGAGATAAAAGTGGGAGATATTCTAGATACGGAAACGGGGAATATCGCTGGAAAAACAAGGTCTGTTATTAAAGAGCGTGTGGATGGGTGTTTACATACCGCTGAGAGTGTGTATGATCGGGACTGCTCGAGAATCATACTTATCCCTACTTTTAAACCATATGGAGATTATGTAAATCAAATGAAACAAATTCAGATTACGGGGTTTGCTTATTTTTATATTACCGATCCAATGGATTCAAAAGACACTTCAATAACGGGTATGTTTATTAAAAGAGCAGGAACTGGTTTTGAAGAGCCTAATAGTTTAAATAAAGGTGCTTTCAGCATTAGATTAACAGAGTAGGTGAAGAAACATGAGATCAAAGATAATTATGCTTTTAGCATTAGTAATGGGAATCATAACAACTGTACTATTCTTTAACTATATGAATCAATTTGATACACAAGCGGTGATAAATGAAAACACAGTACCAGTTGTGCAGGCAAACGGACTTATAAAGGAAAATCAAAGAATAACATCGGATATGCTTGTTATTGCTCAAGTTCCAAAGGATGGTCTACATGCTCAAACTGTAACTGAGCTATCAGAAGTAGAAGGACTATACGCTACTTCGGATATAGAGGCTGGAGAAATCCTTCTTACTCACAGAGTTAAATCTGAAAAGGAAGAAACACTATTCGTTTCTAGAAAAGTGACGGATGGACATCGAGGAGTATCAGTAGGTGTAAACTTTGTTCAATCTGTATCCAACTTAATTGAGCCAGAAGATCTTGTAGATGTTGTTTTCAGTGAAGTTGTAAAAGTAAATAATGTTGATACAGTGGTTACAAAACAAATTCTTTCTAAGGTTAGAGTTCTAGCTATTGGACGTAAAATGATAGCCGCCACTAGTGAAGACGAAGTTTATGCGGAGTATAGTTCCGTTACATTAGAACTCAAGCCAGAAGACTCAGTAACTTTAATTAATGCATCAGAACGTGGGAACATTCATTTAACCATTCATACAAAAATCGTACCACCACCAGTTAAAAAGTAAGATAGAAAAACATACGTACACATGAGACTAGGGATTAGACTAGACCGGGGTGAAATTTCATGACAAACAATCAAATGATACAGCAAGGAAAAAAGAAACGCGGAGAATTGATTGCCGTTTGTAGTGCTAAAGGTGGAATAGGGAGGACCACTCTTACGGTTAACCTAGCTGTTGCTTTATTTAAAAAGAATATATCTATTAGTATAGTTGACGGTGACTTCCAATTCGGTGATATTAGTCTTGCTATGGACCTTCAATCAACATTCACAATTAAAGATGTAGTTGAAGAAATTGATCGTCTGGATGAATTTAGCCTTGCTAGCTACCTATGTAATCATGAGACTGGGGTAAAAGTTTTACCAGCTCCCGAACGTCCAGAATACGCTGAAATAGTAACAGAAGAGATATTAAGTAAAGTGCTAGATTTATTACTTGTCCAGCAGGATTATGTACTTGTCGATACAGGTGTAGGATTGCAGGAAAAGACACTCCAATTTATCGAAAAAGCAGATCAAGTATTAGTTGTAACAAATCTTGAAATGGCTGCATTAAAAAATACCAAATTGATGCTGGAAACACTTGAAGTGCTCGGGATGCGTGAAAAGGTAAGGGTTGTTGTTAATCGTGCAACAATGGAAAGTGTTATACAGGCAAGCGATGTTCCAGAGATATTAGGAGAAGATGACCCTGTCTATATACCAAATGATTTTCAGATAGCATCACAATCCTTAAATATAGGAATTCCCTTTGTTATGAATCAAGGTAAGACTGAGTTAGCAAAATCAGTCTTTAAAATGGCGGAACAACTAACAACTCGTCGGGAGATTTCGATGATAAAAGCAAAAAAACCTTCAATCATCTCTAAATTCCTAAACCGTAAGCGCCTGAAGGAGGAGACTGCAGAATGAGCCTATTAAATCGAATAAAAGAAAAGGAGCAAGAGCGTCAGGAAAGCGTCTCTCTTGAAACTCCTTCCCCAACTCAACCTGATTACATTCCAAAGAAAGATTTAGTTTCATCATTTAGAGAAAGTAGAAAACAGGAAGTTCCTAAAAATAGTCCTCGCCAAGAGGTAGTTGACAAACACCAAGAGCTGAAGAATCGTCTACATAAGCAAATCCTTTCAGAATTGAAGGATGATAATGTGGAAGAAATTATTCCGAAGCTCGATGCAATGGCCATTGAAATTATTAAAGAAGACGAATCCTTTCGTGGGAAAATTGATCGCAAACGAGTCGTCGATGAGCTTATAAATGATTTAGCAGGATTTGGACCAATCAATCCATTGTTAATGGATGAAAATGTTACTGAGGTAATGGTTAATGGCCCTAATCATGTCTACTGTGAACGGAAAGGGAAAATTGAGTTAACTTCGATTAAATTCCGTGATGAAGAGCATGTAATGAATATTATTGAGAAAATTGTGTCACCAATTGGCAGAAGAATTGATGAGAGCAGCCCGATGGTAGATGCACGTTTACCTGACGGTTCTCGTGTAAATGCAATCATTCCACCACTCGCACTAAACGGCCCAACAATTACAATAAGAAAGTTTTCCAAGGATCCCTTTCAAGTTGAAGATATGATTAACTTTGGAACATTGACTCACGAAATGGCTGTGTTTCTAGAAGCTTGCGTTAAAGCTAAATTAAATGTTTTTGTAAGTGGTGGAACAGGTTCTGGAAAAACAACGACTCTGAATGTTCTTTCAAACTTTATTCCATACGATGAAAGGATCATTACAATAGAGGATGCAGCCGAGCTTCAGTTAGGACAGGAACACGTTATCTCACTTGAATCTCGTCCACCTAATATCGAAGGCAAAGGGGCAATTACCATCCGTGATTTGGTTCGAAATTCCTTAAGGATGAGACCTGATCGTATTGTTATTGGTGAGGTACGTGGTGGAGAAGCGTTAGATATGCTTCAGGCAATGAATACTGGACATGATGGTTCACTAGCTACTGGTCACTCAAATAGTCCGCGTGATATGATTGCCCGTTTAGAAACAATGGTACTACTCGCTGGAATCGAACTTCCTATTAAAGCCATTCGTGAGCAGATTGCCGGGGCAGTGGATGTGATTATTCAGCAAGCACGACTCAAGGATGGCTCAAGGAAAATTATTAATATCACAGAAGTACAGGGACTTGAAGGAGATGTGATTGTTCTACAAGATATCTTCAGCTTCAAGCAAGAAGGTCTAGATGCGGACGGAAAAGTAAAAGGTAAACTTGTTCCAACAGGTGTACGGCCGAAATTTTACGAGAGGCTTGAAGCTTCAGGAATTCACATTCCTACTAGTGTATTTATTGAAGAGGAGGAATGGGGTGCATGAAATGGTTTGTCTTAATTCTCTTTCTATTTAGTGCATTTCTGTTTTTTACAGCCATTCTCCAGTTTCTCTTTATTAGAGATAAAAGTTTAGAAAAAAGAATGAAAAGATATTTAGCCGTTAGTGAGAAAAAAGGCTTTGACCGTAAAAAGTTTAATCTTATTGTGCAAATGCAGCTCACAAAGCAAAGAATTCGAAAACAAGTTTTAACGAAGGAAAAGAACTCAAAGCTTGAAATCATGCTTAATCGTGCAGGTCTACAATTAAGGCCAGAAGAGTATGTGATTTTTCAATGGATAAGCACAGCATTAACGGGCGGAATTCTCTATTTAGCTTCAGAAAATCCCTTCTTTTTATTCCTTGGGGCATTAATCGGATTCATGCTTCCTAAATGGTATGTGAAGAAAAAACAAAGAGAACGAATGACAAAGTTTAATGAAGGGCTACCAGATATGCTTACAACTGTAGTAGGTTCACTTCGAGCAGGATTTAGTTTTCCACAAGCCTTAAAGGCTGTGGCGGAAGAGGCGCAGTCGCCAATAAAAGAAGAGATAGAACATGTACTAAAGGAAATGCAATATGGTAGTAGTATCGAAGATTCATTGAATGAATTAAAAGAAAGAATGCCTAGCGAGGATTTGGATTTAATGATTCAAGCCATTCTTATTCAAAGACAAGTTGGTGGTAATTTAGCTACGGTACTAGATAAGATTGTTGAAACCATTCGTGATCGAACGAAGATTCAAAGGCAAGTTGTAACATTAACTGCTCAAGGTAGGCTTTCTGGGATTGTTATTGGTCTTTTACCTATTGCTCTTGGACTCTTTATTTATCTTATTGAACCTGAATATATAGGAACTTTATTCACCAGTCCAATAGGATTAATATTAATTACCGTAGGTGCGATTTCTGGAACAATTGGTTTCATGTTTATTCGGAAACTCACAACAATCGAGGTGTAGCCTATGATGTATGTAACTTTCTTTTTAATGATTAGCCTCATTGTGTACGGCTTATTAACGATAAAAGCAGAAAAATCTAAGCTTGTAGAAAAGCGGCTATCAATATTAAAAAATGAACAACAAGAACAGGGAGTACTAGAAACTGCGAAAGAGAAAAAAGAGCGTAAATTTTATGAGCGAATTTTGTTGCCTCTATGGAAAGAGTTCAAACGTAGCTTTAAGCGAAAAATGCCAGGTGAAAAGGAAGCAAAGCTAGAAATTAAGCTGTTACAAGCAGGTAATCCATTCGGTATGACATCTGTTGAATATCGCTTAATACAAATTAGTTTATTCATTTTATTACCGTTTTTGTTTGGAAGCTATGGGGTGTTATTGAATAGCAATCTGGCAGTTGTTTTTCTTTTTGGGCTTGTTGGTGTACTGATAGCTATAGGATTGCCGAGATACTATATTAATCTAAAAATAAAAAAGAGAAATCAACTAGCATTACGTGAACTTCCTGATGTATTAGATTTATTAACTGTAAGTCTAGAAGCCGGTCTAGGTTTTGACTCAGCATTAAGTAAGCTAGTTTCAAAGAAAGACGGTATTCTCCCTTCGGAATTTCATCGCTGTCTTGAGGAAATTAGGCTTGGTAAAACAAGAAGAGAAGCACTTTCAGGTATTCGGGAACGCCTTGTTATTGATGAGGTAAGAGCGCTAATAAGTAGTATTTTGCAAGCTGAGAAGTTGGGTATAGGAATGGTTCAGGTTCTTCGTGTTCAATCAAATGAGGTCCGTGACCGTAGAAAGCAACGAGCTGAGGAGGAAGCAATGAAGGCTCCAATTAAAATGCTATTTCCACTCGTTCTATTTATCTTCCCTAGTATATTCATCGTATTATTAGGGCCAGCAGTTATCCAGTTTATGGATGCATTCAAGTAGAGGCAAACTGATGCCTCTATTTTTTTATGTTTTGAATCGGAGTATAATCAGATTATATTAAGCTATTTTGAGGTGATTAGGGATGAGGTTTGTTACAGCGCAAAAAGGAGAGCAAACAATCATAGGGATTATGATTCAAGATGGAAGTAAAGTACTAGATTTACACGAAGCTGAAAAAGCTATGAACAGTCATTCAACTTTGCCAAGGACAATGAATGAATGTTTAGATTTGGGAGACTTATTCATCGAAAAGGTCAGTGCAATTGAAGAATGGGCAAGTGGACATAACGATGGTGATTATATTATAGAATTAGCAGAGGTTGTGTTAAAAGCACCAATACCAAGGCCTCGTAAAAATGTATTTTGTGTAGGTAAAAACTATGCAGACCATGCGATTGAAATGGGTAGTGCTGCAGATATTCCAGAACATGTGATGTTATTTTCAAAAGCTCCTACCTCAGTTGTAGGAACTGAAGAAACCATCTTACACCATGATCATGTCACCAGACAGTTAGATTATGAGGGAGAGCTTGCAGTCATTATCGGAAAAAAAGGTAAACGAATAGCTGAAGAAGACGCATTTGATTATGTATTCGGCTATACCATTCTTAATGACATTACTGCAAGAGACCTGCAGGATAAACACAAGCAGTTCCTATTAGGAAAGAGTCTTGATACCTCTTGTCCAATGGGACCGTATATTGCCCACAAGTCTATCATTCCAAATCCAGCAAACTTGCGTATTGAAACAAAGGTCAATGGAGAAGTAAGACAATCAGGGAACACCGACCAGTTTATCTTTTCAATTGAGAAGATCATATCGGTTATTTCCCAAGGTACAACCCTTGAACCAGGGGATATCATTGCAACAGGAACACCAGCAGGAGTAGGCAAAGGTTTTAAACCTCCACGTTTTTTGAATAAGGGGGATGAGATTGAGATTAGTGTTGAAGGGCTTGGGACGTTAAAAAATACCATTGAACAATAATAATTGTTTGTGGAGGTGTTTAATTTAGGAAGATATGCCTTATATAAAGCAAAGAGTGGATTGGAGCGGAGGGCACTTGACTCCTGCGGGAAGTAGAGGAAAGGTCGAGACCCCACAAGCACATGCGCCGAAGAGGCTCGACTTCCTCCCCGATGGGGATTCGCCCTTGAAAAAGCCGGCAGTTGGGCTTTTTCATAATTCCCCGCGGAAAGCAAGTGCCCGCAGCGGAAAGGAACGGTCTAGATTCAAATTGAACACTAAAAAGATAAAATAAAAAAGACTAACTCCTCATCAAATCAGGAGTTAGTCTTTTTAAAAATTTAGCTAAGTACTTTCTTCACTTTATCAATGGCCCAATCCAAATCCTCTTTTGAAATCACTAGAGGAGGAGCAAAGCGAATAACTGTCTCGTGTGTTTCTTTACATAATAATCCTTCTTCTTTAAGCTTCTCACAATAAGGACGAGCAGCTTCTGTCAGTTCTACTCCAATAAATAGACCACGGCCGCGAACCTCTTTAATAACCGGATTATTAATTTCTTTTAGTTTTTCTTGCATGTAATTTCCAAGCTCAAATGAACGTTCATGAAGCTTCTCATCGATTAAAACATCAAGTGCAGCAATAGATACAGCACAAGCAAGTGGATTTCCACCGAAAGTTGAACCATGTGATCCTGGATTAAATACACCTAAAACACTTTTATCTGCTGCTACACATGAGATTGGGAAAACCCCTCCACCTAGGGCTTTACCTAGAATGTACATATCAGGATCAACATTTTCCCATTCGCAAGCAAACATTTTTCCTGAACGGCCTAGTCCAGCTTGGATTTCGTCGGCGATAAATAACACATTTTCTGCTTTACAAACGTCAAATGCTTCTTTTAAATAACCTTCTCGAGGAATATTAATGCCAGCCTCACCTTGAATTGGCTCAAAGATAAATGCAGCTGTATTAGGTGTGATAGCAGCTTTTAAAGCCTCGATATCACCATAAGGAATTACTTTAATCCCTGGAAGCATTGGGCCAAATCCACGTTTGTATTCTTCACTTGAAGACATAGAAACCGCTGCCATAGTACGTCCATGGAAATTATCCTCACACACGATGATTTCTGCTTGATTATCGGCAACACCTTTTACATCATATGCCCAGCGACGAGCCGTTTTAACAGCTGTTTCAACCGCTTCAGCACCAGTATTCATCGGAAGAACCATGTCTTTACCAGTAAGCTTTGATACAATTTCATACCATGGACCTAATTGGTCATTGTGAAATGCACGTGATGTTAAAGTAATTTTATCAGCTTGATCTTTTAATGCCTGAATAATTTTAGGATGACGGTGCCCTTGGTTTACAGCAGAATATGCACTAAGCATATCCATATATTTATTACCTTCTGGATCTTCAACCCATACACCTTCTGCTTTTGAAATAACAATTGGCAGTGGGTGATAGTTATTTGCACCATATTGTTCAGTTAATGATATAAGTTCTTTTGTTTTTCCCAAGTTAAGTACCCCTTCCATACAATATAAAATATGTCCTCTTATACAATAGCCTACTCTTTATAATGAATCAACTTCTCTGCTGTGTTTTTGACGATTATGTGAAATCTTTTAAAAAGATCAGTGACATTATCAATTAACCTATTTTTATTTTTACTGTTTACTAAGGTAGTAATAGGGTTTACCAGCTTTTCCACTCGATAAACTTCAGTAATATCAAATTTCTCGTTTTTATAAAAACATGGTATTATGAGATTGTTGAAAAAGGTTGTTTTATATTAGAAGGAGGTATACTCATGACACATGCACATATTACAGCTTGGGTTATTGCCCTTATCCTATTCTTTGTTGCTGTTTCTATGCAAAAAGGTGCAAAATCAAAGTCACAAAAAATCGTACACATGACATTGCGTTTATTCTACATTCTGATTATCGTGACAGGTGCTATTTTATTAATTGGTCTAAGCTCAATCTCATTAATGTACGTTCTAAAGGTTCTTGCTGGTATTTGGGTAATTGGAATGCTAGAAATGATTCTTGTACGTGGATCAAAAGGGAAATCTACCGGAATGTTCTGGGGACAACTTATTGTTGCGCTTGTTGTAACAATCTATTTAGGGTTAAAGCTACCAATCGGATTTATGCTATTTTAAAAGTCGCTTATTCAAGCGGCTTTTTTCTATTTTTTCAATACCTAAAACCATAAGATTATGATATCTTTATAGATAGATTACTGTCGAATTTTGAATTAATACGTTTTTGAGAGTGTGGTGTGAGATTATAGATGAAAACCTATACTATGAACTGTGTGGATCCATCTGATATAGAAGCGTTTGTTAATACCAACAATCTAGTAAATGAAAAGAATATACTTGTTCAGGCATTCTCTGGAGTTCTGGATGAAACATACATAGTAAATATCCAAAAGCAATTAGCAAAATCTCTCCCACAAGCTATATTAATAGGCACAACAACTGATGGTGAAATCAAGGATGGAGAGATTTTTGCAAAAACAATCACTCTTTCTTTCACCGTATTTTCTAGTACAATTTTAACACCAACAATACTTCCTTTTGAGGACACTGAAAATAGTTTTATAATGGGAGAACAGCTCATAATCAACACGTATAATGCTGATACAAAAGCTATCATTATTTTTGCAGGTGGCTTTAACATTGACTTAGAGGAAATGTTTAAAGGAGTCAATTCTGTGCAACATAAAGCGGTTGTATCGGGTGGATTAGCTGCAGATAATGGTGATTTTAACAATACGTTTGTCTTTGATAATCATAGAATCCTAAAAGATGGAGTAGTTGCAGTAGGGCTATGTAATAAAAACCTGATCGTAAACACATTATCAAATAGTGATTGGAAGAAAACAGGCCGACCTTTTATGATTACAAAGGCGACAGGAAATCGTTTATATGAGCTGGATTATAAACCTCCAATTTCAATTATGAAGAAATATTTAGGTCAGGAATTTACCATGCAATTGCCACAATCAGGGGCTGAGTTTCCGTTCATGGTCGAGAGAAAAGGAAAGGATGTTTCTCTATTTGTCACAAATGTATTTGATGATGGATCAATTGAACTAAGTGGGAAGGTTAGTGAGAATGAAAAACTTTTTTTCTCTTTTGCCAATGTCCCAGTAATTATTGACAATTCTATAAAAGAGATGAAACGGTTAAGCAAAAAGCCAATAGAGTCCATTTTCATTTATGACTGTATGGCTAGAAAAAGATATTTTCATTCTTTTGTAAAAAAAGAAATACAGGTACTACAACAAATAGCTCAAACGAGTGGTTTCTTCTCCTATGGAGAATTTTCTAAAGTGGATGATGAATCTAAGCTTGTTGCATATTCTCTAACCCTACTTGCGTTGTCTGAATCAACAGATCTTCCTAACAATCCAACAATTGAAATTGATTATACTGTCCCAAATGAAACACAGTCATTAATTGCTTTATCCAACCTAATTTATGCTTCCTCTAAAGATATTGATCTATTGTATCAAAACTATGAGGAGTCTGAGCAAAGGTATAAATCACTTTTTGAACATAACACAGATATCGTTTATTCAACTGATTTGCAAGGAAGGTTCACAAGTGTAAATGGAGCCTTTAGTAAAGTCTTTGGTTATAAAGAAGAAGAGTTATTATATAAAAACTCATTAAAGTATATTAATGAAAATGATATTCCAAGAGTAAGAATGCATTTTAATCGAGTGTTAAAAGGGAAAGAACAGTATTATAATCTTGAAATTCCAACGAAGTATGGAGATACATTACTTTTTCAAATAAAAAACATTCCAATTGTAATTAATGGTAAAAAAGTCGGGATTTATGGAATTGGGCGAGATATTACTGAACAGAAAAAGGCCGAAGAGAAAATTGCCTATCTAGCCTTCTATGACACGGAAACGGGACTACCAAACAGGCTGAAATTTAAAGAACAACTCGAAGATTATATAGTGTGGGCAAAGAGAAAAAAGAAGAAGCTTGCTATATTATTTATAGATCTAGATCGCTTTAAGATTATTAATGATTCTCTAGGACACTATCAGGGAGATTTAATCTTAAAACAAGTCATTGAAAGAGTGAAAAAAGTCTTGCCTTCTAGAAGTTATTTAGGAAGATTCGAAGGTGATAAGTTTACCTTGGTGCTATCCAAAAATGTCGACATTGATCATGTCATTGATATTGGGCAAAAAATTCTACAAGAAATTGGGAAACCTATCCTCTATGAAGAGCAAGAGTTTTTTATCACAGCAAGTATTGGTGTAAGTATGTATCCAAATGATGATAAGCATGAGGACTATCTTCTAAAACATGCTGATACAGCTATGAATCTTGCAAAGCATCATGGTGGAAATAAACTTAAATTTTATTCAACAGAAATGAATACAGAAGCACTCTATCGCCTCGAATTAGAAAGCTATTTGCGAAAGGCACTAGAGAAAAATGAATTTCATTTATGCTATCAACCACTTATCAGTTTAGCTACCGGTAAGATATATGGCAGTGAGGCACTTATACGTTGGAATCATCCAAAATTAGGGTTAGTATCTCCAGGAGACTTCATCCCTTTAGCAGAGGAAACGGGACTCATTCAAGATATAGGTAAATGGGTAATGCTAACAGCATGTAAACAGAACAAGAAATGGCATGAGATGGGTTATAAAGACTTAACGATCTCGGTCAATGTTTCTGCTAACCAATTTCAGCAAATGGGGTTCGTTGCTGAAGTTAAAGAGGCGATTGCCCAATCAGGGTTAGATCCGAGATATTTAAATATAGAACTAACGGAAAGTGTTATGCTGAGAAATATTAGCTATAGTATTATGGCGATGAAAGACCTACAAAACATGGGTGTGAAAGTATCTATTGATGACTTTGGAACAGGCTATTCTTCATTAAGCTATCTCAAGAATTTGCCTTTTAACACATTAAAGATTGACCGCTCTTTTATCAATAATATCCATTCAAGTAATTCAGAGATTGCGATTGTAAAGGCAATTATCACAATGGGACATGGATTAGCAGTTAAGGTTGTTGCAGAAGGAGTCGAGACAGAGGAGCAAATTAAGTTATTAAAAGAGCTTGAATGCCATTATGCCCAAGGTTTCTTTATAAATAAGCCATTATCTAGCAAGGACTTTGAAAAAGGACTTGTAAATCAAGGGTGAAAATTAGAAAGAGCTGTCAGTCTTTTGTAGACGACAGCTCTTTTGAGTTTATTTAAGACTCGTCAATAATGCTCGTCTTCCATCAGACCATGTGAATTCGAAACGGTCCCACTCTTTTTTTCCTCTTTCAAAATGATGTTGAACAAAACAAACCATTTCAGTGTTATCAAAGCTAATAAAATTCACTCCATGGTATTTTTTAGAACGGTCCTCACCTGAAAATAACATTTGGTTATGACAATATGTACAATCATAAAGAGAATAGTGATACTTATTCAAAGCATTTGTATATCTCACGAACACCTCGTCAGGTAACGCCTCAAGCAACATTTTATATGCATAAGGTAATTCTTTACGGAAACGAATGCAATCACCATCAGTGAGTTGATAAAAAAATTCAGGTGTTTTCAATAATCCGTTCTCATTAACAATGCCTGTCATCCAAGACTTTAATGTGAAAACCTCAATTTCTTTATTCATTAAATCATCAAGGAGAGAAGCTTCTTCATTTTCGTCATCGAAAAAGACCCATTGATCATTAATATATTCCACAGTACCCATTGAATACGAGCGTGGCTGCTCATTAATTGCATTAAGTCTATGTTGTAAGTTCAAGGTGAATCCTCCTGTCTAGTGAAATTCTGACTTAGTGACATCTATCCTTCTTTTTTGACATATTTTAAGAAAAATATAACTGTAAGTGCTTCCAAAAAATTGGACAATACATTCTGGGCGTCCTACCTGCATACAATGTAATCAGCTTGCTAACCGTGTCATACGGTGTGAAAGGATGATGTACATGTGTGGAATAACGGGCTGGATAGACTTTCGTCGTAACTTAATAAATGAAAACCAAATTGTTTCTAAAATGGCAGAAACTCTTACAAAACGTGGGCCTGATGATACCAATACATGGACCACGAGCCATGCAGCATTCGGGCATAAACGATTAGTTGTAGTAGATCCTGAGGGTGGCAAACAGCCAATGACAAGGAAAAAGGGAGAAAACGCTTATACCATTTGTTATAATGGGGAGCTTTATAACACAGAAGATATTCGAAAGGAATTATTGCAAAGAGGTTATTCCTTTAAAGGTCATTCAGATACGGAGGTCCTCCTAACTGCCTATATAGAATGGGAGGAACAATGTGTAGATTTTTTAAATGGGATATTTGCGTTTGCGGTATGGGACGAGAGCAAGAAAAAGTTATTTATCGGAAGAGATCGCTTAGGTGTAAAACCACTTTTTTATAAAGAAGAGAACGGTAGACTTCTCTTTGGCTCTGAATTAAAAGCATTACTTGCACATCCTGAGGTTAAAGCAGAGGTTGGTCTAGATGGGTTGTCCGAAATTTTTGGTTTAGGACCTTCAAGAACGCCTGGACATGGGGTATTTAAAGGGATAGAAGAGCTCCGCCCAGCACATGCCTTAACTTTTTCGAAAAACGGACTCAAAAAATGGCGCTATTGGAATGTGAAAAGCAAAGAACATACAGATTCATTGGATGTTACCACAGAAAAAGTAAGAGATCTATTTACGGATGCTGTGACTAGACAATTAGTATCAGATGTACCGGTTTGTACATTTTTATCTGGCGGGGTTGATTCTAGTGCCATAACGGCAATTGCTGCCAGGGAATTTGAAAAAGAAGGTAAGGGACCGCTTCATACCTACTCAATTGATTATGAGGACAATGATAAGTATTTTGAATCGAATGAATTTCAACCTAATTCTGATGGTCCTTGGATAAATCTGATGTCAGATACATTTAACACAGTACATCATCGCTGTGTTATCTCACAACAAGAACTTGTGGATTACTTAACAGAAGCTGTGATTGTTCGTGATTTACCAGGGATGGCTGATGTGGATTCATCGTTACTATGGTTTTGTAAAGAAATTAAAGAGGAATTTGTAGTTGGATTATCAGGAGAATGTGCTGATGAGATATTTGGTGGTTACCCTTGGTTTCATCGTCCGGATGATTTAGCGTCTAAAGGTTTTCCATGGATGAGATCTACTGAAGAAAGAGTAAGTTTATTAAAAAATTCATGGAGAAATAAACTAGACTTAGAGAATTATGTTTTATCAAGATATGAAGAAACTGTGAAAGAAACACCTGCATTATTCGGTGAAAATAAAACAGATGCAAGTAGACGTGAGTTATTTTATCTCAATATCCTTTGGTTCATGACGACATTATTAGATCGTAAAGACCGTATGAGTATGGGAGCTAGTCTAGAGGTACGTGTTCCTTTTGCAGATCATCGATTAGTGGAATATGTCTGGAATATACCTTGGGACATGAAGATGTATGGTGACCGTGAGAAGGGAATATTGAGACGCGCGCTAGAAGGGCTATTACCTAACGATGTTCTTTATCGGAAGAAGAGTCCTTATCCTAAAACACATAATCCACACTATACAAATGCCGTAAAAAAATGGATGAACCAAATTTTAGAGGATAAAAATTCAGCTCTTTATGAATTTTTTGATGATAAAAAATTAAAGGATATTGTCCAAACAGGTGGAGACTCCTTTAAAGTACCATGGTTCGGACAGCTAATGACTGGACCGCAGTTATTGGCCCATTTAGCCCAAATCCATGTATGGTTTAAGGAATATAATATAAATATATCAGAATAAATAAAAGGGTAGCCCATAACAGCAGGGCTACCTTTACTTTGTTTATACTGCTTCTTCGTTGGTTGTTGGTGTAACAAATGCTTTTTTCTCCCATGCTCGGGAACGCCAGCGCCATAGCATGACAATACCTCTTATCCATTCGTCCACGATAAAGGCGATCCAGATTCCTACTAAACCTAAACCAAAGTGGATTCCTAGAAAATAAGCAAGTGGAACACTAATTCCCCACATAGATACAATACCCATATATACAGGTAGTCGTACGTCTCCTGCTGCACGTAGAGAGTTAATAATGACTAGATTGAAGGCCCTACCAGGTTCAAGAATAATAGTTAGAAGTATCAGGGTTCCACCAAGTTTTATAATCTCCTGATTATCTGTAAAGATTCCGAAGAAAGGGTCGGAAAAGAAAGAAACAATAATCGCCATTAAAGTCGATATACCAATCGCTAAGTATAAGCTTTTTAAACACCTATGATAGGCACTATTAAACTGTCTTGCACCTATCATATGACCAACAATTATCTGTGTTCCTTGGCTGATTGCGATGCTAAATAAGAAGATAAACATCATAATATTTTGAGCGTATACCTTAGTTGTAAGAGCTTCTGTTCCAAGCATTGTAATAAAAAAGGTAATCAGCATTTGTGACGTATTATAAGACAAATGCTCTCCAGCTGATGGAATCCCAATTTTTAATAGATTCTTTAAGTGATAGATTGGTAGACGAAATACCTTTTTAAAAGGAAGTTCATGGTTAATACGTTTAAATAATAGATACGTAATAGCTAGTAGTCCTAAAAATCGGCTCACAGTAGTTGATATGGCTACTCCTTCAACACCTAGAACAGGAAAACCAAAGGGACCGAAAATGAAGAAATAGTTACCAATCACATTGAGTATATTCATACCAATCGTTACATACATTGTGTCTCTCGTAAAACCGTAGCTTCGAATAATAGCCCCTATTGTCATAATAATTGCTTGGATAAATGCAAAGCCACCAACAATGCGTAAATAAGTAGCTGCTTCACCCATGAGCTCTGGTGGTAAGTCCATAGCATTTAGGATTTGGTTAGTAAAGAGCACGATACCTAGAGATAAAATAATTCCAAAAACGATATTTACAATAATGGAAACAACGGATACCTCAGAGGCTTTCTTAAATTCTTTTGCCCCAAAATGCTGAGCCACTAAGACTGCTGTACCGGTAGCTATAAAGCCAAACATGACAATAATAACTGAGAGTATCTGGTTTGAAACACCAACTGCCGCAACAGAGTTATCAGAGTATTGACTAAGCATTAGCGTATCTGCATTACCCATTAACATGTGAAGTAATATTTCTATAAAAATCGGCCAGGTAAGAGCAAACAATGACAGTTTAGTAGTCGTTGAAACCTTTTTATTTTCCAATGCTGTCAAACTCCTTTGTTAGAAAGTAAATAATTTAAATTAAACCTATGAAACTAAACCTGCTTATAAAAATATACAGGGGTTATTTGCTAGAATCCACTCGCTTTCCGCGGGAGGAATATTGAAAAAGCCATACTGCCGGCTTTTTCAAAGGGCGATTCCTCTTCGGGCAGTCCGGGAGCCTCCTCGGCGCTATGCGCCTGTGGGGTCTCCCTTTGACGTGCTACTCCCGCAGGAGTCTCGTGGATTCTAGCAAATATCCGTAACTCTGAGTGTTAGTAACTAAAAATATATAGGTATTCTCTGAAGTTTTGTAGAGGGCTCTTTTCTTTGAAAATTGATATATTCAATAATATTATGGAGTGGATTGGAGCGGAAGGTACTTGACTCCTACGGGAACTGAGGGAAGTTCGAGACCCCACAGGCGCGTGCGCCGAGGAGGCTCGAATCCCTCCCAGCGGAAAGCAAGTACCTGCAGCGCAAAGGAACGGTCTAAATTCAGAGTCCATCAATTAGATACGAGTCAAATAAAAATCATACTCTCCATTTTATAATGCTGGTGGCAAAATGGAAAGGGATAATAGTTTCCTTTTGCCTACAGGAACAAGAAAGAACCTAGATTCTCTAGGTTCTCATGGTTTATTTAGCAACTTGAAAGATTTTAAAGCCATAAGGACTTAGGTGTTGTTTAATCACATCTGAGTTAGGTGTAAATAGTTCACCGGTCCATAGGTCAATGACATTTTTTCCTTTCATATATAGAGGTACTTCAACCTCAATATCTTTATCGGAATTATTAAGGATAAAAATTGTTTCATGATCTCTATCTTTCTTGGTGTACACAATATGATTTGTTGTTGTATCAGACACAATAAAGTTGATATCGTTTGCAGTGAATGTAGAGTTTTCCTTGCGTAGCTGTAGTAACTTTTTGATATGCTCAAATAAATCACGGTCTTGAGCATCTGTATTCCATTCCATGCACTTACGGCAACCAGGATCTGGCCCGCCAGTCATGCCAATTTCATCACCATAATAAATACAAGGTGTACCTGTAAATGAAAGCTGGAATACATATAGTAACTTCAGCTTCTCTTTATTATCGTTACAAATAGTTAATATACGAGGAGTATCGTGACTATCTAATAGGTTAAATGCTACCTCGTTAACATTGTTAGGGTATGAATGCATCACGTTCGAAATAATATTTTTAAATTCTACAGCATTAATGGTATCTTTTGCAAAGAAGTTAACTGCACCGGTTGTAAATGGATAGTTCATGACTGCATCAAATTGATCTCCTTGAAGCCAAGGCATTGAGTCATGCCAGATTTCTCCAAGAATATAGACATCTTGTTTGATTTCTTTAACTGCTTTCCGGAATTCTCTCCAGAACTGATGGTCAACTTCGTTGGCAACATCTAATCTCCATCCATCAATATTGAACTCTCGTACCCAGTATCGCCCAACTTCAAGCAAATAATCTTTTACTTCAGGATTTTCTGTATTCAATTTTGGCATGGCAGAGACGAATGCAAATGCATCGTAATTAGGTTTAGGCTCTGTAACCACAGGAAATTCCTTCAAATGGAACCAATCTTTAAATTTAGATTTCTCTTGGTTTTCTAAAACATCTTGAAACTGTGGAAAGTAGTAGCCACTATGGTTGAAAACCGCATCTAACATCACTTTAATCCCATTTTTATGGCAAGCCTCCACTAAACGCTTGAAGGTTTCTTTATCCCCGAATTGAGGATCAATTTCCATATAGTCGATGGTATCGTACTTATGGTTAGAATATGCCTTGAAAATTGGAGTGAAGTAGATTCCGGTTATACCAAGATCAACTAAGTGATCAATATGCTGAATAACCCCTTCAAAATCTCCCCCAAAGAAATTAGTAGGAGTAGGGTCCGTACTTCCCCATTCGAGTGTTCCAGGAGGATCGTTCTTTGTATCACCATTGGCAAATCGTTCAGGGAATATTTGGTACCATACTGTGTCTTTCACCCAGCTTGGAGCTTCAAAGATATCTATTTTATTTATGAATGGAAACGTAAAGAAGTAAGCAGTGTCATCATTAGGAATACTCTTGTAAAATCCTTTTTCTGTATAGACAAGTACATCTTTTTTATTTTTCAGCTCGAAACCATAACGAAGACGGCGAAACTTAGGTTCAATTTCAACAAACCAATAATCAAATAGCTCATCAGAACCACTTTTAGACATTTGCTTTGTATCATAATTCCAAGAGCCATCACCCCAGTCATAAGGATCTCCATGAATAAGGGATACAGATTCTGCGTCATCTTTTTTTGTACGCAATCTAATATGTAGTGTGGATTCATCATACGCATAAGCATAGTTATTTTTTGGTCGGTGATAAATTGCTTCTTTTAACATTTTCTCATCTCCTTAAGACAAACGGTTGCGCTACACTATCTTAAAAGATAGTAGAATAAAATTTGAAAGTCAATTAATAATAAATATGTCACTATTTTGTTGAAATGTACATAGTAAAAAAGGGTTGTCAAATTGATTTTAAGTTGTATAATTAGGTTTAGTGGTGCAATCGTTTTCACAACATGAAAGCGCTATTAAGTGCAAACGGTTGTTCAGAAAAAAGTAAGCACATACTAAACGAAAACACTAGGAGGGGTCAAAAAATGAAGAAGTACTTATCATTATTTATGGTTATGGTTCTTACACTTGGAATGCTAGCAGCTTGTGGACCACAACGTGATGCACAGGAAGAGCCTGCTGATCAAGGCGGAGACGACGCTACTGAAGAGGTAGCAAAACCAGAAAAATTAAAAATGTGGGTAAATGATGAAGATAAGCAAAAAAATGCAATTGCTGAGATGGTTAAATCATTTACTGAAGAAACAGGTATTCAAGTTGAAGTAACACCAATTAGCATGTTAGATCAAGTTAAAAACTTAGCATTAGACGCACCAGCTGGTAAAGGTCCTGACCTTTTCTTCCAACCGCATGACCGTATTGGTGACATCGTAACTCAAGGTTTAGCTGAACCTCTTACATTAGACAATACAGGTGACTATAGTGAAACTGCAATTGATGCTGTAACTTTTGATGGAGATATCTATGGAGTACCTCAAGTTGTTGAAACTTACGGTGTATTCTATAACAAAGATTTAACTCCTGAAGCTCCAGAAACAATGGAAGAGTTAATGGCAATTGCTGCAGAGCAAACAAATCAAGCTGAAGAGAAGTATGGTTTCTTAATGGAAGCAGCTAACTTCTACTTTGTATATCCTTTCTTTGCTGGTTACGGTGGTTATGTATTCAATAAAGAAAATGGAGCATATGATGCTGCAGATATCGGTTTAGCTAATGAAGGTGCAGTAAAAGGTGGAGAACTAATCCAATCTTGGTTTACAAATGGTTACATCCCTAAAGAAATTACGGGAGATATCATGAATGGTTTATTCACTGGAGGTAAAGTTGCTACTGTTATTACAGGTCCATGGAACATTGCTCCATACCGTGATGCTTTAGGTGACAAACTTGCAACTGCTCCACTTCCATTATTAGAAAATGGTGAGCATCCGAAATCATTTGTGGGTGTAAAATCATGGATGGTTTCTTCTTACTCAGAAAACATCGAATGGGCTACAAAGTTAGCACAACACTTAACAAACACAGAAAACTCTATGTACTACTATGAAAATGCTGGTGAAATGCCTGCTAACCAAGCAGCCTTAACAGACGAAAAAATTACTGGCGACCCATTAATGAGTGGATTCGCTGCACAAATTGCACATGGTGAGCCAATGCCAAGTATTCCTCAAATGCAACAAGTTTGGGAGCCAATGGGTAATGCACTTCAGTTCATTGCTAATGGCGACAATGTACAAGAAGTATTAGAGGAAGCTGTTCAAACAATTAAAGATAATATCGCTGCAAGCGGAGCAAAATAATACTAAAATGATTTAGGTGGGTAGAGAGGGAACTTTCTATCCACCATTATTCATTAATCAGGAGGATTAACTATGTCTGATCAAATAGTTAAACGTAAAGGACATAATCCTAAAGTAGCAATGGTACTGTCTATCCTGTTTGCAGGGTTAGGACAGCTTTATAACCGCAGAATACTTAAAGGTATCGTTTTTCTAATCATTCAAGCTGCTTTTCTAATAACGTTTTATAACTTTATCAACATTGGGCTCTGGGGAATTGTTACTCTTGGAGAAATACCTAAGATAGATCATTCTATTTTCTTATTAATACAAGGTCTTGTTTCCATAATCATAGTTGCCTTCGCACTTGCTCTCTATTTCTTTAACATAGTTGATGCAAGAAGGGATGCAATAAAATTACAGGAAGGTGCTAAGATTCCAACAGTAACAGAAGCATTCAAAAATGCTTGGGATGTTGGATTTCCATATATCTTAGTTATGCCAGGTCTTGTACTTCTAATATTCATCGTAGTACTACCATTACTATTTATGGTTTCGTTAGCCTTCACTGATTACAACCTATACAATTCACCCCCAAGAAATTTATTAAACTGGGTAGGTTTTGATAACTTTGTAAACCTAGTTTCAGTTGATATTTGGCAGTCTACATTCTTTAGCGTATTTTCTTGGACAATTGTGTGGACTGTAGTAGCAACAACAGGTCAAATTGTCCTAGGACTGTTTTTAGCATTACTTGTGAATGATTCACGTATTAAGTTCAAAAGATTTATTCGAACTTTCTTAATTTTACCTTGGGCGGTACCAGCATTTGTAACGATTCTTGTATTTGCTGCAATGTTCAATGATAAATTCGGAGCAATAAATAAAGACATACTTAGTCAAATAGGGGTTATGATCCCATGGATGACAGATCCATTCTGGGCCAAAATTGCATTGATCTCAATTCAAACATGGTTAGGGTTCCCATTCGTGTTTGCACTTTTTACTGGAGTCCTTCAGAGTATTTCAAAGGACTGGTATGAAGCGGCTGATGTTGATGGAGGGACAAGATTTCAAAAGTTCCGTCACATCACGTTACCTCACGTACTTTATGCAACTGCACCATTATTAATCATGCAATATGCAGGTAACTTTAATAACTTTAATATTATCTACTTATTTAACGATGGTGGACCTGCTGTTCGTGGACAAAATGCAGGCGGGACAGACATTCTAATCTCGTGGGTTTATGATTTAACGTTTACAACGAACAATTATAATATGGCTGCTGCCATCTCGATCATTATTGGATTACTAGTAAGTGGATTTGCTTTCTATCAATTCCGCCGTACTCGTTCCTTTAAAGAGGAGGGGAATATTTAATGAATGCAAAACTCAAATCCAAAATAGAGGTTACGTTAATTTATCTATTTGTTTTATTTATGTTTGTGATCATCGCCTATCCATTACTTTGGACGATTTCCATGTCATTAAATCCTGGAACGAGTCTTTACTCAGCTTCGATTATTCCAGAGAGAATCACCTTTGAGCATTATAAATGGTTATTCTTTGACCCAAGTAGTGACTATTTAACTTGGTACAAAAATAGTATCTTCGTTGCTATTATTAACTCTGTTGTTTCAGTGTTTATTACTGCGCTAATAGCATATGCGTTTTCTAGATATCGTTTCGTTGGTAGGAAATACGGACTATATGCGTTCTTAATATTACAGATGTTTCCTTCTCTAATGGCGATGGTAGCATTATACATTTTATTAAACATGCTAGGACTATTAAACACTTTATGGGGATTAATTTTAATTTACGTTGGTGGTCAAATTCCGTTTAATGCTTGGCTAGTAAAAGGGTATTTTGATACAATTCCTAAAGAACTAGATGAAGCTGCTAGAATGGATGGAGCAGGACATTTTGGAGTTTTCTTCAAAATTATGCTTCCACTAGCTAAACCAATTCTTGCAGTAGTAGCGCTATTTAACTTTATGGCACCATTTACAGACTATCTCTTACCGAGTATCGTAATTCGTGACCCAGAAAAGTTCACGTTAGCACTTGGATTGTTTAACTTTATTAATGATAAATTCTCAAATAACTTTACAGTGTTTGCAGCTGGATCTATATTGATTGCTTTACCAATTGCATTAGTATTCTTATTCCTACAGAAATATTTAATTTCTGGTTTGACTGCAGGCGGTACAAAAGGCTAATCTTATAGGCGTAATAGTTTATATGCAAGGAGGAGCGGAGATGGGTAAACGAGTGATGTCACTGTTTCTAATTCCGTTTCTTCTTTTTTGCGCCTTGCCCGTACAAGCCGTAGAAAAAGAAGAACGAAGTTGGCAGGAAGAAATGATGTATTTTATTATGGTAGATCGCTTTAGTAATGGTGATCCGTCAAATGACTATGAGGTAGACCACAATGATCCAAAAGCATATCATGGTGGAGATTTAAAGGGAATCACACAAAAGCTAGACTATATTAAGGACATGGGATTCACGTCCATCTGGTTAACCCCTATTTTTAAAAATGAACCAAAGGGGTATCACGGATATTGGATTGAAGATTTCTACGAAGTAGAAGAACACTTTGGTACATTAGATGATTTTAAAGAACTTGTTAATGAAGCACACAAAAGGGATATGAAGGTTATCCTTGATTTCGTAGTTAATCATACAGGCTATCAACATCCATGGTTAAATGATCCTACAAAAAAAGATTGGTTTCATGAGAAAAAGGGCATTTCAAATTGGAACAATCAAGAGCAAGTTGAAAACAGAGAACTCTTTGGATTACCTGATTTAGCTCAAGAAAATCCTGAAACAAAAGAGTATTTGTTGGAAGTTGCTAAATGGTGGATTGAAGAAACGAATATTGATGGATATAGATTAGATACCGTTCGTCATGTACCCAAATGGTTTTGGGAAGAATTTTCAACTGAAGTAAAGTCAGTTAAAGAGGATTTTTTTCTCCTTGGCGAGGTTTGGCATGATGATCCTAAGTATGTAGCCGATTATACAGAGACAGGAATAGACTCTTTCGTGGATTATCCTTTCTTTAATGAAGCTGCAAGAGCATTTAGTTCGCCAAACCAATCATTAGATAGACTTGATACGATTTGGCAAAGAAATGTAAATCTTTATGAAAACCCATACATTTTAGGGAATTTTATTGATAACCACGATAATGTAAGATTTACAAGAAGAGCCCTTGAACAGAATGAAAATCCAGTTACACGATTAAAACTGGCTCTTTCTTATCTATATACTGCACCAGGAATACCTATTGTCTATTACGGAACCGAAATCGCAATGGATGGTGGGGAAGACCCTGATAATAGAAGACTGATGGATTTTCGAACAAAAGATGAGTTGGTTAACTATATTGCTAAGCTTAGTAAAGTTCGAAGTGGGAACCCTGCATTGACACATGGTGACTTTGAGTTATTGCATGATAACAATGGAATGGCTGTTTTTAAACGTACGTTTGAAGATAACACCGTCATTATAGCGATTAACAACTCAACGGTATCTCAAGAAGCAATTATTCCGGAAGGCGTTATTGAATCAAATATGAGTTTAACAGGGTTGCTTTCAGATGATACCTTTACTGAAGGTGCAAATGGATATGAAATTGTTCTAGATAGGGAAAAAGCAGATGTCTTTATTCTTTCAGAAAAACAAGGAATTTATTTACCTTTCATTATCTTGTTGATTGCAGTTCCACTAGCAACTGTTGCTTTCTTTTGGATAAACAAAAGAGTGCATAGAAACAAGAAGTAGATAAGCCTTTAACGTTGCATGCTAGTGTATTACTGGCACTAAAACTGGAAATAACATTTTGCAAGTAAAACCACTCATTTGTTAAAGATTGTAGTAAAATAAAGAGAAAATAAGAGCTTGAGGGAGAGGGAGTGGTGTTGGATGACAGTAACGATTAAAGATGTAGCAAAGCTTGCTAATGTTGCTCCATCAACCGTTTCTAGAGTAATAGCCAACAATCCTCGAATCAGTGACAAAACAAAAGAGCGAGTAAAAGCTGCCATGGAAGAGTTAGGATATCATCCAAACTTTATCGCAAGGAGCTTAGCTAATAAATCAACTCAATCCATCGGCCTAGTGATGCCGAGTTCTGCAGATAAAGTTTTTCAAAATCCTTTCTTTCCTGAGGTCATCCGAGGGATCAGTAAAGGTGCACATGAAAAGCAATATTCACTTCATATGTCCACAGGCGAAACAGAAGAAGAAATCTTCGAAGGTCTTGTGCAGATGGTGCAGGGTGGACGTGTAGATGGAGTCGTTCTATTGTACTCACGTTTTGATGATAAGGTTGTAACCTACTTACGCAAAAGGAACTTTCCGTTTGTTGTAATTGGGAAACCATATAAACATATTGAAGAGATAACTCATGTGGATAATGATAATTATCGAGCCTCTAAGGAGATTACCGAATATCTAATTGAGTTAGGGCATGAAAGAATTGCTTTTGTTGGGGGAAATCTTAACTTTGTCGTGACAGTAGATCGCCTCCTGGGGTATGAAAACGCCATTCGTAATGCTGGCTTACCTTATAGAGATGAATATGTTAGTCATGAAGAATTTTTACAAGAGGGTGGACAGGAAGCCATTACTGACTTACTTTCACTAGAAGAACCTCCAACTGCACTTGTTGTTGCCGATGACTTGATGGCATTAGGGATTTTAGGGAAACTAGCTGAAATGGGCAAGGTTGTACCTGATGATATATCAGTGATTAGCTTTAACAATGTGCTTTTAACTGAGATATCTAGACCACCACTTACTTCGGTTGATATTGATATTTTTCGATTAGGATATGAAGCAGCTAAAAGCTTAATTCAGATTACTGAAAATCCGAATGAATCTGTTAAGCGAATTATTGTCCCGTATAAAATTGTAAAAAGACATTCCTGTTCAGAAGCAGGGAAAGTGTCATTATTGTAATTAGAGCGAAGTAACAGATGAGACTGTTGCTTCGCTTTTTTGTTTGTCGGGGATTAGTATGTATTGTGATTCAACTTAATTTTAAGGTCGATATGGAAGTGTTTATGTTGAACTTTTATTTATGTGACATCAAAGGGGGCAAAACGGGCTTAGTGAAGTCACATAAACGGATTTATGAGCCCTCAAAAGCAGCAAAAGTGTAAAACGAGGTCACATAAACGGATTTATGAGCCCTCAAAAGCAGCAAAAGTGGAAAACGAGGTCACATAAACAGATTTATGAGCCCTCAAAAGCAGCAAAAGTGTAAAACGAGGTCACAAAAACAGATTTATGAGCCCTCAAAAGCAGCAAGAGTGGAAAACGAGGTCACATAAACGGATTTATGCCCCCTCAAAAGGTGAAAACCAGCTACATCAAGTCACATAAACGGATTTAGATAGCCTCAAAAGGTAATAACGAGCGATAACAGATCAAATTATCTAAGTTCAATCAATCTTTCTCCCTACCCATTAACAACCTCTCCACCATTAACATGAATCATTTGACCAGTCATATAGGATGCGTCATCGCTTGCTAGAAATACATAGCTTGGTGCGACTTCTTCTGGCTGGCCGGCACGTTTCATAGGAGTTGTGGTACCAAATGATGCAACTTGATCACTCGGAAAAGTAGAAGGGATAAGCGGTGTCCAGATTGGGCCAGGTGCCACTCCATTTACACGAATGCCTTTGCTAGCTAACTGTTGTGATAATGAACGTGTGAAGGTAACGATTGCCCCCTTTGTCGCTGAGTAATCAAGTAATTGTTCATTTCCTTTATAAGCGGTTACTGACGCTGTGTTGATAATTGAACTTCCTTGTTTTAAAAATGGTAGGGCAGCTTTTGTTAAATAAAAGAATGAGAATACATTTGTTCGAAATGTTTTTTCAAGCTGTGCAGAACTAATGTTAGCTAAACTTTTCTGTGGGTGTTGTTCGGCGGCATTATTTACGACAATATCAACTTTACCAAATGTATCTATTGTCTGTTTTACAATATCTTTGCAAAACTGTTCATCCCCTATATCCCCAGGAATCAAAACACATTTTCTTCCTTCTTGTTCAATCTCAGTTTTAGTTTCATTTGCATCATTATGTTCATTAAGATACGAAATGACAACATCCGCGCCTTCTTTTGCAAAGTAGATGGCAACCGCTTTACCTATCCCACTATCTCCACCTGTAATAATGGCAACCTTATCCTTAAGTTTTCCACTTCCTTTATAGGTTGGATCCTCGGAAATGGGCTTTGGCTCCATTTCTGATTCTAAGCCTGGTTGTCTATTTTGATGCTGCGGGGGTTGTCCATTGCCGTTCGTTTGATTGCTCATCGATAATCCTCCTGTTAGTAAAAATAATGGAAAATAGTATTATCTACGTTATATACTTTTCTATAAAAGGGGGATTATACGTGGATATTAAAATCAGAACGGCTGTTATAGAAGATGCTTCACAAATAATAGAACATACAAGAGGTGTAATAGAGGAAAGTACATTTATGTTAACGGCTCCTGAAGAATACAACCCAACCATAGAAAAAGAAGAGGAATGGATACGAGACCACTTGAAGGACGGAAACTATCTTTTAGTTGCAGAAAAAAGTGAGAAAATCATTGCCGTCATGAATTTCCATCGTTCCAAGAGATCACGTTTATCTCATCTTGGTTATTTTAGTATTAGCATTCAAGAGGCTTATTGTAATATGGGTATCGGTAGGAAGCTTATTGAAGAGTTACTCTCATGGGCTGAGCAGCAAAATGACCTTGAAAAAGTCTGCTTAGAAGTATTCTCTCATAATGAACGAGCTATCCATCTCTATAAAAAGCTCGGATTTATTGAAGAAGGAAGAAAAGTAAAGTTTGTCAAATTTACGGATGACTTTTATGCTGACGAGATTCTTATGTATAGATTCGTCTAAATAAGAAAAAGCCGCACAAAACGCTGTGCGGCTTTAAACATTTATAACACATTAAAATACCTTGCTTCAGGGTGGGCAAAGACGATGGCTGTAACGGAAGCTTCGGGCTCCATCATAAAGCCATCCGTTAATTGTATCCCTATATCCTGAGGAGAAACTAACTTAAACAATTTTTCCTGATCCTCTAAATTAGGACAGGCTGGATAACCAAAAGAGAAACGCTGACCTTGGTACTTCGCAGCAAATCGATCCTTCATTGAAAAATCAGGATCATCAGAAATCCCTAAATGGTCTCTCATCAGTTGATGCAATCTTTCGGCCAGTCCTTCTGCCATTTCAAGTGCTAATGCTTGTATAGCATGAGATTTTAAGAAATCACCCTGTTGCTTAAACGTTTGCGCTATTTCTCTAATCCCCTTACCAGCGGTTACTGCAAAGAGACCAACATAATCCATTTCACCACTTGAAACAGGCTTTAGATAATCCGCAATACACAGATAAGATCCCTTTTGTTGGCGAGGGAAGGTGAATCTTTCAATGACTGTTTTCTTATCACTAGGGTCAAAAACAATTATATCGTTCCCATCACTTTGTGCGGGGAAAAACTGATAAAGAGCAGATGGACTAATAAGGTTTTCTGTCGTAACCAAATCAATTAAGTGCTCTACGATCTCCTTAATAGAGAGTGCTCTCTCATCTTTAGCCTCAATTAGTTTCTCTATATTACCCTTTAAACCTAAGTGGTGTCCAAGAAGCATTTGCATGTTTATATATGGCTTTATTTGAGAGATAGAGATGTTTCGTAAGATATGTCGTTTTGTATCTGCAGGTTTAAAGACATTCACCAAAGTTGAAACACTAGAACGGTTCATTACAGCGACAGAAGATGTTGATACCTCTGATTCTTTTGCCAGCCTTTGTTGAAGCCTCTCACGCTTATCGTTAACTTCGTTTAGAATTTCTTGTAATGAATCTTTATCTTGGAGGCGAGTAGCCAAGGACAATCCGTCCATCGCATCCTTTGCATACAAAACAGGGCCAGTGTATTCAGGAGCAATTTTGTTATCTGTAAATTTACGAGATAATGCAGCCCCACCTACTAAGATAGGAACAGAGATACCTGCTTGTTGTAAATCTTGAGCAGTTACGACCATTTGTTGAGCAGATTTGACTAATAATCCAGATAATCCAACAAGATCCGGTTTTTCCTCCTGGATTGCAGAAATTAATGCCTGCGGTGTAACCTTAATGCCAAGGTCTACTACTTTAAACCCGTTATTGCTTAAAATAATATCAACCAGGTTTTTACCAATATCATGGACGTCACCTTTAACTGTGGCAAGAAGAACTTTCCCTTTGCCATTATTGTCTTCCTTTTTTTCCATATAGGGTTCAAGAAAAGAAACAGCTGCTTTCATGACCTCAGCACTTTGTAATACCTCAGCAACAATCAGTTCATTATTATTAAATAAAATACCAACCTCTGACATTCCAGCCATTAGGGGACCGTTTATGATCTGTAAAGGGTCATCGTACTTACTTAAAGCAATCTCTAAATCTGGTAGTAACCCTTCTTTAGTACCTTCAACAACATATGAAGAAAGGCGTTCTTCAAGCGTCATTGTCGTTGTAGAAATTTTAACTTCTTTCTTTTTTTCACGATAAAAATTTGTGAATTCTTCTAGGATACGCTGGTCTGTCTTAAAAAGTAAACCCTCAGCTAGTTGAATTTCACTTTTCGGAATAGAAGCAAAACGCTCGAGCTTTTCTGTATTGACAATGGCGTAATCTAGACCTGCTTGAGTGCAGTGATATAAGTAAACAGCATTAAGCACTTCACGTCCAACTGGAGGCAATCCAAAGGATACATTACTTACTCCTAGTATCGTTAAGCAGTCTGGTAATTCTTTTTTTATAAGCTCAATTCCTCGAACTGTTTCATTAGCAGAGCCTATATATTGCTCATCACCTGTTCCGACTGGAAAGACAAGAGGGTCAAATATGATGTCCTTTGGATTTAGTCCGTGTTTCTCAACTAATAAGTCATAGGAACGTTTTGCAATCTCTAATTTTTTCTCTGCGGTTATTGCCATACCTATTTCGTCGATTGTGCCGACGACAATTGCCCCTCCATACCTTTTTAGTAAAGGAACGACCTGATCAAAGCGTTCTTCTCCATCCTCAAGATTGATAGAATTAATAATTGCTTTACCTTGTGAGTACTTTAAAGCACGCTCAATCACTTTATCATCGGTAGAGTCAATTACTAGAGGAACCTTCACCTTTTTAGTTACAAATTGAAGAAAGTTTTCCATATCTTCAAGCTCATCCCGGTCAGGGTCTGCAAGACATATATCAATCACATGCGCTCCATTTTTTATTTGAGCACGTGCAATCTCTGATGCCTCTTCAAATTTACCTTCAGCAATAAGGCGTTTAAACTTTCTTGAGCCAATTACATTGGTTCGTTCACCTACAAATAAAGGGCGCATCTCCTCTTCGTAAATGAGAGGCTCTATTCCAGAAACAGCATGTGGATGTGTTGTATTCGAAAGGGATCTTGGTTTAAAGTTTTCCACAGTATTCGCGATTGCTCTAATGTGATCAGGGGTAGTTCCACAACACCCCCCAACAATGTTTAACCAGCCTTTCTCAGCAAAGGCTTTAAGCTTTCTAGCTAGTGATTCAGGTGTTTCGTGATATTGGCCTTCCTCGTCTGGAAGACCAGCATTTGGATAACAACTAACTGCTGTATTTGCTAGGCTTGATAGTGACCGTAGATGATCTGTCATAAACTCTGGTCCTGTTGCACAATTAAGACCAACAGCAAGCGGGTTCATGTGTTCCAGGGATAAATAGAAAGCTTCAATATTTTGTCCAGCTAATGTTGTACCCATTGGTTCAATTGTTCCTGAAACAATGAGAGGGATGTTCTTTCCAGTTTTTTTAAATGCCTCACTAATGCCAATAAAACCAGCCTTAACATTCAACATGTCCTGACTCGTTTCTAACAATAGTAAATCGACACCACCGTCTATCAGTCCACGAGCTTGTTCCTCATACGTTTCGATCAAAGCCTCAAAAGTGGTTCCACCTGTAACCGATAAGGTCTTAGTAGTAGGCCCCATAGAACCTGCTACAAACCTAGGCCATTCTTCTGAAGAATAAGTTGATGTTGCTTGTTTAGCTAACTGAGCCGACTTTACATTTATTTCGTACGCTAGATGACCTAGGTCATATTCATCTAAAACTAAACTAGTAGCCCCGAATGTATTTGTTTCAATGATATCAGCTCCGGCCAAAAGGTATTCTTCATGGATGGACTGTATCAATTGAGGGGAGGTCAACGATAGATACTCATTACAACCTTCGTACTCTTCACCTTCAAAATCATTAGCCGAGAGATTGGCAGCTTGAATCATTGTACCCATTGCACCGTCTATCACTAGGATCTTCTTTTTAATTTGCTGTTCTATTATTGAATTAGCCATTTATAAACCGCCTCTCTGCATTCACAAGCTGCTTTGCATGTATATATTTTGTTAGCTCTACTGTCATTTCATAACGTAAAAATGGTGTAATTAAGTAAATTCCGTTAAATAAATCATAAGCTGCATCAATGAGGGATTTTGCAATGCTAAGTCCTTCAAGTTCTGATGCGAGTGGATCATGACTAACAGCATTCATACGGTCTCTAATTGTCTGTGATAATGTAATGCCGGGTACTTCATGATGTATGAAGTCGGCATTTCTTGCACTCGTCAAAGGCATGATCCCTATATATATAGGTGTTTTTAGATGTTTTGTATGCTCATACACCTCTAGAATTTGGTTTTCACTATATAAAGGTTGTGTGATAAAATAATGGGCTCCACATGAGATTTTCTTTTCCAAACGAAGAACAGCTTTATCAAGGTGACGAACATTTGGATTAAATGCGGCTGCAATTGAAAAATTTGTTTTTTGTCCTAAGGATTTACCAGAGTAAGAGATACCTTCATTGAACTGTTTAATTAGGCTGATGAGGTCAAATGAAGATAAATCATATACGGAAGTAGCACCAGGGAAATCACCGATTTTTGAAGGATCACCCGTTACCGCCAAAACCTCATTCATTCCAAGAGTGTGTAAGCCCATTAAGTGTGACTGTAATCCAATAAGGTTTCGATCCCTACATGTAATATGAATTAAAGGCTTAACATTTACTTCTTGCTTTATGATTGAACCGATTGCCGAGTTGCTAATTCTAGGTGAAGCTAAAGAATTATCTGCAAGTGTAAGTGCATCGATGCCAGCCTCCTTTAGTGCTTTTGCCCCTTCAAGAAACCTGCTAATCCCTAATTTTTTAGGAGGATCTAGCTCAACAATGACTGAATGTCTATGTTTTACTGTTTCATAGAGAGGGGGAGTAGCATCAGATGGTTCAGGAATACTATTCACTTCAATCGGTCGATGTTTAACGATTTTTTCAGAAATTGGACGGAGCCCTTTTAGTGTACGAGCCATTGCTTCAATATGCTTTGGAGATGTTCCACAGCATCCACCAATTAGTCGTGCCCCTTGTTCTCTAAACTTTATTGCACTTTCAGCAAAGTAGCTTTCATTTGTTTCATAGACTAGTCTTCCATCACGATAATCTGGCAAACTAGCATTAGGATATACAGATAAAAATGAATGCTTAGGGACCGGAACTTCCTCTAGTGATCGAATCATATGATAGGGACCTAATCTACAGTTTAAACCAACAATGTCAGCACCTAATTCCTCTAACTCTAGGAATGCATCAGACAAGTGTGTTCCATCCTGTAGGACACCAATTTCATGAAGTGATACGTTTGTAACAATTGGTTTATTTGTTTCTTTTCGCGCAATGGAAAGTAGTGTCTTTAACTCTTCGAAGTCGTAAAAAGTTTCTAGTAAAATTCCATCTATATTTTCAGAGAGAAGGTAAAATAATTGCTCACGAAAGCTTCTCTTTATTTCGTCCATTGAAATTGTGTTTTTCTTAAAGCTTCGAATTCCACCTATTGTTCCAAGTACATAAGCTTTATCTTTTGCAGCCTTTTTAGCTATGCGTGCACCGGCAATGTTAATTTCTTTCACAGATTCTTCTAATCCATATCTAGCAAGTTTCGGATAATTGGCACCATATGTATTTGTTTGGATGATCTTTGCGCCAGCTTGAAGGTAGGCCTCATGTATTTTTTGTATTTCATCATTGTTTAAAAGATTAAGCTCTTCAAAACAGCTACTGATTCCATGTGAATAGAGTAGGGTACCCATAGCTCCATCCGCTATTAAGATTTGTGTTTTTAGGTCTTCAAGTAAACCCATTATCATTCCCCCTTTTAGACATTAAAAAAAGCCTTCTATAAGAAGAAGACTTGGCGTTTAAAAGTAATCTTCTTATCTCTCGAATTTAAAAAAATTCGCTGGATTTAGCACCAATTCCTAATGGAACGGTTGCCGGGCATCGTAGGGCCAGTCCCTCCGCCACTCTTGATAAGAGTAAGTATTAAGTTTTATTTTAGTGCGTTAATGTTGTATAGAAGTAAATATTATCTAATTCTATTCAATTTTGCAAGAGAAAATGCAGAATTTTTTTAAAAATAAAAAAGACGCGTTTTTAAGGACGCGTCGAAAGTTAACCTATATTTATCTAAAGTTTAAGAATTGAACATCGATTGGCAAATCTGCACCTCTGATAGCTGCAATGATTTGCTGTAGATCATCTTTATTTTTACCTGTTACACGAATTTGGTCATCTTGAATTTGGCTCTTTACCTTTAGGCCACTGTTTTTAATGATTGTATTGATTTTTTTTGCATTTTCTTTATCAATTCCTTGAACTAACTTCCCACGTTGGCGTATTGTCCCACCTGAAGCTTTCTCAATTTTGCCGTAATCAATGTTTTTTGTAGGAACACCGCGTTTAATCAGTTTAGACACAAGAACATCCTTAAGCTGCTCCAATTTATATTCATCATCTGAAACAAGTACAAGCTCTTCTTTATCAAGGGAAATGTCACTTTTACTTCCTTTAAAATCATAGCGAGTTTGAATTTCTTTTAATGCAATACTAATAGCATTGGTTACCTCTGGCATCTCAACCTTTGAAACAACATCAAATGAACTTTCTTTAGACATTTTTCTACCTCCGAAAATGTATGATATAGTTTAATTATAGTAAAATATAACAAGTAGGACAACTTATGGTAAATAGATGTTATAATTGCATATTAACTATGAAGAGATTTTAAGAGAAAGAAGGATATATATGACAAGCTTTGAAGCAGGTACGACAGTTACATTAAAAGTTGATAGAGAAGTGGATTTTGGTTATTTCTTAACAGATGGGGAAGAGGATGTACTCCTTCATAACAGTGATATCGTTGGTGAATTTAATGATGAGGAAGAGCACACTGTTTTCCTTTATCAGGATCACCAAGGACGCTTAGCTGCTACGATGATGACCCCAAAAATCGAACAAGGCACTTACGATTGGGTTGAAGTAGTAGAAGTTAAACACAAATTAGGAGTATTTGTGAATATTGGAATTAGAAAGGATATCCTTGTTTCAAAGGATGACCTTCCTGAGATATTTGATTTATGGCCAGAAGTAGGAGACCATTTGTATTGCTCTTTAAAAACAGACAAGCATGGAAGACTCTTTGGAAAACTGGGAACAGAGGATGCCATAAGAGAAGTAGCTGTAAAAGCACCAAGAACAGCCTTCAACAAAAATGTGAGTGGAAGAGTATACCGTCTATTATTGGTAGGCTCATTTATCCTTACAGACGAAAAATACATTGGATTTATCCATGAAACACAACGCGTTCGTGAACCAAGACTCGGACAAAAAGTTGAAGGAAGAATCATAGATATTAAAGAAGATGGCTCTGTTAACATCTCATTACTAGGACGCTCTCACGAAATATTAGATGAAGATGCGATGAAGCTCTACTCCTATATGGAATCTAGAGACGGTGCCATGCCATTCTGGGACAAAAGCGACCCAGATGACATCCAAATCCGCTTCCAAATGAGCAAAGCCGCCTTCAAACGAGCACTAGGCAGACTAATGAAAGACGGAAAAATCTACCAAGAAGATGGATGGACTTACTTTAAAAAAGAAGAATAAATGTTCTGACAAAAGCTCATTTTTAGTAAAGGTACATGCTTGTAATAGTGAAGAGTGAATTGGAGCGGAGGGCACTTGACTCCTGCGGGCCATAGAGGGAAGTGTGAGACCCCGCAGGCAAAGCCGAGGAGGCTCACATCCCTCCCCGCGGAAAGCAAGTGCCCGCAGCGAAAAGGAACGGACAATCTTCAAAGTGAAAAGACCCTCTTTAGATTAGAGGGTCTTGTTATTGCGAACATATTGATTTACAAGTGGTCAGTCTTCTTCGAATATTGTCTCTCACCACGCCCGCGATTTTTTTCACGCTCCATGTTTTTCTCATGGCGTTTCGCATTATTGTCTTTTGCCTTTTTATCGTTATCACTTGTCTTAGACAAAGCCTACACTCCCTTTCATACTAGTTCCTATATAGCATTACCGGGAAAAAAGTAAACTATGTACCCGAGGTTACCTTGACTTGTTTAAGAAGAAAACTGCCATAGTTCCTGGTCCAACATGCGCACCAATAGCAGATCCGATCGAATTAATAAAGAAAGAAGTTGTACCGAACTTTTCTTCTAATTGTCTTTTTAGTTCAAGTGCTGTGTCCTCTGCATCTGCGTGACTTATAGCGATGGTTTGCTCATTAAGATTCACACCACGTTCTTCAATAAGCTCTACAATACGCTTGAGCACCTTTTTACTCCCTCTAATTTTTTCTAGAGGAATTAGTTTGCCATCTTCTACATGTAAAAGTGGTTTTATATTTAATAATCCACCCACGAATGCAGATGCTTTACTGATTCTTCCACCACGAGCTAGGTACTCTAGATTATCTACAGTAAAGATATGCTCCATATGATCGCGACTAAATTGAATCCCTTCAAGAATCTCATCTTTAGTAGCACCCTTTTCTAGCAACTCTACAGCTGTTTTAACAACTAGCCCTACACCCAACGATGCACATTTTGTATCAATGATCGTTAAATCAAGAGTAGGATACTCTTCCTCAACCTCGGCTTTTACCATCATGGCTGTTTGGCAAGTTCCAGATAGTTCTGAGGAGAAAGCAATATAAATACCGGACACACCTTCTTTTGCTAGCTTTGTAAATTCTTCTTTAAAGTGATGTGGTGAAACTTGGGATGTTGATGCAACTTTACCCTCTCTCATCGCGTTAAAGACATCGAATGGCTTGATGGTAAGTAAATCCTCATACTCTTTTCCATCTAATAGAACAACTAGGGGGAAAAGTGTCACATTATGTTCCTTTAAAAACTCTAAAGGTAAATCACTTGCACTGTCTGCAAATAAACGTACAGTCATTCTGTCACTTCCTTTTTATAATGAACTCTTATTAGTAGTGTATCTTTTCTAAATCAGATAGTAAATTATTTTCTAATTATACTTCTCATTCTGTACTTTAAATGATTTACCTACAAGCTTTTTGATTGATAACTGTTAAATAAGGGTAATAAAGAGAATAATTACATATACTAAAAAACAGCTTGTTTTAAGGAGGTTTTAATGGTTGTTACTTACAAAAAAAATTATTGTTGTCCTTATCGGAGCACTTTTAAATGCAATTGCACTTAACCTGTTTTTAATTCCTGCAGATGTATATGCTAGTGGTTTTACAGGAGCAGCACAATTAATCGCGAGGTCTGTACAGGAATATACTCCTTATTATGTGTCAACAGGTATCTTACTGTTGTTATTAAATATACCTGTAGCTATACTAGGGTGGAAAAAGGTTGGAAAATCCTTTACATTGTTTAGCTTTTTCTCAGTAGCGGCAACTACCTTATTCTTAGAGATTATTCCATTGCATAGTGTATCAAGTGATATTCTGTTAAATGCAGTATTTGGTGCAGTTATTGCAGCGGTAGGAATCGGATTTACATTGAAATGGGGGGCATCTACAGGAGGCTTAGACATTGTCGCAATGGTATTATCAAGAATGAATGATAAGCCTGTAGGTACATATTTCTTTATATTAAATTCGGTGATTATTGTCTCAGCTGGTTTTTTATATGGCTGGGAAAAAGCTTTATACACCTTGGTAACGCTTTATGTCTCAACAAGGGTGATTGATGCCATTCATACCCGTCATGAAAAGCTAACGGCAATGATTATCACCAAAAAGGGAGATGCCTTAAAAGAAGCCATTTATAATAAGTTAGTAAGGGGAATTACCACAATTCCTGCCAAAGGTGGATTTTCAAATGAAACAAAGGAAATGATGATTATTGTAATCACACGATATGAGCTATTTGATTTAGAGGGGATTCTTAAAGAGGTCGATCCACATGCTTTTACAAATATTGTTGAGACAGCAGGGATACATGGGTTCTTTAGAAGAGATTAAAAGTAAAAATTTAAATTTTCCTCAACAAATGGAGGTTTATCGATGAAACAATTCTTCTTGCTATTTATAATGAGTATAGTAGGATTATCAGGATGTGCAACCCAACCTGTTACTACAGTGGAAGAGGGGGAAGATAAAGTGACTAGTAATCCATTACAGTCGTTGGAGACAAGTGTGGATATTCAGGCAGCTTCTGATTCGGCAGACATTTATATAAAGGTAAAGAACAATGGAGAGGAAGATGTCACATTAACATTCACCTCGGGGCAAACGTTCGAAGTCGTAGTAGTAGATGGAAATAATAATGAGGTATACCGCTTTTCTACCGGTAAAATGTTTACGATGGCTTTACAGGACGTCAGAATAAAAGCTGGAGAAGAAAAAGTATGGAAAGATAAGTGGAGATACCTTAACGAGGATGGACAAAGAGTAAAACCTGGAGAATATAAAGCAATTGTATCTGTAGTTGCTTCCAAATTGAACGGAAATCCAATAGGGAAAGATAAATTAAGAGCTGTAAAAGAATTCACAATCCCAGAGCAATCTACTGCGTTTCGTAATGTAACTGTAAGTGGAAAAGATGGAGAATATGTTGTAAAAGGGGAAGCACGAGTACACGAAGCGACTTTCTTTTATGCAGTTGAAGATGGACATGACTACATTATTAAAGAAACGGTTAAAACTGCTAAAGAAGGAGCACCAACTTGGTCTCAATTTGAATTTGAAGTAAACATTCCGAAAGAAAAGTTTCCTATAAACGGTGTGCTATTGTTAGTTCTTTATGAAAGAAGCGCAAAAGATGATGAGGTGGTTAATAGTCACCAAATCGTTTTACAAGAATTTAGATAAAAATGGTGTCAGGAAGTTACCTGACACCATTCTCTTTTCAACTAAGATTGTAGTTGATTTAATTGGTCTTGTAATTCGCGCAGTTGTTTCTGTTCAGCTACCGTTGAATTGGCATATGCGGAAGATAGTTCGTTTTTAGCAACTGCAATTGCTTCTTCTGTACTAACATTTGCTTCTCCGTTAACAGACGACTGAGCAATCGCCACGGCTTCACGCGCTCTCTGGAATAAAGCGTTACCCATTTAAACCCCTCCAAGTGAGGATTTCTCGACGTTTTCAGCCTTGCGTGCCTCAGCTTCAGCATATGTTGAATGGTAAGGGAATTTCTCAGAATACTTTTGTAGTGAATCTACACCCTGTTTGACAAAACGTTTGGATTTACTACTTCTACCCATTCGTATTCCCCCTTCAAATAGCTTACTTATCGGACGTAATTAATAACGTCACACTATATATTGTGTCTATTGTAAAGGGTGTTATTACGGTAATAATTACTACCTGGATTCCCAATTAGAACTTAAGCTTTAACACATCTTCTAAGTATAATGCAATTCCATCATCTTCATTAGAAAGAGTAACAGAGGATGCAATATTTTTAAGCTGAGGAATCGCATTTCCCATAGCTATTCCATGGCCTGCATACTCAATCATTTCTAAGTCATTATCTTCGTCTCCGAATGCAATGATTCTGTCTTTTGGGATACCATAAAAAGAGGCAACCTTCTCGATACCTACTGCCTTATTTAAACCAAATTTAACAATTTCAATAACATGCCATGGTGCTGCCCAACGACGATGGTCAATCACTTCAGCATGTACATCAGATAAATGCTTTCGAATATGTTCTACTTGAGATTCCTCAGCATGAATGAGTACCGAGGTTGGATCGTACTTTAAAATAGTTCGCAAATCACCGGTTTCAATCCGAGGCTCACCCATTCCAAAAATATCAAGTAACGTTTCGTCATGATAGTGGAAGTATACATCATCCATTACTTCGGCTAAGATATTTTTAGCTTTAAATGCTTCACTTGCTTCAACGATATCTTTAACAACATGTAAATCTAATGGGTTATGGTGAACACCCCAGCTATCCTTCAAAGGATGATGTACAAAGGCTCCATTAAAGTTAACAATTGGTGTTGTTAAACCCAGCTCCTGATAATACATCGAACTTGAACGAAAAGGGCGCCCAGTAGCTATCATTACATGATGACCTTCTTGCTTGGCAGCTTCGATGGCTCTTTTGTTACGTTCTGAAATCGTCTTGCTATCAGTTAACAGAGTACCATCTAAATCGAGTGCAATTAAATGTTTTTTCGTCATAAAATCCCCTTTTTGTTTTTTGTTAGTATTTGTCAGCTTCTACTCTTAATTGTAACAGAAAAATGATGGAAGAAAGTATATATGCTTATCTTATGTACAAGATCTATAATTTAATGCTAAGCATATTTTCTTACAAAAATAGGATGTGGTGGTACACTAGGTTTATGTTACGAAAAAAGGAGTATTCAACAATGATTTTAGTAGATAAGCAAACGATAGCTGACATACCAGTACTTCATGTAGTTAAAAAAGAGTTAAAAGAAGAAAGCTTACCACTTATAATGTTTATTCACGGCTTTACCAGTGCAAAGGAGCATAACCTGCATTATGGATATTTGTTAGCTGAAGCAGGATTTCGTGTAGTCCTACCTGATGCCCTTTATCATGGTGAGAGAGAGGATTCAAACGTAGTTGAGCAAGAGTTGAATTTTAGATTCTGGGACATCGTTATGAATGAAATTAAGGAATTAGAAATCATAAAAAATGACTTGGTCAGCAAAGGTTTAATTGACTCTAATCGAATAGGTGTAGTAGGCACCTCAATGGGAGGGATTACAACCCTTGGAGCTCTTACTCAATATGATTGGATAAAAGCGGCTGTAAGTTTAATGGGAAGTCCGTTTTATGAAAAGTTTTTACAAGGGCAAATAGACGAGTTAAAAAGAGTAGGAGTTACTATTCCCCTCAGTGAGGAACAGCTTGAAGAACAATATGCAAAATTACGTACATACGACTTGAGTCTTCAACCTGAGAAATTGTCAGATCGTCCACTATTATTTTGGCATGGTGAAAAAGATGAAGTTGTTCCATTTCATTTTACATACCAATTCTATAACGAAGTTAAATCACAATATCAAAATCAAGAACGCATCCAATTCATTGTAGATAAGGAAGCAGACCATAAAGTATCACGAGAAGGCCTATTAGCAACCATAGAATGGTTTAAGACCTATTTATAAAAAGAACTCCCCAATAACCCGGGGAGTTCATCTCATTCATTATCTAATTCCTAATGCAATTTTTGCGTAGCGTGACATTCGATCCTTAGACCATGGTGGATTCCAGACAATATCAACTTCTGTTTCTTTTACCTCAGGTAGATCAGCAAGTGATGCCTTTACACTTTCAACAATGGTTCCTGCTAAAGGACAACCCATTGAAGTAAGAGTCATCGTAACTGTTGCCTTTCCTTCGTCATCCATGTCAACCCCATAAACTAATCCTAAATTTACAATATCAATTCCTAGTTCAGGGTCAATAACTGTCTCAAGTGCCCCCATGATATTTTCTTCTAATGCTTTATCTATCATTTCTTCAACCTCCGACCGTTTAGTTACTTTTATAGTATAGCGTATTCAAGTTTAGATAGAAAATAAGTTGTCTATACCTTTTCTTCTTATTCTAATAACCCCGTAACTGTTTTAGGGCATCTTCACTCATCAGATCAGGTGACCATAAAGGACTCCAAACAACTTCCACATCAACACTTTTTACTTCAGTTAACTCTGAGACAGCATGTTTCACACCACCAACAATGCTATCGTGCAGAGGGCAGCCAGGCGTTGTTAAAGTCATCTTGATAACAACATCTCCGGCATCTTCACTCACATTATATATTAACCCTAAGTCAACAATGTTTATGTTAAGTTCAGGATCAATGACTTTCTTTAATTGCTCATTTATTTTTGCCAGGAATGACATTACAAAAACCTCCTTCTTATTTACGTAAAACAACAAAGATTCTATAACAATAAAAAATTGTTGCAACGCTTTGGATTCCTTGGCTAAGGAAAAAAACAATTTGATTAGACAAAAGGTAAGATAGTAATATTCCGATACTTCCGATCATGAATCCTGCAAAAATTGGGACACTAGCTTTCTCATTCATCATATCCTTTAGAGTTGGCACATTCGTTTTACCAATAAGTTTGCTATAACGATGTGTCCACCACAAAAAAGGAACGATTTTATAGAGATAACCAGAGATGCTAAAGATAATCCACATATAAATATACAAGTAAATTAGAATTCCATAGACAGAATAATGTTCTGGAAATAAAGATAGCACTGCAGCACTAATGTGTATTACTAAACCTATTCCGATTGCGAGTATGGAAAAAATAAAAGGCTTATCTAGTTTTTTCTTAAGACGAGTCTTAAGGATTTTATAAATATGAAAGGAAAATGTTGCAAAACCTAGTGTTGATGCAAGCATCCCAATCTGGAATAGACTGTAACTTTCATTATTAAAACTAATTATCGATATAACTAGACCTGTTAAATAGAAGGTTAAGACCCACTTACTAATGCTCATTGAAAACCCGTGTGCTAATGAAAACATCGGTACCATTTTGTAAGAAAAGCCGAATATTAATAAAGTAAACCAACCTGTTACACCAAGAAGTATATGGCTTTTTAGAAGAAACATATGATTCAGTCCTGCACTAGTGGACATATTTAGTGCCAATAAAAGACCAAGCAGAATCGTAAGTAACAAACAAAAGAGTGCACTGCCAACAAAGGCAGTAAGAATATTTTTGGATACTTGCTGTTTCATGGTCATAAACATTTGGAAAAGAAACATTAGGATTCCAATTACAGATAGCACAGCCCCATAGAGAATAAGGGAAGGAAACACATATAAGGCAATCGAAAGTAATGTAATTCCGACAGAGCTTACTGCAAATTGAAGAAATCCGAACCGCTCACTCCAAATCCTAGTTAAAAATGCGACAGGAACAAGCTGATACATTGAGCCCATCGCAATCATAAGTGCCCAACCGAGTACTAGTAAATGAGCAGCTGACCAAAGGCTAGGGGTTCTAAAAATGCCATTTATGACAAATTGTCCTGAAAAAAGGATAATCAATTGTGAACTGATAAATGCAAATAGCGCATAAAGAATGAACGAGAGCGGCAGCTTAATGTTTGTTTCCGTACCAAATTGTGTAGGTATCAATTTGCATCAGCCCTTATTTTGTGATGTCAATCTGAAAACTTCCATCTTCTCGTTCAGAAGTAGTATGCTTATATCCACTTTCTTCAAGCTGCTCATATAAAAACATAGGTCTACGATCATTAATGATGGTTAACCTTTCTCCACTTTCCATTTTCTCTAGTGCATTTAATGTCCTCATCATAGGCTGAGGAGGCTCAAGTCCACGGTTATCTAGTATCATGATTCAACACCTCGTTTTACAAAGGTTACTTTCCAGTGCTTTTTCTCTATTTCTTCTTCTTCATGGGTAAAGCCTTTTGCTTTCATCACAGCAAATAAAGGAACTGGCTTGAAAGGTGCGTGTAAAATAAATGTGTCACCAGTTTCAAGTGACTGAATAGCCTCCATAATTTTTTGAAACGGCTCAAGTTTGTTTTTTACATCCTCTCTTACATCTAATTCAACAATTCTTTCAGTGTTATGATTCATTATAAAAGACCTCCTATAATGACTTTCTTCTTTTATGATAATCATTTTCACTCTTGGATAATGTGATTTGAATCACAAGTATTAAATAAATCTTTGAGAAAAAATCATAAAAAAATCACAGAAGCCTAGGCGTCCTGTGATTTTTCATTAAAAGAATCTGCACATGTGAAACAAAGAATTGTTTTTGTTTGATCATCTATTATTCCATTAAAGAAACCATCTAAACAATGAATCTCTTTTCTACATTGTTGACAATAGCCGATATGTTCCTCCATCATTATTCCCCCTGTAGAATACTACTTTCTATTATTATATCTAAAGTTTTAACCCTAGTATGATAAAAAACATGGCTCACTAGTGATTTCGTTCACTTTAGAAACAGAGATATCCACTTAAAATGAAGCTAGTAAAACATTAAATTACAGGAGGAGTTCATAATGATTCAATTCGCAGCAAAAATAAATGCCCCTGATTTTTCACCAAGAGAGAAACACCCAAGGATATTTAACATGTTTGATGGATTAAATTCTGGTGAGTTCATGGAATTATCAAATGATCATGATCCAAGACCACTTCAATACCAATTCATGATGGAGCGCAAAGACCAATTTACATGGGAGTACTTAGAAGAAGGTCCAGAAGTATGGCGAGTGTCTATTGGGAAAAAATAAGTGTTTGATTAGGCCCCTTAAAATTTGTAGGGGGTTTTTTCTTGATTTAAATCATCATAACCGATATCATTTGGTTAAAAATGAAAGTGGGTGGAGGGCTTTGAAGGACCTTAGCTTACGACTAGGTGGAATTATACTTGCTGGTGGAGAGTCAAGAAGGTTTGGAAGCCCAAAGGCACTAGCGCGACTTAAAGATCGCTTTTTTATCGAATATGCAATTCAAGCAATTGAGGAATCAACAAAGGATATTGTAATTATTAGTCACAACTCAATCAAGAGTGAGTTAAATAGAGTAACAACTATGCCAATAATCGAAGACTTACCACAGTATAAGGGTAAAGGTCCTTTAGCTGGTATCGCAACGGGAATAAATTATCTTAAGTGCAATTGGTATATTGTACTCCCATGTGATACACCCAATATCACCAAATCTGAAATTATGTCCCTTGTAAAACATATCAAGCTAGATGTAGATGCAATTATCCCCGTAGTAAAAGGGAGAATTCAACCTCTAATTGGGGTGTATCATTCTAATGTAGTGAGTGAGATCATCGAGATCCTAGAATCTGACCATTATAAAATGATGAAGCTGTTAGATCAACTACGAGTAACTTATGTACCATTTGAAGATGAACAACCTTTTCAAAATATAAATGACTTAGAAGAATTTCAAAAACTAAACGATAAATAGTGATGAAATTCACATTCATCTATGAGTTAACTAGATATAATGAACGTACGTTAACCTGTAAGGGAGGAGGCAGTTCCTACTCCTAACTTGGTGGCGTATCCTCGATACAACGTGTGAACAACGGTTTACACGTTTTTTTGTGGAAACTAAACAAGTTTTTATAAATGTGATATGCCTCACATACTACAATCCTTCCTGGTGCTAGAATAAAGTTATTAAGAACTAGGAGGGAATACCTCATGTTTGATAGAGACTTTAATGAGAATCCATTTATTGTAATCTGGGAGTTAACAAGAGCTTGTCAGCTAAAGTGCCTGCATTGTCGAGCTGAAGCACAATATAAGCGTGATCATAGAGAGTTAACTTTTGAAGAAGGTAAGAAACTGATTGATCAGATATATGATATGCAAAATCCACTACTTGTCTTTACTGGTGGAGATCCACTTATGAGACCAGATGTATATGATATTGCGGATTATGCGATAAAAAGGGGTGTACGTGTGTCAATGACACCTAGTGCAACTCCAAATGTAACGAAAGAGGCTATTGAAAAGGCAAAAGAAGTGGGACTTGCACGTTGGGCCTTTAGTTTAGATGGACCAACAGCAGAGATTCACGACCATTTCCGTGGAACAGATGGATCGTTTGATCTGACAATGAATGCTATTAAATATTTACACGAACTTGAAATCCCAATTCAAATTAATACAGTCATCTCTCGTTACAATATGCATGCGTTAGATGAAATGGCAAAACTGATTGAAGAACTAGATTGCGTACTGTGGAGTGTGTTCTTCCTTGTTCCTACAGGAAGGGGAAAAGATTCTGATATGATTTCACCTGTAGAGCATGAGCAAGTGTTCAGATGGCTTTATGACTTAAGTAAGCGAGTGAAGTTTGACATTAAAACAACAGCTGCTCAGCATTACCGTAGAGTCGTTATCCAATCAAAAATGAGAGAAACTAAACATGAACCAACAATGATAAAGTATGAAAATGCATTAATGAAAGGGAAGACAGGTCAATTTGATGGCCTAGGTAGAGCCCCTCAAGGGGTAAATGATGGAAATGGGTTTGTTTTCATCTCTCATGTTGGTGATGTGTATCCAAGTGGCTTGCTTCCTATAAAAGCAGGAAATGTAAAAGAAACCCCACTTGCAGAAATCTATCGTGAATCACCAATTTTCAAGGATTTACGTAGTCCTGACAAATATAAGGGAAAATGTGGTGTATGTGAATTTAGATATGTGTGTGGAGGGTCTCGTTCACGTGCATATGCTATGACTGGAGATTATATGGAGAGTGAACCATTCTGCGTTTATATCCCAAAAGAACTTAGAAAAAAAGAAGAAGTAGTTAAACAAAATAAGAATAAAAAGAGCTGCTAGATATTTAATCTAGCAGCTTATTCTATACTACAAATGACAGCAGGGCATCCTTCGCAGTTTATCTCTTTTTTCAAATAGTCAAGATCGTGTATCATTATTTTTCCCTTTGAAATAGAAATAATGTTGTTTTTGCGCAGCTCGTTTAACATGCGGTTTGTGCTCTCACGTGTAGTTGCACAAAAGTTCGCTAATTCTTGATTAGTTAAGTGAAGATTAATTAAGATTCCATCGTCTTTTTTTATCCCATAGCTATTGGTCATTCTGATCAAGGTGGAGTACAGTGCTCCTTTTTTTCCAAGAAGTACAAGGTCTCTAAACTTGGTTTGTGTCTTGCGGAAATGATCACTCATCCACTTCATAAACTCCATTGCAAGCTTACCATTTTCAAAAAGTGTGCGTTCAATATTTTCTTTTTTTATAACAGCTACTTCTCCTGATTCAATTACCTGAGCATTAAATAAATACTTGGCATTCTCAGAGAATAGAGTAAGTTCACCAACTATTTCACTATGTGCACATATTCGAAGAGATAATTCTCTTCCATCTGCTGCCACTTTACTAATTTTAACTCGACCTGATTGGATAATATAAAGCTCTTTTGCCTCCATACCCTCTTGAAATAAGTAGGAACCCTTTTCCATTTTCATACTATAATCCGCCGATTTTAGCAGTTCTGTTAATTCAGTCGAAAGTGTAGGCTTTAAACAAGTAGTCATGAGGATTCACCTCTCTATTTAAATTGCTATCTATCTTTGATTTAAAAGGAAATAGCATAGACAGTCAATGACAGCAAAGTGAATAAGATGTAGGTTTTTCATCATAAAATGCTTGGAAACGTTGATATATACAGACTGAGAGCCTTTTTGAACAAATTCTTACAATTTGATAAGAATCACTTTATGGATAAAAAAATAGGAATTCAGCTTTATCAGCCTCTTCCTATTACTTAAGCAAACATTTGAACTTTGTAGAGTGTACAAAACTTACACCAGTCAACAATCACAATCTTTTTGTCATAAATAGCAATGACATTGTCATTTTTTAAACGGGTAAAAACCCTACTAACACTTTCTCTTCTAGCACCTACTAAATTTGCAAATTCCTGAACGGTTAAGGGAAGTTCAATCTGAACGCCATATCCATGATGTTCTCCAAATTCCTTTGCAAGTCGATCTAATGCAGATATTGTTTTACTATAAACATCTAGTAAAGCTATATCGCGTAAGGTTGATGTAAAGCCTCTTAATTGTGAACTCATATAACGAATAATCTCAATGCCTAATTCAGGATTAAACTTTAATTCTTTTTCCAAGGCCTCTGTTTTTAGAAATAAAACATCGCCATCTACAATCATGTGTGCTGTTGCGGGATAAAACGAACCTGGTTGTGAGAAAAGACATGCTTCAGCAAATAAGTCTCCAGCTTTTTTGAGACATACTACTAATTCCTTTCCTGTGTTGTCACCTTTTGTTAAGCGAACAATTCCAGTTTTAACAAAGTACACTCCCTTTGCTTCTTCAAACTCAGTAAAAATAGTGTCTCCTTTTGCAAACCTCAAGGTAGTTAAGCTTTTCTGGATGAATTCTAAAGATTCCTCTGGGAGCTCCTTAAATAGATCAAGTTTTCGTAACAGCTCTTTATACATAGTTATCCCCCTAAACATTCCTATTAGCATTTCTTGCAAGGATGTTTACAATCTATGAGGTAAATGGTTTCAAAGTTATCATTCTACATTCTATAATTAGTTTAACGGTGTTATAGGTTATTGTAAGTGATTTAAGTCACTTGAGTGTCAGGGGAAAACAAAAACTCCTTAATCGTTTAAGGAGTCTTTGAGATCGACATATTAGAGTTGTGCAGCAGCTCTTGGAAAAAGGATATTATTTTCTAAGTGAATATGCTGAAATAAATCAGATTCTAAATATTCTAGACGCTGGTAAACAAGTCGGTAAGTACCGCATGCTCCCAGTGGAGGAGTGAAGTCATTCGTAATTTCACGAATTTCTTTTATAATATCTCCGGCTCCGTCATGATCATCTTCAAGTTCGTTAATTAGTTTTTTCATTTTTTCAAGAGTTTCTGGTGTTGGATTGTTTTCATATTCTAAAATAAACGGAAATGCTTCTGTTTCTTCCTTAATTGTGTGTTGCTCTAATTCTGCTTTTAACTGGTTAAAGAGAGAATGAATTCTAGCGAGATGTTTATGCTCTGCGCCATGAACACGTAAAACCTTTGTGACATAAGGAGTAAGCTGAGGTAGCTCCTCATTTAGGTAACGATGATGCTTATTAATAATGTGTTCAATTAACTCGCTGTAAGAAGCATTTGCCCAGTCAATCTCCCGTTCATTACGTTCTTTCATATCGTAATAAAGTTCATTCAAACGACTTACTACTTCCTCAGCAGATAAATTTCTCTCCTGTATAGCATCTATAAGTGGTCGATTTCCTCCACAACAAAAGTCAATTCGATAAGATTTAAATAGGTCCCCAGCTTTAGGAAACTTTGTTACAACTTCACCAATGATAGATTGTTCAGTAAAAACGTGTTCCATGAGTAGTACCTCCAATTGTTATTAAATTTGGTTCTAAACATAGAATAACGTGATTGGTTATTTTAAGAGGTGATTCAAATCACACTATGAGTTAATTTTTTATCACTATATGTGATAACCATCACAAACCGATAGAAAGAATGTTGCTACTATAGATATAGTGGGAAAAGGGTGTTCAACAACACAAGGTAACACTCTTTATTTTGAACAAACGAAAGAATGAAGTACAATAGAATGTAATCTAAAATAGTTTGAGATATAAGGAGATAGTAAAAATGGTAGAAAAACGTACGCCTATTCCTGTACATGAGGCTGTAGAAAAAATCATGTTCTTTGCAAGCAGTGGAGAGACCGAACTAATCCCTCTAGAAGAATGCTATGGGAGATTTCTAGCTGAGGATCTAAAGGCAGACCATGATGTTCCACCCTTTGACCGTTCTCCATATGACGGGTTTGCAATTAGGTCTGAGGATACGAAACTAGCCAATCAGTCCAACGCTGTTGAATTTGAAGTTATAGAAGAGATTGGTGCGGGTTCTGTAGCGAAGCAGGAAGTCGGTGCCTTTCAAGCTATTCGAATTATGACAGGTGCACAAATGCCAATCCAATGTGATGCAGTGGTCATGCTTGAGTTAACAAAAGAATATGAGCGAGATGGCCGTAAATATATGTCATTAAAAAGACAATTACAATCTGGTGATAATATTTCTTTTCAAGGTGAAGATACCCAAAAGGGGAATGTCTTGGTTGAAAAGGGAACAAGAATTAACCCAGGAGTGTCGGCACTTTTAGCTACGTTTGGTTATGACAAGGTGTTAGTTGGAAGAAAGCCAACCGTAGGAATTTATGCTACTGGAACTGAATTACTTGATGTCCATGAAGGGCTTGTCCCAGGAAAAATTCGAAATAGTAACTCATATATGATTCGAAGCCAAGTCGAGCGTGCAGGTGCTGAGCCTATTTACTTTGGGAAACTTGCAGATGATTTTGATACTTGTTATGAAGCGATTAAGGAAGCCATTGAGAAGGTAGACATATTGATTACGACAGGTGGCGTATCTGTAGGTGATTATGATTACCTACCGGATATTTATAAAAAATTAGGTGCAGAAGTACTTTTTAATAAGATTGGAATGAGACCTGGTAGTGTCACTACAGTTGCTCAGTTCGAGGGCAAGTTACTATTCGGTTTATCAGGAAATCCTTCAGCGTGTTATGTAGGTTTCGAGTTGTTTGTTAGACCAATTATACGGACACTGCTAAATAATCCGAATCCGCATTTAAAGAAGATTACAGCTCGACTAGATGTTGATTTCCCTAAACCAAACCCTTTTACCCGATTTGTACGTAGTAGCATCTCTTTTAAAGATGGGATGGTTTCTGTTACTCCAAGTGGTTTAGACAAGTCAAATGTTGTCACTTCACTCTCCGGTGCGAATGCCTTAATGGTGCTTCCAGGAGGAACAAGGGGCTATGAACAAGGAATGCAAGTAGATGTTTTACTACTTGAAGATGAAGAGGGATGTCAATGGCCCTGGAACTAGATGTACCCGTCATACAGGTAGTTGGCTATCAAAATAGCGGAAAAACAACATATGTTGAAAAGCTAATAAAGCAAGCGACTACACTAGGTTTAAGAGTAGCAACGGTTAAACACCATGGTCATGGTGGTATGCCTGATATGTTGGATAATGGGAAAGATTCAGATCGACACCGCTTGGCTGGAGCACTGGCAGCAAGCGTAGAAGGTGATGGTGTTTTACAATTATATTGTAAAAGAGATGAATGGAAGTTAAATGACATTCTTAGTATCTATAAGCATCTCCCAATTGATTTGGTCATTGTAGAAGGATATAAAAATGAAAACTATCCAAAGGTTGTTTTAGTTCGTAATGAGGATGATATAACTTTACTAGATCGGCTCACGAACATTATGGCAGTTATTTCTTGGTTTCCTTTGGAAGAAGAAGTAAAGCAGAGGTTTGTGACATTTAATCTTAGCAATGATGAATCGGTATTACTTATATTACAAGCAGTGAGGGAAAGACATGAATGAAAAACGGTTTATACTAACGGAAGATATTATTAATATGGAAGAAGTGACAAATAAGGTCATTCGTCGTGAAGCGGGTGCAGTTACCACTTTTACTGGAACAGTGCGCGAATTTACGAAAAGCAAACGAACACTCTATCTAGAGTATGATGCCTATGTTCCGATGGCAGAAAAGAAGCTTGAACAGATTGGTGATGAAATAAACGAGAAATGGCCAGATTCAATGGTAGCCATTACGCATCGTATTGGTAGATTAGAGATTTCAGATATAGCTGTTGTTATCGCAGTTTCCACACCGCATAGACGTGATGCTTATGAAGCAAATGAATACGCCATTGAACGTATTAAGGAAATCGTACCTATTTGGAAAAAGGAACATTGGGAAGACGGTGAGATGTGGATAGGAGATCAACTTGAGAAGAAATCCTATCCAACTGGTAAGCCGGAACAGGAGGACTTAGTGTGATTACTGTATTATTTTTTGCACATCTACAGGACGCAGTTGGACAAGAAAAAGTGATAATGGATAAGGCACCTATTTCGATTGCTGATTTGAAGAAAGAGCTGGTGGAGCTGTATTCGCTGCCGGGCCTTGAAAATGTGATGTTTGCGATAAATGAGGAATATGCAACAGGTGATGATCTTGTTAATGATGGGGATACTGTTGCTTTGATACCACCGGTTAGTGGTGGGTGATAAGAGTCGACAAGCACGGGGTTGGTGGTGCTTGTCGGTTTTTTTGTGTTGGATATTGTGTGAACTGGCTGGTTTAAGTTTACGTTCCGGGAAATAGACGAAATTGGGAAATGAGGTAACGTAAACGGATTTACGTTCCGGGAAATAGACGAAATTGGGAAATGAGGTAACGTAAACGGGTTTACGCTTTGGGAAATAGCCGAATTTGGGAAATGAGTTCACGTAAACCAGGTTACGTGCCGGGAAATAGCTGAAATCTGGAAATAAGGTAACGTAAACGGGTTTACGTTTTGGGAAATAGCTAGAATTGGGAAATGAGGTCACGTAAACGGGTTTACGTGCCGGGAAATAGCTGGAATTGGAAAATGAGGTCACGTAAACGGGTTTACGTGCCGGGAAATAGCTGAAATCTGGAAATAAGGTAACGTAAACGGGTTTACGTTTTGGGAAATAGCCGAAATTGGGAAATGAGGTAACGTAAACCAGTTTACGTTCCGGGAAATAGCCGGAATTGGGAAATAAGGTAACGTAAACCAGTTTGCGTTCCGGGAAATAGCCGAAAGCGGGAAATAAGGTCACGTAACCCAATTTACTAATCTTTAATAATAAAATAGCTAGACTTTCCATACCCAATCATCTTAAATTTACTTAATAGAGTATTACGTATGGATTTCTTAGGAAAGACTTGCCCACACCATTCCCAAATAGCCTTCGTTGTTATTCTCTCCTCAGGGAAAAGTAAATTAAACTCGATGATACTTCTAAATATTGCACCCGAATATTCTTCAATATACCCACATTGAGAACATACTAGAGATTCAGTAAAGAAAGTATGACAACATGGGCAATAAATCCCTTTATTAAGCTGTTCATACGTATACTTTGGTATTCTACTATAAGGAGACTCTTTTAGGTGAAGTGAAAGTAGATGTTTGGAGATTTTCCTATCGTGTGAGGTAACCCCTGACATCTTAAAGGAAAGTTCATTTACAAAACGATTTAACTGTGATGGAAATATAATTTGGGGGTTTCGTGGAGCGTTATAAAGGTGAAACTCGGGGTTGATAAAGATAAGAAAAGGTCTAACAATACCACTAAATCCTATTTCTTTAAGTAACCGCAGTATTAATGTTTCTGCTCGCTGAAGCTGTAAGATAGGATTTTGTATTTCTGTATCTGAAACAGAATACCAACGATCTTTCTCAATATAAAAATCACCCTCATAATTCTTAACTTCGAATAAATAAACTGTGTTATTACTGATAAGTAATGAGTCAATCTGGAATACTTTACTATTTATATCATAGATCAAATCATTTAATGCTAAGTATTTTTCATTAGACAATTGACTAACCAACAAATCAAAATCCAACTCCCCCACAAATCCTTTCTCAAGGTTCAAACAGTAATTCCGTTCTTTTTCCAAGAGAGACATTCTTGCATTCAATGCCCGAAAAGTCCTCAGTTCCTTTGATTCAACACGCTGTTTTAAAATCAAGCGAACACCTCCATTTTGTATTTTCATAATCATTTTATTTTCACATTTCAAAAAAGACAAGCCTTTTTAACACTTTGTGACACACATCACATTCCAATGAACATCAATTCTTTATACTAAAAGTAACCTATTATGAAGAGGTGACGTACGGTGAAACCTTTACTACCAAAACAACATGGTGCTTGGGCAATGTTGCTAGTACCATTTTTTCTTGGGATGGGATTAGGACAAGTGTCCTGGATTCATATTCCACTATTTATAGGTTGGTTATTCTTATATTTAGCGACCTATCCATTATTACTGTGTTTTAAAAAAAGGAACAAACAACGTAAGCTGCACATGAAGTGGACCGCTACTTACTTTGTCCCAGTTATTGTTTCTCTGATTATAGTCCTACTATATGACTTGCGTTTTGTGTACTTTGGGCTTGTCATGGTTCCATTTTTTATCGTAAATGCCTATTATGCTAAACAAAATAATGAAAGAGCTCTTCTAAATGACCTATCTGCCATTTGCTCGTTTGGGATTGGTGGTGTAGCAAGTTACTTTGGTGGGACAGGAACGATTGACCTCTTGGCTCTTAGTGTCTGGGGACTTTCGATGTTGTTTTTTGCAGGAAGTACCTTCTTTGTAAAAACAATGATCCGGGAAAAAGGCAATCCGAAGTATCGCTGGATTTCATGGGGATTTCATTTTGGAGTGGTCCTGCTATTCATTGGAAGCGGATATTACCTCTTAACCATTGCTTACCTACCTAGCCTCGTTCGAGCAATATACTTTTACGGTAAAGCAATTACGATGATGAAGGTTGGTGTCCTCGAAATTGTAAACTCAGCTTTCTTTTTAACCGTCGTTTTACTTGTTATCTAAAAACAAAAAAGTGGTGAAATAACCATTCACCACTTCTTTCCTAAAATACGTTAAATAAAACAATCCCACCGCCAACAATAAAGCAATAAATAGCGAAGTAAGCTAAGTTTCCTCTTGCCATAATTCCCATAAACCACTTTAACGAGAAATAAGAAGCCACTAAAGAGCCAATAAATGCTACAGTGTATGGTAACAGCAAAGTATTCAAGTTAGGGTCGTTTAAAATATCCGAAAAGCTTAATAACATTCCACCGAAGCTAACAGGAATAAATAGTAAAAAAGAAAAGCGTAGAGCTGTTTCTTGCTTCATACCTAAGCCCATTGCTGCAACAATGGTTGCTCCGGAACGACTGATTCCAGGTATTAATGCAATGGCTTGAGCACACCCGATAATAATTGCATCTCTTAACGTTAACTCTGCATCATTTTTTCTTCCACGTAAATTACGAATGAACCAGAGTGCTACCCCTGTAATTAAAAGCGTAATCCCAATTAGTAGAATTCCTTCTTTAAAGAAGCTGGCAATTTGATCATCGAATAATACACCAATTACACCAGCTGGTATAGTTGCGATAACTAAATAGACAATAAATCGGAAATCAGATTTTGCTTCTACATCTCGGGTGGATATGTAACGAAGTCCATTTACGGTTAATCGAATTAAGTCCTCACGATAAATAAGCAAAACTGCTATAAGAGATGCTGCATTAACCAGTAACTCAAAACTCATTCCTTCAATAGATATGTCCAAAAAGTGCTGTGCAAGTAAAAGGTGACCGCTTGAGGAAACTGGTATTGGTTCAGTAACCCCTTGAAAAACGCCAAGAAACAAGTATTTTAAGAGTAAATATAACTTATCAATTGATTCCACAACTATATCCTCCAATTACGTTTTCATACTCTTTCCATTTAACTACATGTCCAGTAACGATGTAAAGTATTGCTTTTCTGTCTATTTATATTTGTCCTATAAGCAAGACATGCAATAAAAATGAGAAAAGGACCTAAATAAAACATGAAATGAAATACATCAGGAGATAATAGTTCTGTACCATGATAATGGAAGGAGGAATTGTGATGGGACAAAGTCATGAGTTTAGAGCTGGACATAAAGCTCCAAACAACGGGATTTATGTTGAAATTGGAGAAGAAGGAGACGGAGTTGTTAATCCTAAAAGTATAAAGCTTAAGGCGGGCGATCCGTTTCCGGAAAACTCTAATGATAAAAGAAAATGGACATATAAAAGAAAACCATAAGATACAAAAAAAGTCATCCTCTAAGCAGGATGGCTTTACTTATGGGATTTTTAGGATATAATAAAATTAAAGGTCAATAATGGTCAAACGCTACATAAAACTTCAAATTAAAGGGAGGCTTATAAATGGATCTTAATAAAATGACACAAAAACTTCAGGAAGCAGTGATGGAAGCCCAAACGCTTGCAATTCGTAATCAGCATCAGGAGGTTGACATTGTTCATTTATTCCTTACCTTACTTCGACAGTCAGATAGCCTCATAGTTCGTATTCTTCAAAAGCTAAACATCAATACAATTCAACTTGAACAAAAGATAGAAGAGTTACTTCAAAAAAAGCCACAAGTCTCGGGTACTGGGATAGAGGCAGGAAAGCTGTATATTACTGGGAGACTTCAGCAGCTTTTTATCCAGGCTGAAGAGGAAGCGAAACAATTACAAGATGAGTATTTATCTGTAGAACATATTATGCTCGCCCTAACAAAGGGAAAAAATTCATCAGAAATGGAAAAAATACTACAGCAATTTTCAGTCAGACGAGATGATGTTCAAAAAATTATTGCTGAGATTAGGGGGAATCAGCGAGTGACTAGTCAAAATCCAGAAGCAACCTATGAAGTGTTAACGAAATATGGAAGGGATCTTGTAGCAGAAGTTAGGTCTGGTAAGCTGGATCCAGTCATTGGTAGAGATGAAGAGATACGTAGAGTGATTCGAATTTTATCTAGAAAGACAAAGAATAACCCAGTTTTAATAGGAGAGCCTGGTGTTGGTAAGACAGCTATTGTGGAAGGTCTTGCGCAACGAATTGTTCGAAGAGATGTACCTGAGGGTTTAAAGGATAAAACGATCTTTGCATTAGATATCGGATCGTTAATTGCTGGTGCAAAATTTCGCGGTGAATTTGAAGAAAGATTGAAAGCAGTACTAAATGAAATTAAAAAAAGTGATGGACGTATCCTATTGTTTATTGATGAGCTACATACCATTGTTGGAGCTGGGAAGACAGAAGGGGCAATGGATGCAGGAAATATGTTAAAGCCAATGTTAGCTCGTGGTGAATTACATTGTATCGGTGCAACAACGTTAGATGAACATAGGAAATATATTGAAAAGGACCCTGCTTTAGAGCGTCGTTTTCAACAAGTGCTTGTAAATGAATCAACGATTGAAGACACTATTTCAATTTTAAGAGGGTTAAAGGAGCGTTTTGAAATTCATCATGGTGTGAATATCCATGACCGTGCAATTGTTGCTGCTGCTACATTGTCTGACCGGTATATAACTGAAAGGTTTCTTCCAGATAAAGCAATCGATTTAATTGATGAAGCCTGTGCAATGATCCGTACGGAAATAGATTCAATGCCTTCTGAATTGGATGAAGTGACAAGGCGAGTTATGCAACTAGAAATAGAAGAGGCTGCACTTAGAAAAGAAACAGACCAGGGCAGTAAAACAAGGCTTGATGTGTTACTGAAAGAGCTTTCAAACCTAAAAGAAAAAGCCAATTCGATGAAAGCTCAATGGTTGTTTGAAAAAGAAGGAATCGGTCAAGTGCAACTCTTGAGAGAAGAGCTTGAAAAGGCTAAGAGGGAGCTAGAAGATGCCGAGAATAAGTATGATTTAAACCGAGCAGCAGAGCTACGGCATGGAAGAATTCCTCAGATTGAGAAAGAGTTGAAATCACTTGAGACAAAAGTGAATGATACAAAAAGTGATAATCGCCTTCTTAGGGAAGAGGTTACAGAAGAAGAAATCGCAGGAATTGTTGCAAGATGGACTGGTATTCCAGTTACTAAGCTAGTTGAGGGAGAACGTGAAAAGTTATTAAAATTACATGATATTTTAAGAGAACGAGTGATTGGGCAGGACGAAGCAATTGAGTTAGTGTCCGATGCAGTTCTTCGTGCAAGAGCAGGGATTAAGGATCCGAATAAACCAATTGGTTCGTTTGTTTTCCTCGGTCCAACAGGGGTAGGTAAAACAGAATTAGCTAAAGCTTTAGCACAATCATTATTTGACAGTGAAGAGCAGATTATTAGGCTGGATATGTCTGAGTACATGGAAAAACACTCCGTTTCAAGACTTATTGGTGCGCCACCTGGTTATGTTGGTTATGAAGAAGGCGGACAGTTAACTGAAGCCGTAAGACGAAAACCATACTCAGTCATTTTAATGGATGAAATTGAGAAGGCTCATCCAGAAGTGTTTAATATTCTTCTGCAAATGCTTGATGACGGCAGAGTAACTGACTCTCAAGGGCGTACGGTAGATTTTAAGAATACAGTCATTATTATGACTTCAAACATCGGGTCTCAGTATTTATTTGAAGGGTTAACTTCTGAGGGAGAAATAATAGAAGAAATACGGAAAAAAGTGTTGGAACAACTTCAATTGCATTTTCGTCCCGAGTTCTTAAATCGAATCGATGATATTATTTTATTTAAGCCTCTAACCATGAAAGAAATTATAGGGATTGTTGAAAAAATGGTGAAAGATCTGCAAGGGAGACTGCAGGACCGAAACATTACTTTACTTCTCACAAATCAAGCTAAAACGTATATTGCGGAATCGGGCTTTGACCCATTGTATGGTGCAAGACCACTAAAACGTTATATTCAAAAGAATATTGAAACAAAGATTGCAAGAGAATTAATAGCTGGTACAATACAGGATAATGAAACAGTTAAAGTAGATTTTCAAGATGGACAAATGATTATCTTGCCAAATGAATAATTAGCCAAAAATAAAACCCCTGCTCCTTTTGGAAGCAGGGGATTTATGTATTTTGAAAAAGTCATTAGTGCTTTTCAATCGGCTCTAAAGGAATAATTTCGCCAAGAGCAGTGATTAGAACGAATGAAACAACAGCAATTATTGATGCTGTGCCGAATTCATATGCAGCACCTATCATTGAAGCGACAACATATGATGCCATTTGTACTAATAGAAAAGTCCAAAATAATGTCCAGAAAAAACGCACTAGTTTCACCTCATTTTATCCGCATTCTTAATACATAGTACCATAATTAATCTAAATAAAAAAGAATTTGTTATGTTCTCTACTTTTCCTAATAAAAAATCATAATAAATAGGTATTTTCCCTTTCAAAAATGAGTCTTTAACATACATTGATAAAAAGAGGATTCATACTGTGTATATAAGGTGGGAGGAAAAATGGAACTTATGCAGCGGTTTTTCCAGCTTGATACAGAGTGGTGTGTAGTTCACGTGCCGGAACGCCCCAACGGTTTCGGAATCATCGTTTTGGGAGATAAAAATCATTTTGTTGAGGAAGATAGTAGCTTTTTAATACAAAATCAAGGACGTCTTCAAATGCTAAATGAATTAATAGGTCAAGGGTATACCGTGTTTTATTCAAATCTCTATGGACGCCACTGGGGTAGTAAAAGTGCAGTCATGTTAGTCAAAAGGCTGTATCACTATATTATGAAAAGTGAAATATTAAACAATCGAATTCACATCTTAGCTGAAGGTATGGGAGCATTAGTTGGCCTACAAATAGCTGACACGATGTGTGAACATGTTCGATCTGTAGCCTTGATAAATCCTTGTATTGATTTAAAAGCTCATATTGATCATGAAAAGGAATATAAATTTTTCTATAAGCAACTAAAAAAGGAATTAGCTAGAGCTTATAAAATAAATGAAAAACAAGTAATAGATGAGATTATGAAAGAACAACAAACGATAAACTTTGATACTGAAATTCCATTAGCGATATGGCAAACAACGGATAGGAAGAGTTTTGATCCTGAATTTCACACACGAATGTTAGAAGAGCGTAGGAAAGAGTTAGGAAAACCTATATTTATATCTTACCTAGTTACCGAAAAGAAATATAGAATGACAGGAGCAATTTGTCGTTTTTTTAAACAACAAGAAGAAGAATTGTAATAGTCCCCCAATACGAATACATGAGGGGGACTATTATTTTGGCAAGTTACTGCATAGGATTACAGTAAATAGTCATTTAGCTAAAGTGGAGGTGGATCCATGAGAGTATTACTAGTTGGTGGACTTGGCTTGATAGGCTACTCTCTTTGTTGTCAGTTGATTGAAGAGGAGATTGATGTATTCGCATTAGATAACGTTTCAAACGAACATAACGATAAAGAAGAAAGGCTCTTACAAATTGGGAGAAATGCGTTCTTTCAATACAGTTCACTTGAGACAGATTACCGTACTAAAAAAGAGAAGTTCGATGTCATTATTTATTGTTTATACGACCCAATAGATAGACAGGATAACATGAATATGGGGAATAATATAGAACTCGAGAAACACTTGAAAAATGCGTTAGATTACTCTCGAGATTACGGGAGCAAATTTATGCTAGTCTCAGGTTCTAAAGAATCGGGTGTTCGGCTCACTGAAAATGACAATGAAAAAAGGCCTTTTTCTGAAAAGGATGATGGGAAATTATACTTCATTCAGGAGCAGTTAGTTATTGAAGCCTTTAAAGATAAAGGTGAACAATTCAGTATCGTTCGATTAAATTTTGATGACATTGAAATAGAAAATGTTAACCAAATAAAGACCTTTCACCTATATCAAACGAAGGAAAAATCTATTTTTCAAATGACGACTAGTTCAAATGGCACGGGTGAAGGGTTAGGTATTATTACAGATTGGTTACAAAATAACTGGAATAGGGAGGATTAACCTATTTTTTCTTGTACAAAATTAGAGACGCGATGTAAAATATAATTGGATTAATAAAGTATTATTCATTCAATCATTAATTTATCTGACGAAGGAGTTGTTGCAGAAGCATGAGAAATCCGATTGGATTACTGATAATGATTACAATAGTGATGTTCTCACTATCAGCATGTGGACAACCTGCTTCCACAGATAAATTACAAAGTGTGGGACTTTTAGTACCAGATTCTATTAATGATCAGGTGTGGGGAACAAAGGGATATAAGGGATTATTGAAGATTCAATCAAAGTTTGATATAGATGTCTTTTATCAAGAGAGTATAAATAATGAAGCAGCCGCAGAACAGGCTGTAAAGGAATTCCACGAGAAAGGTGTCAATTTAATTTTCGGTCATGGTGAAGAGTATGCAGGTTATTTCAATAAAATTAGCAGAGAGTATCCTGATATCCATTTTATATGTTTTAATGGTGACGCAAGAGGAGAAAATGTTACTAGTCTAAATTTTAAGGCCAATGCCATGGGCTTCTTTGGTGGAATGGTGGCTGGAGAAATGACAAAAACAAACAAAGTTGGTGTAATTGCCGCATTTGAATGGCAACCCGAAGTAAATGGCTTTTATGAAGGAGCAGCTTTTCAAAATCCAGACGTGGAGGTTGAAATCCGTTACACGAATAACTGGGATAATGTTCACTCAGCTCTAAGATACCTGGAAGAAATGCTGGAGGATGGAGTTGATGTTGTTTACCCTGCTGGTGATGGATATAATGTACCTGTTACAGAGGTATTAAAAGAGCACGGTCTATACTCAATCGGCTTTATTTCAGACCAATCAGACTTGGGTGAGGTAACAGTTTTAACAAGTACCGTTCAACATGTGGACGTATTGTATGAATTAGTGGCTAGAAGATATAATAATGGAGAACTTGAATCGGGTGAACTTTACTTCGACTTTCAAGATGATGTTATATCAATGGGGAAGTTTAGCCCAGAGGTAGATCCATTGTTTGTACAAGAGATGAATACCCTAATAAATACTTATAAAAAAACTGGAATTCTACCTAATCAAAGAAAATAGCAAAAAAAGGAGTATTTACAGATGCACCCAAAATCAATGGAATTTATGCAAATTGCAATGAAGTACTTACCAGAAGCTAAACAAATGCTAGATGACACAGGAATTGAACTAACAATGGATAAACTCCAGCCAATGATAGATATGCTCACAAAGGTAATGGCAGATGCTTATGAACTAGGGAAACAAGAAGCATCATCTGAATAATAACAATAAGATAAAAGTAAACGCTAGAATTTTATAAATTCTAGCGTTTTTTAAATAAATCAAGTAAAGGACCGATTTCTTTGAACATTGGCTTAATTCGGTTCACAGATCCCATTATTTCGTCTACTTGCTTCATTAAGGACATATAATCAACCTGATTACTTGGTTGGGCGGGAACCTCCTCACTGTTTTTGTTGGCTGATTGCGAAAATCTTGGACTATTTCCAAACATTAATCTTGTAAAAGGATCTGGACTTTCTTTTGGTCCATTTTGTTTTGTTTCTTGTTGTTCTTCCATTATAATTCACCTCAAATAGTCTATTTTACTAGTAGCGTATGAAAAACGAATCCTCGAAGTATAGTCGGTTGTCCATAGAAAGAAATAGACTTTTGCTTTATTTTTTTTCCTCCACCAACTCAATACACCTTACCTATTGCTATATGGAATAAAATACTTTAAAATTAGTACCAAGTCATAATAATTGATAATAAAATATACTACTTACTTATATTCGATTCAGTATACGTCAGACGCTTGATAATTACTGGAAAGGGGATTGATTTATGAATGCGGGGATTCTAGGTATTGGACGATATGTACCGGAACAAATTATTACGAACCATGATTTAGAAAAAAAAATGGATACAACAGATGAATGGATAAGAACAAGAACGGGTATAGAGGAAAGACACATTGCCGAGGATGATATAAATACATCTGATATGGCATATGAGGCAGCCTTAAAGGCATTGGAAAATGCAGGGATGTCTGGAGAAGAACTTGATATGATTTTAGTAGCTACTGTTACTCCTGACAGACCATTCCCTTCCGTTGCTTGCACTTTACAAGAGAAGCTGGGTGCAAAAAAAGCTGCAGCTATGGATATTAGTGCGGCCTGTGCTGGGTTTATGTATGGAATTGTTACTGGTAAACAGTTTATCGAAACTGGAGTATATCAGAAAATATTAGTTATTGGCGTAGAGAAACTGTCAAAAATTACAGATTGGAACGACAGAAATACAGCGGTTCTTTTTGGTGATGGTGCTGGGGCAGCAATTATTGGACCGGTTTCAGAAGGCAAAGGAATATTATCATTTGAGCTTGGTGCAGATGGAACCGGCGCAAAGCATTTATTTCAGGATGAATATATCATTATGAATGGCAGAGAAGTATTTAAATTTGCTGTAAGACAAATGGGTGACTCTTGTATAAATGTGTTAGAAAAAGCAGGGTTAACAAAGGAAGATGTGGATTTCTTAATCCCTCATCAAGCAAATATTAGAATAATGGAAGCAGCTAGGCAAAGACTTGAATTACCTATAGAAAAGATGTCAAAAACCGTTCATAAATATGGGAATACCTCTGCAGCATCAATTCCTATCTCATTAGTAGAAGAATTAGAAGCTGGTAAAATAAAAGACGGTGACCTAATTGTAATGGTGGGATTTGGTGGCGGGCTAACTTGGGGTGCCATCGCCATTCGTTGGGGAAAGTAAAATAATATAATAGTATATTTCAAACATAAGGAGTTGCGAAATAAATGACAAAAAAGCGCGTAGTTGTAACAGGTTTAGGAGCAGTTACTCCAATAGGAAATGATGTAGAAACAGCATGGCAAAATGCGATTAGTGGTGTTTCTGGTGTAGGACCATTAACAAGAGTAGAAATTGAAGGTTTACCTGCGAAAGTTGCTGCTGAATTAAAGGACTTTAATCCAGAAAACTATATGGACCGTAAAGAAGCGAGAAGGATGGACCGTTTTACACAATATGCACTTGCCTCTTCTTTCATGGCAGTAAAGGATGCAAACCTTACAATAAATGATGAAAACTCTGCAAGGGTTGGTGTATGGATAGGTTCTGGTATTGGTGGAATGGAAACACATGAAGAACAACATAAGATCTTTATGGAAAAGGGATATAGAAGGGTTAGTCCATTCTACGTTCCAATGATGATTCCAGATATGGCAGCGGGACAAGTCTCGATCGCGATTGGAGCGAGAGGGATAAATTCTTGTACAGTAACTGCTTGTGCTACAGGGACGAACTCAATTGGGGATGCCTTTAAAGTGATACAGCGTGGGGATGCAGATGTAATGGTAACTGGTGGAACGGAAGCCCCATTAACCAATATGGCGTTTGCAGGATTTACTTCAGCAAAAGCATTATCATTTAATCCTGATCCTAAAACTGCTAGTAGACCGTTTGATAAAAACCGAGATGGGTTCGTAATGGGTGAAGGTGCTGGTATCATTATCTTAGAAGAACTTGAGCATGCACTTGCACGTGGAGCGAGAATTTACGCTGAAATCGTAGGATATGGTTCAACAGGAGATGCATATCATATCACTCAACCGGCTCCTGGTGGTGAAGGTGGAGTTCGTGCAATGCGTCAGGCGATTGAAGATGGTGGCTTACAGCCTAATGATATTGATTACATTAATGCTCACGGCACTTCTACAGAATACAATGATAAGTTTGAGACATTAGCGATTAAAGAAGTATTTGGTCCACATGCAAATACGTTAGCGATTAGTTCTACAAAATCAATGACAGGTCACCTTTTAGGGGCGGCTGGTGGAATAGAAGCTATCTTTTCAATATTAGCTATTAAAGAGGGAATTGTTCCTCCAACAATTAATTATGAAACACCAGACCCTGAATGTGACTTGGACTACGTGCCTAATGTTGCTAGAAAAATGGAGGTACGTGCAGCACTTAGTAATTCTCTAGGTTTCGGTGGACATAATGCTACAATTATCTTTAAAAAATATGAATAATATCATTAAAAGGGTTGGCATTAGCCAACTCTTTTTTACAATCTGATAAAACCTTTGTAATATATTTGTAATAAAATTTCAAAATATATAGAAAAGTCGTAATACTTTGTGTTATTATTTTTTATAGTAAATAAATACCATATGGGGGTGGATAATGAGTATTACACAAAATATCATTAGAACAGTTTTACTGTATGTTGTTGTTTTAGCCGGACTAATAATGTTAGTCTTTTTTCCACGGGAAGCAGATATAGCAGTTAGTGGGAAGGCAATGACGATTGATTATGGGTATACATTTTCATGGGGGCAATACAAAGAGAATATTAGCGGGTGGCTTACTCATATTAGAGAGAATGGTAGTTTAGGAGATACTCGTTATAATAATGTAACAGTAGAGGACGAGTTAAAGCGTTACTTCCCAAATAGCTTAAAAATCATTGTATTAGCATTTGTTTTGAGTATCTTTGTAGGCATTGCAAAAGGGATCTTTGATTACAATAGTGCCAAAACGAAAAAAATATATTAGGTAACGGAACTACTTGGTTGTTTCAATCGATACCAGACTTTCTGATTGTCATCGTTATCCAATGGCTCGTCATTTTTATGTTTCCATCTGTAAAAATATTAAGTCAAGCGAATTGGTATAGCTTTGTCCTACCGGGTATTTTAGTAGCGATTTATCCGATGATGTATGTGTCTCGAATTACCTCAGCATCTATCGCTAGTCAAGAGGGTCTTCCTTATATCCAAGTTGCGAGGGCGAAGGGTTTTACAAAAAGAAGAGTAATGTATAAGCATATACTAAAGAATAGTATTGGAACAATCTTAGGTCATATAACATCATTAATGATTTATATACTATCGAATTTGTTAATTGTGGAATACCTTTTTGGATATGAAGGAATAGCTTATCGTCTATTTGTAGCAATGGGTATTACTAAAGCAATTGCTTTTGGTCGTGGACCAATCTATGAAGATGCTTTAATAGTTGGAATTGGAATTTGCTTTATGTTAACTATTACATTAGCCCAAGTTATTGGTTATTTGGCTAAGAAGCAATTGAAGCTGCAGTAGGAGGGATGAAATGAAAAACTATTATTTAGTAACAGGAATTGTAATGACAACCGTATTAGTAGTTTTTATGTTATTTGGCCCCCTGCTGCCATTCGTTGATTCGAGCTTGGAAGGGGAACGAGTAAAAATATTAGGGCAGGGCAACATTGTAACTGCTCCTTATGCACCTTCAAAGGAATATCTACTTGGATCGGACCGCGAAGGGAGAGATATTTTAAGTTTAATTGTAATGGGTACAAAGGATACTTTGTTACTTATTTTTTCAATAACTCTATTAAGGTACATAGTAGCAGTACCATTAGCTTTAGCAGGTTCAAAAAACAAAGGACCAGTTTCATGGCTTTTGAACTCATGGAACCAGTTGTTTTCTTCCCTCCCAGTCATATTTTCAGCAATCATTTTGGTAAACCTCCCATTTTTAGTCTTTAGTGAGAACAGGTTTTTCTGGTGCGTTGTAATTTTGGCTTTTATAGAGGTCGGAAGAGTTGGGTATATCCTACAACAACAAGCCCATACACTTTCTAAATCGCCTTTTGTTGAAGCTGGAATTACAATTGGGGTAAGCCCTTTAGGGATTTATTCAAGATATTATGTACCGAATTTACTGCCGGACATAATTGTAAACTTCTTTATTGATTTAGGTAGAGTAACTTTGTTAATAGGTCAATTAGGAATATTTAGTATATTTATAACACAGGAATTTGTTCAACTTAACTATGGGTCTGGAGAGATTATTAACACGAATATAAATTGGACTACATTATTAGGAGATCCACGTACAGATGTATTAAAAGCTGCTTGGATACCTCTATTCCCGGCACTTGCCATTACCTTTACAATCTTGACCTTCAATATATTAGGTGAAGGGCTAAGACAACACTTTAATCGTAAAACAGTCTAGGAAAATCTAGGCTGTTTTTTATTGGAACGAGAAAAGGTGAATTCACATAAGCATAAGTATTAAATGGTGTGGAGGTAGGAGAATGACGATTGTAAGAACAGACAAGTGGCTTGTAGATTTGTATGATAAACCTTTAGAGATTTGTGAAAGAATTAAATTTTCACAATCAGATGTATCTATAGAAGAAATTTATGATTACTTAATTATGAATGGAATGTATCGGCCTGTTAGAGGGGGTGAAGAGGTAGTAAAAAAATTAAGGGATAATAATGTGTGGAAAACCGTCTATATGGAAGAAAAAAAGCTAAAAAAAGAATGGGATGGACCAACGATTCCAATTTACATTTTTCCATCTGATAGTAAAAATAGCCAAATAAGTAATGAGTATAATGGAAAGTCTGGGTTAGCCTTCAAAGATAAACTATTTTTATTTTTATCAAATAAAAATACTGACAATGAAATTAAGGCACTGTTTACACATGAATACAATCATATTTGTCGGTTAAAAAAATGTAAGAAGAAAGAAAGTGATTACACCCTAGGAGACACGATTATTTTAGAAGGTCTAGCTGAGTGTGCTGTAAAGGAACGTTTTGGTGAAGAATATCTTGCCCCATATCTTAGGTATTACTCAGAAACTCAGCTGGAGGAGATGTGGAATACTATAATAAAACGGAATGCTTCTATTAAGAAGTCATCAAAGGAACATAACCGCTTCTTGTATGGACAAAAATTATTACCAAAGATGATAGGATATTGTGTAGGATATCATTTAGTGAATAAATTAATGACAGAACAAAGAGCGAGCATAAAGGAATTACTAGGCTTTAATACAGAAGAATTTATTAAATAAGATGTTACCAAGACTCTGATGTAGATTAGGGTCTTTTTTTAATGAATGTAAATTACTAATAAAATTTGTATTGAATTAGTAATGAATTTGTAATATTATTACACTTGTGTGACTGACAGTTAATTCCCAAATAAATGGAAGGGGTGAAATCGAACATAATGGCAAGCTATACGGTAACAAATAAAAAAAGAAACATGGACAGCATTCAGTTTCAGGTAACATTGATTGTCATTTCTTTCTTATCTAGTATCTTTGTTCCTTTTATCATCCTGTATCCAATCCAAGAGATTTTATTTAAACCACAAAGTGTATGGTATTTTGAAGCTCCTTTTAGTGCATATGTGATATTTATGGCAGCAATCTTAGTAACCGCTATCATTTTACTAATTAATGTACTATCTGAACCGAAAACGAAGATGAAGAACATGCTGAAATTAGGAATTACTTTTACCTCCTTAATTACTGTAGTGATTGTAATAGGACTTTGTCTATTTAATTATGAATATATGAATTCCCAGGGTATTTATAAGAATAAATTTTTTAGTTTAGAAGAGGAGTTTATAGGATGGAACGAAATCACAGAAGCTAAACAAATTTTTGTGAAAAAAGATGGAATCACTAAAGATGATAAATTTTACTTTACTCTTCAGGATGGAACCATCTTAGAAATGGATATATCTAGTAAAGTTAAAAAGAATAAAAGGTATATACGACAATACTTAAAGAAAAATAAGGTAATTATTGAAAATGTCTACCCAAACGAATGATATTTTGATATAGTAATGACAATATAACTTTTTATACTGAATTATTTAAAAAGACTGAAAATTATTAAATTTTACTATAATATTGCAATTATAAAATAATTATATTATTATTGTAAAAAAAGGAATTGTCGAAAAATTGTATATTTGATCGATTAATTTAATGTTAAAGGTGTGATTGACTTGAATTCAATGCTTGAAGTGAAAGACCTAAAGACAGGATTCGATATAGACGGAGATTTTTATCATGCGGTTGATGGAGTATCGTTTTCGGTAAAGCCTCGCCAAATTGTCGGAATAGTTGGTGAATCTGGTTGTGGTAAAAGTGTAATGTCACTTTCTATTATGAAGCTTCTACCTAAAGGGATCGGAAGAATTGCTGGTGGTGAAGTAGTATTCCAAGGAAAGAACATTGAGAGTTTATCAGAAAATGAGATGAATAGCATCCGAGGTAAAGATATTAGTATGATCTTCCAGGAGCCGATGACTTCCTTAAATCCAGTTTTCACAATTGGATTCCAGTTAGAAGAAATCATGCTAAATCATATGAACATATCTAAAAAGGAAGTTAGAGAACGTGCGATTACTCTTCTACAGAGTGTTGGAATCTCTAGACCTGAGAAAATTGTAGATGAGTATCCTCACCAATTGTCAGGTGGAATGAGACAAAGGGTTATGATTGCAATTGCAATCGCCTGTCAACCAAAGCTATTAATTGCTGATGAGCCAACAACTGCTCTTGATGTAACGGTACAAGCCCAAATACTTGAGTTGCTAAAGAGTATTCAAGAAAAGAACGATATGTCAATCATTCTAATCACTCATGATCTTGGTGTTGTAGCTGAAATGTGTGATGAGGTTATTGTTATGTACGCTGGGAAAATAGTTGAGCGCACAAACGTAGATAACCTATTCCACAACCCACAGCATCCTTACACTAAATTATTAATGGCTTCTATTCCAAGAATGGATGAAGTAGTTGAAGAATTAGCAACAATTAAAGGGATTGTACCATCCTTGAAAAATATGCCACAAGTTGGCTGTCGATTTGTTGATAGATGTCCTTCTGCAACAGCGGAATGTAGAACTGTTACTCCTAAGCTAGCTGAAGTAGAGAGTGGACATGAGGTATCGTGCTTACTTTATGAAAGCAGTTATCCTAAAGAGAGTGTGAGGTAAAACAAATGAGTAATACAACACTTAATGAAAAAGAAAATTTATTAGAAGTTAAAAATTTAAAAACCTACTATCCTATTAAAGGTGGTTTCTTTAGAAAAACAGTAGCACATGTAAAAGCAGTGGATGATGTATCTCTTGAAATTAAAAATGGGGAAACGTTAGGACTTGTAGGTGAGTCAGGCTGTGGTAAGTCTACAACCGGTAGAACGATTATGAGACTACTAGAACCAACAGATGGTCAAATCTTATTTGATGGTAAAGATATCACTGAATTAAGAGGGAAATCATTAAGAGACATCAGAAAAGATATCCAAATGGTATTCCAGGATCCATATGCATCTTTAAATCCAATGCAAATGGTTGGAGATATTGTTTCTGAGCCAATTATGAACTTTACAAATAAGTCGTTAAAGTCACTAAAAGATGAAGTAATGGAGCTTCTTAAAAAGGTAGGATTACCTGAAGATGCCTATTATAAATATGCACATGAATTCTCCGGTGGACAAAGACAACGTATAGGTATTGCTCGTGCGTTAGCTCTTAGACCAAAGCTAATAATAGCGGATGAGCCAGTATCTGCACTTGATGTATCGGTGCAATCACAAGTACTTAACCTGTTAAAAGAGTTACAAGATGAGTTCGATTTAACTTTCCTTTTCATTGCACATGATTTAAGTGTTGTTAAACACATGAGTGATCGAATTGGAGTTATGTATCTAGGTAATATCGTTGAAATCGCTGAAAAGGCAAGTATCTATGATGAACCTTTACATCCTTATACACAGGCCTTAATTTCTGCGATACCAGTTCCTGACCCAAGAAAGAAAAGCCAGCGTATTATTTTAGAGGGGGATGTTCCAAGCCCGGCAAATCCGCCAAGTGGCTGCCCATTCCACCCACGCTGCCCACAAGCTATAGCTGAATGTTCAGCATCGAAACCTCAATTAAAGGAGGTGAAGCCAGGGCATAGAGTCGCTTGTCACTTATATTAAGCAAGAACACTTAAATGATGGTTTTTCTTTTGAAATGTTTAACATTTCAAAATTAAAATAAATATACAAAAAAATGGGGGTAAACAAATGAAGAAGTCAACATTATGGGCTCTAGTTCTAGTACTAGTTATGTCTATGTTCCTTGCTGCTTGTAGCGGCGGTAACGATACTACTAAGCCAACTGAGCCAAAAGAAGAAGAAAAAGACAATGCAACAACTGATTCAAACGAGCCTAAAGAAGGCGGAATTGTAACTTTCGCAACTGACGCTGCTCCAGAGGGTGTATATGACCCTGCTTACGCTGGTAGTGCAGTTGACAGCGATATTCAAGGATTTATGACTGAGAGCATCTACGGTGTAGATGGAAACTTAGAGTATGTACCAAATATCGCTACTTGGGAAATTAGCGAAGATTTATTAACATACACTTTCACTTTTGAAAAAGGTGTAAAATGGCACAATGGTGAAGAAGTGACTGCTGAAGACTATGCATTCGCTTTAGAAACAATTGCGCACCCAGACTATGATGGTCCTCGTTTCAACATGGTTGAGCATGTTAAAGGTGCTACAGAAAAGAAAGATGGAAAAGCTGATACGATTTCAGGTGTTGAAGTTGTAGATTCACACACTGTTAAAATCACTTTCTCAGAAGTTAAAATCAACAACCTAGAAAACCTTTGGTCTACTCCAATGCCTAAAAAGCACTATGAAGGTGTTGCTGTAGCTGATTTAGGAGAGTCTCCACAAGTTCGTGAAAACCCAGTTGGTTTCGGACCTTTCAAAGTTAAAAAGGTTGTAGCTGGTGAGTACACTGAATTAGAGCGTTTTGATGAGTACTGGCAAGGTAAGCCACTTCTTGATGGTGTTATCGTTAAAGTTATCGATCCATCTCTAGCAACTGGTGCTTTCCAAAATGGTGAAATTGATATCATGGGTATCAGACCACAAGCTGTTAAAGAATTAAATGCATTACCAAACGTACGTGTTGAAGAAACAACTGGTGTTGTATACTCATACATCGCTTTACGTTTCGGTCACCGTGACCAAGCAACTCGTAAAAACGTAGCAGATTTTGATAAATTCCAATCTAAAGAATTACGTCAAGCGTTAGTATATGCTATCAACCGTCCAGCGATGATTGATGCATTCTTAGAAGGTAAAGCTGCAGTAGCTAACACTCCAATTCCAAAAGCGTTCTGGATTGCTGCTGATGAGTCAGAGTTAAATCAATATGAGTACAGCCAAGAAAAAGCAAAAGAATTATTAGCAACAGCTGGTTATGTAGACGTTGATGGTGATGGTTTTGTTGAAGATCCACAAGGTCAACCATTCAAAATTTCATTCGGTCACTATGCTGGACCAGCAGTATTCGAAGGTCGTTCTCAAGCAATTATTCAAAGCTGGAATGATATCGGTGTTAAAACTGAATTAGCAACTGGTTCATTAGTAGAGTTTAACCTTTACAATGAAATGAAAGACAATGACGATGCAGCATTAGAAGCATTCTTCGGTTCTTGGAGCACTGGTGCAGATCCAGATCCAACTGGCCTATGGGGTAACGACTCTGAGTGGAACTATGGTCGTTGGGTAGACGCTGAAAACGCGCGCTTACTTGCTGAAGGTTTAAGTGAAAAAGCATTTGACAAAGACTACCGTAAACAAGTTTATGTTGAGTGGCAAAAATACTTCAACGAGCAAATGCCTGCTATCCCACTTTGGGAAAACATGGATCTTTATGGAATCAACAACCGTGTTCAAGGTGTAACTGTAAATGCGATTGGATTCCAAGATGATGTTTACAAGTGGTATGTAACTGAGTAGTAGTTATAATTTTACTAGATAAGGAGAATTCACATGCTTCAATACTCGCTACGAAGAATACTTAGCATGATTCCATTATTACTCCTTATCTCCCTAGTGGTATTCTCCCTGGCAAAAATGATGCCAGGGGATCCATTTGCGGGAGAAATTGATCCATCGAATACAAACCCAAAGTATATTGAAGAAATGAGAGAAAAGCTTGGTTATAATGACCCGATTCTCGTTCAATATGGAAGATGGATTACTAAATTTGTTCAAGGTGATTTTGGAAAATCAACAGTTTATAAAAAGCCTGCAGCTGAATTAATAGCAGATCGAATACCAAATACGTTATTGTTAGCTATTACAGCCTTAGTTTTAACGTATGTCATTTCATTTTTTATGGGTATGTATGCAGGAAGAAAACCTTACACTATAGGAGATAACCTCATTGCGGGTTACAACTATATTGCACTAGCAATCCCTTCATTTGTTGCTGCAATTCTAGCAATCTACTTTTTCTCATTCCAGCTTAATTGGTTCCCATTTAGTGGATCAGTGAAAATTGGTTTAGAAGAAGGAACGATGGAGTATTACTTAAGTAAAATGCACCATGTGTTATTACCTGCTTTAGTATTAGGACTTATGAGTTCTGCTTCTTATACACAATTCTTACGTAATGACATTATTGAAAACAGCCGTAAAGACTTTGTAAGAACGGCAAGAGCAAAAGGAACAAAAGAGTCAAAAATTTACAACAAGCATATACTTAGAAACTCAGTTATACCTTTAGTTACATTCCTTGGATTTGACATTGCTGCTTTAATCAGTGGTGCAGTTATTACTGAAACGATTTTTACTTATCCGGGAATTGGTCAACTCTTTTTAGAATCAGTAACTAGAAGAGATTATGCAGTAATGATGTCGATAACAATGTTACTTTCATTTTTATCACTTTTTGGAAATTTAATTGCAGACTTAGTATATGGATTAGTAGATCCACGTATTAGACTAGATTAAGGAGGGCAAATCATGGAAGTTGTTACAAAACCTAATACACCAACACCGAAAAATGTCGCTAAAAGTCCCTCCCCATGGGTGATAGCAAGAAGAAAGTTCGTTAAAAATAAATTAGCAATGATTAGTTTAATATTTTTAGTTGTAGTAACAATTCTTTCTTTTTTAGCTCCGTATATAACAACAAAAGATATCATAAGGGTAGACTTTATGAATATCAGTAAGGAACCATCTGCTGCGAACTGGCTTGGAACAGATACGAACGGAAGAGATGTATTTACTAGAATGCTTTATGCAGGTAAATCTTCTTTAACAGTTGGTTTAGCATGTATGTTCTTTATCACTTTAATTGGTACAACTGTCGGATCGATTGCAGGTTATTTTGGTGGTAAGGTTGACCAGTTATTAATGCGATTTGTAGATTTTATTTTAAACTTTCCATTCTTAGTCTTCGTAATTGTTTTAAATACGATCTTAGTTGGAAAAGTTTCGGGTTTATGGACGTTGATTGGTGTTATCTGTCTACTAAGCTGGGGTGGAGTAGCACGTATCGTACGTAGTAGAATACTTGCAGAGAAAGAGAATGAATATATTCTTGCTGCTGAATCAATTGGCTGTAGACCATCTAAAGTTATTATCAAACATTTATTGCCTAACGTAGCTTCTACTATAATCGTTCAAGCGACACTACTTATGGCAGTTATGATTGTTGCTGAATCAGCACTAAGTTTCTTAGGCTTCGGTGTACCAGTTGACACACCAAGTTGGGGTAATATGTTAGCTGAAGCACGTGATTCAGATGTTTTAAGAAACAAAACATGGATGTGGGTTCCACCAGCGGTAGCTATTACTTTAGTTATTCTATCAATTAACTTTATTGGTGAAGGATTAAAGGATGCAATGAATCCTAAATCAAGAAGATAAACAAGATCTATCACTTAATGTGATGGATCTTTTTTTTGTGCTCTAAAAAGAATGAATTCTAACTAATTAGCATAAGAATGTTTTAGTTTTGTTGTAAATTACTAACTATAATTCTAAAAATATTCTAACAATATTACAAAAAGTGCTTGTCGAACCTTAAAGTAATTTGTTATTATGTATAAGACTTAAAGAAGTCAGAAATAAAAAATAATTAATACAATTTTAAAAATTAACTTGTATTTGTAATCTTATTGTAATAAAATACAGTTAATATTATTTTCAGATAATTTGGTATCTTAAGTACACAATAATAATTCAGATTATTATGAATTATAAAATGGTACTAAAGTTGCATTAGGTACTGACTGGTATCTACGTCGATGGAAAAGGATGGTGACAGAATAAATGTCTGCATTACTAGAGGTAAAGAATTTAAAAACACACTTCTTTAAAAAGAAAACAGTTATTCCAGCTGTAGATGGTGTGGATTTAAAAATCAATAAAGGTGAAACTGTTGCGCTTGTTGGGGAATCTGGATCTGGAAAAAGTATAACTTCACTTTCAATTATGCGTCTTGTTCCGACTCCTCCGGGTAAAATAGTAGATGGTGAAATTTACCTAGATGGTAAAGAATTAGTAAGTATGTCAGAAAACGATATGTGTAAAATTCGTGGAAATGAAATATCAATGATTTTCCAAGAACCAATGACATCTTTAAACCCTGTACTTACCATTGGAGAGCAAATCACTGAAATACTAACATATCACCAGAAAATGACTAAAAATGAAGCAAATAAAAAAGCAATCGAATTGCTTGAAATGGTTGGCTTTTCGAGAGCTGCTGAACTGATAAATGATTTCCCACACCGACTATCAGGTGGGATGAGACAAAGGGTTATGATTGCAATGGCGATGAGCTGTAATCCAAAATTGCTTATTGCAGACGAGCCCACAACTGCCCTTGATGTTACAATTCAGGCACAAATACTAGATTTAATGAAAGAAGTAAGTAAAAAGTTCGATACTTCTATTCTATTAATTACTCATGATCTTGGAGTAGTTTCAGAGATTGCAGAAAGAGTAGTAGTAATGTATGGTGGTCAAGTTGTTGAAGAAGCATCAGTAGATGATCTTTTTGATGAACCATTCCACCCGTATACAGAAGGACTAATGGCATCTATTCCTGCAATTGACGGAGAGATTACACGTTTACAATCAATTGAAGGAAACGTTCCTTCTCCGGAGAACATGCCTATAGGCTGTAGATTCGCTCCTAGATGTGTAAAAGCATTTGACCGTTGTCATTCAGAATTACCACAACTAAAACAGGTTAATGGACAGCGCTCAGTAAGGTGCTTTTTATACGATAGTGAGGAGGCAGGGGCATGATTTCAACTACAAACTTAGAATCTGAGAAATTAGTAATCGATAACGATCAAACTGCAATTCTTGAATTACAAGATGTAAAGAAACACTTCCCTATAAAGGCAGGATTACTTCAAAGAACCGTAGGACAGGTAAAGGCTGTTGACGGCATAAACCTAAAACTTTATAAGGGTGAGACGCTAGGTATTGTTGGTGAATCAGGCTGTGGTAAATCTACTGCTGGTAGAACAATTATACGACTCTATGAACCTACAGAAGGAAAGATACTTTTTAAAGGCAAAGATATATCACATATGTCTGAAAATCAGCTTCGTAAAGAAGTAAGAAAAGATATCCAAATGATCTTTCAAGATCCATTTGCAACATTAAATCCGAGAAAAACGTTACGTTCAATCATTAGTGAACCAATGATTACACACAATTTATACAGTGGTAAAGAACGTGAAGAAAAAGTTAAGGAATTACTAGATACAGTTGGGCTAAATTCTTCATTTATCAACCGTTATCCACATGAGTTCTCTGGTGGTCAACGTCAAAGAATTGGAATTGCAAGAGCACTAGCACTAAAACCTGAATTAATTATTGCAGACGAAGCAGTATCAGCCCTAGATGTATCGATACAAGCCCAGATCATAAACTTAATGCAGGATTTACAAAAAGATTTTGGATTGACGTATATTTTTATCTCTCATGACCTTAGTGTTGTTCGTCACATTAGTGACCGCGTGGGTGTAATGTACTTAGGTAAAATGATGGAATTAGCAGGAAAGGATAGTTTATACGCAAATCCTCTCCATCCATATACACAAGCACTACTATCAGCAGTACCTGTTACTAGGAAAAAAGGTGCGGTTAAGAGGGAAAGAATTGTTCTTAAGGGTGAATTACCTAGCCCGTCTAACCCACCAGCTGGTTGTGTATTTCATACAAGATGTCCAGCTGCTACAGATATTTGTCGTCAAGCAGTCCCTGAGTTTAAAGAAGTGGAAAATGATCATTATGTAGCCTGCCATCTTTACTAAGAAGATGGTAGTGCATAAGATAAATTTCACTTGAAAGGGGTGATGGAAGGAAGATATTGCTTTAAAAGTGTCTTAAGTAATCTAATAATTCAAAAAACGATAGGGGGAAATGAAATGAAGCTTAAAAAGTCAGCTTGGCTACTATTATGTTTAACTTTAGTAATGTCATTATTCTTAGCTGCTTGTTCTGGTGATTCAACAGCACCAGCTGAAACACCGAAAGAAGAAAAACCAAAAGAGGAAACTCCAAAAGAGGAACCTAAAGATACTAACGAACCACAATTCGGTGGAGATCTTATCGTAGGATCAATTGGTTCTCCTACATTATTCAACTCGTTATATTCTTCAGACAATTCAAGTGGTGAAATTGAAGGTTTCATCTATAATGGATTAGTTGGTGGGGATACTGAATTCAATCCAGTTAACGACTTAGCATCAGACGTTCAAATGTCTGAAGATGGCTTAACATGGACAATTAAACTTCGTGACGATGTAAAATGGCATGACGGTGAACAGTTTAATGCTGATGACGTTGTATTCACTTACAATGTACCATTACATGAAGACTATGATGGTCCTCGTAAATCAGCGTTCGAAGGTATTGAGAGTATCACTAAAGTAAGTGATTATGAAATTGTAATTAAACTTTCTAAAATTGATGCAACATTCGGCACAACTGGTTTAAGCTATGGTATCTTACCTGAGCATATCTTAGGAGCTGTACCTGTTGCAGAACTAGGTGAGCATGAATTCAACACAAAATCTCCTATCGGTACTGGTCCATTCAAATTTGCTGAGTGGAAAGATGGAGAGTATGTTAAAGTTGTTGCTAACGAAGACTACTATGAAGGTCGTCCTTACTTAGACTCTATCACTTATAAAATTGTTCCTGACCAAAATGCTTTACTTGCTCAGTTACAAGCTGGTGACGTTCACTACATTAACGTACCAGGAACTGATTTAGAAACAGTTAAAGAATTCCCTGGAATCAAGATTCAATCTGGTTTAGCTCTTTCTTATACTTACTTTGGAGTTAACCAATTACAAGATCGCTTTAAAGATGTAAGAGTACGTCAAGCATTCACTCATGCTCTTGACCGTGAAGGTATTGTTGAAGCTGTAATGAACGGTGATGGTGAAGTTGCACACGTTCCAGAATCACCATTATCATGGGCTTACAGTGATGATGTAACTAAGTTTGAATACAATCCAGAAAAAGCAAAACAACTTCTTGCTGAAGCTGGTTGGACAGATACTGACGGAGATGGCTGGTTAGATAAAGACGGAGAAAAATTATCTTTCACTGTGAAAACAAACCAAGGTAACAAAATCCGTGAAGATATTGCTGTAGTTTTACAACAACAATTTAAAGAAATCGGTGTTGAAGCTATTCCTCAAATCGTTGAGTGGAGCGCATTCATCGAGCAAGTTACTGCACCAAACTGGGATTACGATGCTATGATTTTAGGTTGGGCATTATCAACATTCCCTGACCTATACGATATTTTCCACAGCAGTCAAATGGAGCAAGGCTTAAACTTCACTCATTGGGATAATGCTGAAGCTAGTAAGCTAATGGAAGATGCTAGACAAATTCTAGATCGCGATGAGTACAAAAAAGCTTACGCACAAATTTATAAGATCGTATCAGAAGAACAACCATATACTTTCTTATACTATCCAAATGCACACTATGCAATGCCTGAGAACTTAGAAGGAAAAGAGTTCCATGCTAGAGCTGCTTTCTATGACATTAACAAATGGTGGTTCAAAACTGAATAATTTCTATTGATTATTCAAGAAACAATAGAAGTAGAGGGGGAGGGGGGTTTCCCTTCCCTCTTTAATTAATTTTGAAAGTAAAACTAGAATAAATCGCTGATTTTTTTTAGTTACAACATACATTAAGGAATTACTAAACTAGAGCTTAAAGGAGAATTAGCTATGGTAACATATATCATTCGCCGTATAATAATGGCTATTCCCTTATTAATAGGAATTACCATACTGTCTTTTGCTATTGTAAAAATGGCACCAGGTGGCGCAACTACCTTATTAATGGATCCGAATATTAAGCCAGCTGATTTAGAGAAGTTTTATGAAAAATATGGTTTAAATGATCCAATTCATATTCAATATGGAAAATGGTTAGGAAATATGGTTCAAGGTGATTTCGGTACATCTCTTGTTCGTAAAGGTACACCAGTTAGTGAAATGATTTTGAATCGATTACCTAATACCCTATTGTTAATGGGAGTATCAACCATTTTAGCGATTATCATTTCAATCCCTTTTGGGGTTTTATCTGCAACAAAGCCATACTCTAAAACGGATTATACCGTTACAGTAACCTCCTTTTTGGGTCTAGCCACACCAAACTTTTGGCTAGGATTAGTTCTAATTATGTTCTTTTCAGTGAAACTTGGCTGGTTTCCAACAGGTGGCACCCAGACTTTAAATGCTCCTTTTAGTATCTGGGATAGACTACATCACTTGGTACTCCCAGCATTCGTTCTTGCAACAGCCGATATGGCAGGTCTTACCCGATTTACTCGTACAAGTATGTTAGAAGTAGTAAAGCAAGACTATATGAGAACTGCACGTGCAAAGGGTTTTAAGGCTACAAAAGTTATCTACAAACATGGATTACGTAATGGGTTAATCCCAGTCATAACAATTTTCGGATTAATGCTACCAGGCTTTATTGGTGGGTCTGTTATTGTAGAATCGGTATTTGGTTGGCCAGGAATCGGAAAGCTATTTATTGACTCTGCGTTCCAACGTGACTATCCGGTTATTATGGCATTAACAGTTATCTCTGCAGTATTTGTAGTAATTGGAAATCTTATGGCGGACATTTTATATGCAATCTTTGATCCGCGGATTGAGTATTAAGAAGGGGGAAGTTTTTGATGTCACAAACTAATCTTACACCTAAAACTTCTAACGATGCTGCGTTAATCCATGCGGTTAGTAAAAAGCCAGACACGATGACAAAAATTATATTTTCTAAGTTTATGAAAAATAAGTTAGCGGTCATTGGTGGAATCTTTTTATTATTAATAATTGGTGCTGCTGTATTTGCTCCAGTATTAGCACCGTATTCGTTCGAAGAACAAAGATTACTAGATAAATTAAAGCCACCTAGTAAGGAATACTTACTTGGAGCTGATAAGTTCGGTCGTGATATATTAACTCGTCTACTTTATGGTGCGAGAGTATCACTATTAGTAGGATTTGCATCTGTATTTGGTGCAATTACTATTGGTACAATTATCGGATCTTTAGCTGGATATTTTGGAGGCATCATTGATGCGATATTAATGAGATTTGTTGATATTATTATATCAATTCCTCAGCTTTTCCTTTTAATTACTTTAGTTACAATTTTCCAACCTGGTGTTGATAAACTAATTCTTATCTTTGCTTTAACAAGTTGGACAACAACAGCACGTTTAGTTCGTGGGGAATTCCTATCTTTAAGAACACGTGAATTCGTTCTGGCGTCTAGAACGATTGGAACAAGAGCTTATAAAATTATCTTCTCTCATATACTACCAAATGCACTTGGTCCGATTATCGTTGCTGCAACATTACAGGTAGGTGGAGTAATCCTAGCCGAATCAGCTTTAAGTTATCTAGGATTAGGTATTCAACCACCAACTCCAAGCTGGGGAAATATGCTACAGGATGCACAGAACTTTACAATCATGTTAAAAGCATGGTGGTATCCGTTATTCCCGGGATTACTGATTTTATTTACTGTATTATGTTTTAACTTTGTTGGTGATGGTCTACGAGATGCACTTGATCCAAAAGTTAACGATTAGAAAAAGTCAAGAGCCGATCTTGGCTTTTTCTTTTTGTTCAATTTCAATAATTTCATTCAATATTGAGTGTTACTCCGATTCGTTAGAACATATAGTGTAGTAAGTGGACAAGGTGGGGGAGATAATGGATGAGTAATTATAATCATCTATCATGTGTAGTTGGTGTTTTTTATGATTTTTAGGATGTTTGTTTTTTTGTTGGGATTTGGACTAGCTATTGCAGGGGGAATTAGTGCAATAGCTTATTTAAACTTATTAACAACAGGGCATGCATTTACAGAATACATTCATTTCATTTCTCATAGGCCTGAATTTTACTTACTTCCCATAGGTTTCGTTTTAATTTGGACAAGTGTTTATGTACCATTCAAACGTAATAGCCACAAATAGACTTTGAACGATATAATGATGTTTCTAGAAATTTATAAAAGATACAATATTAAAAAAGATCCTTTTACAATTTAAGAAGAATATGGAATAAAAACTTTTCTTTCTGCCTATACTGTTGACAAACAGTTGTGAAGTGAGGGGTAGAACATGTTGTATCTTCATGATATTTGGGTAAATTGGTTTGAAGGTGAAGAGAACGGTTATAATGTTTGTCACTTCCACGAGTGGCGTAAAGATGATAGTGTTGAACTTCTAGATCAAGTCCCTTTACTTAAGGTAGATTCTCTTTTATTCGACTATATTGAGAATGATTTAATGGAATTACCGCAACAGCTCTTAGGTGATATTTTTCAAAAAGCATATGTACGAAAAAATCATGAACGGATTCAACTAGATTATTGTTTCGTAGTAACCGATGGACAAGGTATTTTAGCTGTTGATACAATCGGGTATAATATCCCGATCCGTAAGAGTCGCTTGATACCAAGACAAGAGCAGCTCGTATACGATATGGTGAGTGAACAAGAATCAATTCCATATAGCTTTGACCATATTCGTACGTCTACTGAAAAGGAATATCACATTCTATCGCCTTCACCAGATGAAATGAAGGGGTTAACCAGAAAAGAAAGACAACTTAAACAGCTATTGTTTATGGCTCTTGATCAATTACAATCAACAAAAAATGCTGCGGAGATTCGCTATTGGTATACGGAATGGAATCCAAAGAAATATGAACCTATTCAAACAATGACTTTCGAAGAAGTTTGGCAGAATCTATACGAAGAAACAAGAAATGGTTGGTCTCCTAAACATATTCAATTATGTGAGAATTTAATTAAGGGACAGCCCTTTTTTGAAAAACTATGGGAATTAGAACAAGAAACAAAAGTAAATTAAACTGTACATAAGAAAAAGCAGTACCCTAGGATGGTAAGGGACTGCTTTTTTTATTTAATCTTCTAATTTAAAACGTTCAACTGATTTTTGTAAATCGGATGCCATATCTAATAAAGATTCTATGTGAGTGATTACTGAATTCATGTTACTAGATGTTTGTACTGATGCGGCTGCAACCTCTTCTGTGCTTGAAGTGGCATCGGTTGCTACATGAAGAGCCTCTTTAGACTTTTCTTGTATTTCTACAACATGCTCTGTTTGTTCTGATACTAGTTTATCCATTAATTCAACAGAACCAAGAACAGAATCCATTGATTTAATAATTTCAAGTAAAGCTTGCTTTGCTTGTTCAGCTGACAGGCTTTCTTCTTTTGCTTGTTTTATACTACTACTCATTTTTTCATTCACAATTGCTATTGACCCAACTACATTATTAATAATAGTTTCAACTTCATTTGATGCCGCTCTACTCGCTTGAGCAAGTTTTCGTACTTCATCTGCTACAACAGCAAAGCCTTTACCATGTTCACCTGCACGTGCCGCCTCTATACTAGCATTAAGTGCAAGTAGATTTGTCTGATCAGCAATTTCACGGGATGTTTGTACAATATTTCGTATTTGATTTGTACGATCTTCTAGTACTTTAACTTCATTAGCAGAGTCTGAAGTCGAGCTTGCCAGATTTTGAACACCGTTTATTAGACTATCAAGTATTTGTTGGTTAGAGGCTATTGTCTTTTGGGTAAATACAGCTGTCTGTATCACTTCAGACTTCTGTTCATCTAATTTAGTAGCAATATTTAATAGAGTTGTTATTTTCTCATCATTGCTTTGGCTAATCGCCACCTGATTCTCAGCACCAAATGCAATTTGCTCAATCGCAGCATTTATTTCTTGAGATGCTGCAGCTACGTCTTCTGCAGTTTCTTTTAAGCGTTGTGAGGTGTTAAAAGTTAAACTTGAGGCATTTTTCGTTTGCGTTACAATGCCTCTAAGGTTTGTAATCATACTATCAAATGATGTTGCAAGAGCACCGATTTCATCTTTCCGATGTATTTCAGTTAAAGTCGTTAAGTCTCCATTTGAAATACGATTTGAAGCAACTATTAGTTTATTAATAGGTGAAACTAATCTTCTAGAGAAGATAATCGAGAAGACTGTAACAGCAATAATTGATGCAAATATAATTAAATATATAATTCGTTGAATATCAGAAATAGCTGCAAAAGCAACCTTTGTAGGAGTTTCTACAAACACTGCAAGTCCTAGATTATGATCATACGTATATGAAGTAACTTGTTCATTGTTATTTTCATTTTTAAAGATTCCAGAACCATTTAATATTGAAGTTTCGGAGAAGTCTGTTTCTTCAATTTGACTTACCATTTGTTTGATTCCTTCATGAGCTAAAAGGTTTAAGAAGTTGCCTTCTGCATCAACTTGTTCATTGAGCCAACTTTTATCATTTGTTGATACTAAAGAACCATCCTTGGATACGATATACATTTTTTGTTCTGTACTTTGGTCAATGCCACTCGTAACTTCATTCCATAATGTATTCATATCTATATATGTACCAATAATACCAATTGGTCTATTTAATAAATCAGTAACAGAAACAGCTGTTTCAATATAATGCCTTGAGCCAATATAATTTTCACGTGATTCTACAGAACTAATATAAAGGTCATTCTCCATAACACTCGAATAAACTGCATCATCTTTACGATCACTAACAACTGACTTATAACCTTGACGCATCTGTTCCATGCCATCTTGACCTATATGATAAATGTCGAGGAACTTCTTATTTGATCCCCGCATTTTAGCGTAGCCATTACTAATTTCTTGATCTGACTTTTGTTTAAGAGAATCTGACATTAACTGTAATTCTTCAACCGTAGTATCTACATAGGTTTGGATGCTCTTGATCTGTGTTTCAGCAACCATAGTTGATTGTTGTCGAATACTTTGCTCCATGTTCTTTCCAATGTAAGGTGACACAATTGAACTAAGAATTACACCAAAAGCGGTAACAGAAATTATAAAAGCAATATTGATTTTAAAACCTATTGAATGTCTATTTAGATTTAGTTTAGGTTTAAAACCATTTCTTGATTTTTGTAGTTTCTGTAGCTTCCGGGAACTGAATAAAGCTTTGATTTTTTTAAGGAAATATTCTGACTTTTTCATATGTAACCCCCATCTTTCGAACTAGAATAAATTATACCACAGCTAGTTAGAAAGTTGGGGGAAATTGTCGAAATTATGTAGAAAAAGAGCGGGAATATTTACCCCAGCTCTGTTAAAATTCTATTTTCTTTTACGTCCAAGACCCATTGCCTTTTCCATTTTCTTTACCATTTTACTTGCAACTAAATTTGCCTTCCCGGCACCTTTGTCTAGAATCTCATCAAGTTCTGGAGAATTGATAATAGAATGGTACTTCTCTTGAATTGGAGTTAATTCTTCTATAACTACTTGTGCTAAATCTGATTTAAATTCTCCATAGCCTTTTCCTTCGTATTGTTGGACTAGCTCCTGAACGGATTTGTTTGTTAGGACTGAATAAATGGATAGTAAGTTTGAAATCCCTGGTTTGTTTTCTTTGTCAAACTGAACAATACCATCTGAATCTGTAACCGCACTCTTGATTTTCTTTTCAATTTGCTTTGGCGGATCTAACAGGGTGATAAATGCTTTCGTATTTGGATCTGATTTGCTCATTTTCTTTGTAGGCTCAGCTAGCGACATTACTCTTGCCCCATCCTTAGGGATTCTGGGCTCTGGAATTGTAAAGATATCATTATACTTCTTATTGAAGCGCTCACCAATATCACGGGTCAGTTCGATATGTTGTTTCTGATCTTCACCGACCGGTACGAGATCTGTATTGTAGAGGAGAATATCTCCAGCCATAAGTGGAGGATAGGTTAATAGCCCAGCAACTACAGCTTCCTTGCCTTGAGACTTATCCTTATATTGAGTCATTCTCTCAAGTTCACCGATATAAGCTACGCATTGTAACATCCATCCAGCCTGTGCATGAGCTGGAACCTCTGATTGAATAAATAGTGTTGATTTATCAGGGTCAATTCCAATTGCTAGATAAAGGGCTGCTAAGCTACGAATGTTTTTACGAAGTTCAGTAGGGTCTTGTGGTACTGTAATTGAGTGTTGATCTACAATACAAAAGTAACAGTTATAGTCTTTTTGAAGCTCTATAAATTGCTTCATAGCACCGATATAGTTCCCTAAAGTAACAGAACCACTTGGTTGAATTCCAGAAAAAATTGTTTTCATGTTTGTTTCTCTCCTTATTAATAATAAACATTTGAAGGTAGTTCTCCTGGTGTGAAGGGAACAACTTAATGGTCTTGAACATAATAAAAAACCACCCATCCCTAACTATAATAGTTAGGGACGAATGGTTACCGCGTTGCCACCCTAGTTATTTCATTTTTACATAAAAAATGAAATCTCTCTGACCCATTTTGCGAATGGGGCCTAAATAACGCTAAGCTTACGTCCTGACCTACTATCAATGTTCAGTCAGAATGCTCAAAAGTCCATTCCCCATCATCTCTATACCTGTTCCCACCAACCACAGGCTCTCTAAAATAGAAGAAAATGCGTACTACTCTTTATCAATGCATTTACGAATTAAATTATTGATAGTATATACAATTCCTGGCAGAAATGCAATCTAAATTTGTTTAATTGTATGGCTTTTTTTCGCAAGATTCGGAGGGATTAAAAAATAGTTTCTTTAAAGAGTGATTGGAACGAAAGACACTTGACTCCTGCGGGACGTAGAGGAAAGGTCGAGACCCCACAGACGGTACGTCGAGGAGGCTCGACTTCCTCCCCAATGGGAATCCGTTCTTGAAAAAGCCGGCAGTTGGGCTTTTTCATGATTCCCCGCGGAAAGCAAGTGTCTGCAGTAGAAAGGAACGGTCCAAGTTCAAATTAAAAAACATCTAGTTTTTACAAGTAGTAAAATAACAAACCAACTAACATGAGCACAAAAAGAATTAGTCCATTAAGAATAATAGGGGTTGTCTTCTTATATCTCAGCATTTCCGATGGAAGAGCCATTTGTTCTAAATCATCTTCCGCAAATACTTCAGTTCTAGAAAATTGCTTAGTAAAGCGTCTAAAACTATAAGTGATCCCATCAAAAAATCCACCTTTGGCTACAAATAGTAACAAATATAACAATATAAAGAAACTAGAGATGAAAAATGTAAAGTTGATAAAAGAAAGTAGAGAGACAGTTTGACTATACAAATAGGAGAGAAGACATATTACAAAGATTGAGATAATTACTAAGTATGATGTTTTTTTTAGTAATTGAATCATTTTATCACCATTCCCGTATTAGGATTTTGTCTTTAGCACAAGATAAGCATAAGCTATTTTCAAAAGGTATGTTATAGCTAATAGTATAGTAAAGGAAAAGTGAGGTGTAAAAGGTGTAAATTTTCGTAATATAATTAATTTTGGATGTTTATTGCTTTACTAATATAATTTATTTTAGGTAAAAGATACATAAATATCCATATAAAGTAATTATTTTGTATAATTTATGCAAAAAATCATAGACTAAACATAGGTATATAGTACTATTTTTAGTCATAAAACGCTTGTCTTAAAAGAGTTTCTAACATAAAAGACAAGTAAAATCCATGCATATTGGATAATAAGTATGTATAATGATTTATGTTGGTGTTTTCACCAAAGAGATTTTCTGAAATATTAAAATGGGGAGGAAATTACTTATGAACAGAGCAAAATTATTGCTATTGTTAGCATTCACACTTGTATTAAGTAGCTTTTTAGCTGCATGTGGTACAGCTGATGATGATGCTGGACAAGGTGGAGACGCTCCAAAAGAGGACGTAGCTCAAATACTTAACATTCTAGAAACGGCTGAAATTCCTACAATGGATACTGTTATGGGAACAGATGCTGTTGCGTTTAATGTAGCTAACCAAGTTTTTGAAGGTCTTTATAGATTAGATGAAAACAATGAAGCTACAGAAGGTATGGCAATTGACCATACTTTAAGTGAAGATGGAACTGTTTATACGTTTAATCTTCGTCAAGATGCAACATGGTCTAATGGAGACCCTGTTACAGCTAATGATTTCGTATTCGCTTGGAGACGTGCAGTTGATCCAGCAACTGGTTCAGAGTACGGTCCTTATATGATGAGTGGTGTAGTTGTAAATGCAACTCAAGTTGCTGAAGGTCAATTACCTCCAGATCAATTAGGTATTAAAGCAATTGATGACCATACTTTAGAGGTAACATTAGAACGTCCAGTTCCTTACTTTGATTCTTTGATGACGTTTCCTACATTCTATCCTCAAAATGAAAAGTTTGTAACAGAACAAGGCGATCAATACGCACTTGAAGCTGCAAACATGGTTTACAATGGTCCTTTTACTCTCTCAAGCTGGGAGCATGAAGTAGGCTGGACTATGACTAAAAATCCTGATTATTGGGATGCTGATGTTGTAAGTCTTGAAACAATTAATGTAAAAGTAGTTAAAGATCCTGCAACTTCTGCAAATCTTTACGACACTAATGCAGTTGATATCTCAGGAGCTTTATCTTCAGACTTTGTTGATAAATATAAAACACATGAAGATTTCATCAATTACGGAAATGCTGTTACTTTTTATTTTAAGTTTAACCAAACACGTAATCCTGCTTTAGCTAACGTAGATGTTCGTAAAGCGATCTCGATGGCAGTTGATGAGCAAGGTATTACAGATGTTATCCTTAACAATGGTTCAATTCCTGCAAATGGTTTAGTTCCTAGAAATTTTGTAATACACCCAGAAACAAAAGAAGACTTCCGTGAACACGGTGACTTTAATGCTTATAACGTAGAAGAAGCTAAAAAACATTGGCAACAAGCGTTAGATACTTTAGGTGTATCAGAAGTAACAATCGAAGTTCTTGGTGGAGACACTGAAACTTCAATTAAAATGCAAGATTTCATTAAAAACCAACTTGAAACAAATCTTGAAGGATTAACAATTAAACTTAAAAACGTACCATTTGCTCAACGTTTAGATCTTGATACTGCAATGGACTATGATGTTCAATTTGCTGGTTGGGGACCTGACTACCTAGATGCAATGTCATTTATGGACCTTTGGGTAACTGATGGTGGAAACAATAAAATGGGTTACTCAAATCCTGAGTATGACCGTTTAATCAAAGAAGCAAAAACAACTTTAGCAACTGATCCTGTGGCTCGCTTTGAAGCAATGCAGGAAGCAGAGCGTATTCTATTGGAAGAGGATGCTGCAATTGGACCATTATACCAACGCGGTACAGCTCAATTAATGCAAGAATACGTTAAAAATGTTTATATCCACCCATTTGGTCCAGATTATAGCTACAAATGGACAAAAATTGAGAAATAAATAAGATTAAGTGATTGATTAAAAGTGAATAAAAGAGAGTATATTAAGTGCGATATACTCTCTTTTTCCAATTGTAAGAAATGTCGAACTTTGGCGAATATCAAAAATAAACTGATAATTTAGGAGGTGCATAAGATGGCTAAATATTTAACTCAACGAATTATCTACATGATCATCACTCTATTTCTAATCGCATCATTTACCTTCTTCCTTATGAAGCTCATGCCAGGTACTCCGTTTACAAATCAAGAAAAAATGTCAGAACAGCAGTTACTGATTGTGAAGGAAAAATACGGTCTAAATGACCCAGTTCCAGTACAATATGCAAAATATATGTTAAACCTTGTGCAAGGGGACATGGGTATATCCTTTCAGTTTAATAATAGAGAGGTTACCGATTTAATATTGGACCGGATAGGGCCATCCGCATATCTAGGTTTACAATCGATGATTGTAGGGACATTACTCGGAATATTACTCGGAATTGTTGCAGCACTTAAACAGAATACGATTTACGATTACGGTTCTACGGTACTAGCTGTTACAGGTAAATCCATTCCTTCGTTTGTATTTGCTGGTCTACTACAATATTATGTTGGAGTTAAATTAGGGTGGTTCCCTGTTGCATTCTGGGAAGGGTTTGAGTACACGATTCTTCCAACAATTGCTTTAATGATGTTACCACTTTCAATTACAGCACGCTTTATGAGAACAGAAATGGTGGAAGTATTAAGTTCTGATTATATTTTACTAGCGAGAGCAAAAGGGGTAACACCATTCACAATTGCCTTTAAACATGCATTAAGAAATGCCTTGATACCAATTCTAACGGTATTAGGTCCTCTAGCAGTAGGCTTAATGACAGGATCACTTGTTATTGAAAAGATTTTCTCTATCCCTGGATTAGGGCAACAGTTTGTTTTATCTATTCAAGCAAATGATTACCCAGTTATTATGGGTACAACCCTCTTCTTTGCTGCATTGTTTATTTTTATCGTATTTGTCGTGGATATTTTATATGGAATTGTTGATCCGCGTATACGTTTAGCGGGAGGTAAAAAATAATGAGCAAACATGAAGAAGTTCTATCAAAAGATTTATTTAAACCAGCTAAACTTGATTTAAGAGAAAGTGAAGTTATTTCACAGCCAAGCCTGAATTACTGGCAGGATGCTTGGCGTCGCCTACGAAAAAATAAGGCTGCTATATTAGGTTTAATTTTAATGGTTCTACTTGCTTTTTTAGCGATTTTTGGACCTATTATGAATGACCATGGTTTTAATGACCAGCAATTATCACGTGCTAAAATGCCACCCAAAGTTCCTGTTCTTGAACATGTACCGTTTTTAGGGTTAGACGGCACAGTTGCAGGCCCAGATGGTACACGTGTTGATGTGTATGAACAAAAAGGAATTGATGACTATTTTTGGTTTGGTACGGATGGACTAGGTCGAGATTTATGGACGCGTGTTTGGTCCGGAACTAGAATTTCATTATATATTGCGCTACTTGCTGCTGCTATCGATATGGTTATAGGTGTAGCTTATGGCGGAATATCTGCTTACTATGGTGGTAGAACTGATAATGTCATGCAACGTATTATTGAGGTACTTGTAGGAATTCCAAACTTAGTCATTGTTATTTTAATGATCTTAATACTTGAACCTGGAATTATATCGATTACTATAGCCTTAACCATAACCGGGTGGGTCGGAATGGCGAGGATTGTTCGCGGTCAAATTTTAAAACTAAAAAACCAGGAATTTGTTCTCGCATCTAAAACACTTGGGGCTAAAGATTCAAATATTATATTAAAGCATTTAATACCAAACGTTACTGGAGTTATTATCATTAATACAATGTTTACGATACCGAGTGCTGTTTTCTTTGAAGCATTCCTAAGCTTTATTGGTCTAGGATTACAAGCACCAACTGCTTCACTTGGAACGCTAATCGATGATGGCTATAAATCAATGCAAACTTTCCCACATATGATGATCTTCCCTGCTATCGTAATCAGTTTATTAATGATTGCATTTAACTTGATGGCAGATGGATTACGTGATGCATTAGATCCAAGAATGCGTGATTAGAAAAGGTAGGTGAATTGTATGGAAAAAATACTTGATGTAAAGAATTTGCATGTTTCGTTTGATACATTTGCAGGAGAAGTAAGAGCAATTCGTGGTGTAGACTTTTCAGTTAATAAAGGAGAAACCCTTGCAATTGTTGGTGAGTCCGGTTCTGGAAAATCTGTTACAACGAAAACAATTATGAGGTTATTACCAGATAAGATCGGAAAAATCAAAGAGGGAGAAATCCTTTTTGATGGAAAAGATCTATCTAAGCTCTCAGAAAAAGAGATGCAGAAGATTCGTGGTAAAGATATTTCAATGATTTTCCAAGATCCTATGACATCTTTAAATCCAACAATGAAAATCGGTGCTCAAATTGCAGAAGGACTTATCAAACATCAAAATTTGAGCAAAGGTGCGGCAAAGGAGAAGGTAATAGACCTGCTTAACCTGGTAGGAATTCCTAATCCTGAAATTCGTTATAATCAATATCCACATCAATTTTCGGGCGGAATGCGTCAACGTGTTGTTATTGCTATTGCCCTTGCTTGTAACCCAAAGGTCCTGATCGCGGACGAGCCTACAACCGCACTTGATGTTACAATTCAAGCTCAAATATTAGAACTCATGAAGGATATACAGAAAAAGATTGAGACTTCTATTATCTTTATTACACATGACTTAGGTGTTGTTGCAAACGTAGCAGATCGTGTAGCGGTAATGTATGGTGGTATGATTTGTGAGATTGGAACGGTTGATGAAATTTTCTATAACCCTCAACATCCTTATACATGGGGATTAATCAGCTCAATGCCAAACTTAGAGACTGAAGGAGAGCTATACGCAATCCCAGGAACACCACCAAATCTATTATATCCTCCTAAAGGGGATGCTTTTGCACCAAGAAATGAATATGCCCTTGAAATTGATTTTGAAAAGCAGCCTCCAATGTTTAAAGTGTCTGATACACATTATGCAGCAACGTGGCTACTTCATCCGGATGCACCTAAAGTCGAGCCACCTCTCGTGATTAGAGAACGTAAGAAACGATATGAGGCATCTAGAGGGGTATCATCCACAGAGAGGAGGAAGTAAAAGTGGCATCAAATGAAAAACTTGTTGAGATTAAAAACTTAAAACAATATTTTAATGTTGGTAAACCAAATATGGTTAAGGCAATAGATGGGATTTCCTTTGATATTTATAAAGGAGAAACTTTAGGACTTGTTGGTGAGTCTGGTTGTGGTAAATCTACAACGGGTAGAACAATTATTCGTCTGTATGATGCAACAGATGGACAGGTACTATTTGAAGGTGAAGACGTTCATGGTAAAAAATCAAAAGCAGAGTTAAAGAAATTTAGCCGGAAAATGCAAATGATCTTCCAAGACCCATATGCGTCTTTAAACCCAAGAATGACCGTAGCTGATATCATTGCAGAAGGTATTGATATTCATGGTCTAGCTAAAAATAGTCAGGAACGTATGAATCGTGTTCAAGAGTTACTTGTAACGGTAGGTCTAAATAAGGACCATGCAACTCGTTATCCGCATGAATTTAGTGGAGGGCAACGTCAACGTATTGGTATTGCTCGTGCATTAGCAGTTGATCCAGAATTCATCATTGCGGATGAACCGATTTCAGCTCTTGATGTATCAATACAGGCACAGGTTGTTAACTTAATGAAAAAGCTTCAAGAGGAAAAAGGGTTAACCTACTTGTTTATAGCTCATGATTTATCAATGGTTAAATACATTAGTGATCGTATTGGCGTTATGTATTTTGGGAAGCTTGTTGAACTAGCAACGAGTGATGAGTTATATAATAATCCAATTCATCCTTATACAAAATCTCTACTCTCAGCTATACCTATACCAGATCCTGAAACTGAGCGTACCCGCAAACGTACAGCGTATGATCCAAGTATGCATAATTACTCTGGAAACGAAGATGTACAGTTAAGAGAAGTAAAACCTGGCCACTTTGTATCATGCTCAGAGGAAGAATTTAAACAATACCAAGCTCTATATAAAGATTAACCTAAGATTCCGTTAAAAGCGGGATCTTTTTTTAAATTAAAATATAAATGCAAATTTAATACGGTACTATGTTAATTTTCGCGGAAGGCAGGAGACTCCTGCGGGAGAAGCGCGTCAAAGTGAGACCCCGCAGGCGCATAGCGACGAGGAGGTAGGTTTTTTCACGTTAGTGAAAATAACCTTCCGCTTCCGCCCGCGGAAAGCGAGTGCCTTCCGCGAAAATTAACAGTTCAGTGTGCAAACCTTTCTGTTTAACTATATGTACTGGTTCTTCTGACAGTATTTATAAGGGCAAATGACCTATTTTCATTTACTGTTTTGCAAACACTAACCCTATAAGCTAAAAGAAAAGTAATAACAAAGTAGTAGGATAAAATGAGAAGTCATCTCATACTTTAGAATAAATTAACCATTTTTGGGCACTCCAATTTGGATAAGCCGGTAGCAGATCAAAGGAGGATAAATTGTTGAAAAATTAAAAAGATGTCAAAAAGTGTACGAATTTGTTGAAAAATGACTTATAATGTACACAAAGACTATGAGGGGGACGTATATAAATGGGGAAGAAAACGATTACTACAGTCATGTTCATTGTTACCTTCATATTTACTATTGGGACGGCTAATGTTTATGCGTCAGAAAAGGCAGAATTAGTTGCCAGTCATCATTCTGGAAAAGAGCAAGGATTCATTAAAAAGGAGCTACCCGAAAAGCTCACAAGATTTATGTTTGATTCGGGTTTTACCTTTGAATACCCTGATGCAATTAGAGGGATCTATGTAACAGGACACTCAGCAGGTGGAAGTAAATTTGAAAAATTACTTAATCTCGTCGATAACACTGACCTAAATGCGATGGTTATTGATATTAAAGACGATCATGGTAACCTTACCTACAGGCCTAAAGAAGCTTCGAATTACGAAGACATTGCTAAAAATTATATTAAAGATCCGGTACAAACAATAAAAACGCTTGAAGAAAAACAAATCTATCCGATTGCAAGAGTGGTTGTGTTCAAAGATTCTGTACTAGCCAATAAAAAGCCTGAACTATCCTTTAAAGAAGGTAATGCTGTCTGGAAAAACGGCCGCGGAGAATCATTTGTAAACCCTTTTCTACAAGAAGTATGGGATTATAATGTTGGCATTGCCATTGAAGCGGCAAAGTTAGGCTTTCAGGAGATTCAATTCGATTATGTCCGTTTCCCAGAAGGATTTGAAAAAAGGGATAAGACACTTGTATACAACATGGGAGAATATCAGGGGGACCAATCAGATGTACAAAAACGTGTTCAAGCTGTCACTGACTTTGTTGCCTATGCCAAAGAAAAGTTAGAGCCGTACAATGTGAAAGTATCTGTGGATATCTTTGGTTATACAGCAACACTTCCAGAAGCACCAGGGATTGGTCAAAACTTCAGTAAAATATCTGAGCACGTAGACGTTATTTCTTCGATGATTTATCCAAGTCACTGGACTTCATACTTTGGTATTGCTAAACCTGATCTAGAGCCATATCAATTAGTTACTGAATACGCTAAGGTTGAAAAAGAAAAGTTAAATGAACTTCAAAACCCTCCTATCTCAAGGCCATGGATTCAGGATTTTACAGCTAGATGGTTAGGGAAAGGTAATTATAAAGTGTATGGCAAGGCAGAAATAGAAGCTCAAATCAGAGGATTAAACGAACAAGGTATTAACGAATATTTAATTTGGAATGCAGGCAATACCTACACTGAAGGTGTAGATTATACACCACTAAATTAGAGAAAAGAAAAAATCCTAACGAATGATATCGTTAGGATTTTTTGTGTCATTAGTTATTCCAGAAAGATTTTTTAGCGTTACCGCCAACGCCTTTCCATCCTGTTTGTGTATTTGCAGCATTATTGAAGCTTACGTCTTTGGTTTTACCACCAAAAAACTTTTCGCCAATTCCATTTAAAACTACACCAATTACAGCAGTAATTCCGATAATAAGAAGGGCAACAAGTGTAAAATCTATTATGTAACCTAACATGAAAGATCCTCCCTTTTATATAACAAGCAATTTTTTATCTAAAATAAAATTAATAGCATATACTTTTATTTTATTCTATATTGAACAGGATTTAAAGGGGAATATTAAATTTAGTGAACATATAATTACTATATCAAAAAATATGGCTCTTTTCTAAAAGGTTGTTATTTTCACATTGAATCATGACTGTTCCTTTGCGCTGCAGGCACTTGCTTTCCGCGGGGAGGAAGTCGAGCCTCCTCAGCGCATGCGCCTGTGGGGTCTCGACCTTTCCTCAACTTCTGAGCAGGAGCCAAGTGCCCTCCGCTCCAATCCACTCTTGTAATATTTTCATTTAAATCAACAAAATTTATGAAAAGAGCCAAAAATAAAAAAGTAAATTATGTTACCATATAAATAAGGATGAAAACTTGAAAGGGAGTGTTTCATTTGAGTTGGTATACTAAGTTAAGTCAGTATTTTCCAGTTGAGGAAATGAAATCACAAGAGCATATGGAGATTCTTTTAAAGGAACAAGGAGACATTTACCATAAAGATGAAGGTCCAAATCATGTATTAATGTACGCGGAATTTGATGAATTTATCTTTATTGACTATTTATTTGTTTCAGGGGCCGCAAGGGGACAGGGGCTTGGCAGAAAGCTAATAGAGAATTTAAAAATGAAAAATAAGGCGATTATATTAGAGGTTGAGCCGATTGACTATGAAGACACAGATACTGAGAAACGTTTAAGGTTTTATAAACGTGAAGGGTTTGAACACGCTCAGTCTATTGGGTATAGACGTCTATCTTTAGCCACGAATGAAGTGAATCAGTTAGAAATTTTATTTTGGTCTCCGACAAATGAGTCTGAAGAAGCCATCTTTGAAGCAATGAGAAAAACCTATAACTTGATTCATACCTATAAGGACAAAGAGGTGTATGGAAGGTCTTATCAAAGTGTGAATGATGTGTTAACATATAACAAAAAAAATGATAGCGACGATATTTTATCGGATGTATAAGTATTTGTATAAAAATTGTATAACTATTTATGACAAATTTGTGAATTCATCTATCATTTCAAATTAATTTATTGTATAATAAATGGAGATATTACTTAATTAAAGTAATTACAATAAAAGATTTAGTTTTTCTTACAACTTTAGATAAATCGTTGTCTTACTTAAACTCATCTTTATTAAAGGGAGTGAATCTATTTATGGTAACATTATTTACTTCACCAAGCTGCACATCATGTCGTAAGGCTAAATCATGGCTAGAGGAACATAGTATTCCATATACAGAAAGAAACATATTCTCTGAGCCATTATCAATTGTAGAAATTAAAGAGATTCTTCGAATGACTGAGGATGGAACTGATGAAATCATTTCAACTCGTTCGAAGATATTTCAGAAGCTGAATATTAATGTTGAATCCATGCCATTACAGGATTTATATGCATTAATTCAAGAGCATCCTGGCTTGTTACGTAGACCTATCATCATTGATGAGAAACGTTTGCAAGTAGGCTATAATGAGGATGAGATACGACGCTTCTTACCAAGAAAAGTTCGTACTTTCCAACTACGAGAAGCACAAAAATTAGTAAACTAAACATAGAGTATGTGTGCAAAAAACTTCTACATGTAAATTTGTAGAAGTTTTTATTTTTCAATGGCACGGTAGTCTAGTTTTTAACCCCAGAATAACTTTTAATCCGGTTTGTAAGCAGTCCAGCAAAAAGGATAAGACAAATACTAAGAAAAGGAATCATTGTAAGAAGTGGTTGATAGTTTTCATATAAGTAGTGAAGTCTTTCCTCATTAACGATCATTTTTCCAGCAGTGTAGGCAAGTATACTTGCACCAAAGTAAATGAGTACAGGAAATTTTTCCATTAGGTATAAGATAACTTTACTTCCCCAAATAATGATTGGAATGGATACACATAATCCTAAAACAACGAGATAAAAGTTGCCGTGTGCAGCACCAGCTATTGCAATAACATTGTCGATACCCATGATTAAGTCTGCTATGACAATTGTTTTAATGGCTGCAAATAACGTAATACCACCTTTAATCCTGGAAGTATCCTCATTATGATCTACCAGCAATTTGTAAGCAAGTAGTAGCAAAAACACACCGCCAGCAAATTGTAGGAATGGGATTTTTAGTAAGAATACAGCCGCAATAGTCACTACAATTCTGATGAACACTGCCAAAACTGTACCAAGGACGATTGCTTTATTTCGTTTAGTTTCTGGGAGGTTTCTACAAGCTAATGCAATTACGATTGCGTTATCCCCACCTAAAATAATGTCAATACCAATGATTAATAAAATAGATGTAATTAACTCTAAGTCCAACACAAATCCTCCCTTAGACAAGTCATACTACTATGTATAAGTAAAAAGCAATTTAGTTATGACAACAAACAAAACAGTATTTAAATATATGGTAGGATTATGGGCTATAGGGCGAATAACTGTTTTTATGAAATTCGGCTTTTTTATTTCCATTCTCAAGCTTTTTATCATAAAATAAGAGTACAAGATATTGATGTCTCCTTTAAAGGATTATCTACTCTTGTTTTTGGGTAAAGTGGTAAAGAACTGTATACATCGACTCGGGGGTATTTTTGTCCCTTCAAAAATGGAGCTAGAAGGGAGAGGTTTTAGCTTATGGAAATCGAACGTATTAATGAATATACAGTAAAGTTTTATATTTCATATGTTGATATAGAAGAAAGAGGCTTTGACCGCGAGGAAATTTGGTATAACCGTGAAAGAAGTGAGGAGCTCTTCTGGGAAATGATGGATGAAGTTCATCAGGAAGAAGAGTTTACAGTAGAGGGTCCATTATGGATTCAAGTCCAAGCGTTAGAAAAAGGTCTTGAAGTTCTGGTAACACGGGCGCAAATATCTAAGGATGGACATAAATTCGAACTACCAATCTCTGATGAAAAATTTAGGGATATGCCAGTAGATGAAAGAATTGAATCATTACTTGATGAGCATTTTAATACAAAGCGTAATTCAGATAGTGATTTACCATCAAATGATGAAGATCAATTAGATTTTTTACTTCGTTTCCAGGATTTTGAAGATGCTATCTCACTTGCACATCGTACACAGCTTCTAGAATTAACAAATAAACTATACTATTTTGAAGGTCACTATTATCTCTATATCGAATTCTTAGATGCGGATTGTACTGAAGACGAACTTGAGAATACACTAAGTGTAGTCTTAGAATACGGCCAAGAATCTAGAATTTCAATTCATCGAATTGAAGAGTACGGAAAGACAGTCATGAAAGAAAGTGCACTATCAGAAATAGCTAAACACTTTCCATTAAAATAAAGGACCGATTTCAGTGTGAAATCGGTCTTTTTTTACAATGTTGGTTTTCTAGGACGGTGAAACAATATGAAAAATACATTGAGAGTCATTGTATTTTTAGGCATCATATCTCTTTTGCTTTTTTTCAGCAAAGGTTATTGGGAAGGTTGGCTTATAGGTGCTTTAAGTATTATGTTTACCCTCTCTGCAATATTTATTGCTATTATTATCTTTTTAGAAAATAGACATCCTACGCAAACGCTGACTTGGCTAGTAGTACTAGGGAGCTTCCCATTACTCGGTTTCTTTTTCTATCTTATTTTTGGACGCAACTATAGAAAGAAGCGACTTTTCCAGAAAAAGGCATTATTAGATGAGCAAACTTTTTCACAATTTGAAGGTAGCTTCGAAAACAATGAAGAAAAAATTGATCAAGTTGGTGAGAATCAACAACACTTATTTCGCCTAGCACACAGAATCGGTAAAAGTCCCGTTTCTTTTGCTACTGATACGAAAGTATTAACGAATGGAGAAATGACGTTTTCAACGATTTTCGAAGAGTTAAGAAAAGCAAAGCACCATATTCATTTAGAATATTATATTGTAAGACATGATGGAATTGGCCAAGAATTGAAGAACATTCTCATAGAAAGAGTAAAGAATGGTGTCAAAGTTCGTTTCTTATATGATGCAGTAGGGGGATGGAAACTCTCTAAGAAGTATATTCGTGAGCTCCGTGAAGCGGGAGTGGAAATGATTCCATTTTCTCCAGTAAAACTTCCGTTTCTAAATAATAAGATTAATTTCCGTAATCACCGAAAAATTGTTATTGTTGATGGATCTATTGGATTTGTAGGTGGGTTAAATGTTGGAGATGAATACATAGGGAAAAACAAATACTTTGGTTTTTGGCGTGACACTCATCTCATGTTAAAGGGAGAGGCTGTCCGAACTTTACAATTGATTTTCTTTCAAGATTGGTATCATATGACTGGGGAAAAGCATTTGAATCAATATTACCTTTCTCCAGAGTTAATTGAAGAAAATCAATTGGGTGGGGTCCAATTAATAGCGGGGGGTCCTGATAATGAGTGGGAAGTTATTAAGAATCTATTTTTCTCGATGATTATCTCTGCTAAAAAGTCAATCTGGATTGCCTCACCTTATTTTATACCTGATGAAGATATTTTATCTGCTTTAAAAATAGCCGCACTAAGTGGCATAGATGTTCGAATACTCGTTCCTTACCATCCTGATAAAAAAATTGTATTCTATGCCTCAAGATCATACTTCCCGGTACTACTAGAGGCAGGGGCAAAAATTTACGAGTATAAAAAAGGGTTTATGCATAGTAAAATAATGATTATTGATGGTGAGTTAGCTTCAATAGGAACTTCTAATATGGATATGAGAAGCTTTCATTTAAACTTTGAAATTAACGCATTTTTATATCGAACAGAAAGTACAATTACATTAGTTCAAGATTTTATTCAAGACATAGAGGATTCAACACAAATTGATAAGGAAACTTTCAATACTCGTTCATTAAAACAAAGACTATTTGAATCTACTTCAAGATTATTATCCCCGTTGTTATAAGCCTTAATTTATGAGGCTTATTTTTTTTACAAAGGAATTCTCTCAGCTCGTGACGAATAAGAAAAGGGATAATTTTAAAAGGAGGAATCATTTTGTTTGTAGCGAAAAACAATAATGGAATGTTTATTTCACTTCTAGATAGCCGACCAAAAGAGGATTTAATTCAATTGAGAAAGGAGTTCCAATTCTATTGTTCAGCCTGTCAACATCCAGTACAGATGAAGCTAGGGGAGAAACGCTTACCTCATTTTGCGCATTTAAGGGATTCAAAGTGTATTACGCAAAGAGAGCATGAAACACCATACCATTTGGAGGGAAAAAAACAACTCTATAGTTGGTTAAAGAATCTAAGTACAGAATTAGAATTAGAGCCCTTTATACCAGAAATTAAACAAAGACCAGACCTATTAATAAAGGTAAACAAACAACAATTCGCAATTGAATTTCAATGCTCCCAGATTTCGTACGAGCACCTTAGTAAAAGGACAAAAGCCTATAAATCTATAGACATTCACCCCCTTTGGATACTTGGTGAATCTTGGTTAAAAACGAATGCAGATCCACTTTTCTCTTTATCCTCGTTTCAGTGGTTATTCGCAACCATACCACAAAGTACAAACTCTAATTGCTTTCCATCTATCTTATACTTTAATCCAATGACAAAAATCGTTACAAAACTGTCAAACTTAACTCCCTTTTCACCTACGCAAACCTTTGCAACAATACAGAAATTTGCTCCTAACGATACTCTTACTGAAATTCTAAATGCCTCTTTGTCTCTAAATTCACAAATGTTAACTTTATGGCTTGAAAAAAAGAAAAATTGGAGATATCAATTTTCGATGTTTCCAGACCGTAAACTAAAGCCTTTATTCTTAGAGTTATATACAGCCCGGATTACAAGAGCTTCTATTCCTGCTGAAGTTGGGTTACCTTTTCCTACTGTGTATTTGATTGAAACCTCAGCAGTTATATGGCAGTTATGGATCTTACTAGACTCAATCATACCTGTTACTTCTAACGCACCCATATCCTTTGAAAATACGTATCGCCTTTTTAGAGAAAGAGTGAGTGAGGGACATATTAAAATTAGACACTTACCAAACATAGTAGGCCAGCACTATTCCTTCGCCATTATGGATTACCTTCAAGTCCTGACAAAACTAGGTATATTAAAAAGGATAAATGCACGTAACTTTATAAAAGTTAATGAAATCATACTTCCTAAGAACGGGGAAGAAGCTTTAGAACTAGATAAGGCTGTATTAAAGAAGTTATATGGTGGAAAATATACCCTGTAATGAGAAGTTATAGCTATGTAAATCATAAGAAAGATAAGATTCTAGTAGGAGGGATTATCAATGAAGAAGAAATTAGGCACAAAAAATAAACGTAATAGAGGGTTACTTTACTCAATGTTAGCCATTGGTGCAGGAGCGGCTGTCTATGGGCTTACAAAGACAATGGTTACTAAAAACATTGAAAATAATCCAGATCCTAACTACGAACCAGATAATCCTGAAATATTTAATTATTATTATTAATAAACTATAATATAGTAAAATGAAGCCCTACTTAATAAGTAGGGCTAAATAGTGGTTGGCCTTATAGAAAATTCACATTTTAGGAAGGAAAAAAGGGGTAGTATAACGAATTAATCTAAGATGGAGTTTTTTCGACTATCGAAATACATAAGGAGGTTACACAGATGGCTGAACAAACAGCAGTGAAGAAATTACCAAATCGTAACGAAATTAAAGTTGAAGACACATGGAGACTTGAAGATATTTTTGAGACGGACCAGGCATGGGAAAATGAATTTTCAGCGGTAAAAGCAATGATACCTAAGATTTCTGAATTCCAAGGTAAGTTAGGTGAGTCAGCAGATCATTTAGCTGAAGCACTGGCATACCAAGATGCAATCTCAATGCGCTTAGGAAAATTATATACATATGCACATATGCGTTATGATCAAGATACAACAAACTCTACTTATCAAGCATTAAATGACCGTGCTGCGAATCTTTACACACAGGTAGGAAGTGCTCTATCATTTATCGTTCCAGAAATCTTATCTGTAGATGAAGCTAAAATTAAAACATTTTTACAAGAAAAAGAAGAGTTAAAGGTATATGAGCATGCATTAGATGAGATTAACCGTCAACGTCCACACGTACTTTCAGCAAAGGAAGAAGCATTACTTGCACAAGTATCTGAAGTAACTACATCTTCAAGTAATACTTTTGGTATGTTAAATAATGCAGATTTAACTTTCCCAACAATCAAAGATGAGAATGGGGAAGAGGTTGAAGTAACTCATGGTCGTTACATCCGATTTTTAGAAAGCGACGACCGTCGAGTAAGAGAAGATGCATTTAAAGCTGTTTATGAGACTTATGGAAACTACAAAAATACATTTGGTAGTACACTAAGTGGTACTGTGAAAAAGGACAATTTTAATGCACGTGTTCGTAACTACAGTTCAGCACGTGAAGCAGCTTTAAGTAACAATAATATCCCTGAAGCAGTTTATGAAAACTTAGTAAATACAATTAATGATAATTTACATTTACTTCATCGTTATGTTCGTTTACGTAAAAAACTTCTAGGTGTAGATGAACTTCACATGTATGACCTTTACACTCCGTTAATTAAGGATGTTAAAATGGAAATTCCATACAGTGATGCAAAAGATTATTTGTTAAAAGGATTGGCTCCACTTGGAGAGGATTATTTACGTGTTGTTCAAGAAGGCTTTGACAATCGCTGGGTAGATGTACATGAGAATAAAGGTAAGCGAAGTGGTGCTTATTCGTCTGGAACATATGGCACAAATCCATATATTCTTATGAATTGGCAGGATAATGTAAACAACTTGTTCACACTGGCGCATGAATTTGGACACTCAGTACACAGCTATTACACTCGTGAAAACCAACCATATCCTTACGGAAACTACTCCATTTTCGTAGCAGAGGTAGCTTCTACGTGTAATGAGGCGTTATTAAATGATTACTTATTAAAAACAATTGATGATGAGCAGAAGAAACTTTATCTTCTAAATCATTATTTAGAAGGCTTCCGTGGAACTGTATTCCGTCAAACAATGTTTGCAGAATTTGAACACTTAATCCATAAGAAAGCACAAGATGGGGAAGCATTAACTCCAGATTTATTAACTGAAACTTACTATAACTTAAACAAAAAATACTTTGGTGACGATATTGTTATCGATGAAGAAATTGGTTTAGAGTGGGCACGTATTCCTCACTTCTATTACAATTATTATGTATATCAATATGCAACTGGTTTCAGTGCGGCAACTGCTTTAAGCAAGCAGATCCTTGAGGAGGGACAGCCGGCTGTAGATCGTTATATCAATAACTTCTTAAAAGCGGGAAGCTCGGACTATCCTATTGAAGTGTTGAAAAGTGCAGGAGTTGACATGACTTCTTCAAAAGCAATTGAAGATGCGTGTAAAGTATTTGAGCAAAAACTAACGGAGATGGAGAATCTTCTAGGATAACATAAAAACAAAGGGTACTTGATTTATTCAAGTACCCTTGTTATTTTTTCGGCAAATTCAATTTTCCCTAGTTAAAGCCATTAAATCGTTTGCGATTGTTCAAGTTAAATAAAAAGATGAGGATGGCTACAAATAAAATTGGAGATGTAATGTAGAGTGGAAACATACCCATCAGACCTAGAATATTGATGGCAAATGTAGCAATCACTAATACAAGTCCGAAGATCACTGAAGGCTTAATAAAAATCACCTCTCTGCAACAGAATTGTCCTTACTATGAATGTATTGCAGGCTCGTCTATTTTATGAACATTTCTTTACAATAAGGTGTTACAACTTTGTGAAACAATGAATAAATGAATTGTTAACTAGAAATAAAATTGATATAGTTATCTTGTGAAGTAACTCACAAACAAACATTATCCCCTTTGTTTGCTCGTGAAAATTTCTCCATTCCCCTAATAATGTATATGAAAAAGTGTAGCATCAGTGGATGCTACACTTTTCATTTTACAGCTTATTCAATATATCTCCAGAAGCTTCCGTATTTGACTGGCACATGTTCGACCTTTTGCTTTAGTAAGAGTTTTTTCATTTCACGTTCGACTTCTGAAATGGATAAGTTATAAACAACAGATAATTCCTTAGATGCAACAAATTTAAAATAAGACATAAACTCTTCCATTGGAGGAAGAGAAGAAGGAGCAGGCTCGTCTCCTAACATATCATGGAGAATGTCTACATACATGTCATATGGATAACATCCAGTAATCTTAATTCCTTCGTCCTCAATGTTTTCATTAAAAAATACTAAAGTTGGTATTTCGTCTACTTCCATTTCCGATGTGATTTTTAAATCACATTGAAAGGCTTTCGATGCACTATCTGAGTGGAGATCATTTGTAAATTCCTCCAGATCCAAATTCACTGTGGAAGCACACTCGACTAAAACACTCTCTTCACATATATTTTGTTTTTCAAGAAAAAGAACCTCTTGTAACTTTCGAAGAAACCTAATGCCTGCACGCTTTCCTTGAAGCTCTGCTGCCTTTATGGCAACTGAGGCAGCGTAAGGAGTTGATATTGGATTTTCAAACCACAAAGTCCCGTCACAGGACATGCCTGAGCGACTTCCTGTTCTTTCCCACACTTGTGCCATGTTCTCGTGCTTTTGTTTCTTTCCAAGATTAAGGGTAGCTAATCTTCCACTTAACACATGCCGGATGGTGAAAAATTGTCCGTACTCAATCATTAGCTTTTTTAACACTGGTTCAAGTGCCCAGCAGTCCGGGCATAATGGATCGATAAACACATAGATTTCCAGTGGTTTTTTAGAAGTTCCATGGCACGATTGACTAGAGAACCAGTTTGGATTTGATTTCAAACTCAAGATAATGCTCCTTTCCGGCCGTGGTCATCTGGAGTATTAATCATATGTTGTGCAGTCAGAAATAATCGATCATAAAATTCTTTTCGTAATGGCCCTTCTAAACCAATTTCGTCCATGGCCTCATACATACAGGCTAACCATGCCTTAGCTCTAGTTGGCGTTATTTCGAAGGGGAGATGTCTTGCTCTTAACATAGGGTGTCCATGTTCCTCAGTGTAGAGATTGGGACCACCAAGATATTGAGTTAAAAACTGCTTTTGTTTTCTTGCAGTCTCGGTAAAATCATCGGGAAATATTGGTGCTAAGTCAGGATGTTTTCCAACTCGATTATAAAAAGCATCAACAAGCTTTGAAAGAGTTTCTTTTCCCCCAATGGCATCATAAGGTGATTTAATATTGTCTGGCATGTTGATTACTCCTTTTTTCCACTACATTTTAAAAATGCATGTTTACTTATTACTTATTTTAGCAATGGTTAAGATATATCTCAAATAATGAGCACTTAAAATAATTGGAAATTAAAAGAATGAATTAAATGTTTTGATTAAATGTATTAATTAAATGTATTAATTAACAAATTTTACTAGATTACTTTTTCATTTACTTTATAATAAAGAATAGTAACAAATTCTTTAACAGGAAGTGAAATTATATGAAGGTATTATTAAAGAGTGCCTATCACTCAGATCATGCACTTGAAATAATTTTTTCTTCTTTACGCTGGCTTTTTTTAGTTTTATCAATAGTGGTATTCACCTTTCAATATATTGAAAATCCTGTTCATTTAAAACTCAATATATTCATAGCACTAGTTGTTTTTGGTTTTATGTATATGGGTATTTCTGATTTTTATTTACATAAGTCACCTAAAGGTTCGAGAGCGTATACATTAATGACTAAAGGTGGGCCATTCTTTGACTTTATAGCTTTTTCTGCACTTATCCCATTAACTGGGGGAATTGAAAGTCCGTTGTTTCCATTAGCTTATTTAATTATTTTACATATAGTTGTTTATTGGAGATTACTAGGTGGATTAGTTGCTGCTAGTCTATTTAGTGTAATCTACTCGATCACTTTTTTCGTACAAGTCTCTGATTTTTTCTCTCTTCATAATTTAACAAATTACGTTAGCCAAGTTTTCTTTTTGTTAATGATTGGGGCTTTAGGAGGAATTATTGTTTCAAGAGAGAGGAAGTATCATTCTGAAAAACATATGCTAGTCGAAGCTGCAAATCGGGACTATCTGACGAATCTTTTAAATCACCGTTCTTTTCAGGAGCATTTACGAAAAGATTTAGAAAAGGGAGTCGACTTTCACCTTGTCCTTACCGATATTGATAAGTTTAAATGTATTAATGATAAATACGGACATGTAATGGGTGATGAAGTATTACGTCAAATCGGCGCAATCATTCATTCTATTATTCCAGTAAAAACAGGCAAAGCTTTCCGATATGGAGGAGAAGAGTTTGCAATCCTTCTTTATACTAACGACCAAAATGAGGTTAATAAGCTCTTAGTTGAAATCAAACAAACCGTTTCAAACCATAATTTTTTCTTTGAAGGAAAAACATTTTCTGTAACTATGAGTTTTGGAAGTTGTAAACAAAAAGGTGAGAGACCAGCACAGCTAGTAGAAAAAGTTGACAAGCTGCTTTATGAAGCAAAGGATAGTGGAAGGAACTCGATTGTTTATTCGGATGTTGGATAGTGAAAATACTCTTAATATAGCAATTTCAAAATAAAAAGAAATCATCACAAGTTTTGTAATGATTTCTTTTTATTTTTAAGAATAGTAGGTCTCAGTCACTTTACGGACGTAGTTTTGTGTTTCTTTAAAAGGTGGGATTCCACCGAACTTATCAACATTACCAGGACCTGCGTTATAGGCAGCTAGAGCAAGTGAGAGGTCTCCGTCATATTTGTCTAACATGGAACGAAGGTATTTTGTTCCGCCTTCTACGTTTTGAGCAGGATCATAACTATTCGTAACGCCAAGATATCTAGCTGTACTAGGCATTAGTTGCATGAGGCCGGTTGCACCCGCATGGCTTTTAGCGTTCGGGTTGAAATTCGATTCATGTTTTATTACTGATTTAATTAAGCTTGGATCAATATTATATTTTTGAGCAGCCTTCTCTATGATTTCCTCTAAATTTCCTTCAACCTTAATAGGCGAAATTCCCTGAAGAGAAGCAACGGAAGCAGGTCGACGATTCAATCCGCTCATCTGTAGTGTTGAAGTATTGTTTGATAATGATGTTGTTGAGAGCATCTCAGTTAACAAATCTTTAAACAAGGAGGTATCTCCTGTTGATTGTGTTGTAGAATTAAAGCCTTTAATTGCTTGAAGTTCCATTAACATTTTAATTTGATCTATTTTCATCGTCTTTACTCTCCATGATTGATTGACTTTATATAGAACCGCATAATTTTGTTGTCTGTCTTTCGTAGCGGGATACCTTGATCTTTTAAAAGTTCAAGAAAATGAGCTTGACCACTTTTCTCATCTGAAACCTCATATTCTATTTCATAATCATCCGTATCTAAGTAGGAACTATGGTCAAAAACAAGTAGCCCATTTTTATAGGAAAGTTCAGCTCGTGAAGTGGTTAATTTTCCAAAGAACTTTACTAATGATGGAGTTATCTCTTCTTTATTTAAAATATCATAGATATCTCCTTTTGGGAATTGCCCTTCATTTATCATAAGCAATGCTTGTTCCTCAGATAAAAATTGATGTGTTTCTAATAGGCCAATTGCTGCTGGCTGCTTTAAGGTTAAGGTGTAGTTATTCTTTTTGAAACGGATACGAAGCGCTGATTTTTTATCTTTCAACAAAAATTGTGGGGTATCAAAATAATAGTTTATTTGTGTTTTAAAGGCTTGCTCACTAACTGAAAAATGAGTAAGTAACTGTTGAAATTCATCTTTTGTAAGAAGGTTCTTAAATTCAATTTCAATTTCTTGATTCAATTCCATCTTCCTCTCTAATGATATTATCGCTTCTATTTTTGTTGATAGCAATAACTAAACATGAAAAGGTGTATTATGGTAAAATAAATGGGACAATTATTATGTTCTGCAAGAAGGGAGACTCCGTGTATGTCAAAAATGATTAATGTTATACAAACGGTTGAGTCAACAGATGAAAAGTTAGTTTTAGAAGCTGAGAAAAGCAGTTATGATGCAACATCACTTGTTCCAACAGGGCAAATGTTAGTTGATTCAGATTCAGTTGCTTTTATATATAAGTTAGAGAACGAAACCGAGTTTATTTATGTAAGCCTACCGTACTCTACATGGCCAGGTTTAAAAGAAACGATGGAAAAAGAGCGCACTGTTTTTGTAAAGGTTAATGATACAGAAATTAGGCTTGAAGGAATTATCGGAGAATTAGAGTACTTAGTTAGCAATATTGAAGGAAATGCTAACTATGGTGAAGAAATGGTTTCAAAGGTAGAAGAGGTCTTTTTGCCTTAACCTGTTTTTGATAATTGAATAACCATTAATAATTAATCAATTTTGGTGGTGGAAATACATGAAAAAACATTGGGATCTTTTCTTAGCCCCCTATGAACAAGCGATTGACGAATTAAAGGTGAAATTGAAGGGGATGAGATCTCAATTTGAGATGCAGTCAACACACTCTCCAATCGAATTTGTAACAGGTCGAGTCAAGCCGATTGCAAGTATCCTTGATAAGGCAAATAAGAAGGGAATACCTCTAGATAAATTAGCAGCGGAATTGCAAGATATCGCAGGATTACGAATGATGTGCCAGTTTGTAGATGATATTAAAAAGGTAGTCGAACTACTTAGGCAAAGAAATGATTTTGAAATTGTTGAAGAACGTGATTATATTACCCACAAGAAGCTAAGTGGTTATCGTTCCTATCATATTGTCATCCGATATCCAGTACAAACGATAAATGGTGAAAAGAAAATTCTTGTTGAAATACAAATTAGAACATTAGCCATGAATTTTTGGGCAACAATCGAGCATTCTTTAAACTATAAATATAGTGGTCATTTTCCTGAGGATATTGAACGCCGTTTACAGCGTGCTGCCGAAGCCGCATTTAGACTAGATGAAGAAATGTCACAAATACGTGGAGAAATTCAAGAGGCACAGGTGATATTTTCACGGAAAACAGAGGATGCGAATTAGGTTACATAATATATATTTGGATTTTATGGAAAACAGGGTCAGATTTATGAGTCCTCCAATTGATCAAAAGCAAGAATAGAGGTCACATAAAACGATATATGTGCCCTCGAAATGGTCAAAAGCAGAAATAGAGGTCACATAAAACGATTTATGTGCCCTCGAAATGGTCAAAAGCAGAAATAGAGGTCACATAAAACGGTTTATGCGCCCTCGAAATGGTCAAAAGCAGAAATAGAGGTCACATAAAACGATTTATGAGCCCTCAAAGTGGTCAAAAGCAGAAATAGAGGTCACATAAAACGATTTATGCGCCCTCGAAATGGTCAAAAGCAGAAATAGAGGTCACATAAAACGATTTATGAGCCCTCGAAGTGGTCAAAAGCAGAAATAGAGGTCACATAAAACGATTTATGCGCCCTCGAAATGGTCAAAAGCAGAAATAGAGGTCACATAAAAATGAATCTATAGCATAGAGAGGGGTGTAAGAATGAAATTTGCAATTACATCTAAAGGCGATCCGACGTCAAACACGTTGATGCAAAAAATGAAAACCTACTTAATGGATTTTGAACTTACATATGACGAGGATCAACCAGATATTGTTATTTCTGTTGGCGGAGATGGTACTCTTTTATATGCTTTCCATCGCTATCGTAGCCGTCTGAACAAAACAGCCTTTGTTGGTGTACATACTGGGCACCTTGGTTTTTATGCAGACTGGGTACCTGATGAAATAGAAAAGCTTGTGATTGCTATTGCTAAAACACCATATCAAATCGTTGAATATCCTTTGTTGGAAGTAATTATTCGCTATATAAATGGTGGAAGAGAAGCTAGATACTTAGCTTTAAACGAATGTACTGTAAAAAGTGTAGAAGGTTCCTTAGTAATGGATGTGGAAATTAAGGGTCAGTTGTTTGAGACCTTCCGTGGGGATGGATTATGTATTTCTACTCCATCTGGTAGCACAGCATACAACAAGGCATTAGGTGGCGCGATATTACACCCTTCTCTAGAAGTTATTCAAATTGCAGAGATGGCTTCCATCAATAACCGTGTATTTAGAACAGTGGGCTCGCCAATGGTTCTTCCTAACCATCATACGTGTTTATTAAAACCGGTGAATGATGTTGATTTTCACATTACGATCGATCATTTGACGTTACTCCATAAGGATGTAAAGTCAATTCAGTGTCGAGTGGCTAGTGAGAAGATTCGCTTTGCCCGATTTAGACCTTTTCCTTTTTGGAAAAGAGTTAGGGATTCTTTTATTGCCGATTAGAAGGGAAATAAACATTGAACAACTTTGTACTTGAATGGACCATTACGGAAGAGTCTAACGGGATTCTCATTAAGGATTTTTTAAAGGAAAAGCATATTTCAAAAGCTGCACTGACAGATATCAAGTTTGATGGTGGTGACATTATTGTTAATGGATTGACAGTCACGGTAAGGTACGCTTTGAGAACTGGAGATTATCTAAGTGTTGTTTTTCCTTATGAGTCTCCTAGTAAAGAACTCGTATCTGAACCAATTCCTTTAAACATAGTGTATGAGGACAAGTATATCCTCATAGTTAATAAGCCGGCTGTGATCTCAACCATTCCCTCACGTGAACACCCAAGGGGGAGCTTAGCAAATGCCCTTAAGTATTACTATGAAAGTATCGAATTAGCATCAACCATTCATATTGTTAACCGGTTGGATCGGGATACTTCAGGATTACTTATTGTTGCAAAGCACCGTCATGTTCATCATTTATTTTCTGAGCAGCAAAAAAAAGGAGAAATTTTCAGGCGCTATGAGGCTGTTGTACATAGAGTAATTCAAAAGGATAGTGGAAGAATTATTGCCCCTATCGGCCGTAAATCTGACAGCATCATTGAGCGGGAAGTACGCGAAGATGGTCAATTTGCAGCAACAAATTACAACGTATTAAAGAGATACGATAACCATACGCATATATCCTTAAAGCTTGAAACAGGTCGTACCCATCAAATTAGAGTACATATGGCATACCTCGGACATCCATTACTAGGTGACACACTATACGGTGGACTCCGCGACCATATCACTAGACAAGCACTCCACTGCTGTGAAGTTCGATTTCTTCATCCAATTTTACAGGAAGAAATGAAATTTGAGATAGATTTGCCTGATGATATGAAAGAACTGTTAAAAGAATAAGTAAAAAAAGTGCCCAACCAGGGCACTTTTTTTGTTGATTCGGACAGGTTGAGTAGTAGCAAGGGAAAACAAGTCCGAATTCCAAGTTGATTCGGACAGGTTGAGTAGTAGCAAGGAGAAACAAGTCTGAATCCAGCTCTGATTCGGACAGGTTGAGTAGTAGTAAGCGAAAACAAGTCCGAATTCCAAGTTGATTCGGACAGGTTGAGTAGTAGCAAGGAGAAACAAGTCTGAATCCAGCTCTGATTCGGACAGGTTGACTAGCAGCAAGGAAAAACTTGTCCGAATCCCGAGCAGATTCAGACAGGTTGAGTAGCAGCAAGGAGAAACCAGTCTGAATCCACCTCTGATTCAGACAGGTTGAGTAATAACAAGAAAAAACAAGTCCGAATCCCCAACATTCCACAAATAGCCTTTTCTAACTATTCCTGGTTTCCACACTTTTTTAATCCAACACCCTAAATTTCTCCTCAACATAAGGCATCGTAGAAGGAACAGACACTGTTTCCATTTCAGGATACCTTAGAGCTGTTAGCTTGTTCCCAAATACCGCCCCAGTATCAATATTGATCGTATTATTAACAATTCTAGGTTCTTTTACTGGAGTGTGTCCATAAACTATCCAAGCTTTGCCTTTATACTGCTTAGCCCAATCACGCCTTACAGGTGAGCCATCTGCATGCTTTTCACCAGTGATATCACCATAAAGAACAAATGTCCTTACTTTCTTGTCGGTTCTTCCAATATAGTCTTCGCGTATACCTGCATGGGCAATAACAATCTTTCCACCATCCAACCGATGATAAAGAGGTGCATGTTCATATAAAGTTCGAAACTTGTGGTTAATCTTCTTTTGGTCACGCGACGGTAGAGCTTCATATTCCGCAACTGTTGTCTCTAACCCATGGGTAGTTTGAACTTTACTTCCTTGAAAAAAACGGTAAAGCTTATTGCAATGATTACCAGGAACATAATAGGCATTCTGATTTTCGACTACGAGCTCATATAACAATTCAATAACTTTAAGAGAATGTGGACCACGGTCTGTAAGGTCACCAACAAAAGCTAATTTTCTTCCTTCTGGATGAACCGGAATCTTATCCTTCCACACATACCCGAGAGTCTCAAACATATGTAATAATTCATCATAACAACCATGTATATCTCCAATCACATCTAACTTCATGCTCATCACTCCAAACGTCAAGAATTCCATTTCTTACTTTGCCTAGATAGTTAAAAAGCTATCCATTAAAATGGATAGCTAACAAACGTTAATCAAACATATATTTTCTCGTACGTGAACGAACATTTAACACAATACCAATTGCGATCATGTAGGTAGCAAGAGAACTTCCCCCATAACTAATAAATGGAAGGGGTAAACCTGTAATTGGCAGTAACTGAATGCTCATACCGATATTTTGAAATACTTGGAAGGTAATCATACCAATGACTCCTGCACACAGATAGCTTCCAAATGGGTCATGACTTTCAAGTGCCGCATGAATCAGACGGTAAATTAATAAGAAGAAAAGTGATATAACAATACTCGCTCCAATGAAACCAAATTGCTCAGCAATCACTGCAAAAATGAAGTCTGTATGCCCTTCAGGAATAATTACTTCTGAATTTTGATAACCTTTTCCTCTTAATTGGCCTGAACCGATTGCTAACAAGGACCGTAGTAACTGAAAACCTTGTTCACTAGAATGCTGCTCAGGTGCAAGCCAACCGTAAAAACGATTAAGTTGATAATCTTCTTTAATAATGTAGGCTCTAAAAAACTCAGGAAACGCAAAATAAATATAGACAAAGACAGAGATCGAGAAAATTCCAGTAAATAGAAATCCAAATATAATTCTCCACTTAATTCCCGCTACTAAGATTAATGACCCCATAATGGCCATAAAGACCATGGTCATCCCCATATCAGGTTGTTTTGTTAGTAAGTAAATGGGTGGTGCAGATGTTAAGAATATTTTCCCTAGAAGCAGAAAATCATCCTTAACCGTATTTATTGGATATTTTTCTCGATGCTCAGCCACGATTTTACTTAATACAATAATTAATATGATTTTTACCAATTCTGACGGTTGAAAAGTACCAATACCTGGAAGAGAATACCAACTCGTTGCTCCCTTTCTTGTTTCAACTAATGCACTAGGGAAGTTAAATTCCAATCCTAGTAATAAAATCAGCCCAAAGCCATATAAATACCAAGAAATCATTTTAAATCGATCAAAATCAAGAATCATTGTAATTATAATGGCAACTGCACCGATAATGTACCATTTGATTTGTTGTGCAACAAAGTTAATGCTTTTTAATTTTTCTGGTAAAAAGGGCTGTGAACTATCTATAGCAACACAGCTTACAATAGCCATTAAGAATAATATAAAAAGTAGAGTATAGTCTACTTGTTGCCCGGGTGAATGTTCTTTCTCCATAAAAAAATCCCTTCTTCTATTTCCAATTGTTTTCAGTTTTGTATTTTAGGGTAGAAGTAAAAAAAAGTCCTATCATCTAATCTTAGCCTATTTTTTAGTGATTGCAAATATAACGATGAAATTTCAGATTAGTTTGTAATAAACATATCACACGACAAATTTCTACATATTTGATAGTATAGAAAAAATGAGAGGAAGGGAGGGGGAAACATGAGTGAGAACAATGAATATGAGAAAGACAATATTGAATTTGAAACAGAGCAATTAACGAATAGCTTAGAGAGTGATTCGATAGATGTTTTTCGTAGTCTTTTTCTAGAGCTACATCCTTATGACCAAGCGAAACTCTTTGGGAAATTAACACAAGAACAAAGGGAAAAAGTATACCAGTTTCTATCTCCTGAAGAAATGGCAGGGATATTCGAAAATGTAAATACTGATGAGGAAGACTACGAAACATATCTTTCAGAGATGGATTCCAATTATGTAGCTGATATGCTCGGACAAATGTATGCCGATGATGCAGTAGATGTCTTAAATGAATTAGATAAAGATCAGGTAGCTGGTTATTTATCAATTATGGATGTTGATGCTGCACAAGAAATTCGTGAGTTGCTACACTACGATGAATATACAGCTGGTAGTATTATGACTACTGAGTTTATCGCAATAGAGGCAAATCAAACGGCTCGTTCGGCTTTGCAAATTTTGAAAAATGAAGCACCTAGAGCTGAGACCATCTATTATGTTTATGTTATCAATGAAGATAAACGACTCGTTGGGGTCTTAACATTAAGGGATTTAATTATTGCAGATGAGGATACGATGATTGCTGAAATCACCAATGAGAGAGTTGTATCTGTATCAGTTAGTGAAGACCAGGAAGAAGTAGCACGTAGAATGAGAGATTATAACTTTTTGGCAGTTCCGGTTGTTGATCATCAGAACCATCTACTTGGGATAATCACTGTTGATGATATTATTGATGTAATCGATGAAGAAGCGTCTGATGACTACTCTAAGCTAGCAGGTATTTCAGATGTTGATGGTGCGGATCGCCATTCTTTTGCTAGTGCTAAAAAGAGATTACCATGGCTAATCATCTTATTGTTCTTAGGTATGTTAACAGCAAACTTAATTGGTCGATTTGAAGAGACATTAGACCAAGTTTCTATTTTAGCAGTATTCATTCCACTAATTGCAGGGATGGCAGGGAATACAGGAACGCAGGCACTGGCAGTTGCTATCCGCCGAATTGCAACAGGGGATGTATTAAATGAAAGTAAAATAAAGCTCATCTTGAGAGAAGCGGGAACAGGACTCATAACAGGAAGCGTTTGTGGCATACTTATAATGGGGATAGTCTTTTTCTGGAAATCTAATTTATTTTTAGGAGTATTAGTCGGATTATCTGTCCTCATCACGCTAATTGTAGCTACGCTAGCTGGGGCTCTTGTTCCATTAATTATGCATAAATGCAAGGTTGACCCGGCAGTTGCTTCCGGTCCTTTTATTACAACCATTAATGATATTATTAGTATCTTAATTTATCTCGGATTAGCAACTGTATTTATGAATTTCTTATTATGAGTTACGTAGTTTTTGTTTGAAAAGGAGGTAGTTTTATGGAACATGGAGCATCCGTAACTTCATTAGTTATCGTTCTTGTTGTTGCATTTTTAACGCCGATTGTTTTGCACAGGTTGAAATTAAATATCATTCCAGTTGTAGTTGCAGAAATTATTGTCGGTCTAATTATAGGTAAAAGTGGATTTGATATTGTTCATCAAGACATCTGGCTTGAAACATTGTCCATGCTTGGATTTATCTTTTTAATGTTCTTAAGTGGACTTGAAATAGACTTTTCCGCATTTGCTCGTGGGAAGAAAAAAGAAAAGCTTCCAAATGGGAATGATGCACCAAACACTTTTGTTGTATCGACCATAGTGTTTATTGGTATTTTTGGTTTATCACTATTATTATCTTATATTTTTGTCTGGTTAGGCTTTACGGATAATGTCTTCTTGATGACACTTATCATTTCAACAATATCACTTGGTGTTGTTGTTCCAACCTTAAAAGATGCACAAATCATGAAGAAAAATATAGGGCAAATCATCTTACTTGTCGCTGTTATCGCTGACCTTGTTACAATGGTATTACTTGCTGTTTTCGCATCCATATACGGAACAGGCGACAGTAATATGTGGTTATTACTCATTTTATTTGGTGCAGGGGTGTTACTATACTTCCTTGGAAAATACTTTAGAAATCAATCCTTTCTTGAAACGATGTCTAAAGGAACCATTCAGATTGGCACCCGTGCAATCTTTACTTTAATTATTGTGTTAGTTGCCTTATCTGAATCGATTGGTGCAGAGAATATCTTAGGTGCGTTTTTAGCAGGGGTGTTAGTTTCCCTTCTGTCTCCAAATTCAGATATGGTTCATAAATTAGATTCTTTCGGATACGGATTTTTAATTCCAATCTTCTTTGTAATGGTAGGGGTTCAGCTAGATGTTTGGTCATTATTTGAAGATCCGAAAATCTTATTATTAATTCCATTATTATTTATCGCATTAGTCATTTCAAAGATGCTTCCGATTCTTTATTTAAAGAAGTACTATGATTGGAAAACCACGATTGCCGCTGGGGCATTATTAACATCTACTTTATCTCTTGTTATTGCAGCTGCAACAATTGGAGAAAGAATGGGAATCATTGATGCTCGAATGTCAGGCGCATTAATTTTAGTGGCAGTTATTACGAGTATCGTTACACCAATTTGGTTTAAAAAGCTGTTTCCAAAGCAGGAATCTAAAGGTCCGAAAATTAAGGTTGCCTTTATTGGCGCAAATCAAATGACTCTTCCTGTGACAAGAGAGTTGAATTCTCATCTGTATGAAACGACGATGTATCATGTTAAGCAAGAGAAAAATGGGGAAAAGTTCTCTGACTCTTTATTTAACATAGTAGAGGTTAGTGATTATAGGATTGAGACACTAAAAGAATTGAACGTTTTTGATGTTGATGTCCTTGTTGTTGCGATCGGGGATGATCAGAAAAATGGAGAAATTGCTATCTTTGCCAAGGAATTTGGAATCGAACGAGTCATTGCCAGAATCGAGACTCCAGATTTAAATAAATCCCTAAAAGAGCAAAATATAGAAGTATTCTCTATGCTCATGTCTACAACGACCTTACTAAGAGCGTTGATTGAGGCACCGAGTGTCATGAATATCTTAACCAATCAAGAAACAACTCTTTATCAAATTAATATGAACAATCCTAAATATGATGGCATTGCCTTGCGTAATTTTCCATTTACAGGTGACGTTATTTTCGTTCGAATTTTTAGAGGGAAAGATTCCATTGTTCCTCATGGAGATACTGAACTTAAAATGGGAGACCGCTTGATTTTAACTGGCTCTCGTGAATATGTGGATGAATTGAAGGTAGAAATGGAATTTTCAAGAGGGTTACTGTAATTCTAAGAACTTCGCGTTTTATGTAAAACGCGGAGTTTTTTTATGACTATGCTTTTTAAAAAGAACTATGCTATAATTATGACTAGGTACTAATAACTTGTGATAATAATAGGAGGATTTTCGAATGACAATATCCTTAAAGGATCGTACATATGTAGTAATGGGAGTAGCAAATAAACGTAGTATCGCATGGGGGATTGCACGTTCTTTACATGATGCTGGAGCTAAATTGATTTTCACATATGCAGGTGAGCGTTTAGAGAAAAGTGTTCGTGAATTAGCAGAATCACTTGGGCAAGACTCTTTAGTTTTACCATGTGATGTTACAAATGATGAAGACATCAAGAAGTGCTTTGCTGAAATTAAAGAAGCGGTAGGCTCTATTGATGGACTAGCTCACTGTATCGCTTTTGCTAATAAAGAAGAATTAGAAGGCGATTATATGAATACAACACGTGAAGGATTCTTACTTGCTCATAACATTAGTGCTTATTCTTTAACAGCTGTTGCAAAGGAAGCGAAGGATTTAATGAATGAAGGCGGAAGCATCGTTACATTAACATACTTAGGTGGTGAGCGAGTATTACCTAACTATAATGTTATGGGTGTAGCTAAAGCTTCACTAGAAGCTAGTGTGAAATATTTAGCGAGTGACTTAGGTAAGAATGGCATCCGTGTAAACTCAATTTCTGCCGGACCAATTCGTACACTTTCTGCAAAAGGTGTAAGTGATTTTAATTCGATCTTAAGAACAATTGAAGAAAAAGCTCCACTTCGTCGTACAACAACTCAAGAAGAAGTGGGAGACACAGCAGTTTTCTTATTTAGCCAATTATCTCGTGGTATTACAGGTGAAAATATTCATGTTGATTCTGGGTATCATATTCTAGGATAACAAAAGAAAAAACAGTCATTACCAACATGAGGGTAGTGACTGTTTTTGTTTATCTTATAGCAAAAACTTTGCAAACGTCCTCGCTAGTTCTTTTCCATTATTCAATATAACAATCTCATCATTTATATCTACATATATTGGTTTTTTCTTATTTTTATCACTTCGAAGAAATTCCTTAATATCCCGAGGAAAGGGTGGTACTGGATTATTTGGCCTGGCAAGATAATATCCCTGCCCAAAATCGATTCCAAGTTCCTTCACTTTTTCCAACTCTTCAAACGTTTCGATACCCTCTGCTAGCACTTTGCTATTCATTTTTTTCGCAAACATTACAAACGCCTCTAATATATTTTTCTTTACTTCATTTTTATCAACACCGCTAATTAGTGAACGATCAACCTTAATATAGTCAGGCTCTAACTCAGAAATAGCTTGTAAGGATGAGTATCCTGCTCCTGCATCATCAATCGCAATTTTAAATCCTTGGGCACGATAGTGGTTTAAGACCACTTTAAAGGCTTGGAAGTCAGTAATGGCACTTCTTTCTGTGATCTCGAAAACAATGTTCTCAGGATTCATTTGATATTGTTCTAACAAAGAAATCGTATGACCAGGAGTAAAATGAGGGTCATGGATCACTTGAGGAGTTAAATTAATAAATAACTTCTGGTTATCCAGTAAATGTTTGCTTTGATATAAAGCTTGTTCTCGAGCTACTTTTTCTAGAGGATACAAAAAGCCTTCACGTTCTGCAAATGAAAATAGGGAAGAAGGGTAATGAAACTCACTGTTTTCTGGGCCTCTTGACAGTGCTTCATATCCATGAATCTCTCCATTTTGAAGACAGACAATAGGTTGAAATAAGATTTTTATAGCTTTATTTTTAAGGATATCTCTGAATTCATTCCTTTTGTGAGACATTGTTATTATAGAATGATTGTCTAGGTCCATAGGATCCTCCATCAATATCTTCGCAATACTCATGATCTATTCTCCTTTGTAAATGGTTCTTCTTGCTGCAACGTTCGGTATAATCTTCTCTATTTCGACAATAACAGGTAATTGTTAAGGGGAAATTAAGATAATGTAAAGATAGTGTGTAATGGGTACCTTTTGTAGGATATCTTTAGCCATAACTAAACACCTGTTTACTGACTTTGCATACTTATAGTATGAGGTGAAAGAAATGGGAGAACATTTTATAGAGCTCTTTTTTTATGGAAACTTTCTTATTACCACAATCATCTATCTTTATATTTTTAGGATTCGCAAACTTATAGGGTTTCAGTTAGGCATGAATATTTCCATTCTCGTTGGTGGAATGATGGGCATTGCATCAGGGGTATTGTTAGTGTCTATGTATCCTTTTCATTTTGCAACAGTGACAATTGTTTCAACTTTAATTGGTATGGGAATTGGGGCACTCTTTGGGGCCTTATTTGATTATCAGACCTTACTAACCGGATTTATAAACGGAATGATGATGGGCATCATGGCTCCAATGATTGGGGCTGTTTTAGAAGGTAGTGAATCTTTTATTCTATTTATTGAGATCCTTTTTATTTGTTCCTCTCTCTTAGTGATTACCTCTAGAAAAAGTTCATAGGAGCATTGAAATGAAATATATTTTTTTCCTATTACTCTTGTTAAATCTGTTTATAGGATATAAAAGTTATATAACTCTTTATCAGAGAAGGAGATTGTATTCGGAACGTTATGCAATGATCATTGCCATGAGTGCACCATTTGTTTTGGCATTCGTTACTGGCTTGCTACTATCATTTTTGATTGAATTGTCGGTTTCATATGTTGTCATGATTTCAATTGTTTTTGGTATTTGTGTAGGAATCTCTTTTGGAGCTTTTGTGAAATTTCACTCTGTGTTAGCAGGGTATTTTAATGGAATAGTTGGTGCGATGATGGGAGCGATGTTAGGGGCTGTAGTAAAAGATCCAACCCTTTGTGGTCTTCCGGCAGATGCAGCCGCCAACATGATTCTTAATACTACTTTATTTAGTCTATTCGGGACGAGTCTTTCAATCCTTACATTTTGGTTTATAAATTACTCGCTAAAGGTATAAGGAGGTTATGTGGTGCTTTCATCAAAAGCAAAACTTAGTGTAGTTATTATTCTAACAGTGATAAGTATGTACTTAATCTATATGCTATGGAACATTCAGCAAAGATTACCAATCATAGAGCAAGTTGATGACATTCATTTTGAGTCTGTATTGAACGAGGATTACACTTTTCAAAATGAACATTTGAAGGTTGTTGCCTTTATCTATACAAAGTGTCCAGATATCTGTCCAATGACCATGTATGACTTAACTTTTTTACAAGCAAAATTAAAAGATGAACAAATATTTGGGGATCGTGTTCAAATTGTAACGATTACCCTTGATCCAGAATTTGATACAGCCGACACTTTACGTAAGTATGCATCCAATTTTGCTATAGATTCGAGTGGTTGGTTTATATTAAGAGATTCAGAGAGTGAAACAAAAATAGTGGCCAATCAATTTCAAATGAACTATAAAAAGGATGAAAATGGATTTGTTACTCATAGTACGAAGCTATATTTGGTTGATGCAGAGAATAAAATCCGTTCAGTTCATGATATGAATGTGGCTGGAAAAGAAGTCAATCTTGAAGAGATTATGGAGAATATTGAGAGGTTACTTGACGAATAGCGGCGTGCTGAAAACGTCGTTTTTCTTGTGGTTCGTCAAATAGGCATTAGCACATTACCTAGATTTATTGCATACCATAATATGAATTTCTAAGAATGGAGGAAAAGGAAAATATGAGTGATAATCAAGTGACTTCAAGTAAACAAAGACCGCTTATGTATATATCGCAACCAGATTTCACACCAACTCCAGGTGGAATGCAACAATCATTTGTCGTTAAGGAAAGTACTCGAGTTAGGGAGGAAAAGGAACTTGAAGTAAAAGGTGAAGTTCCCAAAGTACTTGAGGAAGAGACAAACGTAGTTAAGGAAGATGAAACTAAAAGGAAGAAGAAGAAACGTTTTTCTGAAATGGATATTGAAGAGAGAATACAATTTTTTATAAACCTACCAGATAACCTTCCGAAAACAATGTGTCAAATCACTACAAAGGATCGTTCATATAGAGGGGTTATTCTTTCATATGAAGAAGGACTAGTAAGCATCAAAACACTTACTAGCCCAAGAAAAGTTGAAATTCAACTAGATGATATTGAAGCAATTAATGCAATAGGTTTTTAGTGTCTATGGCGACGACGACCACGGTCATCATCATCTTCTACTCCGCCAACCTTGTCATCGTCGTCGTCAATATCTGCTACAAAGTTACGAACAACTAGACGTGGATCTAAACATTGAATTGCACAGAAGCATCTTAAATCAACTTCGATACAGAAATCAGTTCTTACAAGTCTTTCAACGTCGCATACATCATCTTTACAGGAACCTCTGCCATCTACTGGTCTTAATAGTGATAACGTTGCACAGCAGTCTTTACGTACATCTTCAACACGGAAGAAAGGTGTTTTAAAGCAATCACCAGGTAATAATTCACCTACATTTCCAAATGCTTTGAACAGATCTCCTTTTTTAGTGTAAAGAAGAAAAGGAATCGTGTCTCCAACAAATTGAGTAGGTGCTAGTAAGTTACTAAAGCAACTAGTTGGGCAATCATCATCCACCGCATCTTGTAGATCTTTAATATTTAATACGGCTTCACATACACAGTTTAAATCTTTGTCTTTGTCACAGCAACTCATTTGATTCACTCCTAAATTTTAATATTTAACATATTGTCTTTACTAGAATATAGGTGGACATGGTTAGATGTGTTAGGTAAACTGCCTAACTTGAACGAATTAGGCAGAAAAAAAGACTACGGTTATTGAATAACCGTAGTCTTTTTTTAAAGTTTAATTAGAATCTACGAGCTACTAAATCTGGTGATAAGCATTGGATAGCGCAGAAGCAAGAAAGGTCAACTTCGATACAGAAGTCTGTTCTGAATAATCTGTCTTCTGCTCCAAGATCACAAGGATCTTTGATGTCTCCATTTTCAGGTCTTAGTAGTGAAAGTGTTGCACAGCAATCATCTTTAATGTTTTCTACTCTAAAGAAGATTGTCTTGAAGCAATCCATCTCATCGCCTAGTGGAAGTCTTTTACCTACGTTACCAAATGCTTTGAACAATCCACCTTTTTTATCAAATAAGATAAAAGGAATTGTATCGCGGCCAGGTGCTACTGCAGGGTTTAAAAGATCTTGGAAACAACTAGTTGGACATTTGTCATTGACTGCATCTTGAGCATCTAAGATTGCTTCAACTGCTTCACATACACAGTTTCTTTTACTACAACTCATGAATAATTCATCTCCTTAAAATTTTTTTGACTTTGTTGTCTCTAATAGAGTATGTTGTGTCCGAATGTTTGTTTGGGCATTTGTCTTATTTTTAAAAGAAAAGGCATTAGTTTAGGGGCGGTTTAACCAGAAATAACAAAATGCATAACGCAGTTTATTACCATTTGCATAACCTATAAGAGAATTTGTCGTGGTAGAAGGAGGGAGAATATGAAAAATCTGATACGGCGTGATGAGTATATAAAACAACTATTAGAAGCTAGGAAAAAAGAAATCATTAAGCCTGATACAATTAATGAATTTAATCTACAAAAAGGGGAAGGAATGACATCACCAACTAGTAATCTTTCAACAGAAGAAACAAGAATTCTTATGGAGTTAATGGAGAGAGAAAACTTATTTAAGGTGACTGAAGCTTTTCCTTCTCAAAAAAATCACTTACACTAAAGAGATTTTTCAAGATGAAACGAAATCAGCAAGTAGAGGTGTATTCAAAGGCTGGAGGTAAAACATTTTATACTGAGGGTAAGGTAAGTGCTATTGGAAGGAATTTTGTTATGATTACCGACTTAAAGGATCGAATATGGATTCCTTTTGAAGCAATTGAATCTGCAAACATTCCATTTGGAATTCCTAACTACTCAAACACACATCAGCACTTTATATACGATAATAACTTAAGAGAAAAATTAGTACGTGATTTTGGTAAGACGGTATCCCAGCGTGACGTACTACTGCAACAATTTAATGAGGAGACGTTCCACACAAATTTAGGACGCTGGAAGGGGACTTGGGTAGAGATATATTATTTAGACGACAATAAAACATATGGGAAATTAGATGGAGCAACCAAAGAGGTGATATCCGTAGCGAGGTTAAATAACAAAGAGGAAATCCCTTTAGCTTCCATTACGTATGTAAAATCTATCAGGTTTTTACAAGCATTATCTAAGATGTTTAAATTGGGCAAGTAAAAAAAAGAGTAACTAGTTATATGTAATTAGCATTTTGTGGAAAATAGAATAAATTACTAATAGCCGTCAGTTTAAAAAAATTAGGCTTTAAGGAGGAAAATATATGAATCCAGAGATAGAAGACCATTTATTACGAGATCTAGTGGTAGGTGAAGAGGTTTTATTGGTAACACAAGCCACTCAACTGAACTTGTTGGGCCAAACCTTTAGACCCATTTTTTGTGGCACAGTTAGTGAAGTTGAAAGAGGTCATTTAACACTTCATCCAGTCATTATTAAAATGGTAAACGCACCGTTCTATGAGTTTCCAATACCGATAAGTATTCCATTTGAAAGAATCGCAGCAATGACAACGGAATTTGATTGTGACACAGTATTTTCAATTTCATAAGAAGGAGGAGAAAAAAATGTCAACGAATCGAGTTAATAATATGCTAAGCGGGAATGGAATCGATATCAATACTGTTCATGATGAAGCGATCATTCAGCATTTTGAAGATGGAGTAGGACATAGATTGTTTGCACTAATTCCTAATTTCCCATTTATGTTTGTTGGAACAATCCTAGAAGTGGCAGATGATCACGTTTTAGTTGATGTTGAAACTACATCTCAGGCTGTACTAGAAAACAGAGTGTGGCATATCCATATTCATTCGATTGAAGTATTCTTCATTGAACGTCATGATGGACCACAAATACCAAAATTAATAGACTGATAGTTTTATTGAAAGGAGGGAAACAATTATGAAGCGATGCTATCATGTCGTCGCTATTCCTATTCGGATTGTGGTAAATAACTTTGGAGATTATAACCCGAATGGCATGATGTATGTTTTAAAAGAAAATGAAGAAAAGGTTAAGGAACTTGTTAGGAAGAATCCTTTCTCAACCGTTGATCTTGTTCAGCCACTTGTTATTCGTGCAAATGAAGGAGATGTTGTTGAGATCTTATTTGAAAACAAACTCCCATTTGCAGCAGGGATGCACTTTCAGGAAGCAGATTATGATGTGTTAGATTCAGATGGTGCGAATGTCGGTTTTAATCCGAATACTCTAGCAGAATGTGGTGACAAGATAAAATATGTAATTAAAGCAAACCTCGATGGAATTTACTTCTTTTCAGACTTAGGTAATCCATCAAGTACTGAAGATGGGTCAAATAGCAATGGGCTGTTTGGTGCATTATTTGTTCAACCACGAGGATCTTGGTGGACAGATCCGGTTACAGGAGGACCAATTAATAGTGGTGTATATGCTGATATCCATCATTCATTTTTACCATCTCGCCGTGAATATGCATGGATGTTTCATGATGAAATGGAGATTAATGATATTACTGGGAATCGACCAATTAACCCTTTAACAGGTCAACCTTCTGAGTCATTCCACGGAGTCAATTATAGATACGAACCTGAGCATAGACGAAAACAATTGATAGATGAAGGTGTTGTTTGTCCAGATTGTGATGGAGAAGAAGTACACCATGATTCGTGGGTGTTTGGTGATCCTGCAACTCCAATATTAAGAGGTTACGTAGGTGATCCGGCTCTTATTAGACTTGTGCATGCTGGGGTTAAAGAAACTCACGTGTTTCACTACCATGTTCACCAATGGTTCAGAGATCCTAAAAATGTAAACTCCGAGATATTTGATTCTCAATCGACTAGTCCACAAACGCATTACAACATTGAACCATTGTATGGACTAGGGAGTTTACATGGTGCAATTGGTGATGCTATCATCCACTGTCATTTATATCCTCACTTTGCAGTTGGTATGTGGGGAATTAATCGAATTTTTGATACCCTTCAAGATGGAAGTCAATGTTATCCGAATGGTGAGCCTATTGCAGCACTACAGCCATTGCCTGACAGACCAGCACCCCCGTTGCCAACAAAGGAACGTCCTGGATTTCCAAACTTTATTCCAGGTAAAGTTGGCTGTAAAGCACCGAGGCCACCACTCGGCATTGTTGGTGGACGCGAGATGACAGAGTTAGAAAAAAATGCCGCTGTCCCCAACGCAAGACCTGGAGCAGTATTTGCTGATCCTTGCTTGGAAAATTCGATTGTAAAAGAATTTAATATCTCAGTAATTGAACTACCTCTCATCTATAATCGTCAAGGCTGGCATGATCCAAAAGGACGAATATATGTGTTAGATGAAGATATTGAAGCAATTTGCTCAGGAAGAAAGGAACCCGAACCTCTTGTCTTCCATGCCACAGCAGGCACTTGTATTCGGATTAACTTTACAAACAGGCTCCCGCATATTCTTGATGGTGACGCGTTTCAACTTGTAACAAGAACCTATGAGATAGGTATGCATATCCATTTTGTTAAGTTTGATGTATTAGTTAATGATGGAGCAAATGTTGGTTGGAACTATGATTCTGGTGTTCTGCCAGGTGAAACAATGCGCTATGAATATTTTGCAGATGTGGAATTAAAAGCGTGGTTTTTTCATGATCATTTATTTGCAACAGCCCATCAACAGCATGGTGTGTTTGCCTCAGGAGTAATTCATCCGAGGTTCACTAAATTTCTTGATTCAACTACAGGCCAAGAAGTACGCAATGGCACGCAAGTTACTACTACAAATCCAATCATTCCAGACTATCGAGATATTGCTTTAATGGTTCACGATTTTGCGTTGATTTTTGATAAGGACGGACGACCGCTAAATCCACCTGAGTTTCCAGGCTCTCAGGATGATCCCGGATTGTTCGGAGTGAACTTCAAAAATGAACCATTACAATTTAGGCTTGGGAAAGACTGTGATCCAGCCTACTCCTTTAGTTCATTTGTTCATGGAGATCCAGTCACACCTATACTCAGGGCTTATGCTGGTGATTCCATCCGAATAAGATTACTACAAGGAGCACAGGAAGAATCACACAGCTTTAATCTTCATGGCCTTAAATGGCCAACAGAAAGAAGAGACTTAGACACAACAATGGAAGACCAACAGCATATAGGAATCTCAGAGTCCTTCACATTTGAGACGTATATTCCTCGAGGTGGAGACTATTTATGGACGTTTGAAACGGAAGAGGATTTGTGGAATGGAACTTGGGGACTCTTCAGGGCATACGATGAGGAAGTACCGGATCTGATACCGTTATCTGACAGGCCACTGCCTCCCAAACGTTCAACCCCATTACCAGAATGCACAGGATTACCACCTGCAAAAGCAAAAACAGTATGTTCAGTTGGACCACCGAATAGTCCAATTAAAAAATTTGATGTGGTTGCTTTTCAAACCCCAGTTATTTATAACTCATATGGTGACCATGATCCAAATGGAATTGTGTTTGCATTAAGAGAGGATGTAGATGATATCCTTTGTGGGAAAAAGAATCCAGAACCACTGGTGCTAAGGGCTAACGCTGGAGACGTTGTAGAAGTTACGTTAGAGAGTAGATTGAAATTTGAATTGTTTCCATTTAAAGATGGGATATATCCTTATCCACGGGTCAAAGAACAAGCCTTCTATCCTCCATCCTTACGAATTTCATTACATCCTCAACTCCTACAATATGATGTGAAAACGTCAGCGGGAGAAACCGTTGGATTTAATGCAGACCAAACCGTAGGGCCTGGTGAAAAGATAACATACAGCTGGTTTGTAGAAGATGCGCACGGAGCTATTGGTATGTGGGATATGGCGGATATCCGTAATCACCGCTCACAAGGAGCATTTGGTGCATTTATTGCAGAACCTAGAGGAACTAGCTATTTGGATCCTTTTTCATTAAAACCAGTTAGAACAGGTGCCAATGCTGTATTACGTAATCCATTTTTACCAGATAAGCGAGAATTTGTCATGATTATGCATGATGGATTACGCTTACTAGACAAACTTGATCAACTAATTATTGATCCATTTGATGGAGTTTTACTTGGTAGTGGAGAAGTGGATGAAGAAGTGGATACGTATGATGAAGGCTCGCGTGGCTTCAACTATCGTACTGAGCGTTTAATTAATAGATATAGAGAGCATCCAGAACTAGAGAACTTATTTAGTTCTAAGGTATTCGGTGACCCAGCAACTCCATTATTTGAAGCCTATGCTGGAGACCCAGTCTCGATAAAACTTGTAACACCTGCTGAACGAAGACGTACACATACTTTCCATCTTCATGGTCATAGATGGCACTTTGAGCCCCGAGATCTAAATTCACGTATAGAATCCTTTGTTGGATTTAACGTGATAGGAAGAAAAGCAAATTTATGGCTGATAGGCGGAGCAGGTAGCGTATACAACTTCCCAGGTGACTATATGTATCGTTCGGGAAATATTATGTGGGATATTGAACTGGGAATGTGGGGGATCATGCGTGTTCATGGAGAACTTCAAGACCATCTGCATCCTTTAAAAGATTAAGAGATAGGGAGCCGTATTATGGTTCCCTATTTTTAAAAAGGTGGTGAAAAAATGGAAGAAGAAAATGTATGTGAAGGTTTTAATTGTCCAGAGTTTGTTCCAGCGGATGCACCTGACGATTTCTGTATACCAGAGGAATGCTGTCCACCACGTATTAAGCAACCGATGTTCCCTGCTCCAACTAGTTGTTTACCAGAGGAGCAACAAGAAGAACTAGAAGCTCGAATTAAACAAGCGAATCAATTACTCCTGGATTTAGGTTTATCAGGTGAACGTACACCAGATGAAATATTCCAAAGGGCGTTTGATGGGCTTGTTGGACAAAAAGTTCGTGTGGAAATTAACTGTCCAGTTAGTGAAGAAGTTGATCGAAATATAATCAAACGCGGGAGAGTCATGCTTGTTGGTTTCGATTTCGTTGTTTTAAGAAATAAGAATGGAAAAGAAATCATTATTCCCTTTGAGGTAGTAAATACGATTAAGTTAAATGGACGATTTGCCGAACCAAATGAAGAAAGCGAATTAACTGAAATAGATCCTTGTTTTAGAAGGAGACTCACGTTTAGATTCGGTGAAACCGTTAGTTCGTCACCAGAGCTTATTCAAATCTTTTTTAGACTAAGATTAAAAATCTATTTAATGCTCTTAGTCAACAAGAGATTGAAAGTTCGATTAGAGGGAGAGAAAATAAAAGGGACACTATTTGACGTTCATAGAGAAACATTAACCCTAAAGATAAAGAAAAAGAAGAAGAAAAAGAAAAAAAAGATGGAGATTCCGCTAAACAACATTTGTTATTTAGTAGTACTGTAGAAAAAGAGTAGGCTGACCTATTTGAAGTCAGCCTACTCTTTTTAAGTTTAATAGAATATAGTTAACTAAGGCTAGTAATTCTAATAAAAAAGCCACGACTTCGCGTGGCCTTCCTCATTAATGACAACAGTCGCATTCTTTATCGTCTTTACAGTCATCTTTAAGCTCCATAAATTTGATAGCTTCCATTTTAATAATTGCTGCTTTTGGACATTTTTTATGCTTCTTTTTCTTCTTTTTCTTCTTCTTTTTCTTTTCTCCTAAGACTTCTGGTTCGTCATCTTTATCATCTTTTTTGTCATCTTTTTTATCATCTAACACTTCAACCTCAACAAAGTCTGAACCAACGAAGCAGACTTTTGCATCGATTTTTTTGTCTTCTTCTAATTCAAATTTTACTTTACAGCCAATAAGCTGTCGAAGTCGGAAATTTAAATTTCCTTGTAATCCACCTAATCGTAATCGAAAATCATCATCGCAGAGAAAACGATCGCAAATAAAATCACGATGATGGAAATCATGGCAACCGTGGTGGTCACCATGATGGTGCCCGTGTCCATGATGGTGGTCAGGACACCCACAATGATCGTTATGGTGATGATTGCGATGATGATCATGATGACCGTGATGACCATGATGATCTCGTCTAAACTTACCGCATGTTGAACAATGCATATGACTCAACTTATATTCCTCCTTTTTGATTTTTCCCTAATTAATAGATTTGGAAATACTACATAATAATCACAATGTTCTTCTTACCGTCATCACCTTTATGCAATCTAATCATTTCGTTAATAGAATGGTTTTTACCATGTAAATGCGTTTCATGGTCATGGGAGACACAATCATCTCCATGTCTGTGGTGATGGAGTGGTGTCAGTCTAGAAAGTCTGTTTCTTCTGTTGAAATTGTTTTGATGATCTTGTCTTCTAAAGCGGTTTCTAGGAAAACGATCTACTCGATTGCACCTACATGTATCATGATGAATTGATTGGTGATGACTAGAAGAACTGGAACTGCAAAAATCATGATGGTGAGTATGCTTCATCTGACAACCACAATGTTTAGGGTGTGAATGGGCACTACTCTGACAGCTGCATGTATGCCTATTAAAATTGTGATCTGACATGCTATTCCTCCTATTCTTAAAGCTACTATTAGTCTATGAATTTTTTAATAAATTGAAATGGACAAACGCCTGATAAAAGAAGCGAACAAGTCTAATTCTTGTTCGCCTTCTTTTTCCTATCATACTTAACAATGATGGAATCCACGGTGAAAATCATGGTGGAAGTCGTGACATCCACATCTATGACGGAAATGACAAACCGGTCTACAATGGAATCTATCACATAAAGAGTGGCAACGACGGGATTTTGGACAATGGAAATCATCGTCATGACACTTACATACAACTTTGATTACCTTTTCATCCTTTTTCTTCTTTTTCTTCCTGTTTCCCATATAATCACCTCCTAAATAGTATTCATATTAGTTTATGATTCTGGTAAACAGGCCGTATGTACTACTATCTCTACAATTTGAAATTTCCACAGGTATAATGAAAGGATTTAATGAAAGTGCCTATACCTTGATATAGGTATTTGCATAACATATACCGATTACTATTAGTCTAGGAGGAAAATGGAATGTCGAAGAAGAGAAGACCACAAGAAATTAAGGTTGATAAGTTAATTGTGAAAGCAAATGAAGTGATTATTATTGATGAAAATCGTCGTCGTAGACGCTATGATCCATGGTTAGGCAGAAGAGTAGACGACATTGATGACATTGATGTGGATGTAGATGTAGATGTGAAGGTTGATGATGACAAAGTAGATGTCGATGTTGATGTTGATGTTGACATAGACGATGATGACGATCGTAAAAGACCTTTTTCATGGATTTAGCATAGTTATCCATAGCAGGGAGCAGCGTATTAGTTGCTCTCTTTTTATCAGGAGTTTTTTCATATTTTAGCACTAAAGAGCTATTCCGTTTATATTCTATAGTGAGGATATTTCAAAGGTGGAGGAAACGTTGGAATCAGTCATTTTTATAGGAACTAATAAATCTGGGTCTAGTCGAGAAGCTGTAAAAGCTGCAAAAAAAATAGGATACGAAACAATCCTTTTAACTAATAATAAAAAGTTCTTAGCGAACAAATGGGAGTTTCCAGATATCGATTTAATGCTATATGTTTCACCCGTAATGGACTATGAAATTGTCAGTAAAGAAATTACCTTTTTAAGGCATGGTGAAAGAAAGATAAAAGCCATTCTAAGCTTTATTGAGCCATATGTATACTTAGCTGCTTCTTTATCAGTAGAATTTTGTAGTTCTAGTCTAAGCTTAGAAGCAATTGATATCATGGAGGACAAATCCCTCGTGCGGAACGTTCTTCGAAACAGTCCTGTTACTCCTTATTTTAAGATATTAAACAATCAAAGTGAGCTAGAGACCTTTCACTTTAATACCTTGCCACTTGTCATAAAATCCCCATTCTCAACTGGATCAAAGGATGTTCTTCTCGCACGAACGAAAGAGGAATTAGATTTAAAAGTCAATCAATTATTATTAAAGTATCCTCTAGATTCATTAATCGTGGAAGAGTTCTTGGAAGGACCTCAATATTTAGTGGAAGTTATTGTGAAAAATGGAGAGATTTTTATCATCGGTGTGATTGAACAAACGATTTCAGAGTATGAACGTTTTATTGTGACAGGGTATAGCTTTAACCCCAAAAATCATGAATTGACTGAAAAAGTAAGGGAAGTTGTACAAGGCATAGTGGAAGGGATTAAATTAACAAATGGCTCTTGTCATATTGAGTTAAGACTTGTAAATGGTACATGGAAATTGATTGAGACGAATCCTAGAGTTTCTGGGGGAGCCATGAATCGAATGATCGAAATAGGTACGGGAATTAATATTGCTGAAGAAACGATAAAACTTTATGCAGGTGAGTCAATTTCGATATCTAACCGCTTTGAAAAGTGCGTATATACTCAATATATTACTGTCGGTCAAAAAGGCAGGTTGCTTAAAGTAACTGGTAGAGCGAGAGCTGAAGCCCTACCTGGTGTCCAGGAAGTGTATATTAAACCAAAGAAAGGTATGACATTAAAGCCACCAGAATCCATGGGTGATCGATATGGTTATGTGATTGCAGCAGAGCACTCGATTGAAGCTGCTAAGGACATTGCTCTCACTGCTGCAAAAGAGATTGCTTTCTATCTTGAGCCTTTATAAAGATAGCGTCTACACAAATGTTAATCATTCTCATAAACTATGGATAAGAGTGATTATGTAAGGGAGGGGTGGCATTGGACTCGAATCAATATGTAATTGAAGTTTTAAATGTGGTTAAACAATTCCAAAATACCTATCAGTGCTTCAAAGATACATTTTCAAATAAAATGCCACCCAATGATAAGAATGATGGAACCATTCCCTTAATGCTTTATCATAAGAATGGAAACTTAGTTGAGGAAGTTGGAATTGATGGAGAAGAAAGTGGGGTGGGAAGTTTTACCTCTTATTTCTTCAGAGTTGAGGAGATAGATCCTACAGCTAATAAAGCAATTATGACTCTTATTAAACCGTTTGATATGGGTTCAAAACCAACTTTAGATTTAACAGAACTTTATCGTCTGGAAAAAACTTTTATATTTATAGAAGTAAAATTAGAACATATAAGTGCGGTTCAATGTATTAGTCCTAGGTTAATGAATAGAGCTCTTCCTATAATTGAACCAAAGTGGGAAAGTTAAAAAGGATAGCTTTTGATAGCTATCCTTTTTAACTTCTTGAATGAACAAATGGCCATACATTTTATTAGTAAAAGCCATCTACAGCTGCAGCATAGCGAATCGGATTTTGACAGATATAGTAATAATTCGCCATATCCATCTTTTTAAAACCATTAAAGGTGGGACGCATATTTGCTTCAATAAACCAAAGCTTTTGGTTCACATCAAATGCTAGATCTAATCCAAACTCTGCAAAATGCTCACCTGTTTCGTCCATAATTTCACAAAAGTGTTGAGCTGCAGCAATAACGTTTGTTTTTAGTAGATTAGAATGAACGGAGGGACCAAAAGACTCTTCTAATGCCATTTTTATAGGTAGCGCCATTCCACCACGTGAGATGTTTGTAACAAATTGGTTTTTCCCTGCCACTCTACATTCTATCCCACTACATTGCCATCCAGATTTTATGTTTTTTTGCATAACTACACGGATGTCCCATGGATTACCTTCAATCTTAGCTAGGTCTAAATAGGGCTGTAATATATAATTTTTCGATAGTAAGTTCTCCTGACTTAAGTAGTCCTCAATGGCCCAATTCGGAATGGTAAACTCTCGTTTGTTTCCTTCATTATAATCAACCGCCAAAATAGAGTCAGAGGTTTGTTTCTTAAAAATATAGATGCCTCTTCCTCTAGAAAGGTCTGAAGGTTTTAAAATAATCTTAGATGTTTCGTGCAATAATTTTAGCACGTCATGTTGATTTTCTAATTTATATGTGTCCGGTAAATATTGCTTAAATTTAACATTGTTGCTAAGTTCTTTATGAAGCTCCCACTTATCGTAACGAAAGGAATTAAAGACTTTATCATTGGTATACCTAGATAATTTTTCGGCAACTTGTTGGTTTGATTTATATCCACGACGGTAAATAACTGAAGGTATTGGGAGTTTTTGATAGTGCCACTTTTTACTTTCAGAATGATAATACAGCCCAAAAAGGCACTTTTTATCCCAGTCAATAGAACATTCCTTAAAGGCAATAACGAGTCCCCCAATTTGATTATAATTACGGACAGCGTCAGAGTATTCTTGCATATGTCGATGATGATAATAATAATGCTGCTCACCCAATAGTAAGCCAATAACAGGGCCGAGGTGAATGATACCTTCTTTAACGTAGAGTTTATAAGGAACTTCATCAGGAATGTGTAATACATCTAAAAGATCTTGAGAACAATTTATTTTGAGTGGGTTATTGTAGCTATGATTATCTGTTTTTTTGGAGTGAAAAGTCCTAACGTTTACCTTTAATTTTTGGTTGCCAAAATACAAAAAGGTAGTATTCTGCACTTCTATTGCTAGCCAGTTAGGGAGATAGATAGTCAATTCATCAGTCTGATGTTCATGGTCTTTCTGAATCTTTACCCATATCATAATAAGCATCCTTTAATCTTCTATATTGTTATTGAGATAATACATATAATGAAATGCATTTGATAAGTAAGCTTTCCAGTCAATCATACTAGCAGTATATAAATAACTTCTTGTTTCCCACCCTTTAACATACAAAAGATAAGGTTTACAGTCTTGGTCTACTAAAAAATCTAAGGTTGCTGTTCCTAGATTTGGAATATAATAATCCATTAGTGAACAACATTCAACCGATAAATTAGTTAAATCTTGTAATACATTATCTGGTTTTTGTATGGAAACTTCTTGAAGAGTCCATTCCAGTTTCTCAGCTATATGTTTTACATTAGATTCCTTAGCGAGAATCTCGCTTTTACCTACCATATCTGTTACACTCCACTTTCCATCCCCATTCTTTTGAACATAGACTCTTATTTCGAGGGGAGTGTCCATCCATTTAATTGGGCTTATTGGCTTTATGACCATGTATTTTTTTGATTTAATTCGCTTTTTAATTTGTCCAAACAATTCATCTTCACTACACTCGGTTGAACGATCTGTCGAAGAGAGAAGGTAATGATTTTCCTTTTCAGGTTGCTGATTCACCCAAAATACTTTATCTTTAGCAGATCCTTTCTCGGGTAATAGAAGGCACCCTTTATAGAAATTGAGAAATTCCATTAAGGTTTTGGGAGAGAACACATCGTAGTGGAGTAAATATTGGTCCTTTGATAGTAAAGAAGAAAACATATCAAAGAGTATACTTTGGTTAAAACGATTGATAGGGTTAATGACCATTACATTTTCTAGCCTACGGAGTTTACGCATTTTCTTAACACTGCTTGATTGTGAATGAAAAGTCATGTTGTAAATAAATTTTGGGATATTCGTAATTACTTTTTCCACTTTTAACCCAGATATAATCGTTCCCTCTACCGATTGAGTTTCAAGGTTTATTCCCTCAATAGGAAATAAAACAATATCCATTTCGTAATGAAGGGATATTTCTTGTAATTCCGTAATTAGTTGTAGAAATAACCTTTCCTTTTTTATTGGATAAAGCATTCCGTAAGAGATGGGTTTCTTTATGGTACTAAACGAATTCTTACGATCAGACTGTAAAAGGTTGTTTTTAATATGCTCAATTGAATGTTGTATATTTTTGAAGTGCTCAATGTCATTCTGATTAAATGAGTCTAGAGTAAGTAACTTCTTCAGTTCTTCTAATTCTAGTTCTAAAAATTCATTAAGACGGTGGTTTTTTTCGTATAATGCTTCTATCTTTTTAAAGTATTCACTTGTCATTTTTATCGCCCTCATCAGATATCTCGATATATATTAATATGAAAATAGGATGAAGTTGTGAATCAACCACTTTAGGAAGAACCCCCAAATTCACTTAATGTTTATACAATCCAATTAAAGTTTGCATAAACTATTATAAGAATATTTTTGAAAGGGGGTCGTTAGGAAGATGGCGTCTGAATATAAGCTAATACCTTTCAACACATATAGAGAGTGTTTAGCTGTTACATTTAAGAATGTATTAAGTAATAACCGTTGGAGCATTGAGCGAGCGTTAGAGCTTTACAAAGTATCAGATCAAACGTATAAAGATTATTTACGTTGTAAGTATACACTTTTGCTTCTTGGGCCTAGATCGAATGAGAAAATAAAGCAAATCAATGAAAAACAAATTTCAAATGATAAGTGTGAGTCAAACAATAGTGATTATTACAAGGATGCAAAGCAGAGATTTGTTTCCTTACTTACAGGCAACGGTGGTTCTGAAGGGAAATATAGTGAAAGTAAAAAAGAGAAGTCGTTGCAGGAGGACAAGAATAAAGTTGAGCCTAAAATGCCAAAATCAAAACGAACCAAAAAGAATCTGAAAAACGTTAAATTTTCTAATTCTGTCTTAAAACACCTTCAAGCTTACGCAACAGATCCTGTACGAGAAAAGGATAAACAAGATAGGAAAGAAAAAGAAGTAAAGATAAGTAAAGAAGAAATAAAAACTAAAAGTTCACAAGCGGACTTATTAAGACATGAGCTAAAGCTTGACCTGAAAAAAGCAGATAAGCAGAAAATAAAGGAAGAACCAAGAATAGATCCAATGAAGAAAACTAAAAATAAAATCGTACAAGAATTTCAGCATGTGGAAAAAGAGAAAGAACATAAGTTAGAAGAAAAATGTATTGAAAATAAAGTAAAAGTGCATGAGATTGATTATAAGCAAGAAACAAATCAAGAAATAGAATATGAAACTAAACAAGAAATAGAATACGGTACTAAACAAGAGCTAAAACAAGATATCAAAATTTCGAATAAAAACGGTACAGCTATCATTGCTGATAGTGGAAATTCTACCATTTATCTTGATTCCTATTAAAATGTACTATTATCATAGGTAAAGCGTCCTCTCACTTTAGGATTCTCTTAATATATATAGAGTATCAAGTGAGCGGGAGGTGAAAGATAAATGAGTTGGGGCAAATTAGAACAAAAATTTGAAGAACTTGCAAAAGCAATGGCTCAAGCAATTCAAGAGCAATGGCAGAAAGCTGAAGCAGACGCAGATGCTGAAGCAAAAGCAAAAGCGAAAGCTAATGCTGAAAACAAAGCTGAAAACAAATCAGATTCTGAGTCAGATGCTGAGGCTGAAAACGAATCTAAAATCTGGATTGATGTAAAAGGTGGAAATTCTTACATCATGAACAGTGGTAACTCTAAAGTTGAGGTGAAAGTTGAAGCTAAGTCTGATGTTGAAGCGGATGTTGAAACAGATGTTGAAGCAGATCAAGAATCAAGAAATGATGCTGAAAACAGAGCAGACCAAGAGACTGATCAAGAAACTGACCAAGACCAAGAAGCAAGAGCAACAAATGAAAATGACCTTGAAAACAGAAACGAAAATAACAACGAAAACGATAATGACAATGATAACGAAAATAACAACGAAAACGATAATGACAATGATAACGAAAATGACAATGACAATGACAACGAAAACAGAAATGAAAATGACAACAGAAATTAATTTTTTAAACATTAAGGTTGTCAGGAAAGCACTCAGAAATGAGTGCTTTTCTTTTTTATAAAAGTATCCCTATTCTAGTGATTATGCCCTTACCTCTTAACTTAATCAACGTATACATATAAAAGCAAGGCTTTTGGAAAGGAGGTTCACGATGAGTGAACGTGAATTAGAGATGATTCAATTATTTGAAAAGGTTGTAGATGAAAAACTAGAGAAGCACTTTAACCAATTAAAACAATCCACAACTGAAATAAGCAACGCAAATGGAACAGCATCCATCTTAAAAAGTGGCAATAGTATTGTATATATTGATAATTCTGGAATTGCCTATGCGATGCTTTTGTTCTTTTATCAAATGATGAATGAAAAGGATCAAAAGAATTTAGATATGAATGAGGTTTTGAGTAAGATTGAAGAAAGAATGTCAAAAAACCGAAAAAGCTTTGAAGAGCTCATTTCTTCTGTAAAGGAATCACAAGAGTAACTATTACTTCATATTTTAGAAGATATATCATAGGTAAGGGGAGATGCAAATTGGAATTATCGTGGATTTATCTACTTGTTTTTGGATTGGCCTCTTTCCGTTTAACTAGATTACTGGTTTTTGATAAGATAACAGCCTTTATTCGGCGACCATTTATAGATGAAATTGAAGAGGTAGAAGAAGATGGGACCTTTTCAACTTTTATCGAAATAAAAGGAACAGGTATAAGGAAATGGTTTGGCGAGTTACTGAGTTGTTATTGGTGTACAGGTATTTGGTGTTCTACTTTCTTATATTTACTTTGGCTTTTTATTCCTGTTTTTATCCAACCAGTTATTTTCATATTGGCTATTGCAGGGTTAGCAGGTTTAATTGAAACACTTAATACAAAATTGCTGGATTAGACCTTGCCTAGAGAACAATTTACTTCATAATCACATAAAATAGTTAGAGAAAGCCATATGAAAGAACAGGGGGAACTGTGATGAGAGAAAGGAAAAGAAAATCCTCCATTAGACCAACTACTTCTTCTGATAATGGGGGAACAAAGGAAACAAAAAAAGAAAGAAGAAGAAGAGGCTGTGGCTGTGGTGGCCGAAGAAGAAGAAGAGATAAAGATACAGATGAAAAATAGGAACCAGCACCCTAAAAAGGGGCTGGTTTTTAAATTTTAATAGAATAAAGTAGGTTTTGTAGTATTATTTGTTGGCAAATCGTCTTTCTTATTATTTGTTAAAAGAGAGGTACAATTATTTGCAAATTCGTATGGAATGACTTGTTCATATGGTGGAGGATTTATGACTGCATTTCGATTTTCTCGATATGGTTTATCAATTTTTCTATTTTCTTCATTTTTATCTTTCTTCAATTCTTCAACAACAATACGGCCAATCTGTCGTCCAAGTCGAAGACCTTCTGAATTATCTAGCGGGAAATGAACTCCTGCATAAAGACGAGAATCTGAACATTCCTCGGACATTTTCCGTAATTTTTTTGCTTCGCCTGGGAAAAAATAACCTAACACTTGTTCAACACAGCCTGCAATGGTTGCATGTCCAGAAGGGTAGGTAGGATGCCTGGGTGTACAAAGGATTGTTTCTAATGACTGGTCTAATTGGTTGGGCCTTGCAACCTGCCAATCAAACTTACATTTCCATGTTACTACAAATGCATCATTAACAGCTGCCAGTACAGCAGCAAGTATTCGTGCTGCTCTCGGTGCAGGTACTTTGTAAGTATCGATTAAGCGATCCATAATAGGAACAAATTGCTTAGTTGGTACTCCTGTTCCCCAGTATTTAGCCACTTCCATTTGATGTGGGGTTAAGTTCTCTAACGTTTTTTTTACAATCGCAAGTTGAGGTTTCCAGTCAATTGTAGATGGATTGCGGATATCAAGTTGTATCTTCTTACCATTTTTATAAAAAAACTCACCTATTTCATTTGTCTTTATATAATGGGTTACCCATGACCCGGCCGACGGTTCCTCGGGATTAGTAGGAGGCACTTGTTCTCCAGCGTAGGGAATTTCATTCCATTTCTTCAATAAATCCATTTTCATAGCTCCTTTTCATAATTTCAATTACATAGTATGAAAAGAGGAATATTTTGCTTAATTATTTTTTTATGGGTGAAAATGGAAATCATAAAATAGTTAGCAGCTATACATTATAAGGTTGTATTAATGTTATGAAATAAGGAGGTAAACAAATGACAGTTGTTACTCAAGTAGCACAAACTCTTGCTGGGTTAAAAAGTGCTCAAGCTAGTTTTGAAACGTTTGCACTTCAAACGGACAATGAACAAGCTAAGCAAATGTATCAACAGGCTGCACAACAAACACAAGCGATTGTTGATATGTTAGATCCACGTGTGCAAGAAATTAAACAAGAAGAGCCACAATATAACCAGTAATACGTTTTAGGGGTTGGTAATGATACCAGCCTTTTTTTCGAAGATACATAATAGAGAATGGACTGAAGAACGTGGATAAAAAATGGGTAGTCATTATTATTATACTAGTTAGTTCCTTGACAGCTTGTAGTCAATATGAGCCGAAAAATATAGAAGGTATAGATGCTTCAAAGTTAGATGTCATTCAAATTCCGTCTGAGCAAGCTGAAGCAAAGGTAAAGGGAATGGATGAGGTAACTGAGGTTATCGCTGTAAATATGGATAAAAAGTTATTGCTTGCGTTTAGAGTTAAGCAGTTTGAAAAGTTCCGTTTAAATCAAATAGAAAAAAAGGTTGAAGAAGAATTAAAAAAGGACTTTAAAGAATACGATATGACCGTCTCTAGTGACTTAAAGATCTATTTAGAAACAACAAAAATAAAAAATGATGTGTACTTAAAAAAAATTGATGAATCTAAAGTGGAAAAAGAAATGGAAAGAGTAATAAAGCTAAGTGAAGAACAAACATAAGGCAGGGTGATTATTATGCCAAATAAAAATAGAAAAAACTTATCAATGACACAACAAGAGTACCAGCAATTTCAAACTAAACATGAAACGAAGCGGCCAGTTGCCAAAAACATCATTAAAGCTTTTCTGGTCGGCGGAATTATTTGCACAATTGGACAGGCTGTCCAATTATTTTATATCTATAACTTTAATTTTACGGAGGCAACAGCGGGAAATCCTACTGTCGCAACCATGGTGTTTTTTGCAATGCTGTTAACAGGATTCGGTGTATATGACCGACTTGCTCAATTTGCGGGGGCAGGTAGTGCAGTGCCAGTTACTGGATTTGGTAATGCTGTTATTTCAGCAGCAATTGAACATCGTACTGAGGGCTTTGTTCTTGGGGTCGGATCAAATATGTTTAAACTTGCTGGTTCGGTTATATTATTTGGGACATTCTCAGCGTTTGTCGTTGCTCTAATTAAAACGATTCTTATGAAATGGGGCGGTTTTTAATATGATGCAAGGACATGCAACTTGGGTGTTTGAGAATAAGCCAGTAATTATATCATCTGCAGCAGTTGGTGGACCGTTTGAGGCTAATGGAGCAATTGCTGATGATTTCGATCTTCTACATGAAGATCTCTGGCTAGGAGAAGATTCTTATGAAAAAGCACATAAAGTACTTTTTGAAGAAGCCTATTTTAAAGCTATAGAGAAAGCGAATGTAGATAAAGAGAAAATCCAATTCATATTAGCAGGAGACTTAATTAATCAAATTACCCCTTCAAGCTTTGCCGCAAGAACACTAGGAACTCCGTATTTCGGTCTTTTCGGAGCTTGTTCTACCTCAATGGAAGGACTCGCACTTGGTGCATTCATTGTTAATCATGGTGGTGCAAAATACTTACTAACTGCAGCAGGAAGCCATAATGCAGCAGTGGAAAAGCAGTTTAGATATCCAACAGAATATGGAGGTCAAAAGCCACCTACTGCTCAGTGGACGGTAACAGGGGCTGGCGCAGCCGTTTTGAGTGATAAAGGGGAAGGTCCTAGAGTTACTTCAGCTACAATTGGGAAAGTAATTGATATGGGCTTGTCTGATCCATTTAATATGGGAGGAGCAATGGCACCAGCTGCTGTTGATACAATTGAAGCTCATTTTAGAGATCGAAACATTGATCCTTCTTACTATGATTTAATTGTAACCGGTGACCTAGGCCATATCGGCCGTGAAGTATCGTTAGATTTATTAAAAAAGCATGGCTTAGAAATTGAGGATTCAAAATATCAAGACTGTGGTTTACTAATCTACCGAGAAGACCAACCAGTATTATCTGGTGGAAGTGGAGCAGGTTGTTCAGCAACTGTATTATACGGACATATATTGAATCGAATGAAAAAAGGGGAATTGAAAAGAATTCTAGTAGTTGCAACTGGGGCACTACTATCACCAATATCTTTTCAGCAAAAAGAAACGATTCCTTGTATTGCACATGCTGTTTCAATTGAGTACGGGGGTGAAGGGAATTGATTCAAACTTTCTTTTGGGCCTTTGTTGTAGGTGGACTTATCTGTGTAATCGGTCAAATCATGTTTGACGTCTTTAAGCTTACTCCAGCACATACATTGAGTACACTTGTTGTATCGGGTGCTATTTTAGACGGATTTAATCTTTACGAACCTTTAATTGCGTTTGCCGGCGCAGGCGCGACGATTCCAATCACGAGCTTTGGTAATGCTCTTGTCCATGGAGCACTTCAGGAAGGGGAGAAGCATGGTATTGTCGGGGTATTAACAGGGATGTTTGAGGTAACGAGTTCTGGTATCTCCTCAGCCATCATTTTTGGTTTTATTGGTGCATTACTATTTAAACCAAAGGGTTAGGAGGGAAGGTTTATGACGGTTGCCTCTCAAGTAAAACAAACACTTGCCAGTTTGAAAAGTATGCATGCAAGCTTTCAATCATTGGCTCTGACCTCGATTGATGAGGATGCGAAAAGAACATTTCATGAAGTTATGTTAACAACAGAAGAGATCATTACGGATGTAAAAGCACGAGTTGGAGAACTAGAATATGAGGAACCCCAGTATAAAGGGTTTTAGCCTAAGCAATTGTTAGAAAGTGAGGTGCTATATGTCTGAATGGGTAGAGGTAGTCATACGCTCTTTTGGAATTCTTATTGGATTATTTTTAATAACCAAGCTCCTCGGAAAAAAACAGCTCTCTAAATTGTCTTTTTTTGAATATATTGCTGGTATCACAATAGGGAACATCGCTGGTACTTTATCTATGGATTTAAGACTTAACATGGCAAACGGGATATCAAGTATATTGGTTTGGTTGCTCTTTCCTTTAGTGCTTTCATTACTATCATTAAAAAGTAAAACAGTCCGTGATTTTGTAGAAGGAAAATCAACTGTCTTTATTAAAAATGGAAAGATTATGGAGGATAACTTAAAAAAAGAACAATACTCAGCTGATGAACTCTTGGAACAATTACGACGGAAGAATATATTTCGGGTAGCGGATGTAGAGTTTGCTCTACTTGAACCAACGGGTGAAATAACCGCTCTTTTAAAAAGAGAAAAACAACCTCTAACTGTCGGAGATATTATTAAAAACTCTGCTTCAATTAAGGAACCTCAAACGGTAATGATGGATGGAAGTATTTTGGATGAACCTTTATCTACGATTGGATTGAACCGAGGGTGGCTTAAGGAAGAACTAGACAAAATCGGGGTAACACCAGAGAATGTCTTTTTAGCTCAGGTGGATTCATTCGGACAGTTAACTGTTGATTTATATGATGATAAAGTACAGGTGCCTCCTCCAGTAACACTGAAGTTATTACAAGCCTCGATTAAGAAGTGTGAGGCTGATTTTGAATTATTCGCACTCCAAACAGAATCTCAAGCTGCAAAAGAAATGTACATGAAAAATGCTGAGAAAATAAGGGAGATTGAAAATAAAGTAAAACCCTATCTGGAAGGATAGATTAAGTACCACTTCATAAATGTGGTGCTTTTTTTATTGTCAAAACAGATGCGTAGTACATACTTTAATATCGGGGATAAAAAATCTCTATGAAAGATAGGTTGGAGCGAGAGAAACATATGGATAAATTTACGATAGAGATGGATCGTTTTGTTAAGCAATATTACCAAAATCATGATGAAGAAAAGGTTAAATCAGAAAAGTTTATTAAACAAACCGAAGCCGATCTCGAAAAACTTGCAAAACAAAGTCAGGGTTTTGAGAAGGAGCTAGAAGCAAGACTCGAAAAAATAGATAAGTGGCTAGCTCGAAAGCAGAAGCAACTGGAGGATAATTTTTAAGCTGTCTTTAGGTTAAATTGGTGCGGTTGCCCAGTACACTTGTCCTCACTGCTTCAGAGATACTCGCATATTCTAATAAAGAAGATTGCTATTTTTAGAGAGTTGTTCTGTGGGACGATTCACGCCTATTGTGAATCGTTCATAAGATAATATCAAACATAAGGAGGCTTCGATAATGGATAATAATTTATTCAAGAATATTGAACAGAAAACTGGAGTTAATATGAATGACGTTATGCAGTTAGCTAATTCATTACAAAATGCAAATTTTAAGGATGAGAAAACAGTGCGTTCGATTATTAAGCGTGTTTCACAGATTGCCAATAAGCCTGTTAATAAACAGACTGAGGACAAAATTGTGAATTCGATTGTTAATGGTAATCAGAATTTAGATTTTGGTACGATTGCAAAGATGCTTAACAAGAAGTAAGTGAAAAGGTGTCAGGCTGGATAAATGCCTAGACACCTTTTTAAATGGGATTTTGAAAAATAAATTGGAGCCAAAACCGCTCGCTTTCCGCGGGCGGTCCGTGAGCCTCCTCGACGCTTTGCGCCTGCGGGGTCTCACTTTGACGCGCTTCTCCCGCAGGAGTCTCGCAGTTTTGGCTCCAATTTATAATTAAGGTTTTCATCACTCAAGGCAAGGCATTAGTTTTCCTTACTTAATACAATGACCTTATAAATCGAGATGGTTGTGCAGTTTTCCCTCTTCTTGTTTCTGGGACTGAGATGTGCAGGGTTTGTTGTGCTCTTGTCATGGCTACGTACATGAGACGGCGTTCTTCTTCTAGGGGGGCAGTTTCGCCGTTTCTGCTTGAGTCGAGTGCGAAGTCGTGTGGAAGGCTTCCATCGACTGCACTTAGTATATAGACATGTTTGTACTCAAGTCCTTTTGAACGATGGATCGTTGAAAGCTGAATGGCATTCGTATAATGTTTGCTTAGTTTTTTCATTTCATCGTTCATTGCGATCATATGATCAATATGATCTAAGAAATCTTGTACAGTAGAGAATTTTTTAGCGGCCACTTTTAAGTCGCGAACATCATCTGATCCTTTTTCTATGACATTTCCTTCATTCCCGCGCTTTTTTATAAAGTCTTCAAAACCCATTTCTTTTTCAATCATTTCAATGGCTTGAATCGGCTTTAACTTAACAATTGTTTTGAATAGAGGGACAATCTTTTTGAGCTTTCTTTCTTGAAAGGCCTGTATATTTTTCACATACTTTAATGCTTCAACTAATGAGCAATCTTCGAGAATACTAGATGCCTTTAGATCATTTAATGTATTTTTTTTCAAAAACAAGGCAACTAATAAGTCACCCATTGCATTTGAATGGTTAGGGTCTATGGATAAGCGGAGGTAAGCGATTAGTGTTTTAACAATTTTTCGTTTATAAAAAGATTCCGCATCCTGTTCAACTGTAAATGGTAGATTACTTCCTGCAAGCCTCTCAAACAGTGCTCTTGATGATGTATGAGTGCGGTATAGAATGGCAAAGTCTGAAGGAGATGCACCTTGTTCAATTCGTTCCTTGAGATCGGTTACAATCATTGTAGCTTCTTCTTCTTCGTCATGTGGAAAGAAAAAAGCGGGTAGCAGGGCATTATCAAATTGAGCATTCATTTCCTTTTGATGTCTTTGTGCATTCCGACTGATAACAGTATTAGCGGACTGGACAATGCTATGCGTAGACCTATAATTTTCACTGAGCATGATCGTCTTTGCATCCTGATATTCTTTATTGAAATTAAGAATAAAGCTTGGATCACTTCCACGGAAAGCATAGATAGCTTGGTCATCATCACCTACTACACAAATATTCCTTGACTTGGAAGCTAACATTTTCATAATTTCATACTGAATTTTATTAATATCCTGAAATTCATCAATAAGAAAGTATTGAAATTTTTGCTGATATCTAGTCAAAAGATCGGGTTGATTTTTTAATAACTGATAACAACCTACTAACATATCGTCAAAATCAAAAAAACCACGCTTAGCTTTCTCGTCTTCATAGTGCTTGTACATAAAAAGAACGCGTTCTTCCCACAAATCTTTTGGTTTTATGTCCTCGGGTAGGGTTAACGTGTTCTTCCAAAGTCCAATTTGCTGTAGGGCTTGGTCAAAGGCAAAATCTCTTTCATCAATATCAAGCTTCCTCCCAGCTTCTTTTATCATTTGTTCCTTTTGCCAATCGAATTTTAAAAGATTGGTACTTTGCCAGCGATTGGGTTCATGATAGGCAATCATTTTATAAAAGATACTGTGAAATGTGCCTACCACTAACCGACTTAGCCGCCCAGGAGCCAGCAGAGATCTTAGTCTTTCCTTCATTTCTTGTGCTGCTTTAGCTGTAAAGGTAACGAGCATAATAGTGCTCGGATCTACACCATGTTCTGTAATTAAGGATGCAGTTCGTCTTGTTAAAACCCTCGTTTTCCCACTCCCTGCTCCAGCCAATAAAAGTAAAGGTCCATCAACTGTAGAGACAGCTTTTTGCTGACTGGGATCTAATGAATCAGTAGTAGTAACAGGAGGTAATGACTGTTTTTCAAAGGGTTTTGGTGAACGCAAGAATGTGACCTTTTTCCACGCACTTTGTACAGTAGAAGTTTGTCCGATCGGTCTAGATTTTGGAATTCGAAACCCATTATGTTCTTCTTCTTGAATGTTTTTTTCAGTTGGTGGTGTAGATAGACTGTTACAATACTCCTCACAATCGTTGTTAAAGGCTTTAGAGGAGTGAAAGAAAAAGGGTTTTTGTTGTATGCCTAAGTATAGTTTGATTTGTTCTCCACAGTGAATACAGGATAGTTTTCCAGTTGTTCCTGCTTCATATATGATTTGATATTGTTCTCTAGGCAATGAGTCTAGTTGTAGAATCTTATTGTTATAGCTTGCCTTATCCATGAAGGAACGCTTCCTTCCTTTTTTAAAGTCAAACTTTATCATAACAAAACAAAGTATAGAGATAAAGACTTAAAAATATGGTTGATGTACCATCACTAAGTCTAATCTTTGGAAAGGAACTAAGTAAGCTTTAGAAGAAAATAGGGTATTGGTTTCCAAATGGAGAAAATTAATTTAAACTGTAATATATATATTGCAATTATTGGTAACGAAGTTCTTGATCTAAAATAAGTTTATTATAGATTGAAAATTTACTAGGGATCAACATCCCGTATATTGAAATAATGGAGGGATAACTAGATGAACGGTAGTATAACAAAGGATAAAATAGTAAATGAAAATATAACGAATGATATCGAAAAAAAACTATCATCTATACTTGATGTTGCAAAAGAACTAATTGGAACACGAACATTGTTTATCTCACGTACTGGAAATCATATGTTTTCTGTCCTGAAAGTCCTTAATCAAAATGGTTCTACCATAGAGGATGGGACCACCCTGACTTTAGAACATTCTGTTTGAAGTTTGATATTTACTGGCGGTCGGGAACCGTTAATAATAAATGACACAAATACGCATCCTGTTACATGTAAAATGGAAGCTATAAAAGAGACCAACATAGGTTCTTATATGGGAATTCCAATTTTTTTAGAAGACGGAACAATGTTTGGTACAATCTGTGCTGTCGATCCCAACCCTTATTCATTTAAGGAAAGTGAACTTGAAAACATGAAGATGGTAGCTGAATTGGCATCTGCTATCATTCAGAAGACTCAAATACGTTCAGAGCTTATAAACGAGGAAAGAACAGAGTATAAAAGGCTTTCAATAATAGGGAATCTTGCATCTGGCTTGGCCGATGAAATGGGGAATTCTCTACAATCAGTACAGGGGTTGTTGCAGCTCACTTTTGAACGGTTCGATGGACTTGGTGAATATAGTGAAGTCGTATTTCAAGAACTTAATCATATGAATAAAGTATTAAAGGATTTTATTTTGGCAACAAAACCACCGGCACCCTCAAAAAAATTCTTGGATATTAGCTCTCTCCTTATTGATACAATTAATGAATTTTCTACTGAAAAATTACTTAAGAACATCTCTATCTCAGTTGAAATTCCTACAGAACTACCAAGAATAATGGGTGATTATTCCCAAATTAGACAGGTTGTTTTAAATCTTATTATCAATTCAATGGAAGCTATTGTGGCTAATGGTGAAGTTAAAATTAAGGTCTACAATCCTCAACCTAACCAAATAATGATTATAGTTACTGACAATGGTCAGGGAATTCCGATTACATTAATGGATAAAATAGGTCTCCCTTTCTTTACGACTAAAGAGGACTGTATTGGGTTAGGTCTGGCTATCTCTAAAAGGATCGTTGGAGCACATGATGGAACGATCTCTATTGAAAGTGGAGATATAGGGACAATAGTAAAAGTAGTATTACCAATTTGTTAATATAAACAGGAGCTTCTTCTACGAAGGGGCTCCTGTTTTTTATATCTAATTATGGACTAATAGAAGAAAAGAAGTATTAATCTTTCTTTTTATTACCGAAAACTTTACTTGTCGTTCCTTTTATTACTTTAGAAGAGGTATCCACGGTTTTACCAACAACATCATTCCCAAAACTAGATGTGTTTTTAAGTACGTTTGATGCTGTATCTGCAGCCTTACCAACTAAACCGCCTTCACCAGAAACTGTTTTTACAATCTTGTTCGCGCTATCAACCGTTTTATGCACCAGCTCATTTGCTTGACTTGTTGTGCTTTTCAAAATGTTCTCGCGCTTCTTGTTGTTTTCTTGTGAAATAATGATCTCCTCCTTAAAGTTAATCTTTATTTCTTATGTTACAAAAAGAGAGAATATTCACCTTTTAAAGATTTGACCCTCTTATTACAAATTTACAAGACGAATTAGTATTATAGGTACTATTTTTAAGGATGTTTAATATAAAGTACATAAGGGAAAAAAGTAGATAGGAGAGTGGTTTTCATGGGCTATATCGCACCGATTCATCATGAGCAATATACTCAATATGCCAACCGATTACTGTTAAGAAACTATAATTATACAACGATTCAGCCAGTTGCACGTTCCTTCATGCACTCCAAAGTCTATACACCTCATGAAACTCCTCAGGAAATTAAAAAGCAAAGTTCAAATGTGGACAAAGAAGCGAATAATTTAATAACTGAACTAACAGGAAAAGGTCGTTTTATTAACGAATTAATATAATTAACTAAAGGCTATGTCAGAATGCGGCCAAAACAAAGAAGGTGCTCAAACTGGAATTTATTAAGCTTTCTGTTACATGTTACTATTTTCAATCTGCTGTTAATATCGGATATATAAACCATGGCAATGAAGGGATGCTCGTTGATGCTGGACTAGATAAATCTACGATGAAGAAAGTGCTAAAAAAGCTTGATGAAGAGGGACTTCCTATTACACATCTCTACATTACTCATGCTCACGCAGATCATTTTGGAGGGGCTGCTTACCTCCAACAAGCAAGAAATGTTTTCACAATCGCACCTGTGTTAGAAGAGGCAATCCTTCGTAATCCTATTCTTGAGCCAATATATCTATTTCAAGGAAATACCCCACTGGATGAATTAAGAAACAAATTTTTAGAGGGGGAAGCGATTACAGTAGATAAGGTAATAACCGAAGGGACCTATAAGGTAGACAGATTTGACTTCACCGCTATAGCATTTCCGGGTCATAGTGAAAACCAGTTAGGAATTTTAATTGATAACCTTTTATATTGTGGAGATGCGTACTTTAGTGAGGAACAACTAAGAAAGCACAAGATACCCTACATTGTAGATGCAGCTCAAACGTTAAAGTCCTTAGAGAAACTAAAATCCATTGAGTGTGACGGTGCAGTACCTGGTCACGGTATTTTTGAACAAGATTTTAATGGTACGGTTGTTAGAAATTTTGACTACCATCTAGCTGTATTGACAAGTGTTACGGAGTTATTTTGGGAGGCAGGAGAATCAATAAGTCATGAGGAAATCGTGAAATTGATGTGTGATAAATGGAATGTTCAACTAACACATCTCTCAGGCTTTCTACTTTATCGAACGGCAGTTACTGCTTATGTCACAAAGTTGGTTAGAGATGGTATGGTAACTACTCATATAGAAAATAACACTCTAATGTTTAAAATGTAAAAAAAGAAGGAGAGGCTACATTTTTTGTACAAATAAGCCTTCTCCTTCTAGCCATTCTGCGTATAATACTTCTTTTGCATTTTTTGCTCCGAACGAAGAAATCTGCGTTTTTAACCAATTTTCATCAAAGCCAGCCTCTATTAAATTATCATGTATAATTTCACCATCACTAATCATCGTGATTGGTAAATAAACGGATTTTAACGGCATATTATGATCTTTCCGTGAAGGAGGATCAAAGCTAGCTTTATTCAGTACACTCAACGACCCATCAGATTCTAAAATTGCATATTCTACATTTCTAATTGAGAAGGTTCCTTTTGAACGAAGCAAATGCTGTAATTGATCAATGTCTAACTTGCTTTTCTTAAGTCTCTCTCGATCAATCTTCCCCTTATGGATGACAACGGTTGGTTGGCCCTCAAGAACTGCTCGACTACGCTTGAATTTTTGTGAGATAATCTCAAGTGCATAGACAAGGCCACCCCAAATAAAGAGCGCGAATATAATATGCCAAGCATTAATCTCATCTGCAAAGACACCACTTCCGACAATTTCTCCTAAGACAAGAGCTGATATGAAATCAAAGGGAGTTATTTGTGAAATGGAGGTTTTTCCGACTATTTTAGTTAAGACAAATAATGCAACAAAACCACATATAAGATCAATTGCTACTTTACTGTATTCCAACGTCTTCACCCCATATTTAGGATGAACAATTGTACAGGATATTATTAATAATTGGAGAAAAAGTTAGCGTGACATAAAAAAAAGCCCTCATCTCCTAGATGAAGGAATTTAACATTATAATTCTTTTATCATGGTTACGTGTGGGATACCAGCATCCATGAAAATATCTGAAGTAGTTGTATATCCAAGGTTAAGATAAAATTTCTCTGCATGAGTTTGGGCATTTAATTTTAGCTTAGAAATACCTTTACCCTTCGCGATTTCTTCCATCTTATCCATGATAACCTTCCCTGCGCCTTTGTTACGAAATTCTTTAAGGACACAGATTCGTTCTATTTTTCCAATTCCATCTAGTGAACGGAAACGCCCAGCTCCAATCGGTTGGTTGTCCTCATAAAGAACAACATGAGTTGCATCTTTTTCATATTGATCAATTTCCTCTTCTTCAGGAACTTGCTGTTCATCTATGAATACAATTCTCCTGACTGAATAGGCATCTTTCATTTGTTCTTCATTACTAACAACAATTGCTTCCATATTATGATTGTCCCTTTCCTAAGCGGAATGTTTCATAAACAGTCCATGAGCCGTTTTCAAGTTGGTAAAGAAGGTGAAAACGATCGATTTCCTCTTTGTGTGTGAAGCTTTCCATTTTAAGTTGTCCAAGCACATCAGAATGTTCATCATCTGAAAGTTTTTGTCCAATGGTAATATGTGGAACAAAGGAATATTCAGCAGTTGATGTATCAAACGGTTCTTGATGAAAACGCGTGTGTAATTCAGTTAATTCGGTTGTAGAGTCAACTTTTAAGTATATTACGTTATTGACAGGAGAGAATGAACTTACCTTTAACACTTGAAGAGTAAAAGGATTTACAGATGAAGCGATTTCGCGTAGATGCGAAGAAATTTCCTTTATCTTGTCATCAGAAGATTCAAAGGCATTTTTTAATGTTAAATGTGGTGGAATTAAGGCATAGTGTGGGTCATAGCGTTTACGATAAGAATTTACTATATCTTGTAACTTCTTTGATGGAAATAATGCAATACCATATTTCATAGAAATCCCTCCTGTATGTTAGATATTATTTATACCAATTTACATTTATTCAAAAGCTGCATTCCTACTATATTATATCAAATTTTCAAAATAGATTATATATTTATTATGTCTATAGCTTAAGACTCATCTTTAATGCGCGATGTAGATCTGGCTGCCAATGAGTCCATGTATGGTCCCCATCAAACTCATCGTAAAAGTAAGTGAAACTCATGTTCTTCATTAAAGCATTTAATTCTCGATTAGGTGCCAAGAAATCTTTTACTTTCCCATTTGTTGTTTCGACAGCCGTTTCTTTTGATCCGACAACATGATAGATACTTAAGAGATGAGGTTGGCTAAACTGCTCAACTTCTTTTTTTACATGGTCATTTACATATGGAGATTGTAAAATGACTTTTCCAAACGTATTTGGATAAGAAAGTGCTGTTAAAAGAGAAGCAGTTCCAGCTAATGAATCACCAATTAAAGCTCTTCCCATTCCAATCTGATAGGTTGGTAATTCCGAATCTAGGTAGGGAACTAATTCTTCAGCTAAAAACCGCTGATATTTATTATGCTTAGATCCATTGGGATGATACTTCTCGTATCGATCCTTCACGTCTATATACGGAATACCAACAATGATTGTATTATCTATTTCTCTTTCAGTTAAAAGTTCTTCGGTCGTTTTAGCAATTCTGCCCAGATTAAAATAATCTCGACCATCCTGAGCAATGAGAACTGTATATTTATATAAAGGAGAATAGGTGCTTGGAAAATAGAGCAGTACTTCAACTTCTTCACCAAGTGAATGACTATGTATAGTGACTTCCTTTGTAATGCCGTGTGTCTTTGCTTCCATAAAGAAAACCTCCAAACTATAAAAATTGCAGCCAATTTAGATTATACATGATTTCATATATAAAGGCACAACTCAGGTTTTATGTTAGATTTTAAAATTTTTGTTAAACAGTTGACATTAGTTGCATACATTATATAATAAAATTTATTAATCCGATTAAACAAATAAGAATTATATAGAAAGTTGGTGATTGGATGTTTTTAACAATCAACCAGGTTAATAAACAATATGAAAACCAAGGTATCGTTAATCAAGTATTATCTGATATAAATGTAACAATTAATGAAGGAGAATTTGTCTCAATACTAGGCCCATCTGGATGTGGCAAGTCTACTCTGTTATCCATGGTAGCAGGTTTGAACAAGCCAACGAGCGGCGAAATCTCGCTGCAAGGAAATCCGATTAAAAAACCCGGAAAAGACCGAGGGATGGTCTTCCAGCAGCCAGCATTATTTCCGTGGATGTCTGTGGAAGAAAATGTGATGTTCCCTTTACGAAAAGAAATGTCTAAATCCCAGGCGAGAGAAGTGGCACATGGCTTTTTAAAGATGGTACAGTTAAGCAATTATACGAAACATTCTCCTCATGAATTGTCTGGTGGAATGCAACAAAGAGTGGCTATAGCTAGAGCATTAGCGATGAATCCAGAAGTACTGTTAATGGATGAACCATTTGGAGCATTAGATGAGCAGACGAGATCTCGTCTTCATGTTGAACTTGAGAAGATTTGGCTTGAAACGAAAAAAACAATCCTTTTTGTAACTCATAGTATCCAAGAATCTATTAAACTATCTGACCGTATTCTTGTAATGGGTACGAGACCAGGTGTCATTTTAGAGGATATTAAAGTTGATTTACCTAGACCACGTAGTAACTCACGTGAACAAGCGATAGAACTTGAAAAGCGAATTCTCGGTTTATTGGAAAAGGAAATTGAAAAAGTGGTTAAAGAGGAGTTAGAATATGCGTCCAGCAATTAAACGAATCATATTTTATGCAAGTATTCTAATTGTCTGGCAAGTAGCAGTTAAGATAACTGGTGTCTCTGAATCGGTAATGCCAGCACCAACGGATGTATTCCGTGAGTTAGGCAGAGGATTCGCCGATTTGACGCTTGTTTATGACTTAACAGCGAGTTTTAGACGATTGTTTCTTGGTTTATTAATAGGAGTAACATTAGGAACTGGGCTTGGAATTTTACTTGCAAAATCCAAAACAGCTGATGAAACACTAGGAAATCTTGTCTTAGCTTTACAAAGTGTACCAAGTATCGTGTGGCTTCCAATTGCGATTATGTGGTTTGGCCTAAATGAAATTTCTGTTATTTTTATCATCGTTCTTGGGGCTACATTTGTAATGACAATAAATATGAGAGTGGGTATTAAAAACGTACCACCTCTTTATATAAAAGCAGCCCAAACCATGGGCTCAGGAGGAATTGATCTTTTCAGGAAGGTTATTTTCCCAGCATCGATACCATATGCAGTTACAGGTCTAAAGTTAGCTTGGGCATTTGGATGGCGTGCACTTATGGCTGGTGAATTATTAAGTACCGGCCCAGGATTAGGGTATACACTACGATTTGCTTCTGACTTTGGCAATATGGCGCTTGTTATTGGTGTCATGATTATCATTGGTACGATTGGTTCAATTATGGATTTATTCGTGTTTCAACGTATTGAACGCAATGTAATGCGTCGTTGGGGATTAGAAAGTTAAAAAGAGAGAGGAAGAATGAAATGAAAAAATTATTTAGTTTTAGTGCAATATTAGTATTAGTAATCGGCCTTCTTGCAGGTTGTGGAACAAGTGATGGTGCTTCAGGTTCTAGCGATTCAAAGAAAGTTATTATCGGGTACTTCCCAAATATTGACCATGCACCAGCAATGGTTGCCCGTGAAAAGGGTTACTTTCAGAATCAATTAGGAGAAAATGTTACCATTGAGTACAAAACATTCCCAGACGGTGGGGCATTTATGACTGCTTTAAAAACTGGTGAAATCCACGCTGGTTTTGTAGGCCCAGGCCCAGTTATGAATAACTTCACAAATGGTGCAGATGTGAAAATTATCGCAGGTGCTTCATCTGGTGGTACACATATTGTTGCAAGTAAAGAAAGTGGAATCGAATCATTAGAGGATTTTGATGGTCATACCTTTATTACTCCTGGTGTAGGTTGTACACACGGTGTTCAAATGGAAACTTTCTTAAAAGATTTTGGTATTACTTCAGCTCGTATCGGTGGAACACTTAAGCATGTAACAGGTAACCCGGCACAATATAAGGGAATGTTTGAGTCAGGTAAAGTACAAATTGCTGCAGTTCCAGAGCCATGGGCTTCTCAGTTAGTTAAAGAAGCTGGAGCAAAAATTATCGTAGATAGTTCAGAGATTTCATTTGGTGAAACTTTACCGAATACAATTTTAGTTACAAATAGTAAATTTATTAATGAGGATAAAGAGCTTATTCAACAGATTGTTAATGCAAATAAAGAAGCCGTAGATTTCATCAATGCTAACCCAGAAGAATCAAAGCAAATTATGATGGATAGCATTAAAGAGATAACGAAACAAGAGCTTGATGCTGATGTTGTTGATATGGCATGGGAGAAAATTAGGTTTACAACTGAAGTGAACGAAGAAGTAATTCAAGAATTTGCAACCTCATCTTTTGAGTTAAAGTTCTTAAAAGAGCAACCTGATTTTGCAAGTCTAATAGATACACAGTTTATTGATTAATTAGTTGATGGAAGGCTGAGGGAGGTTATTGAATCTTACTCAGTCTTTTTTAAATTAAGATTTACGAAATACCGTTGATTTCAGCTGAAGGCACTCGCTTTCCGCGGGCGGTCCGTGAGCCTCCTTTGCGCTATGCGCCTGTGGTGTCTCACTTTGACGCGCTTCTCCCGCAGGAGTCTCGTGCCTTCAGCTGAAATCAACTAAGATATTAATCTAACACTAAGCGTTTAAACAACAGTACTTAAAAGGAGAAAGAGAAATGGCGAAAATAATGAAGGTATTTATAATTTTATTACTTTCTATAGTTACAGTGGCTTGCAGTGCTTCTAAAGAGGAGATTGAGCAGTCGTTTCCGATGGCTTTGGAGGTTCAGGAGTTTGAGGCTGTAAATCAGGATGGGGTGACCGTTAGTCTTTCTGATTTGAAGGGGAAGGTTTGGGTAGCTAGCACAATTTTCACAAACTGTGATACGGTTTGTTTACCAATGACAGCCAATATGGCAAAGCTTCAACAGAAATTAAATGAAGAAAATGTTGAAGCAACGCTTGTTTCGTTTTCAATTGATCCTGAGCGTGACACTTTGGATGTATTAAAGGATTTTGCGCAAGTTTATGATGCAGACTTCTCTAATTGGCATTTCCTATCAGGGTACAGTCAAGAAGAAATAGAATCATTTATTAATAAATCATTTATGTCTCCAGCAGCTCAACTTGAAGGTTCTGATCAATTCATGCATAGCACATCAATCTTTTTAGTGAGTGAAAGTGGAACAGTTGTTCAACAATATTCCGGTGTTTCAGATGTACCTTATGAGCAAATTGTTGAAGATATAAAAAAAATAAACTAGTTAGCTAATAGCAAATCTTAATTGGGTTTGCTTTTTTTATTAGAATTTTCTAATAAATATAATGTAAATTAATTGACAACCAGATTGATACTTAGGTACCATAAAATAGTAATCATGAAAATTAAAGGGGGAGAAAAAATGAAAAAACGAGGTCTATTACTTTCGTTCATCATGCTAGTAGGATTTTCTATGATTCTTGCTGCTTGTGGTGGTAAAGCTCAACTTGCACTAGTAACTGGTGGTACTGGCGGTACATATTATCCATTAGGTGGAGAACTAGCTAACATCATTAATGATAATGCAGATGCAGAAGTAACAAGTCAATCTTCAAACGCATCGGCAGATAACATGAAGGATATTGCAAACGGAGATGCGGATTTAGCGTTTACACAAACAGATATCGCTTCTTACGCAGTTGAAGGAAAATTAATGTTTGATGGCACTGCTGTAACAAATGCACAAGCTATCGGAACGCTTTACCCTGAAACAATCCAAATTGTAACGCTTAAAGACAGCGGAATTACATCTGTTGAAGATTTAAGAGGAAAAACAGTTTCTGTTGGAGCTCCAGGAAGTGGAACTTATGCAAATGCAGAACAAATCTTAGAAATTCACGGAATGACTATGGACGATATTAATGCTCAAAACTTAGCATTTGACGAGTCAACAGATGGTCTTCAAGATGGGAATATTGATGCTGCGTTTATCACTGCTGGTACACCAACTGGTGCAGTAGAGGGTCTTGCTGCATTAAAAGATGTTTCTATTGTGTCAATTGCACAAGATAAAATTGATGCTTTAATTGCGAAATATCCATATTATGCTCAAAATACTATTCCAGCTGGAACGTATAAGTTAGAAGCTGAAGTAGCAACAGTCGCAGTTTCTGCAATGTTAGTAGTTAGCTCTGAGTTAGATGAGGATTTAGTCTATGAAATGACTAAAGCAATCTTTGAAAACACAGATAAAATTTCACATGCAAAAGGAGCTTTCATTTCGGCTGAAAATGCTGTTATAGGTGTAGGAATTGACTTCCACCCAGGAGCAGCGAAATATTTCAAAGAAAAAGGTCTCCTAAACTAATTAGTAGTTTTTATGTTCAGGTATTAAAGATAGACCGATATAATCGGTCTATCTTTTGTTAGGTAGGGTAAAATATGCGACGAAGAAAAGCTTTTAATCGAATGATCCCTTTGATAGTAAGTGTGCTTATCGTGCTCTTTTTTTTAATACCGTATAAGTCAGTCCTTTCTTTTAGCTTCCAAAATACCAGCAAGGTAATTACCTATATACCTGTTGATATGCGAGGCGAATCATTCCAAATTAAATTCACCCATACAATTCACCTTTCTGATGTTCTTGAAACCTATTCGATTGATTCGGACCATAAGATTCACCAGACAGAATTCATGTTTGAAGACTTTAATGTTGGTATGCCTTCTAACGCATACGGAGATGAAAAGTTTGTTGAAAAGGATGGAAAATACTATATTACGAATATGGATCGAGTTCATTCGTATTTAGATATTAAAATAGCACAAACTATTCCATATCATGTGGTAATTTATGAAGGTGAAGAACATTCTCTTCTAGATTTTATCGAACCAGGGACTTGGACACGTCTGCAAAGTAAGAAGATTAATTTATGGCAATTGTTGAGGGGAGTGAATATGCTTGAGCAAAGATAAAAAACAAAAAATTGAAGAAACAAAAATTGAAACAATTACATCAGAAGAGCAGCAGGAGTTATTAGAGAAGTATGATCCAGAAGCAGGTACTAGGAAATTCACGGGTATTTTGAAGTGGATTGTGTTTATTGGATTACTTTCTTTTTCTTTATTCCAGCTTTACACGGCTGTTTTTGGAGTTTTCACTGCCCAGATCCAAAGGTCAATCCACTTGGGCTTTGCATTAGCATTAATTTTTATCCTTTTTCCTGCAAAAAAAGGAACAGCCAAAAAAGGAAAGGTTACCATTACATGGTATGATGCAATCCTTGCTCTTTTATCGGTAGGGGTAGGATTGTATTGGCCGTTAAATATTAATGAACTAGTCCTTCGTGTAAGTGATTTATCAACGATGGATATGTTTTTCGGAATTAGTGCCATTTTACTTGTACTTGAAGCAACCCGTCGTGCAGTAGGGTTACCGATTACCATTATTGCTGTTGTTTTCATGGCCTACGCGATGCTTGGTCCTTATATGCCAGGATTCTTGAGCCATAGAGGATTAAGACTTGAGAAGCTTGTCCAAACGATGTTTTTTACAACAGAAGGGATACTTGGTACACCATTGGCCGTGTCATCAACATTTATTTTCCTGTTCCTACTATTCGGAGCATTCTTAGTTAAAACAGGTGTAGGACAATATTTTAATGATTTGGCTGTTTCAATTGCTGGAAAAAGTGTGGGTGGTCCAGCAAAAGTAGCAATATTCTCTAGTGCTTTGCAGGGAACTATTAGTGGAAGTTCAGTGGCAAACGTTGTAACTTCAGGGTCTTTTACGATTCCAATGATGAAAAAGCTTGGATATCGTAAAGAATTTGCAGGGGCTGTTGAGGCTGCAGCTTCGACAGGTGGACAGTTAATGCCACCAATCATGGGAGCAGCTGCTTTTCTAATGGTTGAATTTATCGGTAATGGTATAACGTATTGGGACATTGCCAAAGCAGCGGCAATACCCGCTGTATTATATTTTGCTGGTATATGGATCATGACTCACTTTGAAGCAAAACGAATTGGTTTGCGTGGTTTAACAAAAGAGGAAATGCCAGACCGTAAAGAAGTGTTGAAGAAGATTTATTTACTAGTACCTATTTTAGCAGTAGTCGTTCTTTTAATGTCAGGTATGAGTGTAACAAGAGCAGCGCTTTGGGCAATTGTAGTTACGGTAGTAGTAAGTGCAATTAGGAAAGAAACACGAATTGGTCTTGTAGGAATCATCTCAGCATTAGTAGACGGTGCAAGAACAGCACTAGCTGTAGCGGCTGCAACCGCTGCTGCGGGTATGATTGTTGGAGTTGTTACGAAAACAGGATTAGGTTTGAAGCTTGCTAATGGGCTGTTAGATTTATCTGGAGGCTTAATTCTCCCTACATTATTCTTTACAATGGTAGCAGCAATTGTTCTAGGGATGGGTTCACCAACAACGGCGAACTATGTTATTACATCTACAATCGCAGCGCCAGCTATTATTTTACTAGGTGTTCCTGATCTGTCAGCACATTTATTCGTATTCTATTTCGGAATCGTAGCAGACGTTACTCCACCAGTAGCCTTAGCAGCTTTTGCAGCAGCAGGTGTATCAGGAGGAGAGCCGATACGGACCGGATTCCAGTCGGCAAGGCTTGCGATTGCAGCATTTATTATTCCATACATCTTTGTTTTATCTCCGGAGTTATTGATGATTGATACGACTGTTCCGCGTACACTTTGGGTAGTGGCAACATCTCTGATGGGAATGATTGCAATCGGAGCAGGGATGATTGGGTATTGGATGAGAAGTACTCACTGGATTGAACGGATTCTTGCAGTGGCCGCAGGGTTACTGTTGATTTACCCAGAAGGTTATAGTGATACAATTGGGCTAGTCATGTTTATTGGATTATTGGTGATGCAGTATGTTATCAAGAGAGAGAATCCACGTAAACCAGCGACTGCTAATTCATAAGGTTCTAGTGGGAAGAACGTTTGGGCCTGAGGCTTGAACGTCTTTCTTTGTATTTTGGGTGCAGGGCTTAGATGGAAGCGGAACCAGAGGCCGTTATTTGGATAAAACAACTAGTTTTTCTAGTGTTAGCGTACTCAAATGTGCTTATTTGCTAAAAATCATGTTTAAAAGAGGGGATTTTTGTGGAATAAGGGTATCTGAGTCCGGAAAGCTAATAAATTCTAGTACTTTTGAGCAAATAGCGGAATCTGAGTCCAGATTTAAGCGTCGAAGCATGTATTTATAAATTCCCCACTAATGCTTTACTAGATTTCACCTTTGACAATTTGATAAGTAGAAGCTATAATCCTGTTATACAATATTTAAGTACGACTTGTTAGCTCAGTGGGAGAGCACTTCCTTGACAGGGAAGGGGTCGGGGGTTCAAGTCCCTCACAGGTCATTAGAACAGAGCCTTGGTAACTTTTGAGTTATCAAGGTTTTTTATTTGTGATTTGAATTACCATTGTATTAACGAGAGTGATATAGCCAATTAAGTGCTAAGTTTGTATAATACTTATATATTAAATAAATAATAAATATCCAGAGGTAAGCTCATGATTATTAATAAACTACTAGAAAATAAAAGAATCAACTTTGAATCTATATTTAACTATATAGAAGATATGGTTTTTATAATAAAAGTTGAGGAAAATGATGAATTTCGTGTTATAGAAGTAAATGAAGCTTATATTAAGGGTTCAGGGCTACCGAAGGAAAAAATTTTAGATAAACGAATTGATGAAATTGTCTCCATAGAAGATGCGAAGAAAGTTGCTCAAAATTATAAAGAGGCAATAAGATTGAATACATCTCTAACCTATGAAGAGACAATGACTTTAAATGATATAGAAAGAACATTTGAAACGTCAATTGCTCCTGTTGTTGAGGATGATGCTGTATGTAATTTGATTATTGGAATTACTCGTGACATTACTAGACGGAAAAATATTGAAAATAAAATAATCCAAACAAAAGAAAAATTTCAAAAAGTTATCCATCATCAGCAAGGTATAGTTTTTTGTGTGGAGAAGGTAGAAGATGACTATATTTATAGCTTATTTGATGGGCAAGTTATTACCCAGTTTGAAGATCTTCAAGGGGAAGTTGTTGGAAAAAGACCACAAGATATCATTGATCATGCTTTAGCGAAAATAATCATAGAAAAGTATGATCATTGCTGGAATCAAAAGGAAAAAGTTGTGTTTGAAGAAGATGTAAATGGTTTTGTACTATTAACTGTTTTGAGCCCTGTTATTAAAAATGGAGAAACTTCAAGTATTATAGGCTCCACAATTGATATTAGTGAGAAGAGAAGAACAGAAGAAACGCTATTAAAAAAAGAAAAACTCTCTTTACTTGGAGAACTGTCTGCCGGAATTGGTCATGAAATTAGAAATCCCCTTACGACCATCAAGGGGTTTTTGAAGATGATGAAAGAAGATCCTACTAATATTAAATCTGATTTTATTGATATAATTAATACGGAAGTGGAAAGTATCGACAGAATAGCCGGTGAGCTTATGATGCTCGCCAAGCCACAAGCATTTCAAAAGAATCCATTTAATGTTGTATCACTACTTAACAATGTCATTTTTTTAATGGAATCACAGGCATTTACACAAGGAGTGACGTTAGAATGTAGGGCATTTAAACCTATCATCTATATAAATGGAGATCAGAACCAAATAAAACAAGTGTTTTTCAATTTAATAAAAAATTCTATAGAAGCAATGGAAACTAGTCTTAAAGGTAAAGTCCAAATAATTTGTGATCAAAATGAACATGAGGTAATTATTAAGGTAGTTGATGAAGGCTGCGGTATTTCAAGTGAAAAATTAAAAACAATAGGAGAACCCTTTTATACAACTAAAACTAAGGGAAATGGTTTAGGGTTAATGATTACCCAACGGATTATAAGAAATCACAATGGCTCAATACATTGTGAGAGTGAGGTTGGACAAGGGACAACTTTTACTATCACCTTTCCAGTATTTCATATAAATTAGTGTACCCAATCCCTTTCTAACCCAAGATAGGGATTGTTTTTTTGTAAAGACGATTGCTATATGGACCAATATATTATAAAATTAACCGTAATCATTACGATTTATCCTTATGGAGGGAATTGGATGTACGATTGGATTATAATAGGCGGGGGAATACACGGGTGCACAGTAGCATCATTTCTTATAAAGAATCAAAAAACATCGAATGATAAACTCCTTATCATCGATCCGTACAGTGAACCTATGTATCGGTGGAGAAGAAACACTAAATTAATCGGGATGGAGTATCTTCGTTCTCCTTCAGTTCATCAGATAGATGTTGACCCTTTTAGTTTACAAAAATATGCTCAAGAGAATAGCTTATCTTCAAGTGGGTTTTATGGACAGTATAAGCGTCCTGCATTAACACTATTTAATGAACATTGTGAAACAATTATAAATGAAGTTAATTTAAAGAACTCTTGGCACCAAGGTAAGGTATGTTCAGTAAAAAAAACAAAAGGAATATGGAAAGTTACTACTGAAAATGGCGAGGCTTTCCTTACAAAGAATATTGTCATTTCCATAAGTATTAACGACCAATTTAACATCCCAGATTGGGCTGCAGAAGTCAAAGCTAAACTGCCAAACCAACTGTATCATATTTTTGATGAGAACATGGATAAAGTAGAAGCATTAAAACCACCAATTGTAATAATAGGGGGCGGAATTACTGCAGCTCACCTTTCAATCAAACTAAGTAATCTATATCCAGGCCAAGTAACGTTAGTAAAGAGACATCCATTTCGAGTTCATGATTTTGATAGTGATCCTGGATGGCTTGGTCCGAAAAAATTGCGCATATTTTATAAAGTAGAGACGTATGAAGAGCGAAGGCAATCCATTAATACTGCAAGAAATAAAGGGTCGATTCCTAAAGAAATTCTTCTAAAGTTAAAAAAGCTGAAAAGGGAGAGTAAGTTACGAATAGAAGATGGAGAAATACAGTCCGCAAAGATTAATGAAGATAAAAACATTAGCCTTGTTATTGATATCCAAATGCTCACTGCCCAAACCATAGTATGTTCAACAGGCTTTGTACCCTCGTTGCCTAATCAACAATGGCTTAAAGAGCTAATCGAGGAACATAAATTAAAATGTGCGACTTGTGGATATCCTATTATTAATCAATCCTTGGAATGGTGCTCCCATTTGTATGTATCGGGTCCTTTAGCGGAGCTTGAAATAGGTCCAGTTTCTAGAAATATTTCTGGAGCACGAATGGCTGCGGAAAGAATAGTAAGTAGTTTGAATTATAAAACGGAATGATAGTGATTTTTAGGGTATCTCCATAGAAGAAAGCCCGTCTATCTCACGAGTAGATGGACGGGAAATTATCAAAAAATTATTTAACAGATGAATAAGTTTTCCAACCACCATCAAGGTTGATTGCCTTATACCCATGTCCTTTAAGAATCCGAGTCGCAAGATATCCTCTAAGTCCAACCTGACATGATAAGTAAATTGTTTTGCCCTTTGGTAATTCCTCAAGACGTTCACGAATATCTCCAAGCGGGATATTGATTGAACCTTCGATAAATCCATTGTCTCTTTCATGAGGCTCACGAACATCGATTAATAGGCCACCGTTTGCTACTATTTCATCAATTTCGTGCCATTGAACAGTTTCGATCTCTTCGTCAATCATATTAGCTGCCACATAACCAGCCATATTAACCGGATCTTTTGCTGAAGAGTAAGGTGGTGCGTATGCTAACTCTAATTCAGTTAATTCAAAAATTGTTAATCCGCCTTTTATCGCTGTTGCAATGACATCAATACGCTTATCAACACCATCAGCTCCAACTGCCTGTGCACCAAATAGTTTACCTGTTGAATAATCAAATAATAATTTCAATGCAATAGGATGAGCACCAGGATAATAGCCTGCATGTGATGCTGGGTGAATATGAATCGCTTTATAATCAACACCTAGCTGTTTTAGTACTTTTTCGTTATTACCAGTTGTAGCAACAGTTAAATCAAATACTTTTGCAATACCTGTACCTAGTGTACCTTTATAAGTTTCTTTTTTTCCATAGATGTTATTTGCTACAATACGTCCTTGACGATTTGCAGGACCAGCCAATGGTATCATTGCAGCATTTCCATTCATATAGTCAATAACTTCAATTGCATCCCCAAGGGCAAAAATATCCTGATCATTTGTTTGTAGATATTCATTTACTTGAATGCCTCCTCTTGCCCCAACACTAAGACCTGCATCAATAGCCAATGTATTTTCAGGACTTACTCCAATAGAAAGAATAATCAAATCTGTATTGATTTCTTTTCCACTAAATAATGTAATCTTTTTTCCCTTTTCCTCAAGAGACTTAACACCATCTTCTAATATAAGAGTTACTTCTTTATCAACTAGATGCTTATGAACAATAGCTGCCATTTCAATATCTAATGGAGCCATAACTTGATTAGCCATTTCAACAAGTGTAACCTTCACACCACGGTCAGCTAGGTTCTCGGCCATTTCTAATCCGATGAAGCCCCCACCTACAACCACCGCTTCAGATGGTTTTTGGTCATCCACATAGCCTTTAATTTTATCTGTGTCTAGAATGTTACGCAGTGTGAATACATTATCAGCTTCGTTCAAACCAGGAATAGGTGGGACGATTGGCTTTGCACCTGGTGATAAAACTAATACATCATAGCTTTCTTCATATATTTCGTCTGTAGTAAGATTTTTAACTGTAACTGTTTTTGTGTCACGGTTGATCTGTGTCACTTCACTTAAATTGCGAATATCTAGGTTAAACTTTTTGCTCATTCCTTCTACAGTTTGAACTAAAAGCTTGTCACGGCTTTTGATTGTTTCACCAATATAATAAGGTAGGCCACAGTTTGCAAAAGAAATGTGTTCTCCTTTTTCAAACATAACGATTGTTGATGTTTCATCTAATCTTCTTAATCTTGCTGCTGTAGTTGCTCCACCAGCTACTCCACCTATAACAACTATCTTCTTGTTCATTACATATCACTCCAATTTAATAATGTTATACCAATACCCCTACACGTATATTAACTGATTATCAAAAAAGAAGATGTGACAAATATCACATAACAACTTTTAAAATAGTAATTGTGTTTCATTGAATCGAAATTGAGTTTGGATGAATAATAACAAATAATGAAATAGAGAAGGGGTTTTATAATGTTTGACTACACTGTTAATACAAATAGAAATATTGAAGAAGCAATTGAAAGTTTGGAAGTAACTTTAAAAGAGGAGCAATTTGGAGTGCTATGGAAATTTGATATAAAAGAAAAACTCCATGAAAAGGGGTTAGAGTTTAATAAAGAATTTAGAGTGCTAGAAGTTTGTAATCCAATCGAGGCCCAACGGGTTCTAAATGAAAATGAATTAGCTGGTTATTTTCTGCCATGTAAAATCGTTGTCTACACTAGCGAAGGCCAAACAAAAATCGGTATGCCAAAGCCAACCTCACTTATAAGTATGTTGAATGATGAAAAGATGAAGGAATTTGCAAAAGATATTGAAGATCGACTTATAAATTGCATTAATAAAAGTGTGTAATTTACAAGGAAAGAATCCTTTATTAGAAGTTAGAGGAGTCTTTCCAGTTGACTATATACCCGTACAGGTATAACATGGAGCTATCATACTTCAATTTTATTCTGGTGGGTGAAGAAATGAAAGATAATAAGCAAGATCATTGTGTAACAAGTTCCTGAGGTTTGAATAGGAAAAACACCAGTAAAAGGTTTCTACCTCCAATATGACCTGGTGTTTTTATTTGGCTCCTGGTAGGAGTCATTGTCTTATTTCAAAAGTTATTCTAACTAATTAATATTACTCGCATTGAACCTCATTGTCTTCGGTTTAGAGGTTCTTTTTAATGTGAAGGTGTTGACAAAATACCTAATGGGGTATATTATAACGTTTGTCAGCTAATTTCAAAAGAGCTGACTCAGGAGGATATGTATGTTTTTATTGCTCATCATAATAATAACTTTACTCTTTATTTCTACTTTTAAAAGATATGTTCCTGTTAAGGACGTTAAATGTATAAGTTTGTTTAGTCATTGCCAACTAGATAATGCCGTACTGGTTGATGTAAGAGACTATAATGAGTCATCAAAAGATCAGATTCATGAGTCGATTAATATACCAATCGCTTATCTAGACCGATATTTCCGTGAGGTTCCAGAAAACAAAGATATTATCATCGTTGCCTCAAATAAACTTGAAAGAAATATGAGTATTCGTTTCTTTAGAAAGTCTGGTTACAAGGTGGTTGGCTATCTGTTAATGACTGAACGAAAAAAATCGAAAATGAAGGAGGATGTCTATGGAGTACACTGATCAAATGAAAAATAGGGTAAAACGAATGGAAGGTCAGTTAAGAGGAATTTTAAAAATGATGGAAGACGGTAAGGACTGTAGAGAAGTTATTACGCAGCTCTCTGCTGTTCGTTCAGCAGTTGATCGAACTGTTGGCGTAGTTGTTAGTTCTAATTTAGTTGAGTGTGTGTTAGATGCAGAAAAACAAGGTGAAAAAACAGATGAACTAATTAAAAAAGCCGTTAACCTGCTTGTGAAAAGTAGATAAATAATGAGGGGTTGACATTCTTTTTTATAAACAGTAATATACCCGTAGGGGTAATTGTAATAACCTTTTAATTATTATAAATGGAGGTAACAACAAATGAATGTAGATAAAACATTAGACGCAAAATGATTAGCTTGTCCAATGCCGATTGTAAAAACAAAGAAAGCAATGAGCGATATGGAAGTTGGTCAAGTTTTAGAAATTCATACAACAGATAAAGGAGCTCTAAATGATTTAACTGCTTGGGCTAAGTCTGGTGGCCATGAATTAGTAAAACATGATGAAGAAGATAATGTGCTAAAGTTTTGGATTAAAAAAGATTAATTTTTTTTATTAAATTATATACCCCTAGGGGTTAAATAGGAGGAAGAAACATGACAGAAAAGAAGAGAACAACAATCGTATTATTTAGTGGTGATTATGATAAAGCAATGGCAGCTTATATTATTGCGAATGGTGCAGCAGCTTATGATCATGAAGTAACGATTTTCCACACGTTCTGGGGATTAAATGCTTTACGTAAAGATGAGCATGTAGAAGTGAAAAAAGGTTTCATGGAAAAGATGTTTGGGAAAATGATGCCTCGAGGCGCTGAAAAGTTAGGATTATCAAAAATGCAATTTGCTGGTTTTGGTCCAAAAATGATTAAAGGTGTAATGAAAAAGCACAATGCGATGTCTTTAGAGCAATTAATTGATATGGCACAAGAGCAGGATGTGAAATTAGTAGCTTGTACAATGACAATGGATCTATTAGGCCTTCATAAGGATGAGTTATTAGAGAACATTGAATATGCGGGAGTTGCTGCTTATTTAGCTGATGCTGAAGATGGTAATGTAAACTTATTTATTTAGACAAGTAGGAGGTATATACCAGATGGACTATTTAAATTATATATTGATTGGTCTTTTAATCTTATTTTTACTTCAACGTTTACTTCCAACAAAAGGTGTTAGACAAATAACAACTGCTGATTTAAGAAAAGAATTAAATGATAAGAATAAACAATATATTGATGTTCGAACTCCAGGTGAGTTTAAAGGTAGAAATATCAAAGGTTTTAAAAATATACCACTTCACCAATTGGCTTCTAAGGCAAGTGAATTATCAATAGATAAAGAGGTAGTTGTAATCTGTCAAAGTGGAATGAGAAGTAATAAAGCAACAAAGGTATTAAGAAAACAAGGATTTAATCAAGTAACAAATGTAAAGGGCGGTATGAGTGCCTGGGTATAATAAATGATTAGGAGGAACAATGATGAAAACAATGACAGCAAAAGAAGTTGAAACTCTATTAAATGAAGGCCAAACATTAAATATGATTGACGTTCGTGAAGTGGATGAAGTGGAAGCTGGTAAAATTCCCGGAGTTATTCATATTCCATTAGGTTTAGTTGAATTCCGTATGCACGAGCTTGATAAATCAAAAGAATATGTCATGATCTGCCGTTCCGGTGGAAGAAGCGGTCGCGCTGCACAGTTTTTAGAAGGCCAAGGCTTTAATGTAATTAATATGACTGGTGGTATGCTTACTTGGGAAGGTAAGGTTGAGTAATTTTTTAGTCAGACGGATACCCCCATGGGTTAATATGTGAATTGATATTGATTTATCGGTCAATTCCGGCTGTTTATCGTTCAAATTGAGGATTTATCGGCCAATTCCGACTGTTTATCGGTCAATATGGAACTTTATCGGCCAAACCCAGCTTTTAAGATATTTTTGAACTACAAATTTTAAAACGGAGGTCACGATATGAATACTTTAAAAGTAAACGAAGTTTTAGATGCAAAGGGCTTAGCATGTCCAATGCCGATAGTAAGAACGAAAAAAGCAATGAATAATCTAGAGCCAGGTCATGTGTTAGAGGTTCTAGCAACAGATAAAGGATCTAAAGCAGATATTAAAGCATGGGCTGAGAGCACTGGCCATCAATATTTAGGTACCCTTGAAGAAGGAGAAGTCCTAAAGCATTACTTAAGAAAATCTTCTGGGGAAGATAAGCTTGAAAGAAAACACCCAAATGTAGTGAATAACGATGAATTAGTACAAAAATTAGCAGCAAATAATGTAGTTGTGATTGATGTTAGGGAAACTGCTGAATACGTATTTAATCATATTCCAAATGCAATCTCAATTCCATTAGGGGACCTTGAGACTCGCCTAAATGAATTAAATAAAAACGATGAAATTTATGTAGTATGTCGTACTGGAAATCGTAGTGATTTTGCTGCACAAAAGCTAGCTGAAAATGGATTTACCAATGTATATAATGTTGTTCCAGGTATGAGCCAATGGTTTGGTGAAACAGCGAGTTTAAATAAATAAATTTTTTTAAAACAAAACATACCATAGGGGGTAATTTGCGATGACTGTTAATGCAATGATTTCAAAAGAGGTAACAGAAAAGGTAATCAATAAAGAGGCACTATTTATCTTAGATGTACGTAACGAAAGTGATTTTCAAGATTGGAAAATTGAAGGAGATAACTTTGAGTATTTAAATGTTCCTTATTTTGAATTACTTGAAGGTGTTGAAGATATTCTTGAGAAAATTTCAACTGATAAAGACGTACTTGTTGTTTGTGCAAAAGAAGGATCTTCTATCTTTGTAGCAGAGATGCTTTCTGAAGCTGGCCTTACTGTTTCTTATTTAGAAGGTGGTATGAAAGCCTGGAGTGAATACCTAGAGCCAGTAAAAGTTGGAGACTTAAAAGATGGTGGCGAAATTTATCAATTCGTACGTATTGGTAAAGGATGTTTGTCATACTTGGTTGTTTCAAACGGTGAAGCTGCAATTATTGATGCAACACGTATGACTGATGTCTACCTTGATTTTGCAGAAGGCATTGGTGCAAAGATTACTCACATTTTTGATACTCACCTTCATGCAGATCACATTTCTGGAGGCCGTAAAATTGCTGAGAAAACTAATGCAACGTATTGGTTACCTCCAAAGGATGCAGAAGAAGTAACGTTCGAATACCAAGCGTTAGAAGGTGGAAATGTTGTAACAATCGGTAATACAGCAATCGATATTCACGCATTGTATTCACCAGGTCACACAATTGGATCTACTTCATTTGTAGTTGATTCAGTATTCCTACTTTCAGGAGATATCTTATTCATAGATTCAATTGGAAGACCTGACCTAGCTGGGATGGCTGAAGATTGGGTTGGAGACTTACGAGAAAGCTTATACAAACGCTATAGAGAATTATCAGATGAATTAGTAGTTCTTCCAGCACACTTTATGATCATTGAAGAGCTAAATGAGGACGGAAGTGTTGCAGAAAAACTAGGTACTCTTTTTGCAAATAACCATGGGTTAAACATTGAAGATGAGAATGAATTTAGAAAATTAGTGACAGAAAATCTACCGCCACAACCTAATGCTTACCAAGAAATTCGTGAAACAAACATGGGGAAAATTACTCCAGATGATGAAAAGCAACGTGAAATGGAAATCGGACCAAACCGTTGTGCAGTACGTTAAGTTAAGAACAGAGGAGGAATTATAAAATGGAAGCAAACAAAGTATTAGACGCAAAAGGATTGGCATGTCCAATGCCTATCGTTAAAACAAAAAAGGCAATGAACGAACTTGAATCTGGTCAAGTGCTTGAAATTCATGCAACTGATAAAGGTGCAAAAAATGATTTAACTGCTTGGGCTAAATCTGGTGGTCATGAGTTTATCAAACATGTAGAAGACAACGGTGTGTTAAAGTTTTGGATTAAAAAAGGGTGAAAATAGAGGGAACCAGTATAGGTTCCCTTTTTAAAGGGGGGATTTACGATGGATTTTGCCTTTATAATTACGATTTTCCTAATTGGATTTATCGGTTCATATATATCTGGAATGCTAGGGATTGGTGGGTCAATCATCAAATACCCAATGCTTTTATATATTCCACCAATGCTTGGAGTGGCAGCATTCACCGCACATGAAGTGTCAGGGATTAGTGCCATTCAAGTGTTCTTTGCAACTATTGGTGGTGTGTGGGCCTACCGAAAAGGTGGCTACTTAAATAAGACACTCATTATTTATATGGGAAGTAGTATATTAATAGGTAGTTTTGTTGGTGGATATGGATCAAAGCTTATGTCAGAGGGTGGCATTAATCTTATCTACGGAATCTTGGCATTAATAGCTGCGGTTATGATGTTTATTCCTAAGAAAGGGATTGACGATATTCCTTTTGATCAAGTTACTTTTAATAAATGGCTTGCTGCAGCACTTGCGTTAATTGTAGGTATTGGAGCAGGAATTGTTGGAGCAGCGGGAGCATTCTTACTTGTTCCTATTATGCTTGTTTTGTTAAAGATTCCTACTCGTATGACGATTGCTTCATCATTAGCGATTACGTTTATCTCGTCAATTGGTGCAACGGTTGGTAAAATTACAACAGGTCAAATTGATTATTTCCCTGCATTTATTATGATTATTGCAAGTTTAATTGCTTCACCTCTTGGAGCAATAGCTGGGAAAAAAGTAAATACGAAGGTATTACAAGTGGTTCTAGCTGTCTTGATTTTCGCTACTGCAGTGAAAATTTGGATAGATATTATTTAAAACAAGATGAGAGACAGTCATTTCGGATGATTGTCTCTCATCTTGTCTTTTTATTTAACATGAATGATTTGTTGGAAAGCAATTTCTTTTCCTGCGCTAGTATATATTCCATGGTTATTTGCGTTTAAGGTTACTTTCACCGCATAAGTGCCAGGGCTTAAATTCCCCAAATTATAATAATTACCATAGAGGCGGTTTATTTTTTTTCCATTGATATATAAGTGGGCATGCCCTTCATTGTATTGGATAACTGTTGAACCAGTCTTTTTGGGTGTAAAGGTGAAATTAGATGTCATTATTTCCAAAAGCCAGGACCCTGATTGATCCTGGGTAATGGATGCTGTAATCGCTGGTAATCTATAAGAAATAGGAATCTCAACCGTTTCTTCATGGTGAGACTGAGCATGTCCGAATGCACTATGGTGCCCATATTGATAATGAAAGAAGATCATGATTGAGACAAAAGTAAATATCACGAAAAAACTGACTAGCCTATACATTAATGTAACGTGTCCTCCTTTGGATTAGTGGTGAAAGAAAACTGTCTCAGGTGTTTATTGTGGCTTGATAGGTTTCGGTGTTTTTCTTAATAAGATAACCTATAACAATTAATACTACCCCTAATCCTAGAAAGGTAAGGTCATAGAATAAAGGGTTTGGATCAGCAGGCTTCACACGATGGATTTGGAGAATATGATGATTAATAATACCTTCGGTTAAATTAAAAAGACCCCCTCCAATCAGGAACCAGCCAATTAATAATCGAATTCCTTTTTTATGTGCAATGGGGTTTTCTGCAACCCATAGAAGAATACCGCCGATCACTAATGTAATGGTTACTGCAAAATGAAAAAGTCCATCACTCACAATCTGTCCCGGTCGATCAGTTGCCATATATACACTATGCCACTGCAAAAGTTGATGGAAGATGATACCGTCTAAAGCTCCAAGAAAACCAAACCCCAATACAAAACTACCAATTTTAATTAAGCTTCTATGCGTTTTTATACTCACAATCTTTCTCCTTTATAAACAATTCTGAACATTATTACATTTTTGCCGAATTGGTAGCATAATATACTTGAAGGGTGGAAACTACAACACTTTAAAGCATCGGGGGCCTGACCCCCAGTCCGTTAATGCGTTACTGAGTTAAATAAATTTGTTGACGGAAAACCAACTTATATAGTATGATTACTATGGATTAATTAATTGAATATTCTTATCAAGAGAGGTAGAGGGACTGGCCCGATGAAGCCCGGCAACCACTGAGTAAATCAGTAAGGTGCCAATTCCAGCAGAACAGTAGGTTCTGAGAGATAGGATAGAAGCAATTCCAACTTCTTCGTATCGAAGAAGTTTTTTTGTTTTCGCGATAGACGAGAGGAGAAGAGAAAAATGAGATATGGATTTTGGTTACCGATTTTTGGTGGGTGGTTACGAAATGTTGATGATGAAAATATGCCACCTACATTCGAGTACGCAAAAGAAGTGATTACATCAGCAGAAGAGTGGGGATATGATACAACACTTATTGCTGAATTATACTTAAATGATATTAAAGGGCCTGAGAGTGACTCTTTAGAAGCTTGGTCAACAGCTGCGGCTTTAGCTGCTGTGACGAGTAAAATTGAAATCATGACAGCCATTCGACCTGGGTTTCATAACCCAGCAGTTGCTGCAAAAATGGCCGCGAATATTGATCAAATAAGTAATGGTAGATTTACCTTAAATGTTGTATCTGCATGGTGGGAAGAAGAAGCAAGGCAGTACGGTGGGATTTTCACTGAGCATGATGAGCGATACGATCGAACAGAAGAATTTATAGATGTACTAAAGGGATTATGGACAGAAGATGTCTTTAACTATGAAGGAAACTTTTATTCAGTTAAAAATGCTGTTTTATCACCTAAGCCTGTTCAAAGACCAAATCCGATTCTTTATGCGGGTGGTGAAAGTCCTAGAGGAAAACAAGCAATTACGAACAAGTGTGACGCGTATGTAATGCATGGAGGAACAGTAGAAGAAGTAACAGCTAAAATAGCTGATATGAAACAAAGAAGAGCGCAAACTGGTAACGCACCTTTTCAATCATTCGGAATGGCTGCATACATTGTTTGTCGTGATACAGAGGAAGAGGCTCAAGCAGAGTTAAATCGAATTACGGATGTAAGAGAATCAAGTGGATATGCTGGGTTCAATGACTTCGTTAGCAAATCACAGCTAGAACAACAAATTAAGCTATATGACTACTCTGTTTCAAATCGTGGGTTAAGACCCAATCTAATTGGTACTCCAGAACAGATTGCTAAAAAGATAATTGAATATGAAGAAGCTGGTGTTGATTTATTACTACTTCAATTTTCACCACAGCTTGAAGAAATGGAACGCTTTTCAAAGAAAGTTATGCCATTAGTCGAAGCACTTAGAGAAGCCAAAGTACAGGAGTGAATAGTAAAATGAGCAAAATATACATCATACATGAAAACAGTGAATGGACCAATCATTTAACAGCTAGACTGGAAGAGTTAGAGCTTCCTTATGAAGAATGGCACCTTGATCAAGGAGTCGTTAATTTATTCGAAGCACCTCCTGAAGGGGTATTTTATAGTCGAATGAGTGCATCTGCACATACGCGTGATCATCGTTTTGCACCGGAATTAGCAGAGTCCGTGCTTGCTTGGCTTGAAAAGAATGAGAAAAAAGTCTTTAACGGAACACGGGCTTTAAGACTTGAGGTTAGTAAGGTCAATCAATATATGGCATTAAATGCCTGCGGGATTAAAACGCCTAAAACACTTGCAGCTGTTGGAAAAGAACAAATAGTTGAAGCAGCAAAACAACTTGGGTCTGCTTCTTTTATCACAAAACACAACCGTGCTGGTAAAGGACTTGGTGTTCAATTGTTCCACTCCATTGAAAGCTTGCGGGAGTATGTGAACAGTCCTGGGTTTGAGGAGCCGGTTGATGGGATTACATTGATACAAGAATATATCCTTTCTCCCGAATCATATATTACCCGATGTGAGTTTGTTGGAGGAAAGTTTGTTTATGCAGTTCAGGTAGATACATCAGAGGGATTTGAATTATGTCCTGCAGATGCATGTCAAATCGGCGATTTATTCTGTCCTGTTGGAGAAGAAGTAACTGAAAAACCAAAGTTTAAAATTATCGAAGGTTTCAACGATCCGATCATTGAGAAGTATGAATTGTTCCTTCAAGAAAATAAAATTGCCGTTGCTGGCATTGAATTCATTCGAAATGCAGCAGGTGAGATTTTTACCTATGATGTTAATACAAATACGAACTATAACTCTGATGCTGAAAAGGTAGCAGGAAAATTTGGAATGCTTGAAGTAGCGAAATTCTTAGGATCAGAATTACAAAAATAAGTCAACAGGGGCCTGACCCCCGGCGCGCTAAAGCTTTAAAGCGCTGGGGGTCAGGCCCCTACAATTTAGTTTGATGTTTCGTATACGACCCAGTTTGATTGGGTGATTTTTGCTGAGAGTCCGATGATTTTATTTTTGACTCTTGCTGCTTCTTCACCGGTTAGCGGTATGGGCTGGTAATTGTTCCTTGATGTCACTGATGAAATACTAAAAGGAATTACTTGGATCTGCTTTTTATCGAGAAGTTCGCCATCTTGTAGGTGAAAGGTCTGTTGAAATACGAATGTATCTTTATCACTTGGATTACGGTTTCCACCAAACATAAAGTTACCTAAACTATATACAATAAATTTATTGTTGTACTCTTCAATTCCCTGAACAACGTGAGGGTGATGCCCTAAAACTAAGTCTGCACCGCTATCAATCGTAAATCGGCCTAGCGACTTTTGGGTAGAGTTCGGGACATATGCTCGTTCTTCGCCCCAATGAAAGTGTACAATGATGACTTTAACATCTTGTTCACGTAGGGTTTGAATGTCCTCCTGAATCTGCTTACGAATGGAACTGTTATCAGACCATCCGTTATAACCAAGAGCTCCAACCTTTATATCCTTAATAGTAGAAATATGAATATGATTATTTCCAAAGAAGCCAATATTATTATGTTTAAGAACATCAATCGTATCTTGGTACCCTTTTTGTAAATAATCGTACGTATGATTGTTTGCTAGGTTAACAGCTTCAATGCTTCCTAGTGTTAAAATATCTGCATAAGAAGGATCGCCTTTAAAACGAAACTTCTTTTCTGCTTTTTGTTTAGACGTAGTGAGAGTTGTTTCAAGATTTACCGTTGTGAAATCATCTTTTTCAAAGATAGGTCGTATGTGCTCTACAAAGAAGGCAAGGCCATTCATATCTGCTTCATGGTTAAAAGTTCCTTTATAGCCAAAGCTATCATCACTTCCGATGGTGACATCACCGGCAGCACTTACTGTTATTTCCGTGATAGGTGGAGGTTCAGGAACCTGCTTATGCATTTCAGTAGCCATGACAACAGAACGTGATGGGTGATCCTTGACCACTCTTTCAATTGTCTCAGTAGTTCCCATGGTTGGGATTGAGATGTTCATTATATTGGAACAGCCAGCTAACATTAGCATTAACAATATTGAAAATAATACCCTCATTATGATTCCTCTCCTACGCTAGAATAGCTTATTCATCGTTCTCATTGTATGTTCATAATGACAAAATATGAGAGATTACTACTATAATACTATGTTCGTTATATAGAAATCTTCAACATGACAAAGGTTGTCAAAACAATCTAATAAACTACAAAAAGCGAAATAGGATCAAATATTTTCTCTAAAACCCCCATATTTCAGAGGATTTTGTCGAAGGATGTATTGTTTGTTCAACAAGGGAGGCATACATATGTTTTTTAAAAAGGTACATGGCATTCAGTTATGGAAGCTGAATTTGAGGTTTAAAAAGCTAGGTTTATCAAGAAGTTGGATGGAAGAAACTAAAAATGGGGTTATTCAATTATTTTTAGATCCAATAGAAACAGATCGATATTCAAGTCCTGAGGTGCAGGCTGAGATTAATGAGGTAATCAATGAGTTAGAAGGAGTTGAGACCTTTAGATTATGTGTTTTTAAAGAATGTAAGATTTTATATAAAGAGCAGCTTACAGACAACGCATTATCTCGATGGATCGAGGTTACTATTTTAGAGGAGAAACAAAAGTTAATTTCATAAAAAGGAAAGAGCCTTTCCAAAGAAGGCTCTTTGTTTTAGGCTAATTCTGGCGTAGACTTAATGGAACTAATTTTTATATTTTTTTCTTCTAATCCTAAAATCCAATATTCTACTAGCTGCGTTCCATTGATTAATTCAATGTTTAGTTCGTCTGCATACGTTTTCGCCTTATCCGTAAAATCTCCAGTTGTTACAATGTATCCACCTTTGGCATCCTTTTTAATCATTTGTGAATGGAGGATTGCAATAGCCTCAAAGCCAAGGTCTTTTTCTAAACATTTAACCTGTCCTATGTATAAGCCATCCTCACGGTCATGTTCCAAATTTATCCCTTCATCAGAAGGGGGGCTAATATATACGGTTCCACCATAATATCCTTCAATCACATTCATCACAAACAGCTCAAACTCAAGCGGGTCCTGCCTAATAAATAAACTTGAAACAGTTTGGTTTGCTTCTTCAGGGGTTGCTTTTTTAAATCGATAATATAGTCCCATTGCTAATGTTTTCTTAATATCACTACTTGTATTAATAGAGTCTGTAATAATTGATCGCAATTTATCATTTTCTTTTTTACGTCGTATTACATCAAAAGCTGCTAATACTAATAAAATTGCACTCATAACTGATATAAATGTATTCATGGGTTGTTCACTCCTTTTCCTCTTCATTTTAGACGAAGGGAAAGGAATCTAATCTTTTGTAAATAAAAAAGTGGCACCCCAAAAGGGATTAACGGGATCTCTTTTGGAGTGCAAAACGCGAAAAAACAACTCAAATAGCATGTTAAATCGCATATGATTTAGCATGCTATTTTTAATTGGTATAACAAGGTTTATGACAATTTCACTTGAGAATTAACACTGTAATTAGCATACAATATAGCAATGTGTGAATGATTATTCTCATGCTGTTAGTTTATATGCTAAAACGGTTGTTAATACTTTGTTCAATTTGATTTCATTTTTTAAATAGTACACCTTACCAATAAGCTGACTTGTCCTTAATTAAGCAACCGGCGATAGTAAAAATAAACGGAGATTTTCCGGTTAAATTCAGAATAGAGCTCTTTTGAGGCTAAATAAGGGGATATTTTCCGGTTATGCCAAGCAAAACCCCCTATTTTTATGTTTTTTGAGTTAATAGGCGGAATCTCTCCGTCTATTTAAGCAATTTTCAATGGTATTTTCTATTTAAGCGGAATTTTTCCGTCTATTTATCAAATTGGGTGTTTATCTGATCTCCCAACGGATAATATTAAGAAGCGAAAAAGCATGATGATAAAATTGCTAATCACCATGCTTTTTACTACGTTATTTGTACTGTTATTAATGATTTTGCACTCCAAAAGAGAACCCGTTACAAAAGGGATACCACCTTCTTATTTACTTATTGAATAGCAGCAAGGACATTAATAACTCCGTTTCCATAGTAGAATGAGTCACCAAGTGGTGTTGCTGTATTTTTTAAGCGGTCACGTACCTCAACATTAGTTAATGAAGGGTATTTTGCAAGGATTAATGCAGCAGCTCCTGCAACGTGAGGAGAAGCCATTGACGTTCCGTTGTAAGAATCATAGCTATTACCAGGCACAGAGCTAAGAATATTCACACCTGGTGCCATTACTTCTAGTTCATTACCAACACTTGAGAAGGAAGCTCTATTATTACTAGAATCAACTGCTCCAACCGCAATTACAGAAGCATATTTAGCTGGGTAGCCGATTGTATTACGTTTACCTTTTGAACCACTATTTCCTGCAGCAGCTACTACCACAATACCGCTGTTATAAGCCAGATCACAAGCCTGTTGTAATGTAGTTGAACCAGAACTTGCACCTAAACTCATATTAATAACATCCATACCATTTTCTACAGCCCATTCAATCCCTTGAACGATTCCACTAAAAGATCCACTACCAGAGCTATCTAATACTTTAACAGCATAAAGGTCAGCAGCTGGAGCAACCCCTAATACGCCTAATGTGTTATTTAAACCGGCAACTGTTCCAGCCACATGTGTACCATGACCGTTACCATCTTCTAATGCATTTGGCTCACCTGAAATAAAGCTTGCACCACCAAGGACGTTAAGGTCTTCGTGGTTACCGTCAATTCCTGTATCTAAAATGGCTACTTTAACACCACTTCCAGTTACACCACTCGCTTGAACTGTATCTGCTTCAATGTGTGGGATTCCCCATGGTGTTGTTTGACCTATGGCTTTCACTGTTAAATCTTCTTCAACATAAGCAATGTTCGGATTTTTACTTTCTAGTGCCAATGCAGCTCTTTCAGAAAGTTTTGCATGCACTACATTTAAGTATTTAAACTGGTGTTTAACTTGGCCACCAAGGCCTCTTATGTCTTTTAATTCATCTTCTGACACTTTTGCATTAAAACCAATTAAGTAATCTTTAGGAGCGTTATCGTTTTGTGCACTTACTGGTGCAACAGTACCAAATAACATTCCGAATGCTAAAATAAAGCTTAATAAAACACCAAAGATCTTTCTTTTCCCCATATTTTAGTACCTCCTACGATTATATTGTAATAACCAAGCATGAATTGAGTGTTAAATATAGAGTAGTTAAGTAGATACATAGTCATTTAACTTAGGCTCCCGGGTACCTAGGGTAAATGATGATTATCACATTAAAATCGTAACACTATTTCGAATAATTTGTTATTGGGAAAATAACTGAAAAAGATATGTATTAAACGAAGAAATTAAAGGCGATTTTCCCAATGGTAAAAGTTGGGATTGCCGGTTAGACTAAAACATAGTGAAAAAGGCTAAAGAGCCAAAAACCCTAGATTTTTTCGGATGTTGGGAAAATCGACTCAAAAATATAGCTCTAAGAGGCCCTTTTTTGCATCTATTTTCCCAAGCTTGAAAAAGAGGGTTTTCTGAATATTTTAAAGAATTAGTAGTATAACTTAATTTAGGAGCTGAATGTGTTATGGACATAGGAAACAGGCTTCGTTTTTACCGTATACAGCAAAACATGACACAAGAGGATCTAGCAAGTGGGATTATCTCTATCTCTTATCTATCAAAAATAGAAAACAACCAAACATCCGCTAGTGTTGAAGTTCTAGAGATGCTTTGTAAGAGGTTAGGGATTAAGCTAATTGAGGAAAATGAATACTCTCTATTAAAGGACCTACATGATTGGTATTACCAAATCATCAACCGAAACAAGGAAGAGGTTGCCAGAAGGTATGAGAAATATGTAGATGTGATTCAAAGTACGAATGATTCGAGTGCCTACATACATTTTGTGTTGTTCGAGTTACGTTACTTTTTGTTACAAAGGGATTTAGAAAAAGCAGAGGAACAGCTGAACAAGATTAATTTGTTTAAGGATATCTTTGATGATCAGATGGACTATTTCTATAGTAAATTTGTAGGTTTATATCATTATATGAAAAATCGATTTTCAACTGCTAAGGATTTTTATAAGCTTGCTGAACGAATTCTTAATAAAAGTATCCACATAGAGAGATGGGAAGAAGCTGACCTTTATTATTCAATAGGGTTAACCTATAGCCAATTAGGCAAAATGTCATTGAGTAACAATTACACCCACTTGGCCTTAGCTATCTATCAATCTCGGTATGATTTAAAAAGAAGTGCCGAATGTCATGTGTTGCTGGGAATCTGTTATTTACGAACAGAAGAGTACGAGCTCTCAGAAGAAAACTATTTATTAGCAAATAAAGTTGCTGAAAGTATGAATGATTCAAACCTAAGGGGAATTATTTATCATAATTTGGGGTATTTGTATTCTTTGCAAGGGAAGCATCATCAAGCGATTGCAGAGTATCAAAAGAGCTTAAAACATAAGCTAGATGGAAATATTGATGGGAAGCTAATTTCCATTCACGGAATAATAACTGAATATTACTCTCTAGGAGAATATAACTCTTGTGAATCTTGGCTACAAGAAGCTAGGAAACTACAGGAGGAAAATGAATACAGGGATTACAACGTACATTTTGAAATTTATAACTATTTAATAAATAACCCTTCAGAAGAGTTTGAAAAGTATATGCAGGATGTTGCATTACCACTCTTTGAAAAGAGGGAGAATCTACAGTATTTAATCAAGTATTCAGAGATTTTAGGAGCTTACTTTGAAACAAAGTTTAAGTATAAATCAGCAAATCGCTATTATACCAAAGCGATAAAAGCATTAAAAAAACAAAACTATATCTACTAAGGAGAGAGAAAAATGAAAAAGTTTCTTTTAGTAATTGTTGCAGGAGTAGTATTAACAACAGGAGGAAATGCTTTGTTCAATCAATTTGCTGGTGAAGCAGAGCATCCAGATCCAACATCAATCCAATTCGCAGGTGAAGCCGAGCATCCAGATCCAACATCAATTTTCTTTGCAGGAGAAGCGGAACACCCAGATCCAACATCAATCTTCTTTACTGGTGAAGCAGAGCACCCAGATCCAACATCCATCCTTCTTGCTGGTGAAGCTGAGCATCCAGATCCAACATCTAATTCGGATTTAGTATAATCAAACAAAAACCTAGCTAAGAGTTTTCTTAGCTAGGTTTTTTATTGTTACACACCATGAAAATGATTGTGCTTTGCATGTTCCTTTTTGGCATTTTCAATTTTGTTTTCTGCATTTTGTTGTCTAAGTTCCTCTTCAGATAAAATAGATTTACGCTTTCTTTTAGTTCTCCAATCAGAAATTGCACCAATTAAAATTACTCCTGCAAAGAAGATCAATATCCAACCCCAAAATGGCATTGAGTCCACCTCCTTTAATAGGTGTGTCCTGGATTAATCTTAGTTTATGTGGTTTTGAATTGATAAATGAGGATGTTATTGTTTCTTAATCTGAATGTAAAGACGATTAAATATATTTAATATGAAAATGTGTCCAAAGGGGCCTGACCCCCGGTGCGTTAAAGGGGTAAAGGGGAGCCTGGGTAAATGGAAAGAACTAGTGGTGAAAGGTTTTAGGTTTTATAGTATACTAAGTGTTTGTATATAGCTTTTTAGCTAGTTTTTTGAGAGTATGTAAGATTGTTTGTATTGTGAGGAGATCAGTCTAATGAGTGAAAATATTATTCGAAAACAGTCGCCATTAGGGGCTATTAGAAGGCTTCCTTTCCCGAGATGGACAGCAGGTGTGGTGTTGCTTCTTGTTATTGCAACGATCTCACATGTATTTGGTAAGCTGTTTCCTTTAGTTGGTGGAGTTATATTTGCTCTAATTGCTGGGATTGTGATTCGAAATTCGATAGGTATCCGGCATGTTATCTTTGAAGATGGTGTTTCTTTTACTATTAAAAGAATGCTTAAATTGGCCATTATTCTATTAGGTGCTACATTAAGTTTCGGAAAAATTCTCACCATTGGTGGACAGTCTGTCCTTATTATACTTGCGGTGGTACTTGGTGGAATTGGCTTTACTATATTAATAGGAAAGTTATTGAAGGTTGATAAAGTTTTGTCTCTTTTAATTGGGGTTGGGGCTAGCATTTGTGGTGCAACAGCAATTACAGCGCTAAAGGGGACAATTAATGCGCGGGAAACTCAGACTGCCTATGCTATATCAACTATCTTTCTATTTAATCTAATTGCGACTTTCCTTTACCCTGTTATTGGGCATATGCTCAACTTAAATCCACTTCAGTTTGGCATTTGGGCTGGTACTGCAATTCACGATACATCGTCAGTTGTAGCTGTTGGATATTTATATGGTAACGAAGCGGGGGATATTGCAACAACCGTAAAGCTAGTCCGTACGTTGTTTTTACTACCAATTATCATTATAGTCCCTATGCTATTTATGAAAAATTCTGAGCAAACTGGGAAAGCTTCCATAAAAAAAGTGTTTCCGTGGTTTATTATAGGATTTATCATAATGAGTTTAATAAACTCAATTGGTTTCGTACCTGTAGAAGCACAAGAGTTTTTTACAAGTACGGCTAAATATATTATCCTAATGGTCATGGCCGGTGTCGGTTTGCAGGTTAATTTTAAAAAAATGATGAATTTGGGTGTAAAACCTTTTGCTATCGGCTTATTTGCCTCAGTACTCGTATCAGTTATTAGTTTAGCTTTAATTTATTTACTACTATAATGACATCAAACAGAGCGGATACTTTTATCTGCTCTGTTTTTGTTTTACCGTAGGAAATATTGGTTAATAATAAGATGATTCTAATTTTGAATATTTAATGACAATTTTATATGACTAGTCAGTCTGATAAGGGCATCTAAGTTTACTTTCAAGTTGAATGATTATAAGATTAAAGAGTTGACTATATAGTCAAAAATACATAAGAAACATCTAAAGGAAGGGAAGGAGCTTGTTATGAAGATTAGTAATTTCTCGATACGACGACCAGTATTTACTTTAGTAACCATGTTTCTAGTAATAATCCTAGGTTTAGTATCGTTAATGAATATACCGTTAAAATTAATTCCTGATATTAATCCACCTATAGGAGTAGTTGTAGTCAATTATCCTGGCGCTAGTCCAACTGAGGTTGTTGAAAAAGTAACTAAGCCTTTGGAACAAGGGTTATCTACCCTTCCTGGATTAAAAACAATGTCTTCAACAGCCCAAGAGGGTGCCAATTTAACCTTATTACAGTTTTCTTGGACGACTTCAATTGATGACATTGAATCAGAAATACAAAATAGAATTGATCAAACACCGCTTACGGATGACGCTGAAAAACCGCGCTTTCTTAAGTTTGATCCAGCACAGTTTCCAATTATTCAATTATCGTTAAGTACAACTGAGGATCCCAAAACTCTTCAAGCCTTGGCAGAAAATCTTACACTTGAGTTAAACAAGGTTGAAGGTGTAGCCAATGTAAACTTATCAGGAACAGTAATGGATGAAATTAAAGTTGAATTAGATCAAGCAAAGTTAAAAGATTATTTAATTAGTCAAAGTGACGTAGTTGATGCTATACGTGCAAATTCAGTATCTTTACCTGGTAACACCATAGAAACGGATGGAAAGCAGCTAACAACACGTGTGATTAGTACTGTAGATTCATTAGAAACACTAAGAAGCATTGTTGTAACTGTCGATCCAGCAACAGGTGAAAAAGTTACAGTAGATGATGTTAGTGAGGTAAGGATTGCTCCGCAAAACAAAAATACAATTACAAGAGCTAACCAGGAGCCATCACTTCTAGTAAGTGTATTGCAACAATCTGATGCTAATACAGCACAGGTTTCTACGGCATTTCAAGAGGAATTAAATTCTTTATTAAATGATGAAAAGTACGAAGACATCAAATCAGATATCTTGTTTGATCAAGGTGAATACATTCAATTGGCGATTGGAAATATGAGCAATACCTTGTTATTTGGTGGCTTACTAGCCATGATCGTATTGTTCGCATTTTTAAGAAGCTTAAAAAGTCCTTTAATTATTGGGATAGCAATACCTTACTCTGTTATTGTTACATTTGTCCTAATGTATTTTTCTGACTTCACCTTAAATATTATGACACTTGGTGGTCTAGCACTTGGGATAGGGATGTTAGTTGATAATGCAATCGTTGTTATTGAGAATATTTACCGTCATCTCTCGATGGGCAAGGATCCGAAAACTGCAGCCTCGGATGGAACGAAAGAAGTAGGAGCTGCCATAACCGCATCAACACTGACAACCGTTGCTGTATTCTTACCGGTTATTTTTATTTCTGGAATTATCGGCCAGCTATTTACAGAGTTTGCACTTACAATTGCGTTTAGTTTATTTGCATCCCTAGCAGTAGCGTTAACAGTTGTTCCGATGCTAGCTAGTAGATTTTTAAAGACGCCTAAAGAAAATATAGAAAAAGTTCGCAGAGAAAGTGGTTTCATACGTTCAGTGGAAGGAGCCGCAAAGTGGTCTCTTCGAAATCGGGCTTTTGTATTAATTACAACAGTAGTTTTACTTGGAGCAAGTGCTTATGGCCTAACAACCGTGGGTCAAGAGTTTATCCCAAGCAGCGATGAAGGATTTTTTACTATTAATGTAGAGTTAGAAAATGGTGTAACCCTGGCTGAGACCGAAAAAACTGTATCAGAAATAGAAGAGGTACTTGAAACTAAAGAAGATGTAGCTGTATATGTTAGTTTGATTGGATCTACTCAAGAGGAATCCTTCAGGGGAACGGGCCAAACAAATACAGCTGAAATTTATGTGAAAATGGTTGAATTAGAGGAACGAACCATATCAAGTTTTGAATTTGTTGATGATGTAAAACGTGATGTTGAGAAAGCTGCACAAAAAGGAAATCCAACTGCAGAAGTCTCGTTTAATTTACAATCTTCTGCTGGTTCTTCACCAAACACACTATCTTTTAGTGTAAAAGATACAAATAAGCAGCGCTTAGATGAGTCAGTTGCGAAAATAGAACAGGCTTTAAATGAAGTTGCAGATATAACAGAAGTTTCTACTGATTTATCCGAAACACAAGAAGAGGTTCAAATTACCATAAATCGTGAAAATGCTTTTAATGAAGGGCTTGTACCTATTCAAATTGCAGCTACTGTAAATGATGTGACACGTGGAACAACTGCAATGCAGCTAACAGATAAAGATGAAAATATCTACTCAGTCTTTGTTAGCTATGATAGAGAAGTAACAAATAATATTGATCAGTTAAAAGGCTTATTACTAAAAAAGCCAGATAATACGTATGTAAGATTAGAAGAAGTGACTTCTATTACTACTGGTGAAGGTCCAACAACTGTACGTCGTGTCGATCAACAGAATGCTGTACAATTTACGGTAAAGTATGCAGCATCTTCGAATTTAGGCGATATCTCGGCACTCGTTGACAAAGAAATCGCTGATTTAGATTTACCTGAAGAGACGGATATCACCTTCGGAGGAGACCGCGAGCTATTGGAATCTTCAATGGAACAGATGTTATTGGCGTTTGTTCTAGCGATCGTCTTTATCTATATAGTCATGGCGGCACAGTTCGAATCGTTTAAATATCCATTTGTTATTATGTTCACTGTTCCACTTATGGTCATTGGGGTCGCTATTGCATTGGTAGTAACAAATACTCCTGTTGGATTAACCGCGATTATTGGAATCATTGTCTTAGCAGGAATCGTAGTTAATAATGCGATTGTTATTGTCGATTATATTAATCAAAAGAAAGCGGATGGTATGAAGACATATGATGCCATCATTGAGTCTGTCAAAGATCGTACCAGACCAATTCTTATGACAGCGACAACCACCATTTTAGGTTTATTACCACTAGCATTTGGAATTGGAGAAGGAGCAGAAATGAACCAACCGATGGGTCTTGCGGTAATCGGCGGTCTAATTAGTAGTACATTCTTAACATTATTCGTCATCCCGATTGTGTACAGTTTATTTGATAAAGAAACACGCAGATTAAATAAAAAATATGTTACACCAGATGGCCAACTGATACCTGCTTACTTACTAGAGGATCGCTATATTGCTCCTGAGCCTTCTGAGGAAGACTTAACACAAAAGTTACCAGCAAAAAATAACAAACAATACGAAAAAGAAGACATGGTCCATATGCTTGAACAACTATTGTCCATTGTCAAAGACGATGATCGAAATAAAGGAAATGATGATAAAAACTAAAATAAAAAAACAGCGAGCCATTTGGTTCGCTGTTTTACTTTATTTTTCATTCTTAGATGCTTTAGATGTACGATCAACCCAATCAACGAAATCTTTCCCATGAAAGTGTTCGTTAAACTTCCTTTGAAAATTTGCTAGTGTTTCATAAAAATTATTATCATCATCATTAAAGGTTGCAAGATACTCATATGTTTTATAACTGTATTCAGCAGACTTCTCACGTATCGCTTCTCCCTCAGGAGTCAAGATACAATAGGAAATACGACGATCATTGTCATGCTTAACTGTTTGTATGTATCCTTTTTGTTTTAAACGATTGGCAACCTGTACCACGGTAGAAATATCCCATAATCCTATATCTGCAATCCGTGTCATGGTTGCTTCTTTTTCAAAATAAATAATCCAAAGCATATGTTGTTCGGCTGTTGTTAAGCCTAAGTCTTTTGCGGAAGTTTGCCAATCATTTTCAAGCGCTTTATACATTCCACGCCAATGATTGATTAATGTATGTAAAGAAACATTATCCACGATTCTCACTCCTTAATAAGAAAAAAGTACCAAATAATTATCTTCCTCATTTTATACTATTTTCAGCTTAATTACTCTATTTTTCTATTAAAAATTTAATAAAAGTTAACTAGTTAAATCATTTGGTAAACATTACGACATCATATAAGATGTCGAAATTAAGTGGATGGTGAATTTAAGAAATCAAGAACTGGCTGAAATTGCTGTTTCTCCTTTGCCTCAAAATAGGAGGAAAAAGGACAGCCTTTTTCTTTAATCCTTGAAAGGATACTTTCTAATGGAAAGTCTTCAATAGAAAGTTGTTCAGTAACCTCATCCCAAAATAGAGGGGTTGCAACATAACCTCCATCATTCCCTCTTACTGAATAGGGAGCAATAATGGTTTTGCCTTCTGCATGCTGAAGATAGTCAACGTATAATTTATTATGTCGATTTTTTTTTAATCGCTCAATTGTAAAAAGAGAGGGCTCCTTTGTGACTAAAAAGTTTGCAACAAACTCTGTGAATTGTCTCGTTTGGTCATAGGTAAATTGATTTTCTGGTAAAGGTATATATAGTTGTAAGCCTTTGTTACCGGATGTTTTGATATATGAAATTAGCTTCAATCCATCAAAAACCTCTTTTAAAATTTGAGCAGCCTTAATGGCGAGAGGGAAATACTCTCTAGATGGCGGGTCAAGATCAAAGACAATTTCCGATGGTCCAGTCGAATGGATGGTTTGAAATGGAATGTGAAATTCAAAAGCAAGCTGATTTCCTAGCCAGATCAATGTCTCATCATTGTTGCAAACAATATAATTGATATTTTCATGAATTCTAGTTTGGATAAAATCAGGCGCATAATCAGGACAGTTTTTTTGATAAAATTTTTCTCCGAACATCCCATGAGGATAGCGAATAACGGTTAACAATCGATTTTTTAAAAAAGGAAGCATATAAGGTGAGATTTCATTTAAGTAATGAATATAATCGAATTTCGTAACATCATTGTCTTTCCAAAGTGGTTTATCGGGATGACTAATGGTGATCCCATTAATTGTTGATAGTAGATTTTCCCAAGTGCAATCCTTCCACTTAACATCAAAGAGAAATTGTTTGAAAACTGGAGTTGTAATTTGTTCGTTTTCAATTTCTGTATATTCAAGCTCTATACAGATTCCTGGCTCAACATGGAGATATGAATTTGTCTCAGATTGTGAATTGTTAGAGATAACCTGTAATAGAACTTTTCGTTCTTCATCAGATAGGCCTTCTGAAAAAGCCCCTAACTTTTTTATGTCCTTTTTATGTAAAACCCCAACATCAAAAGTATCCTTTTCTTTATCATAACCGATAATAAAAAAAGGTCCGGATTGTTTTTTTGTATGATTTCTTAAATTCAATGTCTAATCAATCCCTTTACCTAATACTGTGTTGGTACTTAGTATAAATAGTTGGAAATCTTTTTATCCGTAGAAAAAGGGACTGCATTAGTCCCTCTAGTTAAGATCCTATTTTCTTTCGGGTTGTTCGAGTTTTTGCTCCTTTAGCTGGTGCTGGAGCAGTTGGAGTCTCAGTTGTTGTGCCAGTCATAGCTGAGGGTTTAGGTGTTGCTGCAAGAGTTGGTTTACCTTTTGTCTTTTCAATGCTCGCCTGAAGAGCACTCATAAGGTCAACAACATTAGTTCGAGGTCCTTCCTTGGAGGTAGTACCCTCGTTGTTTTCGATTTTTGATTGGATTAGCTCCATTAAAGCAGTACGGTATTCATCTTTATATTTTTCAGGCTCAAAGGTTGTTGTTAATTGGTCGATGAGCATGATTGCAGTATCAAGTTCTTTTTCATTAATATCAACATTTTCAGGCACGCCCGGTACCTCTCCAACATTTCTAACTTCATCAGGATAATGAATGGTTTCCATTACTAAACTGTTTTTATACACACGGACAATGGCCATATGCTGTTTTGAACGAATCGCAATTTCAGCAATACCAATTTTCCCTGACTTCTGAAGGGCTTCTCGTAATAGGGCATAGGCTTTGCTTCCGTTCTCACCTGGACCCATGAAATACGAACGATTAAAGTAGATAGGATCAATTTCATTTAAATCTACAAAGTCAATAATCTCTACTGCTTTTTCTTCATGCTCATCTTTAAGTTCCCTAAGCTCATCGTCATTTAGAATAACAAACTTCCCTTTTACGTACTCATAGCCTTTAATAATGTCCTCGTTGCCTACCTCTTTATCACAATTCGGACATGTTTTTTCATATTGAATGGGTGTAGAGCATTCTTTGTGTAAATTACGTAATTTAATGTCTTTATCCTCTGTAGCTGAATACAGCTTGATTGGTATGTTAACAAGTCCGAAGCTAATCGAACCTTTCCACATTGTATGCATAGCTTCACTCCTAACTAAGGTGCGTATCACCGGTTAGGTTTTATTTTTGCCTATTTATAAGGAAACATGTCTGTTATTCCTTGGTTCTTTTTGTAAAGTAGGCTATAAAAGGGTAAGATGTTATATTAGAAATGTTTTAAAAAGTAATGTTGTATTACATAGATTTGTTGTAAAATGAGTGAGGACAGGTGGTGAGAGTTAAATGGAGCATCTAATAATAGAGTTTATTGAATTTTTAAAAGGACTATCTTATTTAGGGATTGTCATTGCATTAACGTTTGAATTTGTTCCTGCTGAGCTTGTACTCCCACTTGCTGGTTATTGGGTATTTCAAGGGGATATGAACTTATGGCTAGTTGTTGTTGCTGGAACAGTTGGGGGAACCTTTGGACCCTTAACGCTATATGCGCTAGGTAGATACGGTGGCCGTCCATTTATATTAAAATATGGTAAATACTTTTTTATAAAAGAGAAACAGCTTGCAAAAGCAGATGAGTTTTTCGAGAAACATGGTGGAAAGGTTGCGTTTACAGGTAGGTTTATACCAGGTGTCCGTACACTAATATCAATACCATGTGGTATGGCTAAAATGAATGTTTGGGTTTTTAGTATTTATACATTTGTTGCAATGTTTCCAATTACTTTTTTATATGTATACCTTGGAGTTCAACTTGGCCCTAAATGGAAAGAGGTTGGGTCTTTAGCAAATGAATATCTATTACCAGCTGGAATTGGAATAGTTGCAGTCCTAGTCATATATATATTAATAAAAAGAAATCGAAAGAAGCCTATTTTGAATGAAGCACCAAGGAAGAAATAAGGATATATTTATTGACAGTTGTACTTATTGATACTATAGTTAAAATATAGTAAATATGGGTTATCTTCCGACAAAGGGGAGTAGCGTTCAGGGAAACCTGAAAATAAAGTCGTCAGTTCATGGGTTTAACCGTCCATCGGCTTTATTGACACAAAAAAGTGTTTAGCAAGACCTTTGCCTATAAGGCAGGGGTCTTTTTTGCGTTCTTTATTGAGACTCGATTGGCCTTATAGGTGAGAGTTGAAAATAAAGAGGATGTTCTCTTTACTTGTTAACACGAAAAATAGGGGGAATAGAGAACATGGAATTATCGATATTATTTGAGTATGGTTGGGTTTTACTAGTCTTAATCGCACTAGAAGGTATTTTAGCTGCGGATAATGCACTAGTAATGGCTATCATGGTAAAACATCTGCCTGAGGATCAGCGAAAAAAGGCACTATTTTATGGTTTAGCAGGAGCATTCGTGTTCCGTTTCGGATCACTATTTGCAATCTCATTTTTAGTCAATGTATGGCAAGTTCAAGCTATTGGTGCTATATATTTACTTTTCATAGCGATTAATCATCTAGTGAAAAAGTTCTTAAAGAAAAGAATGGCAAAAGCAGAGCAAGAAAACGAAAAGCAAGGCAAACAATCTGGCTTTTGGATGACTGTGTTAAAGGTCGAGTTAGCTGATATTGCTTTTGCAGTCGATTCAATTTTAGCTGCAGTTGCGTTAGCGGTAACATTACCATTAACTAGCCTTCCTAAGATTGGCGGACTTGATGGTGGACAGTTTGCTGTTATTTTTGCAGGTGGACTTATTGGATTAATTATTATGCGTTTTGCAGCAACATATTTTGTAAAATTACTTCACCGTAGACCAGGTCTTGAAACAGCGGCATTTTTAATTGTTGGTTGGGTAGGGGTTAAATTATCTGTATATACACTATCTCACCCAGAGCTAGCAATACTTTCTGAAAGTTTCCCGAAGTCACCAGCATGGAAAATTACCTTCTGGGTAGTCCTAGTTTCAATTGCTGTATCGGGTTGGTTTCTATCTAAAGACAAAGAGGCAGAAGAAAAGCAGGAAGTACATCTTGATAAAGCAGGTAATGCATAAATGGAAGGAGTGGGTGAATCCCACTTCTTTTTTTGTCGTAAATTGTTACAAAAATAACTTTTAAATTAAAAATTATTACATTCACCCCCTCAAAAAGTTTTTTGACCTCGTACATTTATAGTGAATCAAGCGCGCGCGACAAAAAAACAGATGAGGTGGAATATATAATGAAAAATGTATTATCAAAAAAAGCATTGGCTCTTATTCTTGCAGGATCTCTAACTTTACCGTCTGGTGTAGCATTTGCTAGTGAAGATGCAAATGTAGAAGCTGAAGTACAATCAGAAACAACAATACAAGCAGAAGTACCTTCTCTTATCCCTGGAGACTTCTTTTACTTCCTTAAAGAAGTGTTAGAGAACATTCAATTAGCTCTAACTGTTGATAACATAAAAGAAGCTGAATTACTTGCTAAATTCAGTGCTGAACGTTTAGCTGAAGCAGAAGCTTTATTTGCAGCGAATGAAACAGAGGCTGCCTTAGAAACAATCAATAAAGCACTTGAATTTATGGAAGAAGTAGAAATTACAATTGATGAAAATGTAGAAGAAGATGCAAACGTAGAAACAGAAGTAGAGCAAACTCAAGAGGAATCTGTAATTGAAGATACTGAGGAAGCTACTGAAGAAGAAACAACTGAGGTTGTGGTTGAAGAGGAAGTAACTGAAGAAGTAGCAACTAAAGAAGAAGGTTCTGAAGAAGTAACAATAGAAGAAAAATATGCACACTTAGAAGAATATGCAACACAAAATATCATTGCTTTAACTGCAGCAATGGAGAAAGTAAAGAATCCTGTAGCAAAAGCTGCACTAGCTAAAAACATTGAAAAAAGCTATAAGAAATTAGCTTTAAAACTGGAGATCTTAGCAGAAATATATGCTGAAGCAGATGCGAAAGAAGAAGAAGATAATACTGAAGAAACTGCAGTAAGTGAAGGTACTGAAATTGAAGTAGAAGTTGAGACTGAAGTTGCAGACTCAACAACTGAAACAGTAACTGAAGAAGAGATTGTTTCTGAACTTGAAGTAGATTTAAACCTACCTGAATTGCCTATCGTAACACCAGTCGTTTCTAAGGACACTGCAAAAGAAATTAAAAATGCTATTAAAGAGAAAAAACAAGAAGCTAAAGAAGAGAGAAAGAAAAATAGAGAAGAAGCTAAGGAAGAAAGAAAGAAAAACAAAGAAGAAGCAAAAGAAAATCGTAATCAAGGTAAAGGAAACGGAAATTCAGAAGAAAACAGAGGTAAAGGAAACAATTAATAATGGCTGAAGTTTTCACCCTACATATAGTCACCTTTTTGGTGACTATATTTTCTTCAAAAATACTACCTTTATTTATTCTCTCCGGTAAAAAGTAAGTGTTGGTAAAATTTATCTATTCACCAAGATATTTTCATTGTAACACCCCTAAAAATCCGCTACCATTAACGAATACTATAGTGGAGAAATAGAGGTGAAAACTGATGCTTAGCTTACTTTTTAATATTGGGAAGAAAAGAAATTCATTAGAAGATGAAATTCTTCTTATCCAAGAAGGAAATTCACGATTACAAAACAAGCTTATTAAAAAATATAAACCATTTATTGCGAAGACTGTATCTTCTGTTTGCAAAAGATATATAGATGAAACAGATGATGAATTTAGCATTGGTCTCATCGCATTTAATGAAGCTATTGAAAAGTACTCTGTAGATAAGGGTAGTTCATTATTATCATTTGCGGAATTACTAATTAAACGTAGAGTCATTGATTATATACGAAAAGAAGCACGAGTAAAGACCGTTACACTCGTTGCAGCTAATGATAATGGTGAAGAAAATGTTCAATCAAAAATAGAATCTGATCTTTCCATCGATGACTATGAAAAAAAGATACAACAAGAGCACAGAAAAGAAGAAATTATCCATTTTCAAAAGGTGCTAGTTGAATTCGGGTTAACGTTTTCGGAGCTTGTAGAAAATTCACCGAAGCATGCTGATGCAAGGCAAAATGCGATGCTTGTGGCGAAAACACTGGTAGAAGAGGAAGGCCTTATTCAGGTATTATTTGATAAAAAACAGTTACCAATTAAGCAATTAGAGGCAAAAGTTGATGTAAGTAGAAAAACTATAGAGAGAAATCGTAAATATATAATTGCTATGGCCATTATTATGGTGGGGGATTACTTGTATCTAAAAGATTATATAAAGGGGGTGCTCGAGGCATGAGAAAAGGCGTAATAATGGAAATAAACAGTGACTTCTTAACAATGCTAACACCAGAAGGTGAATTTCTTAAAGCGAGAAAACAAGATAATCACTATGAGATCGGGGAAGAAATTGATTTTTTTCCAATAACAGTTACAGCGGTGGATACACCTAAAAAGAGATGGTTCCAATTAAATAGACTTAGAGTTGCTCTAATGAGTTCTGCAGCAGCCATTTTATTTTTCATCACAGTTATACCACAAATGATGGCAAACCCTGTGTATGCCTATATGACAATTGATATCAATCCAAGTTTTGAAATTGGTTTAAATAATGAGTTGAATGTAGTAAGCCTTGACGCACTAAATAATGATGGGGAAAATATACTTCAAGAATATCCAAACTGGGAGAATCAACATATCGATGAAGTTACTGAAGTAATTATTAGTAAGAGTCGCGAACAGGGATATCTAATTGATGGGCAAGAAGTTCTAATCACTACTATTCTTAATGAAGAAAAGATTGCGGAAGTTAGCGAAAAGCTAGCAAAGGAAATTCAATTAATCTCAACAACCTATAAACAGAAACAGATTGAAATCACGGCTGTTGAGAGTGACATTGCAACTAGAGAGAAAGCTCAGAAGCAAGGGGTATCTACTGGGAGATTACTGCAACTGGAAAATAAATTACCTGTTAAAGAAAAGGTAGAAGCACCTGAAGACAACACAGGTGAAAAACCTGCAGATGATGACAAAGTGGAAATTGTAAAAGAAGCAGATGAGAAAAAAGTCGAAAAAACTATATCTGATGCTGAGAAGAAGTTAGAAAAAGAAATCGAAAAAGCTGTAAAAGAGGCAGAAAAAGCGATTGATAAGGATAAAAAGAAAGATGAAGTCCTTGATAAAGTAAAATCCAATATAGATAACTCAAATATGCCTGATCACATTAAAGAGAGATTAAAAAACAAACTAGAAGAAAAACGTTCTAAGGATAAAGGCAAAGATAGAAATAAAGATGATGATGATGACGATGACGATGATGATAAGCCTGGCAAAGGAAAAGGTCGAGATAAAGATGATGACTAAGGAATCCAACTAATAAGTTGGGTTCTTTTTTTTCTGGATTGGCGGCGGATTCGGAAAGGTTACATCGGAAGTCATAGTAAACGGTCGGAATAAGCCCAGGATTCGGAAAGGTTACTTCGGAATTCATAGTAACCTGCTGGAATAAGCCAAGGATTCGGACAGGTTGCTTCGGAGTCCATAGTAACCTGTTGCAATAACTCCTGGATTCGGAAAGGTTACTTCGGAATTCATAGTGACCTGTCGGAATAAGCCAAGGATTCGGACAGGTTGCTTCGGAGTCCATAGTAACCTGTCGCAATAACTCCTGGATTCGGAAAGGTTACTTCGGAATTCATAGTAACCTGTCGGAATAAACCAAGGATTCAGACAGGTTGCTTCGGAGTCCATTGCCACCTGTCGGAATAGACTAAGGATTCGGAAAGGTTACATCGGAATCCATTGCCACCTGTCGGAAAAGACCAAGGATTCGGACAGGTTCAACCAAATCCAGTGACACCTGTCTAAATCCAACCAAGGATTCAGACATATCCTAACCAGAACAATAAAATAAACCTAGGAAAGAAATCTTTCCTAGGTTTTTAGCCAAGTATTTAATTGTAGAAGGTGTCTACATTATTTAAGGTTTTGTGCCTGAGCTTGAGCAATCAGACGTTTTGTGATTTCTCCACCAACTGAGCCATTAGCACGGGCTGTAGTGTCTGAGCCAAGTTTAACCCCAAATTCTTGAGCAATCTCTTCTTTAAATGCATTAAGTGATTGTTCAACTCCAGGAACAAGTAGTTTATTGCTTCTAGCCATTATTTATTCATCTCCTTGCTATCATTGTGCAACGAAATATCGTTGCATTTCTTAGTATGAGTAGACAAAGAGAAATCATACTGGAAATGGTTTCTTATTTTAATAATTTAATCTCCCATTTGTAAGGTCGTCTGCAAATAATGATGAGCTCGCATTTTATAGGCAGAGGCATGGACAGCGAAAATAGCTAAAACCATAACATTTTTTACAATTTCCTGTTCTTGTGGTTGTAAGGTACAATGATCTTCAATATATTTGTGTGCTTCCTTCTCAACCCTTGTTTTATCCGAAGTACCGAGAGTAGTTTGACTCACTTTGTCATAGATAAAAGCATATCCATTATAAAAAGAAACGGGGTCAATTAAATCATCATGTCGATCTTCTAAGTTATTAAAAACAAGGGAAAGTACTTTTCGAATGGAATCGAAATCTAATACCATTTTTAAGTCTTCAACAATAAGAATTATAACCGCTTGATCAATAGAATACTTTTTCCCATTCAATGGGGAACCAATCAAATCCTTAACGTCACGTTTGACCCAATTCGCAACTGCAGTAGAGGTAACACCTGCAAATTCGATTTGGTTTCCTATAGTGGCTATTTCATTCAAAGAAAAACCATAGGTACTGTTACCCCTTCTTTTAAATTTCTTCAGGATAGATAAAAGTCCAATTTGCTCATTTAGACCAACATCATTTGCCTCTTTAATGACAGAGAAACATTCATCGATAGTTCCAGCTCTTAGTAAAGTGAAAACCTGTGATAACATCAGTCGATTACATTGAAATGTCTTCATATTGTACACCTCGAGATAGTCGGGAAACCCATACATTAACAACATCTATAGCTTGTAAAATTAATTGCAATTTTTATAATCTAGCTCTATAATAAGTTCATATGAACTTAAAATCAAGAGGTGAAAAACATGGGGAAGCGATTGTTTTTATTAATTGCTACGAATATTCTTGTCATGGTGACGATTGGTATCATTCTTTCAGTCCTACCAATTGGCTCTTATGTTACAGCAAGTGGTAATTTAGATTTAGTTACATTACTAATATTTAGTGCAGTTATTGGTTTTACAGGTGCCTTTATTTCATTAGCAATGTCACGTTGGATGGCAAAGATGATGATGGGTGTAAGAGTATTAAAAGAGACAGACTCTTTATCTCCAATGGAAAGAGAATTGGTAGAGAGAGTTCACAAGCTATCTAGAGCTGCTGGTATTACGAAGATGCCTGAGGTAGGTATTTATAACTCTCCAGAAGTAAATGCCTTTGCAACAGGTCCTTCTAAAAATAGATCTCTAGTTGCGGTTTCAACTGGATTACTTCAAGAAATGGATTATGATGCCGTTGAAGGTGTTCTTGCCCACGAAGTTGCACACATTGCAAATGGGGACATGGTAACAATGACCCTGTTACAAGGTGTTGTAAATACATTTGTAGTCTTCTTTGCTCGTATTGTAGCATGGGGTGTATCTCGTGTTGTAAGAGAAGACCTAGCACCAATTGTACATTTTATTGCAGTTATTGTATTCCAAATCTTATTCTCTATATTAGGAAGTATTGTTGTTCTAGCATACTCAAGATACCGTGAGTTTCATGCTGATAATGGTGGAGCGGACCTTGCAGGTAAAGATAAGATGATACATGCACTTCGTTCGTTACAACAATATACAAACCGTGTAAATACAGAGCAATCATCTATTGCAACACTAAAAATTAACAGTAAAAAGGGTGCGAGTATGTTATTCTCAAGTCACCCTGATTTAAATGAGCGCATTCGTCGATTAGAAGCAAAATAATAAACAAAGGGTATATCAAGCATAGAACTTGATATACCCTTATTTGTTTTAGTTTACAACTGCGAGTGAGAAATCCTGTGAACCTGAAGGAACATTATATGCTTGAATCTCAATGGTGTACGTTCCTGCTTCTGATAAATTAATGAACACGTTTTCGACATTGTTTGTTCCGTCCCAATTATTATTATAGGGGCTTGAAAAATCATTTCCGACATATTGCTTTCCACTTGGAGAAGTAATGACTAAATCAAGGTCATTAACCAATGCTCGTGATGCAGATGGATTGCCAGGATAGTCAGTCCATACAAGCGATAGTTTTAATGGATCACTTCCATCAGCTGTAAAAGAGTATTTAGCTACTTCGCCTGTGCGAAGGGCTCTAGTTTCATTTATATAACCTACATTTAACGAATTAGCTAATTGAACTCTTCCCCAGCCTTGATCATAGTGGGATTGGTTTAAATCCTGGGCACCAATCACTAACGCTGCTTTTAATAAAGAAGGTTTTGGCGTAATCCCACGATTTTCCATAAAGTGTTCTCTAAGTAAAGCTACTGTACCTGCTACAAGTGGTGTAGCCATTGATGTACCACCCATATAGGCATATTTACTATTGTAATTTGCCCAGAATGAAGTATCTGGTGCTAGTGAGGAGCGTGATGATAGTATAAAGGTCCCAGGTGCTGTAACATCTGGCTTAACTCTTCCATCTGTAGTGGGTCCTCTAGAAGAAAATGATGCAACTTGATTGATATTATCTGAATTTGTCCCGAAGCTAGGGCGGTAGTTTTCAGTTGCACCAACCGTTATTGCATTTTTTGCTGAGCCTGGTGAACTAATTGTTTGTCGTCCTGAGCCTTCATTTCCAGCTGCAAAAAGAATCGTCATATCATTGTTCCAAACATACTCATCTACTTCTTTGGATTCAGTTGTGTATGCACCATTTACGGGAGCACCCCATGAATTTGTATGGATTCTTGCACCTGCATTATAAGCTTGTGAAAATAGGGTATTTAAATTCGATGGGATTCCTCCAAGTCCTCCATTGCTGTCCATGATGGATTGGAAGACAAGGTTTGCTTTAGGAGCCATCCCCTTAAAGCTTGCATCTCCTAGTACTGACCCTGCGACATGTGTGCCATGTCCATTTGGATCATTAGCATTGCCACTACGACCAAGAGCATATAAAGCTGTGATTTTTCCTCTAAATGATTCGTGCATTGTACTATCATTTCTGCCATTATCTAGTCCTGTATCGGCAACAGCTACCGTTTGACCAGAACCATCTAAACCATATGATGATTGAGATGTAATAACTTTTAGAATCCCAGCTGCTTCGTTGTTCATTAGTTTATGATCTGTCACTTTTGAAATGTATTTTATTTCATTCTGCATCCCATATTGAATAAGTTCTTCTATCCCATTAACCTGAATGTTTTGTTTTTGACCTTTAAAAGAGGCAACAGTTGCCTTAATTAACCCAGAAGTTCCTTTTGAAAAAAGTTGTGGATCAAACTTATATAAAGGTAAGTAAGGTGTAACTGAGTCAACTTTAGGTAGGCTTGTCAGATTTTCTAGCTCATGTTCTTCAGCTTTTACTGTAAAAGCAAAATCAGGAATGTAGTCTAAGACCTCAATGCCTAAACTCTCTAGATCTTTTAAATCTTGCTCAGTAACAGGGCCGTTAAACTGAAGAACATGTAAATTATTGTCTTCAGGGACTTTTTCCAGTTTTTTCTTAATGCCTGGTGGTATGTGCACATTTGACGTATTGATTAAAAACTCAGCCTTCCCCAAACTGGGTGTTTTTTTTACATGATGCAGCATTTCTACACCAATCAACTCTAATTCGTTTGTCTCTGAGGACGAAGCGGGTGCTGGAGCCTGGATGGCTAAAGAAGCAACTAGTGCCGCAGTGGTAAGTGTAGCAAACACTTTTTTTAACATTGACTCATCTCCAATCAGTGATTTAGAGTCTGTAAGGCCTTACGCTCTATAAATAACATTAACAGAGTTTTAAAATTCTGTGTATTGTGAAAATTAATGTATTTTTAGTGGATAATTAGTCTGATTTGTGGGGGGATTTTCCTCCTAGGAAGATTGTCATAAGCAGAGGGAAATGAAATTTTATACAACAAAAAATAACCTTGGGGCACATGCAAAAACACAAGTTTCTGTCAAAATTAATAAAAAGAACCATAAAAAACAATCCTATATATAGAAGCTCCCTGTACTAACTGTAGATTCTTTGTGTTATAGTAGGAAAATAATAAGATTAAAAGGACTGACAGAATAGATGTTTAAAAAGGTTTTAAAATTTTTACATACGCTTACTCCAGCACAGCTAATCGTAACCTTCTATTTTATTGCAGTTTCAGTGGCTGTTGCCTTAATTTCCCTACCTATAGCGCATAAGCCTGGTGTAGACCTGTCTTTTATGGATGCTCTTTTTACTGCTGCAAGTGCGGTTAGTGTAACTGGGTTATCTACTGTTTCAATTGCAGATACCTTTAGTGTACAAGGGGTATTTATTTTAGCATTTGTCTTACAATTTGGCGGGATTGGGATTATGACCCTTGGAACGTTTATATACCTAGTCATCGGAAGAAAGATTGGATTAAGAGAACGAAGGTTAATCCAAGTTGATCAAAACCAGTCAAATTTATCAGGATTAGTTAAACTACTAAAGTCTATTATCGTAATTATTTTGTTAATAGAAGCCATTGGTACTTTGATACTTGGTACATACTTCAAAAAATACTATCCAACGTGGGAAGAGGCTTTTTATCAAGGTTTTTTTGCATCTGTGAGTGCGACAACCAATGGAGGATTCGATATTACGGGAGCCTCAATGATTCCGTTCGCAAATGATTATTTTGTTCAATTTATAACAATCATCTTAATTACACTGGGAGCAATAGGGTTCCCTGTTCTAATAGAGGTAAAGGATTTTCTTAGTCAAAAAAATGGTCGCTTTCGTTTTACTCTTTTCACAAAGTTAACGACGATTACATTTTTGGGGTTAATCGTAAGCGGAACATTGCTTATTCTTATCTTGGAATTTAATCATTTCTTTGCAGGTAGATCGTGGCACGAATCCTTTTTCTATGCACTGTTTCAATCAGTGACAACAAGAAGCGGCGGGTTAGCTACGATGGATGTAAGTGAATTTACTCTTCCGACTCTTCTTGTGATTTGTGGATTGATGTTCATAGGTGCTTCACCAAGTTCAGTCGGAGGTGGAATTCGCACAACCACCTTTGCCTTAAATTTGTTATTTCTGTTTCATTTTGCAAGAGGTAAGAAATCAATCAAAATATTCAAACGTGAATTACATGAGGATGATATTATTAAGTCATTAGTTGTAACGATGATGGCATTTATTATTTGTTCAGTTTCAATCATCATTTTATCAATTACTGAACATAACCATTCCTTAATCGAAATTGTTTTTGAAGTTTGTTCAGCCTTCGGAACTGTTGGTCTCTCAATGGGGATTACCCCTGATCTAAGTATTATTGGAAAATGTTTAATCATTCTCAATATGTTTATAGGAAGAGTTGGGATATTAACCTTCTTGTTCTTATTAGGAACTAAAGGGGCAGAAGTG